>JARGNR010000142.1 GCA_029212405.1 Saprospiraceae bacterium
AATAAGTATTTATATATATAGTAAAATGTCTTGGTTGTAAATCTAAAGGAATGACCAAATGAGTTGAAAAATATATTACCCTGTTTTGCGTAAAAAGTACCAAAAAATGGGGTGTTCTTTTCAGAAGTAACATGCGAAAATAGTCGTTATTTAAGGGAATTAGCTTTTTATGAATACCCCTAGATAGAGGAGGTTATTTATGAAAAAATGTTTAACTGAAGTCGGATTGCGACTGGTCCATCCAGAGATACATCACTATATTACAGCTTGAAGTTGATCTTGAAGATAACTGTAAAAGTCAGGCTTTTCTATTTTCTGTAAATAGTGTTTTGTCCATGATTTTTTTTCATGCCACATGATTTCTAGTTCCCAGACACATGCAATTAAACCACTTCCAGAGATTTTTTCAAATGTGTTTTGACCCTCATGTTTTGTGAAATAGACATGAGATTGGAGCATATTTTGACCTACCCATGTATTTAATAAAACGAATATTCCTTCATTGGCTTCATGTACAATGAAGTGATTTAAAAACGTATGTTAAAATGAATTGTATATGCTTGGTTTTCAAATTGATACGATTTTGAAGAAACATAGCATTAGCTACGTGACTGAAAAATTGTGAAAAGTTGAGAATCAATGACATGCAATGGAATTAACAATATGTTTTTAAATCACTTCAATAAGAAATGCAATGGATTCGTGTTGATCGTTGAATGAATTCATATCTAAAATCCAGTCAGAAAGTAAGGCAACAGCTTGTTGATACGCGTGAATGTTTTGAAAATCAATGGATTCTGAAATGGTATAACTTTTTATTTGCCAACCTTCAATTGTAATAAGTTCTTTGAAAGTAATGTGTCTAGGTTTGTACATAAATGCGTTTATTTTATTGCATCCATTTTTCTGAAATTCTAATCGTTGGATTGGATGTATCCATGCTGGATCGAACACCAATAGGGTAGGTGGCCTGATTGTCGATATGGCCCAAAGAAACTCGATACAATACTGGAATATTAATATCCTTAAAGTGATTTTCAAGTGTTTCTTGGAGCGAAAGGGATCGATCACTATCAGAATCACAATCAACAAATTCACCCAAAAGTATTCCTTTGGCTTTGTTGAGATCCCATGCCTGTTCGAGCTGAATCAACATTCGATCTATTCGATAAGGTTTTTCTTCAATGTCTTCCAAGAAAACAATTTTTCCTTTTGCAGATGGAAGATATGTAGTTCCGCACATCGCACTGATCAAAGAGAGGTTTCCACCGATCAAATCTCCTTGCGCTTTTCCTGGACTGAGAACCTCAATTTTTTCTTTTTCAAATGGGAGGATGTCCAAAGTGCTCAGATTGGAAAATAGAATCTTTTTAATTTGCTGCACAGAATAAGGGGTAAACTCGGATGATCCAACCGGGCCATGAAAGGTTGTTAAACCTGTTTTTTTGTAAATGGCCATTTGGAGTGCAGTTACATCACTATACCCAATGAGTGGTTTAGGGTATTTCTTTATCAGCTTGTAGTCAAGGAAGGGGAGAATTCGTGTGCATCCATATCCACCGCGAAGACACCAAACGCCTTTAATGCTTTTGTCGGAAAATGCCCAATGAAGATCAGCGATTCTTTCCTGATCGGTTCCTGCAGTATACCCATATTTTTTTCGAATATTTTTGCCTTCTTTGGTTTTTAGCCCCAGTGATTCGATATTCGCTTTGGCTTTTTCAATTTTCTCATCAGGAATGCTACTTCCGGGGGCAATTAGAGCTACGGTGTCTCCTTTTTGCAACATGCCAGGACATCTTCTTTTTAATGGGGATTTAGAAGTGGAGTCCACATTTTTGGACAATGCAAATGCTCCTCCGACATACAGTAGACTCTTTTGTGAAAAATGTCTGCGATTCATAGCAAAGTAATAATTAAGTTATGAAGTGATTTAAATCGGATGTTAATATAACTTAGTTTTCTGAATAAAATAGTGTTCATCTTACCCACTGCAAGACACCGCATATCAAATACAAATAAAAAAGCCACAATTCAAATGAATCATGGCTTTTTAAATCTTTCTAAAGAAGTCGTTTACTTATGCATTACCCTTCGCAACTTCTTCTCTAATTTTATTTAATGCACTTCCTGATTTTACCCAGTCAATTTGTGCTTGATTATAACTATGACTTACTTCGAAGGTATCACTCGTACCATCTGCATGATCTAGTCTCAATGTAAGGTTCTTACCAGGCGCCATTTCAGAAAAGTCTGGGAATGAAACCATATCATCTTGTCGTACAAGATCATAATCTGACTTATTGACAAAAGTCAATGCCAACATTCCTTGTTTTTTCAAGTTTGTCTCATGGATTCTTGCAAATGACTTAACAATTACAGCATTTACCCCTAAGAATCTTGGTTCCATAGCTGCATGCTCTCTAGAAGATCCTTCTCCTAAGTTTTCCTCACCAAATACTACCGTTCCAACTTTTGCATCTTGGTATGCTCTGGCAGAATCAGGCACAGCCATATAATTCCCTGTTACATAATTGATGACATTATTCGCTTCTTCGTTGAAGTAGTTGATGGCACCGATGTAACAATTATTTGAGATGTTTTCTAAATGTCCTCTGTACTTCAACCATGGTCCCGCCATTGAGATGTGATCTGTAGTACATTTACCTTTCACTTTGATCAAGACCCTCATGTTATTCATTTGATCTTGAGTGATAGGTACAAATGGGGTCAGTAATTGTAATCTATCTGAAGTAGGTTTTACAACAACTTCCACTCCACTTCCATCTTCAATAGGAGCATTATAGCCCGCATCTTCAACATCAAATCCTTTTGGAGGTAATTCATATCCCGTAGGAGGATCCAACTTAATTTCTTCTCCTTTATCATTGGTCAATGTATCTGTCAATGGATTGAAACCTAATTTTCCAGATAAGGCCACTGCCGTAACTATTTCTGGAGATGCGACAAATGCATGCGTATTTGGATTTCCATCCGCTCTTTTAGAAAAGTTTCTATTGAATGAATGAAGAATACTATTTTTCTCTTTTTTACTGGCTCCTGCTCTGTCCCATTGACCGATGCATGGTCCACAAGCATTAGCAAATACCTTGGCGCCCATTTTCTCAAATATTTCGATCAACCCATCTCGTTCAATGGTAAACCGAACTTGTTCTGAACCAGGAGTTATCGTTAATTGTGAGCCAGGAGTGATTCCTTTATCGTTTGCTTGCTTGGCAATAGAAGCTGCTCTTGAAATATCTTCATAAGATGAATTTGTACAAGATCCAATCAAACAATATTCTAATTCCAAAGGCCAGTCGTTTTCTTTAGCAACTTCTGCCATTTTTGAAATAGGAGTCGCTAAATCTGGTGTGAATGGACCATTAATTCTTGGCTCTAACTCAGACAAATTGATTTTAATGACCTGATCAAAATATTTTTCAGGTTCTGCATAACATTCTGGATCTGCAGTTAGATAAGAAGCGTATTGGTCCGCCAAATCAGCAACGTCTGATCTATCTGTTGCTCTTAGATATCGACTCATACTTTCATCATATCCGAACGTAGAGGTAGTTGCACCGATTTCTGCTCCCATGTTGCAAATTGTTCCTTTTCCAGTACATGATAAACTTACAGCACCAGGTCCGAAATACTCTACAATTGCTCCTGTTCCGCCTTTAACTGTAAGAATTTCAGCCACTCTTAAGATCACATCTTTAGCAGACAACCATCCATTCAATGTTCCTGTTAATTCTACTCCTATCAATTTTGGCATTTTTAATTCCCAAGGCATTCCAGCCATTACATCCACTGCATCTGCTCCACCAACACCGATAGCAACCATTCCTAACCCTCCAGCATTTGGGGTGTGTGAGTCTGTACCGATCATCATTCCGCCAGGAAATGCATAATTTTCCAGAACAACTTGGTGAATGATTCCTGCACCAGGCTTCCAGAATCCCAAACCATATTTATCACTTACGGATTCCAAAAAGTCATAAACTTCAGAATTGATATCTAATGCACCTTTTAAGTCTTCAGCTGCTTCTACCTTGGCTTGAATGAGGTGGTCACAATGTACAGTAGACGGAACAGATACTTTATCTTTTCCTGCCATCATAAACTGAAGTAGAGCCATTTGAGCAGTTGCATCTTGCATGGCTACTCTATCAGGCGAAAAGAAAACATAATCCTTTCCTCTTGCATAATTCTTAAGCGGAGATTCAGGATTTAAGTGTGTGTACAAAATCTTTTCTGCCAATGTCAGTGGACGACCCAAGACTTCTTTTACTACTAAAAGTTTTTCTCCCAAACTTTCGTAATGGGCTTTTATCATATCAATATCAAATGCCATAAAAAAATTCTATTTATTTATAATAATCAAATTTCAAATTCGGACTCCAAAAGTAAGTAAAAATCTTAACTCAATAATTTTTATTCATAAGTCTATAGTATAAATAGTTTAAAAGAGGATTAAGTTCTAATATGATGACGCTTATATCCACATAATCCGTGAATGTTTGTCTTGGATTTTAGAGATAGAACACAATCTTCGAGTCCTAATATATTTATTCTGTTAAAAAAGTAATTGTGATGTATAAAGATAGATTTAATACCTCATTGATCTTCCAATAATTATTTAATTTGCACTCCATTAAATTAGCTTTAGCCATATGAATTTTAAGTTGAAAGTACTTCGGATATTTCTTTTTTCTTTTTCCTTTATCGTTTTGGGATGTTCAGATGATAAAATATGTACCACCTGTATGAATGCAGTTACTGGAGTTTCTACTAGTTTTTGTGGTGATGAGCAAGAAGTCACTTCCTTTGAAAGTGGGGTTCTAGACCAGGGGGCTGCACAAGGAGAAATATGGGGTTGCGTCAGAAATTGATCCATTTTTTTACTAGTATGATTGGAACCAGATTCAAACCGTTCATACTATTGCTACAGGAACAACACCAGCCGTAGGGTATGCTATCCCAATCAATTACCACCTTACCGGTATTCGATTGACAAGTAGTGTATCTACAAAGAGCGGAGGTACACGAAATAGTCAAGATATGGATATTGGAATTGGGCTAAGTGTTGTGCCAAATCCTGTTATGAATGAACTCACATTGAAAAATAAATTTGATCGAAAACTGAATGATATTACTATCATTGACCGAAATTATCAAGTAAAGATAAAGCTTAGAGCGGACAACCTTGATCGAATAAATATCAGTAACTTAGTGTCTGGATTGTATATGATAAGATGTGTTGTAGATGATAAAGAGTTAGTCACTTTACCTTTTGTGAAACTATAAAAATCAAGCAATGAGGTCAAAATATATATTTTTGATTGTAATGCTATTGCTAATGAATAGCTCAGGTACCTTTGCGCAAAGGTACCTGAGTAAATTTGTTAATTTGGATTTTCTTCCAAACACACGAACATTGCTTTATGAAGATGGCAAGTACATTGTTTCATCAATAAATTTTATTGATGATGTCAGTACTTCGACAATCATCGAATTGGATGAAAACTTTGATACTATACGGACAAT
The DNA here is from genome assembly GCA_029212405.1 of Saprospiraceae bacterium. GTDB lineage: Bacteria > Bacteroidota > Bacteroidia > Chitinophagales > Saprospiraceae > CAJXUU01. Next base: position 5,551 of record JARGNR010000142.1, read on the forward strand.
CAATCATTCCAATGTACTTTTTAGCAGAAAATCTCCTCAAAAATATAATGGAAGCTATTACGCTTATGCTGCAGATGAAACCACAAACAGACAAACCCACCTTTTAGTGGAAATGGATGAGAATTTTGATGAAATCAAGCGAGACACATTTTATCCAGATGGAAATACTCACAATGCTAATAGTATGACTATGGTGGATGATAAAATCATTGGCGCAGCTTGGGACTACTATGACTGTCCTGAACTTTCGGAATGTACATTTATGAATTATAAAGTTATTAGTACGGCTGGAAAAGAGTTACAATCTTTTAATGTGGAAGAAGAAGAACCTTATTTTTTTTCTTTTGAGGTAGATTATACAGCGGATAGCCATATCATTTGTGGAGGAAACAGATATGAGTTGCCATTTGCAAAGGCTTCAGTTCATAGATCTACTCAAGAAGGTACAATCCTATGGAATTATGATAGTCCGCACAGACAAAGTCGTGGGAATGTTCCTGTATGGATAGAAGAATTGTCAGATGGGAATATTGTTTATACGGACAAGCTGGATAAATTAGATGACGATGACTATTTGGATTTAGGTTACACAAATAGACCCGCAGAACTTGTATGGCTATCTCCTGATGGAGATCTTCTTTTTTCTTATCTAGATACAGTGAACTGGACATCCAGCACTGAATTTCATGGTGTTCAAAAAGGTAAGGGTGACTATTTCTTTGTGTATGGAGATTATTATTATAATAATTTAGAGCCTACAGAATTTGATGGTTCTTATGGGTTTTTAATGAAATTTACAAACGAAGGGGAAGTTAAATGGAGACGCCTTTATAAGCACTCTGATGATCCATATGGGGAACCGCTAATTCGACAAATTTATGAACATGAAAATGGAGACATCGTTATTTTAGGTAGAGAGGTTAATGATAATGGATATTTTATGTGGATGATGCGTGTCAATGAAAATGGGTGTTTAGGAGATGATGGGTGTGATGATCCTTTGATTTTACCAGTAGATGAGGTCCAAACTCCTATATTGAATACCGCAGTGAAAGTATATCCTAATCCTGCTATGGATATTTTAAATTTTGATTTAGAAGAGTCCTATAGAGTGATTGCAATTACGGTATTAGATACGTATGGAAATCCTATTCGTAATTTTAATGAAATATTTGAAAACAGACTAAATATCTCTTTTTTGAATAGTGGTATATATTTCTTAAAAATTTCAATGAGCGATCATACTTTAATATATAAGAAATTTATTAAACAATGATCTGACAGCTTAAAATTGAAAACATAGAACCAAATTAAAAGACTATGCAATCAAAAGTTAAGTTTTTGGTTTTTATCACAATGCTTTTATCCATTAACTCAGGTTGTCTTGCACAAGACTACCTGAGCAAATTGGTGCCTTTGGATTTTTATCCTAATCCACGGAACCTATTGTACGAAAATGGAAAATACATTGTGCCATCAATAAACTTTATTGATGGTATTAGCACTTCTACTATAATTGAATTGGATATTAACTTTGACACGATACAGACGGTCAATTACTTTGAGGTACTTTTTGGTAGGAAAGCAATGCAGAAGTATGGAGGAAAGTATTATGTCTACGGTGCAGATGAAACGACAAATAGACAAACACACCTCCTAGTCGTAATGGACAGTGATTTTAAAGAAATCAAAAGAGATACCTTTTACCCTGATGGGTTAACGCACAATGCCAATGGTATGACAATGGTGGGTGATAAAATTATAGGTGGCGCTTGGGATTATTATGATTGTCCTGAACTCAACGAATGTACGTATATGAATTACAAGGTGATCAGTACAGAAGGAGAGGAATTACAATCCATTAATGTGGATGAAGAAGGAGAGCCTTACTTTTTTTCTTTTGAGGTGGATCATACACAAGATGGTGATATCATCTGTGGGGGTAATCGATATGAATTGCCCTTTACAAAAGCGTCTGTATACAGAACTTCTCAAGAAGGACAAATCCTCTGGAAGTATGAAAGTCCACACAGACAAAGTCGTGGTAATGTGCCGGCATGGATAGAAGAGCTCTCTGATGGAAATATTGTCTTTACCGATAAGCTCGATAAAGGCGATGATGATGAATATTTAGAGCAATTATTTACAGATAGACCTGCAGAGCTTGTTTGGCTTTCACCAGATGGAGATTTTATTCATTCCTATCTGGACACTTTGAATTGGACATCAAGTTCAGAATTCCTAGGTGTTAAAAGAGGTAGAGGAGATTATTTTTTTGCATATGGATTCCAAAGAATAGGTAATCTTGAACCTACTGAATTTGACGGTAATTATGCCTTCTTGATGAAGATCAGAAACAATGGAGAAATTGTATGGAGACGATTGTATAGAAATTCTAATCACCCAAATACGAGTGCAGGGATAAGATATATTTATGAGCATGAAAATGGAGATATCTCTACGCTAGGTTCCGAAACTAGTCAGGAATGGAATGGTACATTTATGTGGATGATGCGTGTCAATGAAAATGGGTGTTTAGGAGATGATGGGTGTGATGATCCATTGATTTTACCAGTAGATGAGGTGGATAATTTCAATCCAAGTTCTGTGATATCGGTTTTTCCTAATCCAACAACAGGTTTTTTAACACTTTCTTCTATGTCCGATATTAAGATTAACCAATTTTCAGTATATGATATTAATGGCCAATTGTTATTAAGTAATGAGTTGAATAGAACTGAAGATCAAATAGACCTTTCAGAACTCAAAAAAGGAATTTATATCTCTAGGATACTTCTTGATGATCACAATACAATCTATAAGAGAATAGTTAAGAATTAGCTACTCTTCTACTCTTACAAGATATATTATTCAAAATGAAATTGATGATCCATCTGTGACTTGGACAAAAGAAATGCCCCAATATGGCGCTCAAGTTTTAACCCGAGATTACTGGGAAGATAGCATTCACATTATTCTTCCAACATTTGTTGATAACTAAGTAAGACTGTTTTGAAAGATGAAATAACCTACGGCACGCTTGATAACTACTACCATATCAATCTGAGTTATCTCATCAATCTCGTCGTACGTTGGAGGCCATAAAACATTGTATGCCTGCCTAATTCACTCACAATATAAAAGTCCTTTAAAGAGAAGGGGCAATACCGCTTCATGACCTTCTGAACCCAGATATGATATTAATGCGTATTCTTAGATTAGACGTTGGCTTCAAAAGAAGATGCTATGGCCGTCATTAATTATTACACAGGTCTGCCTACAAAGGTATTTGGTAAAATAGTAGAAATAATACTATAGAAGTGGTTTAAGAACTCCGAGGTTTACCGAGCTGAAAGGCTTGTAGCTATTGGCAAGTCTCATTTTTCTTTTCATAGCCAAAGCTATGGTCATAAAAATAGGCGTAGGTCAATGGGTGCAATGCTTTTAGCGCAAGTAGTGAGTGAGTTTTTAAACCACTTCTATAAATACAATCTCCACTCATAAGCTCTTCTCAACAGTTTGGAGCTAATATTAGCCCCTCTGTGAAAGAACAATTTAATTTACTCCAAATTGATGAAGATTTATTCCTTCATAACAATATTACGCTGATTGATGAAATTATGACTCCGGGTCGCACATCATTTGCATGTGCTCAAAACTTACATAAAGCTTATCCTGATGCAGATAACGTAAGCTAATGCGCTAGAAGAGGATATTTATTAAATCTGATTTTTTTCACTTTTCCATCTAATTATGTTGTGTTTAGACAAGAATGAGTGATTTTATTTCAAGAAGAAGACGAATGATAACGGTTTCTATCTAGGATAATAATTTATTGAATTTTATTTATTAAATGTATATTGTATTCTCAAGTAGACTCGTTACATTTGCAGTCCCTTTCGCATTACATGCAATAGTCAATTTAAATAGTCGATTTTCTTATACTTTAATCATTGTATTATGATTTTTAATCATACTTTTGCAGTTGATTTAGAGGGTATACTTGTATATATTTTCAAAATTTGAAAAAATAAAGACAGAATACGCAACTGATTTATGTGAATTCGAGTCTGATATAAAAATGAGCATTAAATATGTCGTTTAATAGGTTAGTTCTATATATAGTTTTTTTTGTGGTTGTATCTTTAACAAAAGGTTATTCGCAGATACCAATTACATTTAATGTTGGTTCTGGTTCTGGTCAGATGGGGTCCACTGTTTGTGTTGATGTTACTTTTGAAGATTTTATGAAAGTTACATCCACTCAGTTTGAAATACGATTTGATCCAAACGTACTTAGATTGAATACGCCAATAGATGTCAGTACTTCAGTTTTGAACGAAGGAGGCATGGCTGGTTTATCTATCAATAATTTTAATGATGTTGATGCGGCAAATGGATTTCTTGCAGTTGTATGGATTGATGTAGCAACTACCGGAAAAACATTTGATGACGACGAAATTTTCTTTACCCTTTGTTTTGAATTAATAGGTGAGCCGTGTGAAACTTCGGAAATTACCATCACAGAAAGTGGTAAGATAACCTTTGAATTTATACAAATCGATTGCGTAACTGGCGAAGAAAATGACTTTCCGCCTGTTGTGAATTCTGGGGAAATTACCATCGATCCAGCAGGTTATGCTATATCTTCCGCTTTTTGTAGCAGTGATGATGCGTCTAATTCAGGGTCGATTACATTTTCTGGGTCTGGTGGTACCGGTCCTTATGACTGGGAATTGACTGGGGGCGCTTCAGGGAGTGGATTGAATGATTGTGAAATGATTACCGTAGATGACTTGGCTCCCGGGCAATATACATTGACATTGATCGATGCCAATAATACTGTAATCAATGAAATCATAACCATTTCAACAAATAGTGATTTTCCATTTGTTTTGACTTTAGATGGGACCAATCCTACCTGTTTTGATCGTTTGAATGGAAGTGTGGGAGTGATTGATATTGAAGGTGGAGAAGCTCCATTTGAATATGCATGGTCCAATATGGAGTTCAATGAAGATACCATTACCCAGTTAGGAATGGGAGAATATACCTTAACCATTACTGATGTGAATGGATGTACAACATCTTCATCTGCAACTATTGAGGTCGATACATTAACTGTGAATTTTGATGTTATTTCAGACCCATCTTGCGATGGATCCAGTAATGGAATAGTTTCTCTTTCTGCAGAAGGAGGTACTCCGTTTCCAGGGAATGGATATGACTTTGAAATTAACGGAGTAGGTTCTACTATCTATTTTGCTAGTAATTTTATGCCTATTGATATTTTTACTCCAGCAAATTTACCTTCGGGTTGCTTTGAAATAGTTGCATCGGATAATGCCACTTTTCCATGTTTTTCTGACCCGGTTGAATTCTGTATTGAAGCGGGATCTTTTTCAACATTGGATATTCAGGTGACGGATATTAGTTGTTTTGGGGCATGCGATGGTGCGGTTGTAATTACTGCTGATGATATGGGCAATTATTCATTTATGGTGACAGATCCAGATGGGAACGCTCAGACAGGAATGAATACCAATTTGGCATTTGATGCGGATAATTTATGTCCTGGAATTTACGAAGTAACAGTCAATGATGTCAATGCAGGTTGTTCCATTGATACAACTTTTACGATTCTAGAACCAGAACTCTTAGTACTTTCCGTTATAGACTCTTTGGGGCCTGGATGTGGAGGAGGAGATGGAATGATAAGCTTTGGCGCAGCTGGAGGTACAGAACCGTATACGTTCGAGTGGAATGATGGATTTGATGAAGCGGAAAGAATTAATATGGGAGGAGGTAATTATTCAGTTACACTTTCTGATGCCAATGGTTGTAGAGATAGTATAGATTTTACCTTTAGTGATGGAGGGAATATTGGACTCAATGTTCTCGTTTGTAATGCAATTACTTGCGGAGGTGTGGCTGATGGGTCCGTATGTGCAAGTGTAAGTGCTGCGGGAAATTATTCATTTAATTGGGAAGATTCAGAAGGAAATGATATTGGTAGTGGTGGACAAATTGACAATTTGGCTGCTGGTTTTTATTTTGTAACAGCTACAGATGGCATGTGTACAGATACGGATACAGTGTTTTTGGCACCAGGTCAAACTCCAGATGTTTCTATTGCTTTTACTCCACCTACCTGTCCTGATGTCAGTGATGGGATGTTGGTTGCTACACTTACTTCAGGTACTAGTCCTGCTACATTTGAATGGACTGAACCCCCATCAACCAATGTTTTAAGTGCAGGGGCAGTTTTATCAGATGGTGTCGGTACGTACAATCTTAATGTGACAGATGCCCTTGGATGTGAATTGGATACATTGGTTGAAATTACTCCGCCTACCAATACTATTCAAGTGGATATCACTAATATTATAGAGAATACCTGTTTTGGAGAATGTGAAGGTGTGGCTACTTTTACTGCCAGTGGAGGTCCAGATGGCAACGGCAACTATGTATTCTTTGTTTCCAATATATCTACCCCAATTGATCCAAATGGAGATATGACAACTGTAAGTACATTATGTGGAGGAGAGAATTGGGTATATGCAATTGATGGAATTTGTGCTTCAGATACATTTTTCTTCACAGTGCCAGATGCCGATCCGATAACTTTAGTGGAATCCGGAACAATAATAAATCCACCATCATGCGCTGGAGGAAATGATGGGAGCATTACCATTGAAGTGCAGGGAGGAAATGATTCTTCGTATGATATCTTTTGGATAAACGAAGGAATAGCTGGACCTTC
>JARGNR010000143.1 GCA_029212405.1 Saprospiraceae bacterium
GGAATACCGAAATGATTGAATTTTTAGTAGAGAGAAAAGCAGATACTTCTCGCAGCATCCTTGAATGCACCAGCCATTACAATGAAATTAAAAAAGACGCTATAGAAATTCTTGTTAAAAATGGAGCATATATCGATACGTTGAACTATATGGGAGTAACACCAATGTACAGTGCAATGCTAAATTATGCACGTAACTTATCACGTATGATTGACTATAAAGAAAAGGATGAAAACAGATATAATAAAGCTAAAGAAGACGTTGAAAACTACAAGGATATGCTTCAATTTTTTGTTTCCAAAGGAGCCAATCCATTGTCAATGAATAAACAAGGTGACGACTTTAGAGCGATCCTCAAAACCCAAATAGGAAGAACCGCGCTTACTAAACACGCCATAGTAGAAAAAGTCGAAGAATTCTTCTATCCCAATCCAACGAAAAAAAATCCAACACCTGAACAAGACACTTCCAATTCAGAGAAAAAATATCCTAAATGGCAGTTTTGGCGAAGGTTTTAAATTGAAATGTTCCAAAATGCAAGATTCGAGAGTATCTTGTTCCAAACTTTATACCATGAAAACATTCTTTTCTACCCTATTCTTGCTATTTACTTTGGCATTAGGGTATACTCAAAATCAAACATTCAAATTTTCTGCTGAGGTTTCTTTTGATCAAAAAATTATGGATCAAGTCCAAGAAACAGGAAGACTTTATGTATTCCTTTCACAAAATCATAATGCGGAGCCCTATACGCAGACCTGGCCCAGCCCAGCTCAAAAGACATTTATTTTTGCCAAAAATATAGATCCTATTAATACAAAAGAAGCATTCACAGTTGGGAATGATGCGGAATGGGTCAGCACCGCAGATTGGTCTTTAGAGGAAGTTCCTTCTGGAGAATACACGATACAAGTGCTATGGGATCAAGACTTCTCAGAGTCAAGAATTAACGCACCTGGAAATATATACAGCACCAAACAAAAAGTCAACATTGATAAAGACTCGCAGTTGGATCTTCAACTCAGTCAAATCATTGCTCCTAGAATGGTTATAGAACATGAACTAGCAAAAGTGGTTGAATTAAAGAGCGACCTCCTGTCTGAATGGTGGGACAAGCCCATGTATTTGAAAGCAGCCGTTTTGCTTCCTCACAATTATGATGCATCAAAAGCTTATCCCATCCTTTATAATGTAGCGGGATATGGTGGTCGATACACTAGAATCAACAATATGTTGGGCAATACCTATGCCATGAATTGGTGGCAATCCGGGACGGCGCTGGAAATCATTACTGTATTCTTAGATGGCGAAGGACCTTTTGGTGATTCGTACCAAATGGATTCTGATAATAGTGGCCCATATGGGAGAGCTTTGGTCGAAGAGTTGATTCCTCATATTGAATCAACCTATAGAGGTACAGACTCCCCTACGACCCGATTTGTAGATGGTTGTTCGACAGGCGGTTGGGTATCGCTCGGCTTACAATTGTATTACCCAGATGTTTTTAATGGTGCATTTTCATACAGTCCAGATGCTATAGACTTTGAAGCGTATCAATTGGTCAACATTTATAAAGATCAAAATGTCTATACCAATGAATTTGGATATCCACGACCAGTGATGCGAGATGTCAATGGAGAGCCCATGTTATCGCTGAAAGAATTCATTCAATATGAAAATGTATTGGGTTATTCGAATACCTATCTCAATTCAGGTGGTCAGTTCAGTGCACACTCCGCTTTGTACAGTCCTAAGGGAGAAAATGGATTGCCCAAACCCTTATTTGATCCACAATCGGGTGATATTGATCGTGAAGTAGCAGAACATTGGAAAAAGTACGATTTCACCTTGTATGCAAAAGAGAACTGGGCGGAACTTGGTCCAAAAGTGCAAGATAAAATCTATATATGGATGGGAGATATGGATCATTTTTATTTAAATCCTGCTACTCGAAAATTTGCAAAATTTATTGAAGAAACAGAAAGTCCAAAATCAAATGCACTCATCGAGTTTTCTGCTATGGAAGGGCATTGTTCTCAATATTCTCCACCCATCGTTTTGGATAAAGTCGGACAACGGATTCAAGAAATTGAAGGGCAAAAAGAGAAAAAATAAAGTACCTATTTTTTAAAATATGCGACAATTTTAAGTCTATCTTCTTGGTTTCACCGATATTTAAAAGAAGATAGCGCTTTGCCCAATATGGAATTCCATGGCAGATAGACACTAAATTGAATCGATTTAGAGTTAAGAACATAGTAAAGAAAAAGCAGTAACTACTTCTTACTCGATATATTCCTAAACTAAATTACACTCCATTGCGAAAAGTAGTATTTCTAGTAGGATTCATGTATTTGTCCTTTTCACAAAACGCACAAGTAGACACTGCAGCCATTTCTGAAGAATTGAATGCATTCCGTAGTTATGGAGATCACAGTAAATTCTGGAAAGATATCTATAGGATAGATCAACTCTACCGTGGAGAAAACACAGTAGATTCTTTGGACTTCTTGAATCTGATCAAAGCTTCTATGTACTTCAATAAATTTGGCTACCCAAGTCCTGGTATAGCAGGTAAAAAAAGTAATATCATTCAATTTGTTTGGATTCATACCTCCATCCCAAAAGTGAAAGACTTAACTTTCCCTATGCTATTGGAAGGATATTTCTCAAATGAAATTGATGAAACCAGGCTTCGACATTATTTTATCAATCCATTGTACACCAGAAAATTCGGAGCTGAAAATGTTGGTAACGAAACAATTAAATTCCTCCTAACTGAATTGAATTTGGAAAAGAGAGCCAAAATTAATATTCAAGAAGTCATACAAACTTATACGGAAGGAATGTCTTTATTGAATGACAAACATGAAGAAATAGGCGTTTGGAAAGGAGAAACCCAATACGATTCAATACCATTTCAAGGTAACGTACTCATTAATAAAATAGAACCTAACCCTATTCGAATTTTTCGAGATAAAAACGGAGATTACTACCTTCATTATTTATATGAAGATCGTTCTCATTATCCACAACGTTTATATTTGGATCAAAAAGGAAGATTTAAACTTTATGATGCATCAACATCTTACTTTGAATTACTTGATTCTCAGGAATTAAAACGAAGTAGCGCTGACAAAACTATTATCTATCCACCGTATAAAAAAAAGAACAAATGAAACCAGGTGAATCCTATGATGAGTGGCACAGAAGAACAAATCCTGGACTTTATATTTGGGAAAATTTTCAATACCCAAAAGTCGGGCGGTCTGAAAATCAATCGGTTTGTAGCATTCCCATTACAATAATGGGTTGTGAGATCTGTGAATTAATCGTTGATCACCCCCAATTGAGTGAGACGCATAAAAAAACAATCGATACCCTCTTAACCAACCAACATCAGTTTGTGGAGGATATTCGTACGCATACCTTTGAATATTATACCTTTCAATGGCATAATTATCTAAATGAATATGAAGATGACGATACCTATCCGCACCCTTCACAGATGAATCCAACGAAAATGGATACCATGATTACCCCCAAAACCATTCATATGGCAAGTACCATCGCTGAAGGTAGTTTTGGAATGCTATTTCGGACAACCTTGGATCTATCGCATGGGTTAGGTCTCCGATTTAAAAATTACAAGGTCGAAGAAGTGGGAGGAGAAGACATTGGGTTTTCATTATTGCCCGATTCATAAATACAGGATACAAGATGGACATTCAAACCGCTATAAATCAATTGTATTCTACGTTCTCAAAATATTCTCCTTCCGATATGTATTACTGTGATTGTGGTTGCATTGATGTAGAAGATGTAAAGAAATTAGCTTCTAAGCCTTTAAAAGTATTAGAAGAGGATGACTTTGTATCCTACCATGGAAGTGCTTTATATACATGGGGTGGATTGGACCATTACAAGTTTTTTCTTCCACGAATTCTAGAAGTCCATCATCAGAAAAATGGCTATGGTCTAATTGGATTATTTGAGATCACATCAAAACTAGAATATGCCAAATGGGAAACTTGGGATTCGAAAGAAGTAGATGCTATCATTGCTTTTATCAAATCCGATTGGAACAGATTTGTACATGAACGAAAATCGGAGATCTATATAACAGATTTACGTTATTATTCCTTTTTTATTCCACCGGATGAATTATTGAATGTATGGGATGTGACCAAATCAAAAAATAGTATGCATAATTTTGTACGCTTCTTTTACAACTTTGGTTCTGAACTCATGCACACAGGTTTGGATAAGAAGGATACCCTATTCATCAAGAAATTTAGAACATTTATTACGCAAAAGGTAGATGTCGCCCTGCTAGAAGAAGAATTTTTTAGAGTGGATGACCTGGATAAAGAATATTCCACTGAAATTTCGATTATCCTACAAATGATAGAACAAGAAAAGAGGATTGCCCCATCAGAATTAAAATGAATTACGTTAAGAGTAACGAAAAGCAATTTGATAAAAATAAAAAGTGATACGTTTATACTATGAATTTCTTTAACCGCTTTTTTAAGAAGAACTATAAAAAGGAGGAGCCTACACCTCCGATAGTATCTAAAAACGATTCGGGTTTGTTTTCGAATTGCATAAAATCAAGTGATTTCAAAAAACTGGTATCCAAAGAAATCGGTCCTTTTTTACGAAAAAATGGATGGAAAGGAAGTGGGTACGATTATACACGCAAAAAATATGGTGTTCTCAATAAAATCAAATTTCAGGGAAGTAGTGGTGGGAGAAAATTTTGCATCAACTTAAATACCACTGTTCAACTCCAACCTAGTTTTGAAAATCAACTCATCAACGAACGGAACGAGTGGAATTTTTCTGATCGCTTATCTCCTCATCAAAATCACGAACATTGGTGGGATTTTCCAGAACGGAATACAGATTACACCCCACTCATGAACGAACTTAAAAGCGTATTTGAGAATTATGGCGATGACACTTTCAAAATATGGGATAACTGGGAGGAAACAACGCTAAGTTTGGATGAATCCACTTTAAATTCTGATTTTTTTGAAACATTATTTTATGGCACCACTGATATTATGAAGTTGATGTTTTGTGCAACGCATAGTATCTATTCCAATAAATTTGAAAAGGCAAAAGAACTTTCTTTGTTGGGAATTGAAAAAATTAAAGAACATGTACGTGGTGAGGGCGCCGTTCCTATTTTTCAGGAAATCATTAAAGTAGCGGATGAATCAGCTATACACTTTCGTCTATCTGCCATTGAAAAATATTTTCAAAATTACTCCGAATTTAGTAAAGAGTTAAGTGCTGCTCAACGGATTAACGCGATTGCCTTAAATACAAATGTTAAAACAAACGATCTAATTTCTATTGTCGATTTGTATAATGAAACCAACTCAAAAATACACGTCAGAGGGAGTGGATGGATCGATTTTTCATGGGCTATAGGCGCATTACTTTCATTTAAAGGAGTGTCATATACAATTAAGTCAGATAAGTCTATTCAAATTACATCTACAGATAGTTAATCACAACTAATGATTTTATTTCAAAAGGAAATACACTATTTTGAAACGAAGAATATATGATAAACTCAATCCTACAAGACAAAGGGTTTGCCATACATAATGGCCTATACACCAATCTAGAAATTGATGATATCCTAGAGTTCCTAGATAACAATTCAATAAAATCGCAATTTGGAGTTCGAGAAATCGTCCACCAACATCCTCAACTAGCAGAATTGGTGTTTACGCCCAACTTGAAACAGGTCGTATGTAAGCTCGCCCCAGACTGCCATACATGTATTAAATCCATTTACTTTGACAAACCACCACATGCCAACTGGGTGGTCAATTGGCACCAGGACCTGACCATAAATTTGGACCAGAAAAAAGAGATTAAAAACTATAAAAACTGGCGTGTAACCAAAGACCGGGTGGTTGTACAACCTGATCTTCACTTACTTGAAAGTATTTTCACTATTCGAATTCATCTGGATGATTGCACCGAGGAAAATGGAGCGTTGAGAGTTATTCCTACGTCACACAAAAATGGAGTCATAGATATGAAAGAGTGGATAAAATATAAAACAGGCAGAGAACAAATTTGTGAAGTCCAAAAAGGAGGTATTTTAATCATGAAACCATTGCTATTGCACGCTTCCAGACGGACAGAAAATCAACAAAGCAGAAGAGTGCTGCACCTAGAATTTACCGATCAGCAACTACCAGATGGAATAAAATGGAAAGAAAAAGTTTCATTTTGAGCATTGACATGTCTTTAAACGATTTCTTACTTTGACAATTTGATAACCGTGAAAATATCCTGTAAATTTAGAACATGAAGTTCATTCACGTAAAACACCATTTAATCATTTTTCTACTTTTGCTTCATTTCCTACCGATGATCTCAGTAGGTCAATTGGATGTTCAGTCGCCTGACGTACTCATTGAGTTGGGAATCGACGAAAGTGACACCATAAATATGACTGAGGCCTTATATCCCATACAAGGAGAGACCACACATTTTTTATGGACAAAACACAATTTTAATGATGAATCCACCTATGCTTTATTGATTGACAATTCAGATTCCCATGCCATGAAATTTTATCCAATACGAGATATCAATGTGATAAAAGCCATCCAAGGAGAATATACCAAGGTGCCATCCCAGATAGATAGACTTTGCGAAAAAAAATACCTCAATCTAAGTTTAGTCAAGAACAAACAGATCATTGATCGGGTAAAAGTATTTGCAGATTGTAATATCTTAATTACCCAAGACGGGCAGTTTTTAAAATTTGATGCTTCTAAAATTCCTACCGAATTGAAGGCCGTTTTTGTTGAAGAAGACCTCAACGTAAATGTGCAATTAACCAGAGAATCATTGGATCAATCCTTAGAAGATGCGCAGTTAAATGATAGTATTTTATACTGTTATTCCACCATCAACGATTTTAGAAAAATTCGATTTGTATTTGAAGGAGGAGTAGAAAAATTAGAGCAAGTCTACAACGATCCCTTTTATCTCGAGCTTATGCGAAAGCGAATATTAAGACAGAAAAATTCTTCAAAATTTCAAAGAAGAAAGAATAAAAATCTTACTGAAAAGGAATTATTCATTGAACATTTGGCGCGTCATCATACTAAAAATTCACATCTAGAATTGGTGGAGTGGGCAATCTATGACAAGGACACCAATGACCTATTGATCACCGTAGGTTTCAGTGAAATGCTCACTGAAGCAGGTATCGACGAGCAAATTGAACAATGGGACTTGACCAACTATACCTTAGTGAAATATTATATTAAAAATTGAATTGAACTCACTTCTGACATGGCCAGTTCTCTAAAAAGATTTAAACCAGTTGCTGAAAAATATTTAATCCATAACTGGTGGATGCCCATACTGTTTTTCTTTTCTTCCATTTTAGTTTATGCGTTTGTTCTGCTCACCCCGAATACTTTACTGGAATACTTGGCCAATATCCTGTTTTTTTCTTCTTTGATCTTGCTCTTAATTTCCATTCCGTGGCAAATGATTCGTGGCCAATGGATTGGGGCAATCATACAACTTAGTATTTTACTGTTGATGGGGTTTACTGTATTTAAATTTGCAAGTACCGTACTGTACGCTTTCAAGCCCACTGATACATTTGCGGAACATCTGACCATTCCCAAGAATATTGACCTTGCCTATCCATTAGATTTGAGTAGGGAAAGTACCTTCGAAGATCGGGGTCCAAAAGATGTAAACCTTCAAGATAATTCTATCCAGTTTCAGTTGTACAATGGATTTCAACCTGGTTTATATCACTATGATCTTTGGTGGCAGGCCAAATCAAGAGGAGAGATTTATTTAAAAGCATATGAAATCACTCAGGAAACCGCCTTATCCCCAACACAACTAAAAATGCGGTCTCGGGTAGAGATTGATCCCTCAGTGACTCAAAATAAATATGGCACCACCAAACACTTTACCATTTACGAAGGCGAATGGGGACAACCATATGCAGCTCGTTTTGAAGTATGGTTCAAACCCAAACTTGGTACAGAAGAAGTTAAACTCTTGGAGAAAAACTATATCATAGAAGGATGGATGCGGTGAATACAATTTTGATCATGTATTCCGCTTCAAAAAGATAGGAATACGAATTAAAAAACACAGAAAAAGCATACCTTAGAGACTATGAAAGAAGTCGTATCCGTAGAATGGTTGTCCCAACATCTGAATGATGAAAATGTCATACTTTTAGATGCCAGTCTCCCTCCACCAGCAAGTAAAAATGAACTAAAACAAAGTGCGCAGACGATTCCCGGTGCTCAATTTGCGGATTTAAAACATGCTTTTGCGGATGCTGACAGTGCTTTTCCCAATACGATTCCCTCCCCTGCTCAATTTGAACATCAATGCAGAAGGCTTGGGATTCACGCTACCTCCCATGTCATTGCATTTGATCAAAAAGGAGTGTATTCCAGTCCTAGGCTATGGTGGTTGTTTAAAGTAATGGGCCATGAACAGGTATCGGTTTTGAATGGCGGATTACCAGAATGGATAAAGCACGGATATGAGACAGTGGATCATTTTGATCAAAAAATGGAAGAAGGAAGTTTTAAAGCCCATTATAATTCCGACTATGTAAAAAAGTATCAAGATATTGTTGAAAACAGTAGCTCTAACACCGGCACCATTGTCGATGCACGATCAGAGGGCAGATTCAATGGTACTGCTCCGGAACCTCGAAAGCACCTCCAAAGTGGAAGTATTCCCCATTCGGTCAATATCCCTTTCCAAAAGGTATTGGACAATGGTAAATTCAAATCAAAAGAAGCACTAAAAGAGCTATTCCGAGACAAGTGTACCAAAGGGGATAAACTGATATTCAGCTGCGGATCTGGCATCACGGCATGTATTATTATGCTGGCCTGCACGCTTGCTTTTGATAAGCAAATGATGGTGTATGACGGATCGTGGACAGAATGGGCAGAGTTACAAGGATTGAGAATAGAATAATAATGTAAACGTTATTTATTCAATAATTTAGTTCTAATCATGAGTTCCCTCAGTAATTTTCTTTAATTTAGTACACCAACTTTAATCACTTTATTACATATAATAAATTACGACCAATGCAAACCACATCCATTTTAGAAAGTCTGGACATTCTGGAAAAGGCGACAACAACTGAAGAAATAACCACAGAAATACAAAATATTCTCAATGCCTTCCAAACTATGGATGTTAGAGAACTTGAACCCTTGTTAGATGAAGAGCTAGAGGTAGGATCAGAGAAGCTCGACAAATACTATTTTCTAGCGGTATTGCGAGATGTTTTTATCAAATACAAAGAATATGGAGACACCCAATTAAAGGTAGAAGAAGGAAATTGTGGAGGGGGTTGCAGTAAAACTGCAGTCAAAGTAGTAAATATTAGAGGAGTTCAATCCAATAAAAACTTTGCGTTTGTCATAGAAAAAGAACAGGATTCGATTTCAGGAATCCACTTTTGTCCTGCCTTTATTCATTTTGATAAAACAAGAGCCTTTGCCTGTCCTGCCTTAACTAATATTGCCTACAAAAAACGAGATGAAATGTCAGGCAAAGACATCAGCAACTGGAACGATGATGAAAGCATTGAGACCATTCGAAAAATTGCTCAAATGTTTGATGATGCTGGTATTTATGATTAAATAATGTACAATGAAATACATGACATTTGTTTTCTGAATCGTCATTACTTTCCATGAATTAATATAAATAGTATGGCAAACAAATACTATTCTAAAATTAGTAAAAGAATATGCAATACTATTAATCAACTTATTCTTCTACAAGATAGATGGTTATGCATATTGTTCATCATAGCACTTCCAAGTAATTTACTCTGTCAAGAGAATAATCCGATTTCACCATCCAATTTACATAACGCTGAAATTTCAACTCATTTACTCAATGTAAAGAAAAACAATGGCGTGTTTCACCCTACAATATTAAATCATGAATTCCACCTTGTTTTTGGCTTATTGAAAGAAAATGAACAAGAAATATGGGAAGATCTCACCTTGGATTCTTTAGTGGGCTATATTATAAATCCAAGTTATGAGGAACGCCAATATCTCCATTCTATATCTGCTCAAGAACCCTCATTTGGCGGAATCAACTCTCCTGTTCCTATGTGTTCTCTAAATGATACGGCTCTACTCATTCCTTTCAATATTGATGAAGAAGTAATCCTCTTGACGCGTTGGCATACTCAACAGAATGACTCTATTAAATTCGTCAATGTCTTTCTTCCTGAAATTTACCTAAAACATACTAGTATCCGTACCATGAAGTTCATTGGTAGTAATACCATAATATTACAGACAGAAGGAGGAGAACAAGGCGAAAATTGGCTTGGCCTCTTAGTATTACAACTTGAAGATGAGCACAATTTTACCATAATTGATCATGTAATCACTGGTTTTTGTAATGATTGTGGAGATGTTTCTCAACTCACCTACACCATTAACAACCAAATCCTAGAAGTCACTGAGACTAGAGATTCTATGGTTTTCATTGAAGATAAAATTGAACCAAGATGGACCAATATTAACTCAAAAAAGAGCCTTTTGAAACGGATTAAGTTACCCGACTAAGCTGAATTGGATGAGCGCCTATGCTTATCATTCATACCCTTGACTTTCCAATAAAAAAATCACCTCTGTTTCCTATATTTGTTTTTTATAAAAAAAACGAATAGGTTATGGATCACATCCAACGTATGGCATTGGCAAAAACTTCATTGAAAGGACTTTCTATTGGGGATGCTTTCGGAGAGAGCTTTTTTGGAGATAGAGATGAAGTATTGCAACACATACAAGAGCGAAAACTTCCGAAAACATCTTGGGAATTCACGGATGACACCGTCCTAGCTTTATGTATCTATAACCAGTTAAAAAAGAAAAAAACAATTGATCAGGATCAGTTGGCTCAAGACTTTGCAACCAATCATGCCAAGGATGTAAATCGAGGGTATGGAGCGACAGCGAGGAGAATATTGAGAGAAATTGAGGAAGGAGGCGATTGGAGAACCTTATCTACTGAGGCGTTTGATGGTATGGGCTCGATGGGCAATGGAGCTTCTACCAGAACTTGTGTAATCGGTGCCTACTTCCACGACAATCTTCACAAAGTGGTCAAACTATCCAAGAAGGCGGCTAAAATCACCCATTCAAATCCAGAAGGAGTGGCCGGAGCGATCGCAGTAGGTGTAGCCACAGCTCAAGCCACTCAATTGAGACTAAAAGGTCAACAAATGGACCCAGTAGATTTTATTATGAGTGTGGTGAATAAGCTTCCTGATACCGACCTAAAAGCAAAAATGAATAAATCCACTGCCGTACCGTATGACTATACCATCGAAACGGTAAAATCAATACTCGGTAATGGAAGTAAAATCCAAGCGCAGGATACCGTTCCTTTTGCTATTTGGTGTGCCGCACATAACCTCAATAGTTTTCAGGAAAGCCTCTGGAAGGCCATTTCCATCCTAGGTGATCGAGACACCATTTGTGCCATCGTAGGATGCATAACTATACTTACATCTGACAAAATGCACATTCCTTTTGAATGGGTAATGGCAGTTGAGGATTTTGAAAAGAGTGTATTCATGCCTCAGTAAACCTATGGACAAGTCAACACAATATTGAAATTGAATTATGCTACAGAACCGACTTCTTTTTAGAGTATCCCTCGTCTTATTTATTGCTGCTGCTTATTTACTAATATCAGGATCTCCTGTATTGACTTGGTCGGTTTCAGATCATCTCCAACTTCCTTTGGGTACGCTGACAACATGGGTGGGATTTATAGCTTTCACCCTTACGATTCTAACGGGTGTATTACCAAACACCAAACCACATAATCGATTTTATTGGTTTCTTTCGAAGGTTTTACTACTCAACCTTCTAGTTGCCATACTCTGGGTACCTATCTCATTTTTATTGTCCGGTACGCTCTCTTTCACCTTTGGACAAAGAATTGGATTTCAAGGCGGTCAACTGGCCATGAAGTTGTTTTGGGGGATGAATTATTGTTTGGTGGCAATACCTCTACTTGTCTTGCTATTGCATTGGGGATATGTGTTGTTCAATAGACTGAAGATACAACGAAATGTACCTAAATAATGGAATCAATTCCTAATTGTAGTTGGTATTTCACCGACTTTAATAACAATATCTTTTACTGATACCTGTTATACTTTAGGGATATTCCGAGGAAGCAATATCCCTTTATTTATAGTAAACTGGGATGTT
>JARGNR010000144.1 GCA_029212405.1 Saprospiraceae bacterium
GCTTTTGGCTTTTCAATCATACGATCCAGTCATGTGGTCAACATTGATGCGGTACTAGAAGGACGAGGTTTTGAATTTGCGGACAATCCAGATATTTTAGGATTGAAAGCGTATCGAAAAGAGAATAATAATGGTTTTTCAAGATTGGATACTCGATTGTCCTATCAACACAAAGGTGCCAAGATTTCATTTTTAATCAATAACTTATTGAATAGGGAAAATACAGTGAGGCCCGCCTTGTTAGAAGCACCTATTTCATATTCTCTACGAATGGATTATGTAATTGATTGGGAAAAGTCGTCGTTATAACAAATACCAACAAATTCGAAAACATTTAAATCAATAGAACATGTTGTACATACTATTAACACCTATCAACACATTAAAGAGATTTAAAATTACTATTATGAATAATACCTTTTCTCCTTATATACTTTTTGCATTTATGTTATTTGCAGTGGCATGTAAATCTGAAGCAAAAACAACAAATGCTGATGCTAAGCCTATTGACAATAAGGAAACTAACATTGAACCTCCAAGCACACCAGAAACTACTGAAGCTGGGAATCAAGATGTAAAGCCCACAGTAACAAAACCAGTCAAAGAGATTAAAAGCCCAAAAGCAGAAAAAGAGAAAAAACCTCAAAAAAACACTTCAACTACCTCGTCTCAAAGCGAACGTCCGGTAGATAAAGGCATACAAATAGAAATGGGTATGGATCCGGATCATGCACCTTCCTCACCTGTCAAGGAAGAGAAAGCTCCAAAAGAAACAAAGGAGACTAAACCAGATAAAGAAGCATCAAATGATAAACCCGATCGTCCAGAAAAAATTGAGACGTTTGTCGGAATTCCAAAACACACTCAATTTGATCAATTATTGAGAAGTTATGTTAACGCAAATGGAGTTGTTGATTATGGAGGATTAAAGAAAAAAGAGTCCAAACTGGATGAATATCTATCTATGCTTGAAAGTCACCCTCCAGAAACGACATGGAATAGAAACCAGGAATTGGCTTATTGGATCAATGCCTACAATGCGTATACCATCAAGTTGATTTTAACAAATTATCCAGTCAATAGCATTACAGACTTAGAGAACGGAAAACCGTGGGATAAAAAATGGATAAATTTAGATGGAAAATCATTGTCTCTAAATATGATAGAAAATGACATCATCCGTCCAAAATACAAAGAGCCAAGAATCCATTTTGCCGTAAATTGTGCGGCTAAATCATGCCCACCTTTATTGAACGAAGCGTTTAAGGCCAACAAATTGGATGCACAATTAGAAGCTCAGACAAAGAAATTCATCAACAATTCAGCCTACAATTCACTTTCAACAAATGAAATCAAGGTTTCGAAGATCTTTGAGTGGTATGGAGTTGATTTTGGTGATATTGCTACTTATGTGTCTCAATATGCGGATAAAACAGTAAAAACAAACGCAAAAGTTACGTATATGGAATATGATTGGAATTTGAATGGCAAATAATAAATAACTAGAAACACCTTTTTTCATTTGAATAAAATGACATTGGTTTAGAATTTCAATGCTACATTTTTTGGAATAAAATCGTCGTATAGTTGAGTATCAAGCCGGTCGTATGCCTTTAATTGAGATTCTAACAATTGAATCGTCTCCACGACCTGCGTTTCAGTCCAATCTTTAATATTGAGTGCATTAAATGAAAGTGACGTTTTCGCATTTCTTGAAGAAATATCGTTCAGGAAATCTTTAAAAATCGTTTCCGTTTGCTGCTTACCCATCAGTTTAATACTGATAAGAAAACGATTGCCATTTATGGTTTGAGCATCTTCTTGAATGTCTTCAATGTCATCATTTATTTCGGTAACCAAATCAAACAAACGCCATTGAGATTCTTTAAACACCTTGGATAATGCTGGATTAAGCTTGTAAATTATTTTACGTAATAATTTCACATCACAAGACTTATAAAAATAGAAATACTCCATCGATAAACGAGTGGGTAATTTTCCTTCTCGTATATCCAATTCATGTTTTTGATATTTATAAATATGTCTACAGTAGGAGTCATGTTGATTTTTTGGAATATTCAATGCAAGCAACGCATCATATATCTTAACCCATCTTTCAGCAATTATATCAAGATCTACTTCCCAATTGGTTTCTAATTCATGATCCAGCATATATATATGATATTGCAGATCAATAAGCTTTTCATAAAAGACATTATCCCATTCAGAATTATTATAACGTATTAATTCAGGTAGTTGACGATACTCAAACAACTCAATTATTTTCTCTCTCAAGCTTGCTTCCATACTATTCGTTGCTCTTTTTTTATTGAAAACACGATCAGATACTATTTAAAAATTATGGAAGTAATTAATTCCTCTTTACAAGATGTGTTGAGTAAAGTGATTACTTTGTCTTTGGACATACTCAACTCACTTCTTAGTGGTGCCGATGTTAAATATACGGTCAACGCACCATTTTTAAAGTAAAACTTTTGTGTATAAGAACAGATGATTTCCCCCATTTCTTTCTTCCAGGCTTCTTTGATCCTTAATGTAGAATATCCCTTCTGCAGTTTACGGTTATTGCCAATGACATCTCCCAATACTTCCCGAATATTTCTATCGTTGTGTTTAACTATGTATTTTTTCCAATTGTCCTCCATCTACTTTAAACGTAAAATGTTCTACTTTTAATTTTGTTAATAATTGCGGTACACGATCTACATGTGTATCACTTATAAATACTTGCCCTACATTATCTGAAGCCACAATAGAGAGCAAGTGCTCTACCCTACTTCTGTCTAATTTATCAAAAATATCATCCAAAATCAATATAGGTAGATGCTCATTCTTATTGCTCAAAATTTCATATTGTGCCAACTTCAAGGCCAATATTACCGATTTCAGTTGACCTTGAGAGGCAAAATTCTTTAATTTCTCTCCATTCATCATCAACGCAATATCATCCTTATGAATTCCACAAGATGTTCTTGTTATTATTTTATCTCTTTCTAAGTTGTCTAAAAATAGTTGTTGGAGACTTGCATTTTCTAAATGAGAAGAATATCCAATCGTACACGTTTCATTCTCACTTGATATTATTTTGTAATACTTCTGAAAAACTGGACTCAGCTCTTCTATTAACTGCTTCCTCATTTTGTGAATGATCGATGCAGGGGTATACATCCCTTTTGAGATGGAGTCCAACAATGTTTGATCATAATAATGTTTCTCAGCAAACATTTTCAATGTTACATTCCGTTGTTTCAAAAGTCGGTTGTATGCAAGTATAGCATCGACATACGGTCTATCATATTGCATAATGGTAATGTCCAATAATTTTCGTCTTTCCTCACTTCCTTCCAACATCAACTGTATATCTATAGGCGCAATAATAACACAAGGAAACTGGCCAATATGATCAGATAATCGTTCTCTCTTCTTTCCAGACAGAATTATCTCCTTCTTCTTACCTGGACGCACTTTTATTTCTACTTCTTCATTTCCATCCTTAAAATCAAAAACACCAAAACATCTAAAAAAGTCATCTCCTTTACGCACTACATATTTATCACCTGAAGAAAAATAACTTTTGCCAATACATAAATAATAAACAGCATCCAACATATTGGTCTTCCCCATCCCATTTTTTCCAGTAAGTGCATTTACCATAGGATGAAACACAGCATCTACTGAAGAATAATTATTGAAATTAGTTAGCTGAATAGACTTTAATCGCATAATATTTAATATCGAACAAAGAAAATAAGAAAAGACGGTATATAGTAAAGATTGTCTTCTATTGTTTCAAGGAATTTGTAAGATCACCAAATTTCTGGTGAATCTATATGCATATCTATGACCATTTCTCAACCAAATACAAAGAATTGTTGTTGCATTACTATAAAAATTCTTTCTAAGGCAACGAGATTTCTGTTTACTGTTATATCTTAGTGCCTCCAAAAAATGGATTATTAAAAAACCTTAATATGGCAGAAGTACTATCAAAGAAAAAGACAGTTGCAAAAAAGTCCACCGCAAAATCAAAAGCAAAACCAAAATATAGTAAAAAACAATATTTAAGTTGGTTTGAGATAATGTATAGAGTTCGGAAATTTGAAGAACGAACACTTTATGCATATTCCCAACAAAAAATCAGAGGATTTTGCCATGTATATATTGGTCAGGAAGCAATCGCAGCAGGTCTAACTTCTGGGATAACCAAGGAGGATAAATTAGTCACAGCCTATAGACAACATGGAGTTGCATTGGCAAGAGGATTGGATTCTAATTCTTGTATGGCAGAACTATTTGGTAAATCAACAGGATGTGTAAAAGGGAAAGGAGGCAGTATGCACTTTTTCAGTAAGGATCATAACTACTTTGGTGGCAATGGTATTGTAGGCGCACAAATTCCAATAGGAACAGGAATTGCCTTTGCAGAGCAATACAGAGGTACAAAAAATCTTTGTGTAACTATGTTTGGAGATGGTGCTGCACGTCAAGGAGCATTGTATGAATCATTCAACATGGCCATGACTTGGAAATTACCAGTGTTGTATATCTGTGAAAACAATAAATATGCAATGGGTACTTCTGTGGAAAGAACCAGTAATGTTCAAGAACTTTATAAGATTGGGTCTGCATTTGACATGCCTAGTGAGCCAGTGGATGGTATGAGTCCAGAAGCAGTTCACGAAGCCTTATTAAAAGCAGCAAAGCATATTCGATCAGGAAAAGGTCCCTACTATTTGGAAATCAATACCTACCGATATAGAGGTCATTCTGTTTCAGATCCAGCAAAGTATAGAACAAAGGATGAATTGAATGAATACAAAGAAAAAGACCCTATTGTGCTCATCGTGAATAAGATGATCGATACAAAGTTAGCTACTCAAGCAGAAATCGATAAAATTAAAGTTGCTATAGATCAAGAAATAGAAGATGCACTAAAATTTGCAGAAGAATCTGATTTCCCTTTAGGATCTGAGTTGTACGATGATAATTATGTACAAAAAGACTATCCATTTATTGTAGACTAGAGTCTATGTAAATTGAAAAATATCTAACATTCAAAGCCCAGTGATTTAATTCATTGGGCTTTTTTCATTTGGGTCATGGCAGTCTTTTTCAGTTTTGTAAATATCAGCCGTTCACCCATTATTTTGTCATAAATATGGCAATTAATTATTATATGAAGTATTTGAAAACAATTTTAGATTAATTAACTTTATATTTACAGTAGTAGATTAATCCCAATTCTTTCTAACATTTATAGATCATAATTTTATGACAAAGCTAACTGCGCTATGTTTAGCGCTATTTTTTGGATTTCAAATGTTTGCCCAAGATTCACTCAACATGAAAAAAATGGGGGAATTGAGTGGCCTTGGGGTGGACTACAATGATATTTGGGGCTATAGAAAAGGCACAAAAGAATTTGGAGTCATTGGTAGTAACAGCGCAATAAATATCGTAGATGTAACCGATTGCGGCAATCCTGTTTTGGCACATCAATGGGTTGATGGAAGTAGCGTAATTTGGAGAGATTTTAAAGAATATGGTGATTATATTTATGCTGTATGTGATGGAGGAGCATGTAATGAAGGATTACAAGTAATCAACAAGAATACATATGCACAATCACAAAGTTTAAGTGATTTTAGAAGTGCACATAATATATTTTTAGAAAAAAAATCTGGTCGACTCTATGTAGCGGGAAGTAATACAAACTCTCATGGATTATGGATTTATGATGTAAAAACAGACCCAGGCAATCCGATTTTATTGAAAAATTTGAATTTTAGAGATGTTCAGAATGATCAATCTGGTAATTATTATGTTCATGATCTTTATGTATTGAATGATACTGCATATTGTTCTCACGGATATGTAGGCTACAGGATTTGGGATATTACCGATGTAAATAATGTTTCCTTGGTTGGAGAATTGGATGATTCTAATGGATACAACCATAGTAGTTGGAGACATGCTACAGAACCCTATATGTATGTCGCTGAGGAAGTTCCAATCGGAAAACCAATTTATGTTTATGACATCTCAGATATAGAAAATCCTTTTACAACCTATTCATTTAAAGATCCATTAGAAGCACCTGACTTTAATAATAATAGACCACATAATCCATTTGTCCTAAGAGATCGATTATATATTTCATATTACCATGATGGTATTCAAGTATATGATATTTCTGATCCAGAATTACCAGATAGAATTGCTTACTACGATACGTATCCTGATAATAACGGAAATGGATATAGTGGCTATGAAGGCTCATGGGGAGTTTACCCCTATTTACCATCAGGATGCATTTTAGCTGCTGATATTACTTATGGCTTAAATACACTTGAATTAACGATCACTCCAGACTCCGATAATTCAGTGCCCTCCGACGATATTATTATTGACAATGAAAATAATGGAATTGTCTTTAGAACTCCTGATGAAGAATATGTTCGTATAACGATAAATGCTGCCTCCAAATTGGAGTCAACGATTCTGGGTTCTGCCCCTACAGATAAAATCGAATTTGGAAATTCTAATTTGAACTTTCCAGACTCAGCAAATGGGGTAATCATGAAGAGTCCAAATAATGAATACTTTAGATTGGGAGTAGATGATGCTGGATCGTTAGAATTAACGCTAGTCTCCACCCTACCTTCAGATGCATTAAAATTATCCAATGAGGATATATTCTTTGCAAATATTAGAGCAGGAATTAAAATGAAATCAAATGGTGGTTTCTGCTATATTTATACAGTAGGTGACGGAGGTGTCGATGAAATCACTTCCATTGATTGCGATTAATCTTACGTTAAGGAAATATTCTTTTGTTGATTGAATACCTATACCATTTTATCAGCACAACATGAACTAGCGAATGCGTTTGGCTTGGCTTTAAATATAAATCCCATTCCTTTTATATACCCCATTGCCTCTTTCAACGCAACATTAGATGGAAATTCAGGATCCGTGTTTATATCAGCATGTACTTCTAACTCAATTGAATACTTGTCTAGTAAATCACATAATGAATAGGCAACTTGTACCGACCGTGCCACCTCAGTTATCATCCGTTCTTTAAGACTAATATTGTGCGTTTTACTTTCTGATGAAACAAACATAAATCCACCTTTTTTCTCTCTCAAAAAAACAATTACTGTGGCGTATTCCACGGTTCCACCTTTGACTTGACTATCTGAACCAATACAAACTTTGAGTCGATTGCCTAGCGCAAACTCACGTTTTATCACTTTTTCAACAGACGCTAGTAACTCATCCCCTAAAGGTTCGCCATTCAAGCGTCTCCATTTAAGCTCTTTTTCCATAAGGTAATGTTTTTATGTTTGTCCTAAAATAGAATACATTAAGTGAAATACATAGAATTTTCTTATATATGTTTTGTTAAATTACTTCTCGTTATCGTCAGTGAAATGCTTTATTGTCTTTTTTTTATCAAATCTAGTCGCATTATATCCTTTTGATGCTCCTTTGGGAATAGATAAACTTTTGAACGATTCTCCTTTGATATTTTTAGCGATATGCACTATTTGACCAACATGATAGGGATAGTGACATAACTGTCGAATGATCGCATCATGGACCGTACATCCCATATTCCGTATATAAATTATCCGATCCAACTCATTTTCTGATACAACACTTAACGTATGGAATAAAACAGCCCATCCCGAATTCCAATATTCTAGAACTTCGGCTTTAGTATTGAATCGATCGATAAACTCTTCATCTCTATTCCTCCACTCCTTTTCTCCATCTTCTTCAAAAATATTCGTCCATCTACTGTGCATGTTACCTGAAATATGCTTCATTATCACAGCAATACTATTGCACCCTGCATTAGCGGTTTCAAATAATTGGTCGTCACTTAATTGATCAATTGACTTTTCGGCCAATCCCTTGTAATATTCAAATTGTTTCTTGTAAACTTTTATTCTATCCATGCTATATCTAACACATTTTGAGGTAAAATCATTCTATTTAAGTGCCTGAAATAAAATTTCAACAGGATGCATTGCTTTCACCTTTGTTCCATCAGAGATTTGGTGTCGACAACTCGTACCACTTGCCACGACAATCTGACTTTCTCTTTTGGATCGTATAGCTGGAAATAAAACCAATTCGCCAATTTTCATACTCACCGAATAATGCTCTTTTTCATAACCGAAAGATCCCGCCATTCCGCAGCATCCAGAAGGAATAATTTCAACACTATATTGTTCCGGAAGTGATAAGATCCATGCCACTTCTTTCATATCTGTCAATGCCTTTTGATGGCAATGTCCATGCAAAAGAATTTCCGTTTTTTCTGATCCAAAATGCTCAGAAGTCAATGTACCACTTTGCACTTCTTGGTACAAAAATGACTCAATCGGGAACACATGTTTGCTGAGTTGCTTGGCTTGCTTTTGTAGTTCTCCTTTTACCATTCTTGGATATTCATCAATAAAAGTGAGAATAGCAGAAGGTTCAATACCGATTAATGGAACTGATTCTGAAATGACCGGATAAAATATAGAAATATTTTTCTCGGCACATTTTACTGCATGATCCAGCACTCCTTTAGAAATGGCAGCTCTCCCACTTTCAACATGGTTCATTTTATGTACATCGTACCCCAAAGACAATAAAAGGCGTAACCCTGTTTCTCCAAGCCCTTCATCATTATAATTGGTGAATTCATCAATAAACAAATACACTTTTTTATGCTTCTTTATCTGACTGTACTCCTTGTAAATACGCTCAAATCTTCCACTTAAGGTATACGTATTTATTTTGGGTAGAGTTCTTTGAGGATGAACACCCATACCCCGTTTTAAAAGCGGAGCGGTTAAGTTGCTTTGTGTCACAAAATTTGCAAGACTGCTTATTTTATTCCCAAACCAATTCAGTTTATTAAAATTTGCAAACAGCCGAGACCTGAATGGTACTCCTTTTGATTTATAGCTCTGGTAAAGCACTTCTGCTTTCATCGAACTCATATCCATATTCGAAGGGCATTCAGAACTACACCCTTTACAAGACAGACAAAGATCCATTACGTCTTTCAGTTCATGGCTGTTCCATGCAGTATCCTTTTCTGATCGAGTAAGCACTTCCCTTAACACATTTGCTCTAGCTCGAGTTGTATCTTTCTCGTTTCTCGTAGCCATATAACTCGGACACATAGTACCACCAGACAAAGGTAATTTTCTACAATCTCCCGAACCATTACACTTTTCGGCCGCTCTCAAAATTCCTCCAACTGGACTAAAATCAAATTGAGTTTCATAGTCCTTTTCTATATGGTCTCTATCAAATCTCAGATCTTCAGTCATTGTTTTTGCATCAACGATCTTCCCTGGATTAAAAATGCCTTTTGGGTCCCAAACCGATTTGAGCTCTACAAATAAATTATAAATCACATCCCCTACCATTTCTTGAATAAACGGAGCTCTTACTCTTCCATCCCCATGCTCTCCACTTAACGATCCCTTATACTTTTTCACTAATCGAGCAGAATCCAAGCTTATTTTATAAAACAAGGCTCGATCTCTTTCTTTTTTCAAATCTAATATTGGGCGTAAATGGATCTCCCCAGCTCCAGCATGTGCATAATAAACTGACTTTTGGCCATAGGCCTCCATCATTTTACTAAACTCATGAATATATCTGCTCAAATCTTCAATGGCAACTGCCGTATCTTCTATACATGCTACCGCTTTTTTGTCTCCAGGCAAATTGGCAAGCAAACCCAACCCTGCCTTTCTCAAATTCCATATCCTATCAATCCCTTTTTCAACAATCGAATACTCAAAATAGCTAAACTCTTCGTGCAATGATGAAATTAACTGTAATACAGCTTGTTTCGCAGCATCATGATCCTCAGCAACAAAAGACACTAATAATACAGCTTTGGGATCTCCCTTTAAAAAAGCTCTATCCTTTTCATACAGTAATTGACCTTTGGTACAATCTAGAATGGTTTTATCCATCAATTCACAAGCAAATGGGCAATGATTCATAACTGTAGGAATCACTTCCAAACTTTTAATCACATCGTCAAATTGCAACGCCACTAAGACTTCATGTGGTGGAGGCACATCCACTAATCCAATTTTAATTTCTGTAATAAAAGCAAGTGTACCTTCACTGCCACATATCAAGTTGCAGACATTAATTTTCTTACTACTTTCTGAAAATAATTCGGTCTCTACCAATGCATCAATGGCATAGCCTGTATTTCTTCTTTGTATAGAAGACTTAGGAAATTCAGTCTTGATTTTTTCTTGAACAACTGAGTCTCTCAATGCAGAATTCAAATGCCTATAAATCTCTCCCTCCAAATTGGAGGCTGCACATTTACGATCAAATTGTTCTTGTGTCAATTCACAAAATGTCACCTCACTTCCATCACTCAAAATAGCCTTCAATTCATGAACGTGATCTCTAGTATTGCCAAAGACAATGGATGTACTTCCACATGAGTTATTACCAACCATGCCGCCTATCATAGCTCTGTTGGCGGTGGATGTATTGGGGCCAAACATCAATCCATAAGGCTTTAAAAATGAATTCAATTCATCTCGAATGACACCTGGTTGAACCGTTACAGTTTTGAGTTCAGGGTCAATGTCTATTATTGTTGTTAAATGCTTAGAGATATCTACTACGAGACCTTCTCCCACACATTGTCCAGCAAGCGAGGTTCCTCCCGCTCTTGGTAAAATCGGAATCTGATTTGCATTGCATTGAATAATGATCTCTTGAATATCATCACTGTCCTTTGGATAGACTACCCCAAGTGGTATCTCCCGATAAACAGAAGCATCTGTGGCATATATAATTTTGTGTAAATTATCAGTAAATAATTCGCCCTTAATCGCAGCCTTTATAGAATTCAAAATAGCACTTGACATAGAAGTCAAATCTAATCCTATTTATGCTATTCTTATAATCCAATTCTAATTTAAAAGTCAAAAACAAATTAATTTTATACCATGCTCGACCATTAACTTCGTTTATATTTACACCCTCAGCATAAGAAACTAACTAAACATGAAAATTGGATTTGACGCAAAGCGATATTTTAATAACCGAACAGGCCTCGGAAATTATAGTCGCACCCTCGTTTCAAATCTACTAAAATTTCATGCCAAGGATCAATATGTACTATACAGTCCCTCTATTGAACTCACTGAGGAGAAAACTAAACTCCAATCCTACGATAATGTCAAAATTCAGACCGCTGGATCAAAAAATCATGCCATTTGGAGGAGTTTTGAAATCAAAAAAGATATCAATAGAGATCAACTAGACATTTATCACGGCCTTAGTCATGAACTCCCTAGAAGCAATGAAAATCTTCAATGCAAGAAAATCGTTACAATTCATGATTTGATATTTAAAAAGCACCCAGAATTCTTTCCATACATAGATCGTAGTTTTTATCATATAAAATGTAAACACAGTCTTAATACGGCAGATAAGATTATTGCCATCAGTGAAAATACTCGAAATGACATTATTGAATATTTTAACATCAACCCTTCAAAAATAGAGGTCATCTATCAGGCATGTCAAAATACATATTATTTACCTGATAAATCCTCAACAGTTCCCCTTCCAAAGTCTTTCCCATCAACATACAACTTATCTGTGGGTAGTCTGGAACCCAGAAAAAACATTAATGCTGTGATTAAAGCATATTCTCAAATTTCTGAAAAAGATAGAATCCCTCTATTTCTAATAGGCAATGGAAAAAGACACAAAAAGCTTCTTCAAAAGAATATAAACCACTTCAAACTGCAAAAGTCCATTCATATTTTGTCAAACATTTCATCAGAATTATTGCCTACATTATATGAAAATGCACAAATGCTGATCTATCCTAGTCTGTATGAAGGATTTGGTCTTCCTGTTGCGGAAGCATTACTTTGTTCTACGCCAGTCATCACTTCAAATAATTCATCGTTATTAGAAGCAGGTGGACCTGACTCCAGGTATATCGATCCCTATGATGCAGAATCAATTGCCCATGCCATAATAGACATTCAATCGAATACTGAATTGTCTACTTCTATGAAGACGAAAGGTTTACAGTATGCGACAGAAAAATTTGGTCCAAAAAAATTGACAGACCAACTTATGAATTTGTATAAAGATGTTAAATAGGGTGTTTCAGAAGTAGACTAACTTTCAAAAACAAGAAGATTGAAATTTAAAAAGAGTAAA
>JARGNR010000145.1 GCA_029212405.1 Saprospiraceae bacterium
TACTTCTATTCACAATGGGAACTTGATTTTTTACCTATGTTCTTATTTAATGTGCTTAAAAACCTTCCATTTTTTACTATACTGATATTGCCCAGATTCTAGATTTTCTCTCCATATAATCATCGAGTTATTCTGATTTATATCTATGGGTTTGAATTCTTTATTGATTGCTAACCAATTGAAGATTTGTATAACTAAAGGATAGTCATTTTTGACATGAATGAGGGTTTTAATAAATTCAGGATCGACGATTATTTCACGTAGTTTATTGTATTTTTCGTTGGCTTCTGTAAGCCCGTCGATTCGAAACTGTACTTTTTTCGTTCCAGGCGCATCTTTTATTTGTAATCCAGGATTTAATGGTTTATTCAATATGTTATTGATTTCAGTTTGACTGATCAGTGGTTCTGGATTCACTAAAGTCATCTTGCTGTTTACTTCCCATTCATGAGGATTGTTTCGATATGGTTTTATCTCTTCGTTGAAGAAATCATAGATGACAGGATTCAGATAATCTTTACGATAATAATAGCCTGCATCTTTGCCAAACTTATTTAAGTAATATGACCCTTCAGCAATTAACCATTGTGGATCCAAGTGTATTCGATCTGCTTTATCAAACCCTTCTTCAGTAGCCTTAAAAACTATACTACTAGCCATAGAATTATCATGAAAGGCATATTTAATAGTTACCAGACGAGATTCATTTTGAATTTGCATTCGTTCCAATTTTTCAGGCAGTGTATTGTATTTACTTACGCCAAAAACAAATTCATAGATTGCACTTTCTTTATCAGAGAGCTTCATATTACTTAATAACTTAAACTTTGCCGTCATCTTTGATTTGAAATCTTCATCTGCCAGAGGCAAGTCATTGTGCAAGGGCACATGCCCTTGCATTTTCCTATATATTTGACAAACATATTTTTTATTGGCAACTAATCTATCGTGTTTAAAATGGACCGTATTCGTCGCGTAATCATATTTAATAAAACTACCTGAAATGACCTCACCCTTTCCTACGGGTATGAACTTAACTAGGACTTCCCCAGGATTCTCAGCATTGAATTCAAAAAGATCGCCTTGATTTTTCTTTAATTTTATAAAAGCTTCTTTGGATCGTTCATCTTGCAAGTAGTATCGCTGACCATCGGCAGGATATTTAAACTCAATATTATTTTTGACAATGTGATCGGGTTTTTCGCCAGAAGTAAATGAATATGATTTACTTGTGTTTTTAACGTCTTTAGTGCTAGTCCACTTTCCATTTATTTTTTCTTTTACTTCTATCTGAATATCTAATTTGAATTTTGTCTTTGCGGGGAGTAAGTATTTTGAAGTATAAGCCAATAAATCTCCCGCTTTTTTCAATTCAAACGATCCATCCAATTTTGATTTCCCATATTCTGCCAATACTTTTCCATTCTCAGGGCTATTGGTATCATCAATCATGAGTTTGATTGATTTTATAGGAAATTTGAAATACCGTGTACTGGTATTACCATCTACAATTTGTTTTAGCGAATAGGATTTATTGTTGGCTTTGAATAGCAACGAAATCTCAGGATTATGAAAGACATTGACATTGTTACCCTTTGCGCTACAGTCTTGGATATAAACAAGATCATCTAAACCAATATCTGAATCGGGAAGGTACTCTTCGCATATTTCACCTTGTTTTACTTCAAACTCGAAATCACCTTTTATAATCCCCATAAAATTAGCTTCACCTTTTACGACCGCTTCGATACCTGATGGGTTAACCAAGCCGATTTCAACGAGCGTACTGACATCCACATAGGTTAAGGGAGCTTTTCTGATTTTACCGAATATCTTGGCCTCAATTCCTATGTCTGCCGCAAACTTTCCATAAGCCTGTCCTCGCATATACCAGTTGTTTTTACCGATTCCACATGCAGGATTATAATTCTTCGTTATCATTATATCATAACCAAATAGTATTTGAAACTTAGCATAGAATATCCAGGCTTTGAGGTCTTTAGAGTCAAAACTAAATTGGCTGCCAAAAGCAAATTTCAAATTATTTGAATTTTCGACACCTGTTCTATTGGTCTTGTAAGGCTTGCTTAGATTTTTTAAAATTGCTTGTGGAATTGGTTCCATGGTAGGTAGGCCTTTTCCTGCCATAATGTAGTGTTGCTTTGTATACATATTCGCAACATTTACTCCAATATTTGGATTAGATTCTTGTTCTTGCATAGAGGTAGGGACACCAGCCTTGAAGTACCAGATATCTTTTTTGTGATCAATTAACATATCAACAGTTCCATTTGCAGAAACCAATGGCTTTTTTGATTGCAGCGGGTAGGCAGCATTTATCTCACTATTAAACTTGAATATTTTATTTTCAAAATCAAAATTAGCTTCCATTTCAATAGAAACAGGCGATGTACCTTCCGCATATGGCTCAAATGTGGGTTGCCAATCCGTCATTGCATAGGCCTGCCCCTGAATAACTAATTTTTTCAATCCAGTTTTAGTGCTGAATTCTGCCATTAATTGAGGTTTGGCATGAAATGCCCTCACATCTTTAAGCCCAATATCTAGTCCGGCAATCAACCCCATATTTAAGTCATTATTCGCTGCTTTGAACGGTTTGGGTTTAGAATAGATATCTGCACCTTGTTCTTGTTTCATATTGAGAAAAATCCCACCTTTTAATCCATACATATTCAAGGTTGCCGTAAGAGGAATACCTTTTTTTAGGAAAAATTCTCCTAGGAAATAGAAGTATTTGTAAGACTTTACCGTTCCTTTAGTGGGCATATTACCAAATAAAGTATGAATCTTCACTCCTGCGGAAACATTTCCATCAGCGTCTCTTTCGCCGCCTTCAATGGTTTCATCAGGATTTGCTCCCAATTTTAATCCAATTGCAAGCTTTCCTTCAAATCCAGTACCCCAATTAGCATCCTCATTCTTTAATTTTATTGAGCCTTTGACCGAAGCCACACTGATGTCTCCATCTATCGAAAGTTCAGTAAAGCCAATACCATCAAATCGCATCATGTAATCATCTTCTTCATCATATTTTACATTGATGTCAAACCCACCAGTAGCGGATACAGCATTATCTTCTCCGAGCAAATCTACCGACATACCTAGATATATTTGATTTGTCTTAAATGCTACACTATCAATGTTAATGTCAAAACCATTAAATGTTCTTTGATCTGCATCGTAGCTAAAACTAACTGCTCCGTCGGGTCCCAAGGAGAGGCCATTTTTATCCACTATGATATCTTCTACTATAATAGAATCTAAGCTCAAAGAGGGCAATAGTCCATCGTTATTCTTATTGAAGGCAAAACTTCTATTGAGTGATAAATGTCCAAATAGATGAAATTCTGGTTCTAAGACTCCATTGGTATTCTTTATCTCAATTCTGGTTTGTGGACTTATTTCTCCTTTGGCAATGATGGCGGGAAAATGAATTTTTTCATCATTAGTAATGTTAAAATTATAGTTTAACTCATCATCCTCAACACTAATGGTTGTTTCATAGCTCAAATAGAAATCATCTTTTGTAATTGGAACACGAACATCTCCTTCGAACTTGGCTGTGTTCAGATTGTTTTCAAGTACTTCAACATACAAATCTTCCATTGACCACTTCCATTGTTTGCTTCCGAGTTTTCCTTCTTCTGTATTAAATAATTGACCACTTTCGATGATTCCACTAAATCCTTTTTTGTCCATTACAAAATTACTCGCTTCAACAACGCTATTTTTATGCAGCTTTTCAGGAAGTTTTATACTACAATTCTCAATATATATCCCTTGCCAAAGGGTACCTTCATTTCCATTGTAATTTTCCGTGGGAAATTGAATCTCGTTGGGATTTTGAGTGTCCGAAAAGTCGAAACTTGCATTATTTACGGTCACTTCAAAACCAGGGAATTTAGTTATTTGAAACGGAGAAATTGTTAAGTTATTGATAATGAAACTTTTTGGATTATCCACAAGTATGTTGAAGTCAACGGTTACCTGATTTTGATTTTCATCCACAGGTTTAATTAGTGAATCATCAATTTTTAATGCACCATTAATACTAGCCTCTTTAAATCCATCTGACTCCATAGTAATGAAAGTTCCTTCTGGTATATCCGCTTCTATACCCTTGTCAAGCTTCAATGTAATTTTCCCATTTTCGTTCAATTCAATATCTTCAATCAAATAGAGAAAGGCGTCTTTTTTGAAACCTGTGTTATCAAAACAAACGCCCGAAGCGGCTACTTGAATACGCTTATCATATTTTGGCAATTCAAATTCTCCAATTGCATTTAACCCAGCGCCAAGTGGACTAAAACTCATACCAACAATAGCAAGGAGTTGGTCCGTGCCTGCGATCTCACGATTTAGACCAATTGGAACACCTAGTCCTACGCTATCCAAGTTTGAGTATGGGTATTCTATGATTTTGTCATCGTTACCATTTTGTAATCCTTGAACTACATTGGTAATATCACTTCCTCCAAAGTCTACATTTCCAAGATCATTAATCCATTGAGAAGGTATATTGTCATCTGCTTTTGCTTGTGCTACCCCGTCAAATACTTGATGGGCAGCGTTTACTTTCAGGTCTTTGAATTTCACCAAAATAGGGACTTTAAAATACGAGTTGATGATCTTACCTGTACCGCTAAGTTTGTCTCCAGACCAAGAAATTTCAAAAACTTTAAGATCATGGCTCCCAATTTTGAGTATGTCGTATGGATTGATATCAGTAACTGCTGTTTTATCAGCGGGCAGGCTTAGATAATTGCATATGTTTTGAGCAAATTGAACATCATTCCCTCCAGCATTGACATCCAAGTCAAAATCCTGATTGATTGAACCTTGCTTTTGGTACTTAAAGGAAATGACTTCGCTTTGTCCATTATTTTTGAATGCTATATTTTGAGAAGGGTCATAGGCAGTAACCCGGACTGCATATTCATGGTTTTCCAGCAAACCAGGCATACTTATATCATAAAATAAGTTGGGTTGCAATAAATTTTGTTTTTGATAATGGAGAATGATGCTAATATTCCCAAATGCATCATTGGGATCAAGAAGGTTATTTAAAGTCATATCCACGAGTTCAAATTTATATCTTGTAAATTGTGGTAATCCACTTGATATCCAACTAAACATTACAGATTGAGGCTGCAAGGGATTTACATAGGTTTTATTCAGCGGAGAAGTAATAATCGGCGGATCATAATCTGTGATAAATAAACTTGTACATCCAGAAGATTCTATAGATTTAAGCTCTCCTGTTGTATAGTCCAAGGCTTTTATACAAAGCTGATAGATCCCTTCTGGTAATTTCTCAGTTTGTAGTAATGTCGATTCATCAATCCCATTGTATAGTATATTATTCTGGGTGATGTTGGAATAAAGTCTTTGCATGTCCCCTTGTGTTAAAACAACGGTTGCATTAGGAGCGACTTGTATTGGAAAAGCTGGCCTAAATTCATCTTTAATCACTATTGACACCCCATTGTCTCCTTCCAGACTTGCTACGAGTTTTATATTTTCATTTGTACCAGAAAAATTAGTAAGCGTGACAATTATCCCGTAATCAAACGTGACAATATCTTCAAGATGAATAGGGTAAGGTGGTGTTATGGTAGGTGTAACGTTTATTGATTGAGATAGTCCAACGTTTGTTGTAAACAAAAGAAGAAATATTGATTTGAATATCCAACCACAATAATTGAGCTTTAACATAAATGTATTTTTTTGAGACTCAAAATTGTGCAATACTGAGATTCTATTCTTCTAAAGAGTTTTCAAAAAGTATAAAAAAGTGTAAAATTGAGATTTGAGAAGCTTGGTCACAAATAACAAATACACTTCTGAATTAGCCTATTTTTCTTAGATAACACTATATTGTTAATTCGTACCTATTAAAAGGGTGACCGAAAAAGTAAATAACGATAATAGCAAATGTATAAGATACTTTTAGTAGATGATGATCGAATGTTAAGTCCTTTGGTCAAGGAATATTTGGAAGCCAAAGATTATACATGTACACTTTGTTATAATGCACACGATGGGTTGAAAGAGTTTAATAAAAAAGAATTTGATTTATGCATTCTAGATATTGTAATGCCTTTGGAAGATGGTTATGAGTTAGCCGCAAAAATCACCAATATAAATCCCAATATTCCTTTTCTTTTTTTAAGTGGAAAAACTCAACAAGAAGATAAAATCAAAGGACTTGAAGCTGGTGCAGATGATTATATTCTTAAGCCTTTTAGTATGAAGGAATTATACTTAAGAATACAGGCTATTCTAAAGCGAAGTAAATCACAGGGATCTTCCAAAACGCCGTCAATTGAATACCAAATCTCTTCGTATAGCTTCAACCCTTCTGCTAGAGAGCTAAAAAGAGATGAAGACACGTTGAATCTAAGTTGGATAGAGTCGCAACTCCTACATATGTTTTGTCAGGCTCCAGATGGAATCATTTCACGTGATATTGCACTTAAACAAATATGGTCAGACGAACATAACTTTAAATCTCGTTCATTGAATGTTTATGTAAGCAAACTAAGAAACTATTTACAAGCAGATCCTAGTATCCGTATTCGTAATATTCATGGGTCTGGTTATCAGATGGTGATTAAATAATTGTTTCCAGTTCTTTTACCGTTTCTTTCAATTTAATAGCCAGTAAATTAATGGACTGAAGTATTTTTGGGTCAGCATTTAATATTTGTTCTTTTTCAATATTTTCTAGCATTAAGGTAATTTCGTATGCCTCTTTAACTCCTAAATAAGCAAACTGTGTTTTTAGACTGTGTGTCGCTATCTTAAATGCGTCTAAATCTTTATTATCAAATGTTATTCTAATATTTTGTAAATGTTTAGGTCCTGATGACTTAAATAGGGCTACATATTTTAAAAGCAATTTTTCATCTCCCAATAATTGTCTAAGTTGATCAAGATTTATCATTTAATGATTTTATTTGTGCCTTTTACCTTCATTGAGATATTTTCTGAATGGCTTCATTTATATACATTGCGTAATCTAATTAATGCAGTCCATATTTTATTACTTAATAGAACATTCGAACCAAAATTTTGTCTTTTTTTAATACTTTTTGATACTTATTTTAAAAGTTTACACTGAAGCACTGTACCAAGAATAGAGTTTTTGGATTGTCATTATTGTCTTCCGTTAATCACAAATGACAATTAGATATAGAACTGTTTTATATTATATGTAATATTCCTGGAGGTACAAGAGTATCTATCCCTACGTTTTGTGAACAGCCAATTGTTGCGAAAAACGAAAGTATTATTACTTGAAATATGAATTGTTATATGAGACTAAATTTTAATGCAATATGGAATAAAAATGCTTGATTGGTTATTCAAATTATTGCTTGACATGTGTGAATGAAGGAAGTGTTTTTATTTGAGTAAAGTGACGAAGCTGTTGTATGTATTGAGGTGACTTATTGCTTCTGAAAGAGCAAATTTTAACCAATTCGTTCCATTTTTGGTTGAGCAGTGCTTATCAAAGAGGTTGGCCCAATGTAGAAAATATTTTTAGTAGATAAAAAAGGTATATTATATTGGACTTAGATTTTATAATTAAGCTTGCTAATTTTTAACACCATGAAAAAAAGAGACTTTATAAAACAACTGGGAATCGCGGCGATATCTGCGCCAATAATTTCTGGCAACCTATCTACATGGTTGAAAGAATACGCACATTTATCTGAAAATACATTAGTAGGGGAAGAAGATTTTTGGCTAAAAGTTCGAAGTGATTATGAATTAAAGGAGGATTACATCAATTTAGAAAGTGGATATTATAACATTATACCGCAACCTACCTTAAGTGCATTGATGAGCCATATTAAAATCGTGAATAGGGAGGGATCATATTATATGCGCAATATGCAATGGGAAAATAAGAAGCGGGTCACTGAAAAATTGGCAAATGTAATTGGAAGTACAGCGAAGAATGTGATTATTACGAGAAATACTACGGAGTCATTAGACATGGTTATCAAAGGAATGGATTGGAAAGCGGGGGATGAGGCAGTGTATGCATTTCAAGATTACGGTGCCATGAAAGTCATGTTTGAACAAGTGAGTAAACGGTTTGGAATAGTAAATAAAGTGATCTCTATACCCAATCACCCAAAGTCAGATGAAGAAATAGTAGACCTATATAGAAAGGCAATCACGCCAAAAACTAAGTTGTTGATGGTATGTCATATGATAAATTTGACAGGACACATTTTGCCGGTTAAAAAAATATGTAGAATGGCCCATGAGAAAGGAGTGCAGGTCATGGTGGATGGTGCTCATTGTGTAGGTCATTTCCAGTTTGATATCAATGATCTTGAGTGTGACTATTATGGATCAAGTTTACATAAATGGTTGGCAGTGCCTCTAGGGACTGGTCTTTTGTATGTCAAAGATGAACATATTGACCACTTATGGCCCATTTTTGCTGAATACAAACGAGAACCCGGAGATATTTCTCGTTTAAATCATACAGGGACCATTCCTGTTTACCATGATCTTTCTATTGAAGATGCAATAAACTATTACACCATGCTTGGCCCTCAACGGAAGGAAGATCGATTGAGGTACTTGCAAGAGTATTGGACATCAAAAGTGCGAGGGTATAAAAATATTATGGTCAACACATCTGCAGATGCACATCGAGCGTGTGGGATTGCCAATGTAGGCATTGAAGGTATCAAACCAAAAGTTCTGTCTCAGCGGTTATTGGACGAGTATAAAATTTTCACCGTTGCCATTGACTACAAAAATGTAAAAGGATGTAGGATTACTCCCAATGTGTTTACTACGATAGATGAATTGGATGCTTTTGTAATTGCTTTGAAAGAAATGGCGAGTTAGATTGTCTTAAAAATCACACAACCGGCCATTTTCGCTCAACCACTTTTCTTTTTCTTTATAGTTGGGCATTACTTGTGCGACGATACCCCAAAATTTCTTGGAGTGATTCATTTCATATAAGTGGGCTAACTCATGAATGATTACATAGTCAATGACATCTTTAGGAGCAAAAAGCAACCGTGTAGAGAGGTTTACATTTTTTGCGGATGAACAGCTCCCCCAATTGGAAGAGTTGTATTTTAGGTTGACGGATTTAATGGTTTTGTGGAAACACTTATCGTTGATTTCATGTACCCTGGTTGATATTTCTGGAAGAAAAAGTTGAGCACAGACTCTTGAAAGCAACTGTTTGATCATCTTATTTTTCTCGATTCCAGAAATATCATTGGGCAGTATTAACGTAATGGTATCGGTTTTAGGTTCGAAACCACCACGTCCAGTTTTTCTATCTTGATATTCAATTTCTACGTTTAGTTCTTTACCATAAATAAACAAGGATTTTTTGTTGTCATAATCTACTTGTTCGTATGGAATAAGAATACTCGGATTTTTAAGCACTTTTTTCCGAACCCACTCTACTGCTTTTTTGTAATGTTCTTCTTTCGCACCATTGGAAAGAGTGGAAGGCATTCGAAGGTTTATAGCAGATTTACCAAAAGAAACACGAACACTTTTCCTTCTTTCAACGAAGATCTTGAATGGGACATCTTTGCCTCCAATTTTTATGTTTTGCTGGATGCTAGGCATTTTCTTTTTCGAATTCCTGCATCACATCCACCAGTGCTTGTACACCAGCTTTAGGCATTGCATTGTATATGGAAGCTCTAAATCCACCAACAGATCGATGTCCGCCGATTCCTACACATCCTGCTTGAGCCGCTTTTTCAATAAAAACAGAAGTATGCGCTTCATTTTTAGGTAAAAAACAAACATTCATCAAGGAACGATCTTCAACTGCAGCGGTCCCTTCAAAAAGAGGATTTCTATCTATTTCATTATAGAGTAATGCCGCTTTCTCTTCATTTCTTTTTTGCAAGCCTTGGATTCCGCCATTGTTTTCCAACCATCTCAAGGACAATAAAGAAACATAAATGGCATAAACCGGAGGGGTATTAAATGAAGATCCTTTGTCAATATGCGTTTGGTAGTTGAGCATTGAAGGAATCTGTCTATTGACCTTATTCAAAATATCTTTTTTTACAATCACCAATGTAGTACCAGATGGGCCTAGATTTTTTTGCGCTCCTGCATATATGATATCATATCTACGAACATCAATAGGTCTACTAAATATATCAGAGGACATATCAGCGATCAATCGCACATCTGTAGTAGGCAACGATTTAAATTGTGTCCCATATATAGTATTGTTACTTGTGAAGTGTAAATATCTATAGGAAGGATCAATTTCGTATCCTTTTGGGACATAGGAGAAGTTCTTATCTTTTGAACTCGCAACCTCATCAATGGTCCCAAAGAGTTTAGCTTCTTTAATTGCCTTGGTAGACCATGCTCCGGTATTGATGTATCCAGCCTTATCATTTTCATTGAGCAAATTCATGGCTGTCATATAGAATTGACTGCTTGCACCACCGGTGAGAAATAACACATCATATTCGGTAGGAAGATTCAGTAAGGAGCGAACTCTTGCCCTTGCTTCATCCAGCACTTCTACAAACTGCTTGCTTCGGTGAGAAATCTCTAGGATAGAAAGCCCCATTCCAGCAAAATTTTCAATTCCTTGTTTTGCTTCTTCTAATACTTCTTTTGCTAATATTGCTGGTCCAGCATAAAAATTTATTGTACTCATTAATCTTATTCTTTTGTAATGTATTCTTTTGTAAATGTAATTATGGTGCAAATATGAGAATTTCTAGTTGCAATATAGATCTCAAACTTCCTCATTTTTTATCTTGACCTCAAACCAATTATATTTTAAGTAATGATCAGGTTATTTATTCTATTTCTCATTTTAGTAAGATGTGTACCTAGTTGGAGCCAATATGAAGTTATTAAATATGAATTTTGTGATAAATACGAGATCGATCCTTCCTACTTAATTCTAAAGGAATTGCATAATGAATGTATCATAAAAGTTACAGCACTTAGAGATTCGATTATATACAGTAAAGACTTTCCAGAACAAGACAAACTGTTTGCTTTGTAGTTAGTCAATACAATGACAAAGAATGGTGACCTGTTTCCTTGGTTTCAAGTAATACCTCACCAATACATAAAGGATTTGGTCAACGATTACAGTGCGTATCATTATTATACGAAACTCATTTAGGAAAGTTATTATGATCTTCGATCAAATATCTTTTTAAAACACAGGAATAAATTACCAGAAGGACTAGACAATAAACTTAAGTATCTTGGATTGGATAAAAGTAATGAGCGAAGCGCCATATTTCTAAAAGGGGTATGGAGTACAACGGGGATGGACCAATGTATTAAGAATAAGGATATCTATCTTTCTTCAATGTCTAAGAATGTCTTTCATAAAAAGGAAAGGAGTCAACAATTTTACTCCTACCAGAAATGTAAAATGAGAAAGAACAACTATTACAATGTTATCTACACAGAGTCTAATCAACCAGGAGAAAAGAAGATTGCATAGAAGATCTTCCAAAGTATACCCTGTTTTATTCTAAGAGAGAACTATCCATGTTAAGATCATGAGGTAGGTACTACGTTGAAATTGATTTTGAGACGGAGGAGCAATACCATGAACGGGCAACCTATCTTAAAAAGAGACAAGTCTCGGAGCCACTTCGGTTTTCAAAAAAAATAGTGCCTCCCATATTTACCAGAGCATCACTGGATACATTTATTGTAGCGTATGGATTGAAAATTGAAAAGATGAATAATGGTGGAAAATACGTAAAGTACCTTTTCCAAAAGATATAATGAGGTTCTTCCACACAAGTTGACACAAAATGGGGCTGATTGAAAAATAATTTTCAATTCATTATAAAATTTTAGTTGTTTAAAATGCTGAAAACCATGGTGGTGTAAAACGGCAAAAAAAAAGATGAAAATTTTATTAAAAAACTTTGGAAAAAGTTTGGCGGTTTGAGTTTAGCGAATGTATCTTTGCGACCCCTTACGGAGGGATAGTGATTAAAGAAATCATGAATCTTG
>JARGNR010000146.1:0-4401 GCA_029212405.1 Saprospiraceae bacterium
ATTCCCAAACTTCTTGTTTTTTATGTTAGTCTACTCCTGAATATGCCTAAAATAAGTGTACAGTTAAAATCAATTCCATTAATGAAAGAAGAAGAAGAATTCAACGTGAAACTTTCCCCTTATTTAAGGTGAAACTAAAAATAGATCCTTTATCTGGAGTAGAAGTAACTTTAATGGTTTGTTGATGAGCTTCCACGATATGTTTCACGATAGCAAGACCTAAGCCAGAACCACCCAACATTCGACTACGACTTGGATCAACTCTATAAAATCTATCAAACAAATGATTGATATGTTTTTTATCAATACCAATTCCATCATCTGAGACTTCTATTAACACATTGTTACCCATGTCATAAAAAGCTACTTCTGTCCTACCTTCATCTTTACCATACTTAATGGTATTCGTAATTAGATTTATTAATACTTGACGAATCATATCTCTATCCCCTTCTACAATAAAAGGATTGTTTGCTCCTTCTTTAAATGTAAGTGAGACATTGGATTCTAAGGCCGTAATATTAAAATCTTGGAATACTTCATTTACTAAGGCTCTGATATTAAATGGTTGGACATTCAATTTAAGTTTACCAGATTCTAATTTTGCAATACCTTCCAAGTCTTCTACGATATTTTGCAGACGATCTGCATTCTGAGCTGCTCGTTCAATATATTTCATGTTAATATTCTCATCATAGAGTCCGCCTTCAATGAGTGTGTGCAAGTAGCCTTGAATAGAAAAAATAGGGGTTTTCAATTCATGAGAAACGTTCCCGACAAAATTCTTTCGATATTCTTCTAAAGACCTCAATGATTGAATTTGCTTTTCGGTATCCTCAGCCCATTTTAAAACATCAGTTTTAACATCCTCAATACTGGTAATATTCAACTTTTCTTTTTTCAACTCTGAAGTCCTAAGACGGGTGTCTTGTATAAAATTATAAATCAAACCAATTTTCTCCAGCACAAATTTTTTCAACAAAAAAGAAACTACATGATAAATCACGAAGCCACAGAAAATAACATAAAGAAGAAGTAAAAAGACAGAATACTTGTTGATGTAGTTAAATCCAACACCAAATAGAACCAGCAATAACACCATACATGTGATGGTAATTATAAAAATCAATTGCTGTATGGTTATATTTTTTAACAATGGTATCTAATAATCGAATT
This sequence comes from Saprospiraceae bacterium, assembly GCA_029212405.1. Lineage (GTDB taxonomy): Bacteria > Bacteroidota > Bacteroidia > Chitinophagales > Saprospiraceae > CAJXUU01. The sequence continues at coordinate 1,177 of JARGNR010000146.1, forward strand.
TATATCCTACACCCTTTAATGTATAAATGTAGTGACTCCCAATTTTTTCTCTCAATTTTCGAATATGAACATCAATAGTTCTATCTCCAACAATGACATCACTTCCCCAAACTTTATTCATAATATCAGAACGTTTGAAAACCTTTCCTGGTCTTGAGGCCAATAAAGCAAGCAATTCAAATTCCTTTTTCGCTAGATTAATTGGAACACCCTTTTTAGTAATTTTATAATGCTCAGTGTTAATTTCCAGGTCACCAAAAACACTCACAATCCCTTTATCCTTGTTTACTAGATCCAAATGTCTCCTTAACAATGCCTTTATCCTTGATTTAAAAACATTGGGCTTAATCGGCTTATTTATAAAATCATCACCACCAGTTTCTAGTGCAGTCACTTGGGTAAAGGACTCATTTCTGGCCGTAAGAAAAATAATTAAGGTTTTTTCAAATTGAGGGTCAGTACGTAAGCGGTCACAAACTTCAATCCCATCAATCTCTGGCATCATTATATCCAAAACGATCAAGTGGGGATCAAATGATTTAGCCATTGTTAATGCCTCGGCTCCATTGCTTGCCGATAAAACCTCATACCCTTCTTTTTTCAAATTATAACTGAGGAATTCAATTATGTCTTCTTCGTCATCTACTATTAAGATGCGTATATCAGGACTCATGTGTTATTTCTTGTTTGTCAAAAGTAGACTCATTTACGTAAACATTCCTTGGAATAATATTAATTCTATGTTATGAAAGGATGAACTTAATTATTTCTTCTCATTTTGGATATTCTTGAGATAATTATGCACTTTTTTTTCTATATCATAGTACAATTCTAAATCTGATTCTAAAATACGAATTAAATTCTCATACTCTTCTTTAGAGATTTCATTTATTTCAAACACTTGAGACTCGTAGATAAGTTTCATGCTATCTCGCTTTTCCTGAACATGAATCAAAGAAGCAGAAATAGCAAAATGCATATCTCCCAAAATAGAGATCACTTTCTCCTCTTCCATAGGCAATTCAACCTTCTTATCTTGTTTACAGGAAGCCAAAACTACCATGGCCAGTAGAAAAATTATATACCTAATCATCCATACATTTTTGGATAAATAAAATGAATCAATTTGCTATTACTAAAATCAACATCCGTCCAACTTTTAGCAGAAGAATCTATTACTAAAACGCCGCATGTTGGCACATTGTCTATGTATTCTCTAGAAACCGAATTGGCTAAATAGGTTATACCAGGATTATGCCCAAAAAGCATAACAGATTTACACGTTTCTTCCAAAGCAAAACATACTTCCAAATAGGTATCCTCTGGGGCATGATATAAGGACTCTTCAATACGGACTTGATCATTTGTAAGCCCTAAGGCATCTCTAAATACTTGTGCCGTAGAAAAAGCTCTATTGGCATTACTTGAAATGATCTGGTCCGGAACATAATTTAATTCTTTACATTTCTGTCCCATGACAGGTGCATCTCGTTTCCCTCTTTTATTTAATGGTCTATCAATATCTGCAAGACTCATATTACTCCAAGAAGACTTTGCATGACGAACAATATAAATTCTTTTCAAACCACTTCATTTTTAAAGGTGAAACAAATCAAAAGCTAATAAAACACATTATAATTTAATGATATGTATAAAATATTAAAAATATGTATGTAACATATTACAAATATCCATAAGATGTATTATATTTGGATTGTGTAAGTTTTTGGTTATTATTGTAAAATTCGTTTTTGCTCCGATTCATTCGGAGCATTTTTTTTCAAACCCTTACCATCGAATCAAACCACTTCCCCAAGTAAATCCGCTACCAAACGCAGCAACACAGATCAAATCCCCATCTTTTATTTTTCCTTCTTCCCACGCTTCACACATTGCTATTGGAATGGATGCTGCAGTTGTATTTCCAAATTTTTGAATATTATTATACACTTGATCATCTGAAAGACCAAGTCTTTTCTGTACGAATTGACTGATTCTCAAATTGGCCTGATGAGGAATAAAGAGATCAATTTCACTCGATATCAATCCTGTAGTACTTAATGCCTCCTTTATGACCTCTGGAAATTTTGTAACTGCATTTTTAAACACCAATTTGCCATTCATATTGGGCGCCAACAAATGATCATCCACCATTTTTTGAGTCACAAAAACACCTCCATATTTATCAGGGTCGGGATAACCAAATTGTTCTGTTCCTAAATGATAACCTCCGTGAGAACCCGGATTGATTAGCGCGAGTTCTTCTGCATGTGTTCCATTACTGTGTACATGGGTAGTAAGAACTCCTTGTCCTTCTTTTTCCGTAGGTTGAAGGACCATTGCTGCTGCTCCATCTCCAAATATCACCGAAACGCCTCTCCCTTCTGTTCTAAAATCTAGGCCCATTGAGTGCATTTCAGAACAAACAAATAGGATATTTTTATATTTTCCGGTTTTGATAAATTGATCACAAACTTCTAATCCATATACAAATCCTGAACACTGATTTCGTACATCTAATGCACCTACCTCATTCTTAGTAATGCCTAATTCACGTTGGACCAACACCCCACACCCAGGAAAATAATAATCAGGGCTGATTGTTGCAAAAACAATAAAATCGATATCATCTTTTGTAATGCCTGCTCTTTCTATTGCTTCCTTTGCTGCATGAGCGCCCATTGTTGTCGTAGTCTCTTTATGCTTTGTTGCATACCTTCTCTCTTTAATACCTGTTCTTTCTTGAATCCATTCATCTGATGTATCCATATATTTGGTGAGATCATTATTGGTCACCACATTTGACGGCAGATACTTACCGATTCCTGCAATTTTTGTTCTTATCATTTAATTAGGATATTTTTTAAAAAATAGCTTCTATCTGTGCTACTAGACAGCATCAAATAAATTACAAACTGAAAGATAATAATTCTTGGAAATATACCCCTTCTCAAAATAGAGGATTCAACAGAGTGATACTATTTTTGGATATTATTGGGAGTAGGCAACCTCTAGATCTGGATCTAAATACCATGCCTTTTTAGAGATAGTTTTTCGAACTTCCTGCAGGTATTCTTCTAAGTCTTCATTGTCACATGCATATTTGAATCCGACTCTGGTATATCCTTTATATACACTTTTAAAGGCTTTATAACCTTTTCTCTCCAGCAGACTGGTCATTTTAATGGCGTTTATCGTCTTCATAAATGATCCAACAATAATTAT
>JARGNR010000146.1:4501-11617 GCA_029212405.1 Saprospiraceae bacterium
AAATACTTCCAGATAAAGAATGCTGCAAGAATCAACGCAACGAATAGAATAATTCTTGGAAAATAGGAATCTGATTCTTTCCTTGGTGGTGCAATTAATGGCGCAGTATAATCTTTATATGTGCTATTTTCATCCAATCTTGAAATCGGAGTGGTTTTAATTGGAGCTAACTTTTGATACTCTTGGGTCAATTCAGAAATGGAAGGTGTAAAAATAATGCCGTCCTCACCAACTTTTTTAGATAAAACACCGACTCCTTCTATTTGAAATGCATCGACATTTAATACTTTATTAAAGGCTGCTTGATTGTATTGTTCAATTCTTTTCCTTGCCTTAGGCTCCGATAACTCCCCCGTATCCAGAATGTATTTTAATAAAGAGTCATCCTCTGTGCTGTTTTCATCAAACTCAATGGTCAGGGATGGAGGATTCAATGTTTTCTTATCGTCATTGAAAGTAGCTTTGGTCTGAACCAGACGTAAAATGCCTATTCCAGGAATGTTCACCATTCTCTGTTCTCTCAGGACTTGTCTAATATAGTATGGTATATCTAATTTCATAAAATGTTCCAAACCGAGCACAAAGATAAATCTATTTCCGATTTAGGCGTTATCTCGCACAAGATTAATGCATAATGCAAATAGTATGCCTTTTTTTTCAAAATCTAAACACTTAATTTTTCTTCCTTTCAGTACTCATCTAATAATTTAAAATTAATCAACGACGAAGTTGACGTAAATTGTTTTACCTATTCGTGACCTGAATATAGGTAACAGTATGTAAATTTGCATTGAATTTTAAATACAAAGATGAAAAGAAACAATTCACAGCAATTATTTGACGAGGCAAAGCTTTTATTTCCAGGTGGAGTAAATTCGCCAGTGCGGGCATTTAAATCTGTCTCTGGCCCCCCATTATTTATTAAAAGTGGAAACGGTGCACACTTCATTGATGAAGATGACAATACCTATTTGGACTTTTGTTGCTCATGGGGACCGCTAATTTTAGGACACAATAATGATAAAATTAGGGAAGCTATTGTCAAGACTGTAGCGAATGGTACTTCTTTTGGCACACCTACCAAACTAGGTAATGAAATTGGTCGATTAATTGTAGAAAACCATCGATATCTTGAAAAAATACGATTTGTAAGTTCTGGGACCGAGGCAGTAATGTCTGCAATCAGATTGGCTCGAGGATATTCTGGAAAGAATAAAATTGTAAAATTTGAAGGATGTTATCATGGTCACGTTGACTCTTTACTCGTAAAAGCTGGATCTGGTTTGGCAACGTTTGGAGAAAGCACTTCATCTGGAATTCCAAAAAGCTTTGTAGAAGAAACTTTGGTTTTAGGTTTAAATGATTTGGCTGGATTTGAAAAATTATTGGAAGAGCAACATAATGATATTGCAGCGGTGATCATTGAGCCCATCCCAGCAAACAATGGTCTTTTGCTACAAGATCAGAACTATTTAGTGTGGCTAAGAACATTATGTGACAAATATGGTGTATTGCTTATTTTTGATGAGGTAATTTCAGGGTTTAGAGTTGGGTTTGAAGGAGCTTCAGGATACTATAGTATACAACCAGACATTATAACATTTGGTAAAATTGTTGGAGGAGGAATGCCTGTAGGTGCATATGGAGGCAGCAAGGAAATCATGAGTCATGTTGCTCCAGACGGTCCCGTTTATCAAGCAGGTACTTTATCTGCCAATCCAGTTGCTATGGCGGCAGGAATAGCTGTATTAAAACAGTTATTAGAAGAAGATTTCTATGAGAACCAGCATATCAAGACCAAGAAATTTACAGATTCGATACAACGGTATGCAGATGAAAAAGAATACCCTATGCATATGGTCCAAATAGGTAGTATTTTCTGGTTTGCTTTTGCACAAGAACGAATCTTTACAGCGGATCAAATTGATCCACAAGGTATGGATAAGTTTAAAGTGATGCACCATGAGCTTTTGCATCGAGGTATCTATTTAGGCCCAAGTGGATATGAAGTTGGATTCATTTCTGCTGCTCATACCGATGAAGACCTTGCAGACGCAGCTATTACTATTTGTAATGTGCTTGATTTAGTGTTTGGCTAACGGAAGTTTATGAAAAAAAATAGGAGCCTTAGGATATTATCTTTCATTGTCATTCTTTATATGCTCATGGCATTATTGTGGTGGGCGATTTTATTACATAGAAAAAACAATGAAGTTTTCATCTTAAAGGCCGACTTATTGAAGGAGGAATACATGAATAAAGCTGGAATTGCTCAATTGGATGTCACTACCCTTCCAGAATACAAAGAACTACTGAAGGATTACAACCGGCAGATGTACATGATTCTTGGAGAAGCTGCCGTATTTGGCATTACTCTCATTTTAGGAATATATTTTATCAATAGAGCTTTTGCCAGAGAACTCACCGCTGCCGAAAAACAGAAGAACTTTTTGCTTTCTATCACGCATGAGTTAAAATCACCTTTGGCTTCTATTAATCTTATCTTAAGCACATTTATAAAACGTAATCTACCCGCAGAGAAAGTTAATGAATTAAGTCAAGATGGATTAAAAGAGTGTGTTCGATTAGAGGACTTATTCAATAAAATATTAATTGCTACCAGACTAGACAAAGCGTTTCCCTTTAACTTTGAAGAAACCGATTTATCAAATACGGTATATCAAGTGGTTCAATCTTTTAAGAAAAGTCATGCTGATGTATTATTGAACATTGATATTCAAGATAACATCATTAAAGCAGTAGATCGTGAAAGTATGGTTTCAGTTGTGAAGAATTTATTGGAAAATGCCTATAAATATAGTTCAGCTGAAAAACAAATCGGTGTTTCTTTGAAACAAGTAGACGGAAAAATTTATTTAGTAGTTGCTGACAATGGTGTCGGAATAGCAAAAAATGAACGCGTTAAAATATTTGAACAGTTTTACCGTATTGGAAGTGAAGAAACAAGAGAATCAAAAGGCACTGGACTGGGACTTTACATTGTCAATAAAATTGTCAAAGCCCATAATGGGCAAATTGGTATTGAAAGCAATACTGGAGGCGGAACTAAATTTATTATAACGCTTTAATCAAAAGAAGAAATTCAGCATATGAGAATATTATTAGTAGAGGATGAAGAACAGATCAGAAAGTTGATCAAGATGAATTTGGAATTAGAAGGGTATGAAGTAGTGGCTATTGATAATGGAAGAAAAGCCATTGATGTTATAGAAGGGCAACATTTTGATTTGATGATCTTAGATGTAATGCTTCCAGAAGTAGATGGTTTTCAAATATGTCAAAAAGTAAGATTGAATAATACTAAAGTAGGAATTATCATTCTTTCCGCCAAAGACACGAGTCAGGATCGAATTACAGGATTAAAATACGGTGCAGATGACTATTTAACCAAGCCATTTAACTTGGAAGAGTTATTGCTTCGAGTCAGCAATTTACTTAAGAGAAGCTCAGATGAATCCGTCAATGAATTGGAATACTATGAATTTGGTGGAAATAAAGTAAATTTTGTCACCTACGAAGCGGAAGGACAAAATGGAAATCTTAGGCTTACACAAAAAGAGGTGCTACTTCTGAAAATGCTTGTTGAACGCAAAAATGAGGTAGTTTCCCGGAAAGAAATTTTACAGAATGTATGGGGCTATGATGTTTTTCCATCCACACGAACGATAGATAACTTTATTTTGAATTTCAGGAAATACTTTGAAGTAGATCCGAGAAAACCAGTCTATTTTCATTCTGTTAGAGGTGTAGGGTATAAGTTTTTAATTTAGTCTTTAGAGCTCTAGAGCTAAATTTTATTTCATTTTACCGTATACTAAGTATTCTATTTAGTTGCCACTGTTATGGTTTTGTCAGACTTGATGAATCCGAAATAGACAAAGCATAATCAGGTTTTACTTATCATTTCTATCTATTTCAATATCAAAAGCTACCGTTTTATAGCAATACAATTATTCTGATTCATAATTGATCAAATCTCGATTTACTGCGATACTCGCCATTAGTTCATATCCAATGAGTATAACAAAAGCATTGAACTGTAACCATAGCATAATGACAATCAATGCTCCAATCGATCCATACAACTCATTGTATCGGCCAAAATTGTTAATAAAATAAGAAAAGGCAAAAGAGGTTAATATCGATAGTAATGTAGCCAAAATGGAACCTGGGTTGATGAATGGAATCCGTTTTCTCAAAGAAGGTCCATACTTATATATTATAGTAATGCCTGTATATAAAAGCATAATAGCTGCAATGGATTTAATAAAAGAAATTATCCAAACAGATGATTCTGCCAATCCTAATTTTTCTGAAATATAGGCAAGAATTACATTTCCAATAATCAAAAGAAAAAACGAAGCAATAAATAGAATTGAAAGTAACATCGTAAGACTGACTGCAACCACCCGTTTTTTCATGTAGCTTCGAGTTTTAAAACTCTCCTTGTAGGATTTATCAAATCCATACATAATAGTTAACATACCACTAGAAGCGAAAAACATAGCAAGAAAGAAACCTAAGGACAATAGTCCATCCCTCTTTATACCTACTATGCCATCAATAATACCCAAAAGATACTGATTGGCATTCGTTGGTAAAACGCTGGCTAAATATTCTTCTAATATGTCTATGTATGAATCAGAAGAAGGATATCCGCTGCTTGAAGGAAGTATATTCGTCAGCAAACTCGAAAAATCCTCAGGATCAAACAAATACGGTAATAGCGTAAATAAAAATATAATGAATGGGAAAATGGCCAGAAACAAACTAAAGGCCACACTATTTGCGCGAGTGGTAATGTTATCTCTCATCGTTTCATTATAGATGAAAACGATGATATTATAAATTGGAACACCAGAGAATCCTGGTAAGGAATAAACTTTTGACCAATCTAAGATTTGCTTTAGAATGGGTAGGTTGGAAAACCATCTTTTGAATATTTTCCATCTCCTAATCAAAATAAGCAGAAATTTTATTAGAGATGTAGGAAGGGGTGGATACTCTTTTGTTTGTTTTCATATCTACGAAAAACAATTTCACAATACCCTTATGTGCTATTTTTCCAGCTTCATTTAATATCTCATGATGAAACTCGATCATTTTAGTTGGCATTTCTTTCAAAATGGTTCGAATCGTAATCAATTCATCATATTTTACGGGTCTAGCATACCTGGATTCCATATATAGAACAGGCATCATGACTCCAATTTCTTCTTCCAATTCTTTGTAGGAAATACCTAAAGAACGTATCGCTTCTACCCTACCAATTTCAAATAATAGTGCATAATTTCCATAATACAAATACCCCATTTGATCTGTTTCCCCGTATCTGATTCGTTTTGTATGTTCATGTACAAACATAATTACAACGTATCTCTGATAATGGGACAAGTCATACAATGAGAACCTCCTCTTGCTCTTGATAGCTCAGAGGATGAAAGGGTAATAATTGTATTTTTAATTTGGTCAACTGAAATCAATCCTTTATCAATCTCTCGCAACAAATCATCAGCATGAATAACAGAATAGCCTGCATTTTTAAAAGCGATTTCCGTTTTTGGATTCCTGTCATAGGTTAAAGCAACTCCGGGCTTTATCGCTACTAAATTACATCCGTCTGTCCATTGTTCTCTTTCTTGATATGGACTGACTCCATTGCCACTGAAAATAAATCTTGTATCTCTATTGATCTCGGACCAAAAGAATTCTCTGACGGAACTATATACCTCTTCATTGCCGTCTTTTCGATGAACCACAACATTTGACGATTTTCCATCAAATACTGTAGGCTTGTAGCAAACAACATCCGTTTCGCTTATTCGAGTAAACAAGGTATCAATATGCATACAAGAGCGGTCATTTGGAATATTTATTTGGACTACATTGCTAACTAATCCCTTATCAAATACAAGATCTTTAATCGAATGAATAGCATGTTCTGTGGTTCGCTCACTACATCCAACCAATAGAAAATCATCGGCCAACATCATGACATCACCTCCTTCAATATTTACTCTTTCACCGGATCTAGAAGGAGGAAACATATCAATGAGGTTCAAATTTATGATACGGTCATTATCTCTTTCTGTAGAAAAAAGCGGATGAGAATGAAATATATATCTTGTCAACAGATTTTCTCTATGACGGGCTTCTTTTGCCGCCTTGGTTACAATCAAATGATCTTTGACCGAAACTGCGATATCTCTTGTAAATATAAAATTCGGTATCGGATCGAAAATAATATGATCGTCTGATTTAATATATCCTGTTATCAAAACTTCAGCTAATTCTTCATCACTCAACGCACTCAATTTTTCAATCATTACTAGAGCTAGCTCTTCATAATCCACGATACGTTCAATCAACTCTTTTTTGGATTCAATATCTGACTGTAAGGCCTCCATTAGTAAATCTTGTACCTCAAGTACATTGTCTTCTCCTAAAAATGCTTTTAAAACCTTAGTAAATACATCATGCTCTTCCTTCATCTTAGGAACATACACAATGTCATCAAATAATAATTCTTCAGCCCTTTTTGGTGACACACGTGATATTCCATCGTCTGGTCGATGCACCAAAACCTTCCTTAAATTTCCTATCTCAGAATTTACATTTACCATTTACTTTGTATAATTTACTTTTATGAATGTAACAACACTAAAAAGATTTCATTCCTGAAAAGCAAAAATACAAAAAAGCAGTGCATACCTTTCAAAGATTCTAAATTATTGGTTCTAGTTTTAAAATTGAATTAGATAGATTTCAATTCAAGTGAATCTCTGAGGCATCAGAATTTATATTCTTGGAAGTTAATACATCGAAAAAATATAAATTTTCTTAACGTCCTTTGTTTAAAATAACCAAAGCTGCAATAACTCCCGGAACCCATCCGCAGATCGTAAGAAGTAATGTAATTAAAATAGATCCACAGCCTTGATCAATAACAGCCAATGGTGGAAATATGATAGATAGTATAACTCTAAAGACACTCATTTGTAATTTATTGTTTATTACATAATCGTATCCAAAGACTGCAAAGTTTCAACCAATCGACCAGCCAATTAGAATTAACGACCAATTCAATTGTGATAC
>JARGNR010000147.1 GCA_029212405.1 Saprospiraceae bacterium
AACATGGATGGCGGAGAATTTAAAAACTACAAGATACAATGATGGGACGGCTATTTCTCTTGTAACTAATAATACAGACTGGAGTACTGCAAGCAACAATGGAGATGATGCATATTGTTGGTATGATAATGATGCTTCAAATCTGATAACATATGGAGCACTATACAACTGGTATGCTATAGACACGTTGTCAAATGGTAATAAGAATGTATGTCCTGTTGGCTGGCATCTACCGACAGATGTTGAATGGGATATATTGAGAGATTACTTAGATCCTGGTGCTAGTGGGAATAATAATATCGCAGGCGGTAAAATGAAAGAAGCTGGACTTGCGCACTGGAATTCACCCAATACAGGAGGCACTAATGAAAGTGGATTTGCAGCGCTTCCGGGAGGCACCCGTGACAAAAATGGAACATTCAACAACATTGGCAACAACAGCAATTGGTGGAGTTCTGCAGAGAGCAGTGCAGCAAGTGCCTGGGAACGGGTCCTGTTATATTACGTTGACAGAGTTTTCAGGGACTACGCCAGTAAGGGTAGTGGTATTTCTGTGCGTTGTCTCAGGGATGACTGACTGGTCGCTTAGCGATTAAAGTGACTAGATGTCACATTAAAAGGAAGGAACCGATTCATCAGAATCGGGAGGGATGGTTTTAGCTAAATTACCTATTTAATAATACCGCGTAGCGGTTGATTTTAGAAAAATAACATGGGCTTACATAATGAATTGCCTTTATACAAAGCTTGTTACGATTTATTGATTGAGATATTTCAATTTACTAAGGAATTCAGTAGGGATTATAAGTATACAGTGGGAGAAAGCCTTAAGAAGGAGACGATAGAGTTATTGACTTTGATCTAAAGGCCGAATAGTCGAAAAGATAAGGGAGGTGTGCTCCAAGAAGCTAGGGAAAGAATAGAGGTTACAAGGCTATTTATTCGCTTGATGAAGGATATGAAGCAGATAAACTTAAAGAAGTTTGTTGAAGTAAATAAAGTCGTTGAAAACGTGTCTAAACAATTGACGGGGTGGCAAAAATCCATTCATTAGAAAAGAAAATTTCCAGCCAGAGTATTGGATTGCCAAGGCAAACAGTAGAGTGCTTATTAAATCCAGTAATCCGCTGTTGCTGTAAAGACCATTAATACCTTAGTTAAGATGGTGAGCAACAGCTAAATTAAAAGTGGTTACTTCAAGTGCAGGGCTTTCGGGCAGTAACCATAACAACAATGGAACATTCGACAACATTGGCAACAACGACAACTGGTGGGGTTCTACAGAGAACAATACAACAAATGCCTGGAATCGGAACCTGAACTATAACAATGACAATGTAAACAAGAACAACAACAATAAGGGTAGCCTTCTCTTTTCATCCGTTCGTAATAATTATCAAATCCACGATTAGGATGACTTTCCACCAATTGATTCAGTACCGCAATTACTTCGCTATCGTCTAATTGAGAATTGTAGTAATAGCTGGATCTACTGATTCGTAATACAGAGCATATGTTTTTTAAACCTGTTTTATATTTCTTTTTCAGATAATCAATGCTTTTTTTCTTAGAAGAAGGCTTCACCACTTTTTTGAGATCACATCTCTTGCCATCTCTAATCGAAGAGCTTGTTCAGCATACATCCGTTTCAACTTTCTATTTTCCGCTTCCAGTTCTTTTAAGCGTTTTAAATGACTCACTTCCATACCCCCATATTTCTTACGCCAGGTATAAAATGTTCCTTTATTAATCCCTAATTCTCGGCTGATCTCTTCTACCGATCTTCCCGATTCGTTCTTTTTGAGTGCCTTTATTATTTGACTCTCGCTAAATTTACTCCTTTTCATAACAACTCAAATTTAGTTAATTTTTGAATTGTCTTAATTTTTGGTAAGGTTTCAATGGCACTTAGATTTTTTCATAGAAATCTTCAATTTAATTTATTCCATATAAGATAGAATCAATTTTCAAAACTTGTGTCGGTTGGAATTATCCACACACAAAATAATAGAATATAAGTACCAACTATATTTTGTATTTGATCATACAGATCTGCTATAGATTAGCTTAGAAAAGTTCAAATTAGAATTTTGGAATTGAATGGGCTAAAGGTCTCTCTCAAGACAATCGATATATTTTTCATATTTTACAATTACTTCATTTCCGTTATTATTTCCATATGTACCGTGGAGTTGATAAATCACAAAAGTAGATTTTGGAGGAATTTCTATCGGTACGGTCATGGTAGTAGATTCTTTTTTAAACTCAGTAGATGCGGTTCTCCACGTATTGGAGTATTTTGCTCCTACCTTTACACTACCTGAGGAGGAGATTGGGGTGCCAAAATTTTTCTGCATTTCCGTAGTTATCTCTACTTGGTTTATGGTTTCATCTAATTTGCTGAAATCGGTTCCGGAAGTTATTTCCCAGGTAAGTTTAATCGTATAATCTTCATTGGGATTGTATTTTGTAAATATTGGTACATATTCCGAGGTGATCGTACCTGGATTCATAAACTCAAATTGTCCCCATTTTTCTGTTGGACGAGTATTTGGGTCATGCTTTGCACCGTATAGGTTTCCGGTAGGATGTGCATCCAACCAACGATCTGTCCATCGTTCAGAACGAATTCCTACATTAGATAAGTTAGTACCATAAACTGAAAATCTTGCCCAGTCCAAGTTTTTAGGTACTTCATTACTTTTTGTAAATCTCAGAACATTGTCATTCCCGTAGTCTAAATAGTGATCAGGATATCGGATTGATTCAAGACAAATAATATTTTCACTAATGTAGTGCATTTTTAACTTGGCCCATTTCGCATTAAAAAGTTTACTATTTGCTACTTCAGTCACTCTAGCAGCACCTGTATGGTTTGCGTCTATATATGCTCCGTTCCATCTTAAACTTTTAATTACGATAATACTTCCATGCATTTTTTCTAGTTGATTTTTCAAAGTCCCGGAAAATATATCTTTTGGTATTTTGTTGATGCAACTTTTAGGAGGTTGAGCATCACTAGCCTCAAGTATATCTTTATCAACTGTTGATATTGGTTCTGATACAGGTTTTGGATTTGGTTTTGGCGTTGTTACAGGTGGATTGGAAATAAAAACAGTATCTGTCCTTCTGGTTTCTACAATGTTTTTGCCTGTAGATTCTCCACAACTAACAATAAAAAATGACGAGGCTATAACTGTGATTATGGCCAATAATTTAAAAAAATTAAGAGTTTTCATAATTTAATTTTTAAGTTTAAAATGGATTTGATAAAACTCTGCCCTTGCTCATCACATTAAGGGCGGAGTGAGGTGACTTCCTTATTTTTAATCATTCTTCTAGTAGAAACTAGTATCGTAATCTTTCAGCGTCTCCAAATCAATGTATTCCGTACCTACATGAGTGTGGACACCAAATGTTTTAGCTTTCCAGTATTCGATCTTAACTTTGCTACAATAGCTCATCTTGAACTTATTGCTGTATTTTGGTCCTTTGTCATTGTCCTGAGTAGACAATAAGCAGATCATCTCGCCATTTCCATTGTGTTTGAAAGTACCATTCACATTATAAAGAGGTGTGGCTACCTGAGCGAAGGAACTAAATGATATTAAGGTGAAAAACAGGAATGTTATTGAAACTATATAAGCTGATTTTTTTGAAAGACTTTCAGTTGGATAAACCATAATCTGAATTTTTTAAAGTGAGCGAATAAGTAAAGTGATTTCTTTGTTGACACTTCAAAGATGCAGGCAATCCAATCCAAAGCCCTTCACACATTTTTCAAAGGCTGTATGTATTCCACATAAGCAAAAAAAAAAACTAGCACTTATTTTGCATAAGTGGAATGATTTTATTTTTAGATGTTTGATAATCAGTTATTTGCGTATTGCATTAGGTGGGTGGCCAAATTCTTCTGAGAAAGAGCGGGAAAAGTAATTTGGATCATTAAATCCAACTTTGTAAGCGATTTCAGATACATTAAAATCGGTGGTTTGGAGTAGATCACGGGCTTTTTGAAGCCGTATCGAGCGGATAAATTGTGAAGGGGTCTTTCCTGTAAGCGCTTTTAATTTTCGATTGACCTGGGTGTTACTTAATTGAGCTGTGCGGCAAAGGTGAACAACTGCTAGGTCAGGATCATCAAGTCTGTCTTCAACAACTTTGATTAATTTTTGCAGGAAACGTTCGTCCAGCGATAACTCGGTTCCCTTTTTTATATGAACTGGTTTTGAAAACAAGCTTTGACCAGCATAACGGTCTTGTAAAGACTTTCGGATCTCTACTAGTTTTTTCAGTCGAATAAATAATTCTTCTTTATTAAAAGGCTTAGTCAAATAAGCATCCGCACCTTCTTTTAGTCCTTCGATACGATCCTCCGCAGTGGATTTCGCAGTTAATAAAATAATAGGAATATGACTGGACCTTTCATCCGTTTTTAAAGCCTGACAAACTTCATAGCCATTCTTTTCGGGCATCATGACATCAGAGATAATGATATCCGGAATCATTTCTAGTGCTTTATCAATTCCTTCCTGGCCATTTCTGGCGATTTCAATGTTATAATCCTTTTTTAGAATACTTTCAATATAAGTGACCACATCGCGATTGTCCTCAATGATGAGCAGGGATGGCGTTTCGGAGGATTTATTAAATGTACTAAGGTCCAGAGCAGGAACTATTTTTTCATCAGATTCGGAGTCAGAAGAGCTTTGATAAAAAATAGCCATGTCATTTACCTCGGTTTGGATTGGTGTATCTTGTTCTCGGAGCACAGGTAGAAGAATCATAAAATCTGTTCCTTCTCCTAATTGGCTTTCTACAACAATGGTTCCGCCCATCATTTCCACTAGTTTTTTCGTTAGTGCCAGACCTATTCCTGTTCCAACCTCTTTTCGAGTTGCAGATCCTTCTCCCTGATAAAAGCGGTCAAATATTTTAAAAAGGTTGTTTTCAGATATTCCAATCCCAGTATCGCTGACCTTCATTTGCAACCAGTCCACGCCGTGCTTTTCTATGGTTTTTAAATGTAGAATAACTTTACCACCCTCGGCCGTAAATTTGATAGCATTGGTCAATAGATTGTACACAATGTGCTGGATTTTCGTCTCATCGTAATCCATAATCAATTCTTTCACTTCTGGATAAAAGGTCAGCCGAATTTTTTTCTCTTTCGCCATGGAGTAAAAGGACTCCGTTAAATATTGTAGATAGTTGATAATATCACCTTGTATCTTATCCATTTTTAAAGATCCGGAATCTAATTTGGATAGGTCAAGCAATTGATTGATCAAGCGTAGTAGGTTTTTACTATTTCGGGTGATCAACTTCTTTTCCTGGCTGTGCCCCTGAATATTATTGGTCATCCCCATGATGACGGTCAGCGGAGTACGGAACTCATGTGTGATGTTGGTATACAATCTTGATTTCAGTCCATCCAGTTCTTTTAAACGCCTGGCTTCGGCTTTTTCAAGTTGCTGATTAACCTGATAACGATAAATCAAGTAGCCCAGAACTAAAAATGTTAAAAGAAATAAACTTATAGCCCACCAGCTTTTGTACCAGACCTGATGTACAATGATCTGAAATTGTCGTTCTGAGCTTTCATAATATTCTGGGAGGATACCGCCCTGGACTCTTAAAGTATAATTGCCCGGTGGAAGATTATCATAGCGGATGGTGTTAGAGTTAGTAGGATTAGACCAACGAGTATCGTAATCTTCCAGTTTCCAGGTAAAGGTATTTTGTTTTGCATTTCTGAAATCAGGGACGAAAACATCTATGCTGAAATATCGGTGCTTCGGATAAATATGATAAGTGGAAGTAGTCGCTAGATCTTGATAAGTATATATTAGAGAATCTTTGTTGACATCAAAATGAGCAAATCGTGCCACCTGTACAGGAAATACTTCGTCCAGTCGAGCTTCTTTGACTAGATTATTCGGATGGAAAACAAAAATGCCATCTACCGAACCGAAATATAATTTTCCTTTGGCGTCCTGATAAGTTGATCCACGATTGAATTCCATTTGTTTTTGGAGTGGAAACATCGCGAAATTTTTAACCTCTTCGGTTTCCAGATTTAATCGATATAATCCACTATTAGTGCCGATCCATAAATAAATATCATCTTGTGGGTAAAGTGAAAAAAGCCTTCCTGACTTAATTTTCTCATTTATAAGGCTCGGTTTTATTTCTAGTTTTTTAGTCTTCAAATCCAGTCGACTGATTCCTCCTTCATGCCCAATCCAGAGTCGTTGCTTATGATCTTCGAATAAGGAATAACATCTGTAGGACGGGCCGGTATTGGTCTTAGGTGTAAGGTGTTGTAAAATATTGCCATCCCGATCCAGTTCATAGATGCCATCATAAGTGGTGGCCATAAAAATGGTTTTTGTACTGGGACTCAGATGAAATTGACTGACATGATCCATATATCCTGCCCGTTCAAATTGTTTGATTAAATTTAGTTCTTTACTTTCAAAATTATACCTATACAAGCCAATTCCCTGATTAAATTTTGTGACGCTTCCTGCATCCGCTATCCACATTATATTTTTTTCCTGATCGATAAAATGCGTAACTCGATTAGCGTTCTTAGCCTTAATAATCTCCAGTGTATTTCCACTCTGAGGATCGATCTCCATGGCATTCAAATAGAGTTTTTTATTGAAATAAGTCAGGCTATACACATTTTTCAGTACCTCTTTTGAATTAATTGGTATATCAGTCAATGCACCTGTTCGGCTATCTAATTTCTTAATGCCGTAATCGTAGCCAAAATAAATATTACCTGATTCATCAGATGTAATCTCCCGGATGAGGCAGGAACTATAAGCGCAAAAAGGGTGAGCTCTTTTACCCGATAAAATACGTTGGAAAGGCTCTTTTGTATTACTTAGTTTAAAGACTCCACTTAAAGTATTTGTAATCCATATTGTTCCGGTTCTATCTTGGAATAAATCATTCACCTGGTCTGTGAAATAAGGTAGTTCTGGATATTGCTGAAGGATATACTTTGAATAATCAGTAGCCTTTTTCTTGCCCGGAACCACATTATATAGTGCCATTCTTGCTCCAATGGCCCATATTTCCTCTCCAATTTTATGTATGCCCAGAATTTCAAGTCCATTCAAACCGGGTAAGGGGATCTTTTTTAATTCCTCGCTATTAGGTTTAAGGTGGTAAAGCGCTTGATCAAAGCTTTGCTGATTGTTTTGATTATAAAGCCAAAACCAGATTCCCTGAGATTGATCATTCTCTACATGAATGAGTTTTGGAGTGGTATTAGTAGAGGGGAGAGGATATACCTTTTTCAAATGTCCATCTACATCATATTGAAAGATAGTATCGGTAGCTAAGTAGAAAATTTCATCTAGAAAACTAGTTACTCCCTGCACTTGTGCATTAACTAATTTTACTCCAATGTCTATGGGTTTAAATGATTGTCCATGACGGGATTGCATTAATACATTTCGGTCAGGGAGGACATGTCCGTTTTTTCCCACTTCAAAACAACGGGCCCAATGAATACTATCTGACTCAGAGGGCATACTTAAAAGGGTATAATTTTTCCACTCTGGCTGGAAGTTTTCATCCATACCAATAGCCTGAATAATCTTTCTGCAATAAGGATTGTATACCCTAATACTATCCCCACCCAAATAGAAATTTCCACTCTTTTTGTCTACAATCCATCCAAAGATAAACCGGGTAGAATCTTCTAAAAAAGGTTTGGGAACTTCCATAATTCTTTCTCCATCTGAGTTGTACCATTTTTTATAATTATGACCCCAAATCAACCCAGTTGTATCCTGTGTGAAATGACTTAACCTAACGTTCTTTCCATTTTCAAAAGGCACTCGCTGCACCACGATCTGATCCTCCTGTGCCCGTAGGACAATAGTTACAAGGAACACAAAGAATAAAAATATAAGCCTTTTTTTCAATGTTGATATGACCTGTTTGTTACTCAACAACAATTGTTTCTGTTAATTTACACTTTTATTCTTACAAATTATACTCGTTTGAGTAGACCAGCATATCAAAAACTTTGTAAAGTGAACCCGGTCACGAGGTCTAGAAATTAATCAGGTTAGTATAATTGATGTCAAGACCGTAGCTGAGCTTTGGACACCTAAATTACAAAGGCTTCTTCACTACTACGAGTTGATCCGCCACTATCAGACAACTATCATCCAGAACTCTGCATCGATTTTTTCCGAAGATGGGTACGACTAGTTCGCTTGTCCAGCCCATTTCTGTTTGGAGTAATGACTTCCCTATGTCTGTTATACCATTAAACCACCTATCGTTTTATAAGCTTGACAGTTTTTACCCCAAAATTCGTTTCAACCCTCGCAAAATACAATCCAGTAGAGAATGGTGAAGCGTCAATTTGAATGGCATCTAAATTTGGTTTTACAGATAGAACTTGCTTTCCAAAAGAATCAAATAGGATAACCGAACGTACAATTTGGCTCCTTGATTTTATGTGCCATACATCTTGTGAAGGGTTTGGAAATATTTTAAATTCTGGAAGTGTATAATCGAAAATTCCAGTTGATATTCCATCTGCTAGTTTTAGACCTTCCCATGAAATATTGTCGAAATAACTGGTATTGTCCGTTTCTCTAGGGTCTTGCCAATCCGTAAATACAACAATCTGATCTACATCCACATTGTCGCCACTCGCAACAGCACTGGTTATATCGTAAGTCAATGTTTCCCATTCATTGATTACAGTATTGGGTTGTAAAAGTTCAAAAACAGTTCCGGAGGTTTTATTAACCATCTTAATACCAACATCGCTAATAACCGGTTTATAAACATCTATGGTGATGGTAGTGGTCGTGCCATCCAACACCCATTCCCATATGGTACCGTGTTGTGTTTCGCAACCGGCAAATGGAGCACCTGCTGCTAGTGTAATTAACTTGCCTACAGTCGGACTAGTATTAACACCTGATGCATCTGGGTTGGGTACCACTTCGAAAGGGGGATTGGAGTCGTTCTCAAATACGTTCCAGGCAGCAGCATTACTGCCTACCGTTCCCGGTTCAAACGTCAAATCAAATGTTTGATTTACGGGGGTGAGTTCAACAGAAAAATTGATGGTATACGTTTTTGTGTCGATCCCATTTTGAGCAGTCACCAATACGGTAGTTGTTCCTTCAGGTGATGTTGCATCTGTCACCACAGCCGATGCGGAGGCTTGAGAGGGCGTCGCCGAGACTGTAGGCACTATTTCTGTCCCCATTGGTAATTCTACATTGTAATTCAATACACTAGATGAAAACTCTGCTATAGTCGTCCCGTTAACCGTAAGATCACTCAAAGAAGCATCCGTAGCAGGATCTACGGCCTCGTAAATCTCAAATTCCCATATACTGTAACCATACACGGTACCTCTGACGGTTCCATACATTCTGACGTATCTACCCGTTTCATTCACGGTGATGTCGTCAATCCCACCATCCCCAGTGGTCGTTGTATACGCTGAAGTAAAAGTAGTGAAAGTAGAATCATCGGTGATTTGTATTTCATAAGCACTTGCAAACGCACCTTCCCAATTTAATATTACCTTCCCAATTTCATAACTCGTTCCCAAATCAATAGTAATCCATTGCGGGTCCGAGAATTCAGATTCCCAACGTGTTCCAACATCTCCATCAATGGCGTTCATCGCAGGTTGAATTGCGTTGTCAGATGCGGATGCGGTGCCATTAAGGGCAAGATTTTGTGATTGCGCAGGGACAAAAAATAGGGATGTAAATAATAGTATAATAAATTGTTTCATTGAAAAAGTATTTAAAGAAAAGGTGATGATTCAAACGGTTTAATTTTTAAATGTACAGGAGTCTTTTACTACTGCGTTCCTTCTTTAATCCTGATTAAATATGGCGAATGATACGCTCCTACATTTGATAGGATTTCCATATCCTGATTATCATTGTCTAATAAAAGTAATAAATATTCTGAAATTTCTAGTGTCATGCTCCTGAGTGAACGAATTGAAAATCATGAATAATAGGTAATGAATGTGCCTTATTAATGTCTAATAGGGTAGAAGCTAAAACTAAAATTGTCAACAATCAAATTGAATCAAAAAAACTTCAGTTTTAGATGTATATATTTGTTGAATAATGAAGTGATTTAAAAATGGATGTTGGTATGCGTAGGAATTAACGGTATGGTTTTAATTCACTTCAATACTAAAAATGACGTACCTTAAAACCATAACATCAAACTTGGAACTGTAGGTCAAATTGTAATTTATTAAGAAAGATAGCAGGCATGAGTTTGATCTGGAGGAATTAGAAGATTATCCTTTTTGATTTGTTTATTATCTGAATGCTTACATTATACTAAAAGGAGATCAATGGATTTAATTGATATAAAATATTTAATCAAACATCTAGTAAAATTAAATTTAAACCAGACAAGATTAAATAGTAATTCGGAAGAGTGGTATTATTTTATGCACATTCCAAAAACTGCAGGAACATCTATTCGGTACATGCTTTATGATCAATTCTCCGCGAATACTGTATATCCTAATAATGTAGATTATTATTTTAAGAACAACGCCAAATATCTTTATCCTGGGGATTTCAAAGACCACTATAAGGATATATTGAAGCCAGACATTAAAGTTCTCATCGGACATTATGGAATGTTTCCGATAAGAAAATGTAGGAATCAAAAACCAAGGACTTTTGCATTTTTTCGGAATCCTGTAAACCGTGTTATATCTGAATTAAATTATAGTAGTAAAAAAGGGAGAAGATATGATGGTTTAACACTAGAGGAAAAAATTTTAGAAAGTAAAAAAACACAGGGAAGGGAAATGGCAGCCCACCTGGGATATAACCCCAGATTAAATAATCTAGAAGAAGCAATTGAAAATCTAAACCAAATTGATGTTGTTGGAATTACAGAATACTTTAGTGAAAGTATTGAACTCCTTAATAAAACATTTGATTGGTCATTACCCAATAATTATCATCGCAACAAGCTAAAAAAGAGTATTCCACTTGATGATGCTTATATGAAAGAGATTCATGAGTATTGTGAAATTGATCGTATTATTTATGATAAGGCAAAAGAACTATTTTTTGAAAAATGCAAGGCGAAAGGAATAGAAATAAACAGTTGATTGGAAAACAAGAGAATTTACTAGGTTCAAAATTTCAAGCCTGTCTTTATGAGGTCTTTACTCGTTGCTTTTTATCAATAGACTAAATCCTAATCAATCAAAGCTGTATTAGACAAACAATGACTCACAGTGATTGCTTGTCTCTTATTGCTTGGCGTTTTGAAAAATGGGTGAAGAATAGTATCTTTAGAAGCATTAAGATCAGATAAAGCAATTATAAATTTGTGAATATAAGTGTGTCTACCCGTTTATTACTTGAATATGTACGGATAATAATGGTTTTAATGATGGTGTGGTGCAATTAGTTGATAATTAGGTGTTT
>JARGNR010000148.1 GCA_029212405.1 Saprospiraceae bacterium
GTATGGTATCCAATATTTTATTTTCAACCATTACATTGTCTTCGCTCAAACACTTTTGTGTTTTTAACAGAAAATGAAACTTCAATATACTAATCTGGATAAGGTCAAATTTTAGGCTGGCTAGATCTAAAACGAATTCACTTCTATGATTGCCTAACTCCTGAATCACCCTAATTAGAGTTAATTTTTATCTCTAACTTCAAATTTATCCCTCGTTTCTATCGTATAATCACAGATCCATTTTGAGCCGTAACGGTAAGATGTTTTTCATTAATGAGCAAACTATTGGCGCCAACTATTTCATGGTTGCCCGAAGAAAGATAAATAATTTCACAACCATTCGCAGCTGCAGCAATTGCTTGAGCTAATGACTCAAAGGGGTTATTGAGCGATCCATCTTGTTGAGCGATTGGGTCATTTGTAGTTTGGTCAACATATAGCTTATCTATGATGATATTCGATTTCCAGATTCCTCTACCATGGGTTGCGGCACAAAGTTGCGTGGAGTTAGGTTGCCAAAATAGTTCGGAGACCTCAGTATAAACTGGTCCTTCACTTACAGAAAAAAGAGGATATACGGACCATGATTGTCCTTTATCTTCTGAAGCAAAGACACCATAGTCTGTGCCTACATACACCCAATCTTCATTCGTAGGATGCCATTCAACGGTATTGACTTGCATAGAGAGCCCCAGATTGATGTTTACCCAAGTTGGATTCGCTGCATTTCCATTCTCCGTATAAAAGATGTTATTGGTATTATATCCTCCATAGCTCACAATAACTTCATTTGAATTATTCGGATTTACACAAATGTCGGTTACAAATGGATTAGCAGGAAGATTATTGGGTCGAATATCACCTGTCCAATTAGCACCAGTATCTGTAGTTCGTTCTAATGTGCCATCGGTATATCCTACCCAAATTCTTGGAGAGAATCCAACATCAATTTCGATGGCGCAAATATTAGGGGGATTGGCATTCGCATTTAGAAGAGGTTTAATAGGAAGCCAAAAATTTTGATTGGCATTCAAGGTATTTCTCCAAAGCCTTTCTGCACCCACTACTAAGGTGCTTGGAGTATTTGGGTCCATGACAAATAGGGAAATTAAAAGCGCTCCGTCATCCACGTAGAAAGTAGCTCCATTGATACATCCAGGAGCTGCAGGTGGTATGTTGCATTGAGCGCCAGAACAACAAACATTACAAGTCTGGCAGCTCCACCTAAATCTAGCTCTTGTGTTCCAAGTGGCTCCTTGGTCAGTGGATTGAAGTATGGAATTATTATTAAGGTTGGCGTATATATTATTCGAATTAGTATAGTCTACAGCGGCATATGCACCATCACCTGTGGTCGATTGAGTCCATGTCACACCTCCATCTGTACTGAAAGAATAAGAGTTGTCCTGTGCACCTCCAATAATCACATTTCCATCTGCTGAAATACTTCCTCCATAATATTGGGTGATTGCCAGATCTCCAACTAAAGAGGTCCATCCTGAATTTTCTGTTCCAGTGACTATATCATTCCAATGATAAATGCCTCCATCATTACCGTTGTATATTTGTCTATTGGTTGTCCCATTATAATTTGGATGTTCTATGATCACGTGATGATCTGCATGGGCAGAATTATTGATTCCATCCGAATCCTGATCAGCAGGTTGGGAACCTCCAATATCATCTGTCCAATCGGATACTTTTATAAAATCAACTCCATTATTTGTTGATCGATATAAATCTACACTCCCCCAAATGATACGTGAAGCATCGGTAGGGTCGACCCATATTGTATTCGCAAACCATCCTGCCGTAATGTAATTGTTGTTCGAATTTACAGCAGTCCAATTCAATCCGTTATTATCCGATCTCCATAACTGTCCACTGTTTATATCTGCTGAGGCAAATAGTCTATTGGGAATGGTTGGCGCATAACATATCTCAATACGGCTTCCACTAGGAATCTGATTTGGACCTCCTGTGATTTCAGTGAAGTTGATATTGGCAATAGCATTGGTAGCATTTGTACTTCTATATAAATTGGCTCCACAACCTACATGAATATTAGCAGAACTATTCGGATCTATTTTAATGTCTAATCCCGCTGAAAGCATAGTTCCAATTAGGTTCCAAGAATTTCCTCCATCGATGGATTTAAAAATTTCTCCTCCATTATTTGAAGTAGAGGGACTATTGGTTAGTGTTGCGTCCGTAGTGACCGCATAAATCCAATCTTGATTATTGGGGTCTAAAGCAATGTCATTGACCCAAAAGAAGTTTTCTCCTGGTGGCGTAGGGAGTAATGTCCAATTACTTCCTCCATCTGTACTTTTGAAAATACCCACTCCAGATAAGGCTCCTCCTGTTCCTTGCTGTCCCACATTACCACCTGTACCTAAAATCTGATATCCTTCACCCGTAGATGCATAAAGAATGTCACTATCAAAGGGGTCGTAAAGAATTTGCGTAATGCTGAGGGATTGCATAAAATCTCCAATCTGGGACCAGCTAATACCGCCGTCTAATGTTCGCCATATCCCTCCTCCGATTGATCCTACAAAAATGTCATTGGCGTTATTGGGATTAATAGCGATGGATCGAATCCTTCCGCCCACTCCAAAAGGGCCCAGTTCTGTCCAGCCCGATAGGCCACCATCTCTAGTTTCTGACTTAGAGGATTGATAGAGTTTTCGAGTAGTTTCTTTGCTTTTTTGGATGATTGTAGGATCCAGTTTACCTCCTTTTCGTTTAAGTCGCCAAAGCTCACGTTCACGAGGATTCTCTGCTTTTTCGCCTTCTAGATCTTGGGATGGACTCACTATTTTAAGCTCTGTATTCTCCTTTGAAAAATTATGTAATGCAAGTAGACCGATGAATAAAGAAAATGCAGCAATTACGAGTAGACTGGTAATTTTGAATGATTTCATAGTTCCTTTTTGTTTATTGAAGATTAACCAGAACAAGCACAAAGCCTTCTTTTGAGGGGGCAGTCATTGCTTTGCCGACTATGGCACCTTGAGCT
The DNA here is from genome assembly GCA_029212405.1 of Saprospiraceae bacterium. Lineage (GTDB taxonomy): Bacteria > Bacteroidota > Bacteroidia > Chitinophagales > Saprospiraceae > CAJXUU01. Next base: position 3,023 of record JARGNR010000148.1, read on the forward strand.
TTGTTGAAATCAGTTGTCTTCATGGCATAACCAGGAGTAGATGATGTAGTAAGAAAATCACCAGGTTGAATCGGTCCACCTTCATCAGAAGCATATACATAGACCCTTCCAGTTAAGGCTATGGGGTATTGTCCATCCGCAATGGTCCCTTTTTGCCCCATAAAAACCCCGGTTTTGATACCATTGGCCCCTGATATTATCCCTGCAACTTTTTTGTCGTAGGCTTTATTCGCAATGGTCATTTTTCCAGCATTCAAGGGATCAATGGAAACTATCATGCCTGGTTTTACTATGTTTTCGGAATCGGATACATCAAAATGTTCAGAAAGATCTGAGCCTCCTCTTATTTCAATCTCATCTGTAATAAATCGACTATTGCCACTCACATCAGGGTTCATGACAAAATCCCCTCCATTAAAATCTATTCGACCAAAATTGTCAATTCGGATTCTTTCAAATTCATTTCCGAGCGCTTCATGTACTACAGTGAAATCTGCAGAATCGTTTTGCATGACATATGCTGAAACAGAGTTTTTATCTGCGGACATCCGTACTCCAGAATTTCCTATGGATAGGGTTGTATTTGCAGGAATAATCTCTAATATATTCTCCGAACCACTTTCTTGTGTGAATTTTGAATCACCCACAACATGGATACCGTTTCCATTGCTGCCTTCTCCAACGGTCAACATATAACCTGATGCAATATTAATGTCACCTATTGCAGTTTGTCCATTTCCATTTACTACAAAGACGTTATCATTTCCATTATTACATTCGATAATCTGTGAAGTGTTGGATGAATTTGCAGCTATGGTCAAATTAAGTAAGTCATCATTTGCACCCAAGGTGCCTCCTGTAAAATCTACAATCTCCGTCATTGAGGTTGTCGTAGATAAATGCAATAAACTTGTTGGAGAATTTGTGCCAATTCCAATCATGCCATCAGAATAATATAGGTCTGAGTTTGTGCCTTCAATCCAAAATTGTGTAGTCTTATCGGACCAAAATGCATTTCCAGCACCGTCTGTAGTAAGGATTTGATTATTTGTTCCATCAAGGTTTGGAAATGAGTATGCATCGTTTACATTTAATTCTCCATTTATTTGAAGATAATCCGTTGCAAAATCTCCATAAATAAGTGGGGTAGTGCTATTGGAGTTTTCGATATACAGTTTATTGTCCATAATTTCATTGTAACCGGCTTGATACCCCAAAAATATATTTCCAGATTTTGAATGTGCTTGATTATACCGACCTGCTTGATATCCGATGATGGTGTTGAAATTACCACTTACATTATTAGCATCCGCGCTATAACCCATTGTAACATTGTTTAGTCCATTGACATTGTCTTGAGAGGCTAAATATCCGATCGCTGTATTCTTGTTGCCTGATGTATTTTTGTTGAGTGAAGCGTACCCAATTGCAGTATTCGATGACCCATTATAGTTGTTCTGCAGAGCATATGTTCCAACTGCCGAATTTGATGTTCCACCATAATTAAATTGTAATGTTTGTGCACCCATTCCAGTATTAGAATTGCCATATTCATTGGATGTAAGCGTATTGCTTCCAACGGCCGTATTTAATTTTCCTACATCATTTGTTTTTAAAGCTTTACTTCCGATTGCTGTATTCTGGGTGCCATCATCGCCACTTGCACCCACGCCATTGAAAAACAAGGCGGAATCACCTACTGCGACAAGCTGCGAAATAGTAGTATTCTCATGTAAGGCTCGATGACCAATGGCTACATTGTCTGTTCCTGTTGTATTTTTATACAGTGCTCGATCTCCAAAGGCATTGTTATAATCTGCTCTGTTATTGTTCAAGGCATCTTGACCAAAAGCAGAATTGTGCGAACCTGTAGTATTTCTGTACAATGCATAATTACCAAATGCATTATTAAAGTTTCCTACCTTGTTTTTTTGTTGAGCATAATATCCGACTGAATTATTCGATCCGCCTGTTAGGTTTTCCTGTAAAGCGTAAACACCTATCGCTGTATTATTATCTCCATCTATATTATCCTCCAGGGCTCTGCTTCCTAAAGCAGTATTTGCAAACCCAGTCGTATTTGAAATCAAACTACGTGCGCCGAGAGCACTATTGTGAGAACCTATTGTATTTGACCGAAGAGCAAAAGCTCCTACCGCACTGTTGGTACTACCTTCCGTATTTGAATACAAAGCATGACTTCCTGTCGACGTATTTTCTGCTCCTATCGTATTATAAACTTGCGATTTGGAACCTATTGCAGTGTTGTTGGAACCATGAGTCGTTTTATAGTGGCCAATAGAATTGAAATATAAGTTGGAGTCTCCTACAGCGGTATTGTCTCCTTTGTCAATTGAATTGTATAAAGTGTGTGCTCCAATGCCAATATTGCTCACACCACTTTCGTTATTTCTTAATGCATTTGTGCCAAGTGCTATCGATGCGTTGGTATTCCCATCGTCATTTTTACCCGCTCCTTTTCCTATAAAAACACTGCCATCGGAAGCTCCTAATTGAAAGGTTTTTGTATCTAAAAATGCAACCTCATATCCTCCTGTTGAAAAACGAATTTTGTCTTCATCTGCTAATTGTTCTACTTCTACACGCGTGTCATTGTCGTTGTCAGTTATATGATTTCCAGCTTGAATATTGGACCAAGTAACTCCATTATAAAACCAAAATGAATTATAATCTACATCAAACACAAGCAATCCAAGAGCAGGACTGGAAATAGCCTTCCTTTGTAATGAATCCATTCTAGGTACAAGCATCCCTTTTTCGGTAGATACTACGTCCAACAAAGCACTTGGGTCAGGATTTGCACCTGTTGTGTTAATGCCAACAGATTGAGAAAAGCCAATGAATGAAAAAGCTAAAAAAGTAAAAAGGACGCCTATTTTTTTCATGCTAAAAGATGTTTTTGTATTTCATTTTTAGATCCATGTGGCAGTTCTTATGCTTACATGTCTATTGTCCATACAAAGTTAAATGGCCATAATTCAAGATTGGATGTAGAAGTAGCGTTTGGCAAATCTCATTTAGAATTCGGGAAGATGGTCGGGTATTTGGGAAAACGGTATCCTCTTGATAAAGAGTTTTCTAATTTTTTATCCAATAATTATACGATAAATGATAGATTTAACTTTCGAAGCATTAATTAATTATGGTGGAAATTGAACAGAAGTAGGGCTTTGATTAAGAGTGAATTCTCAGTACAGGAAAATGCACTTTTGTATCCTCAAATATCTTGGTTATCTGTTTGGTTATATCCAATGAACAAGGAGGTTTTAGTGACAAAACAGGGTATTCGTTTTGCTGTATTTTTTACTAGATATATTATTTTTCATAATATGTAATGATTTGTAAGTAATAAAATGTATTTTTGTGGCGAAATTAAGAACAAATAAAGCTGTACGAGCGTAGAGAAAGCTAAAAACGCTCTGATAACATTTCTTACTGTTGAAATTGGAGTTATTATCTAATAACCATTTTAAGGTGGACTACTTTTTATCAAAGTAGATACAATCAAAAGATCTCGAACTTTTACCTCATAACTTTTCAACAAGTGTAAATGTCCAGCTATTGTACATTTACTAATCATTAAATTTTAATTTATTTATGGGAAATCAAATTCCTACAACAACTTCATTTACTCTTCCAGATGGTAAAGAGGTTACAATTGAAACTGGAAAATTAGCAACACAGGCACATGGATCTGTAGTTGTACGAGTAGAAGACACCATGTTGTTCTGCTCTGTTGTATCTGCATTTGAACCAAGAGAAGGACAAAGTTTCTTTCCTCTTTCTGTAGATTACCAAGAAAAATTTGCGGCAGCTGGAAAGATTCCTGGAAACTTTTTTAGAAGAGAAGCAAGATTATCTGATTACGAAATTTTGACATCAAGATTGGTGGATAGAGCATTGAGACCTTTGTTTCCAGATGGATACATGAATGATACGCAAGTAATCATTAATCTTATTTCTGGAGATAGTAGAAACATGCCTGATGCGTATGCGGCTTTAGCGGCTTCTGCAGCACTTGCAGTATCTAACATCCCATTTGCTGAACCACTTTCTGAAGTTAGAGTTGGTAAGATAAATGGAGAGTACAAGGTAAATCCTGAAAGACAAGAATTGGAAGAAGCGTCAATGGATATCATTATTGCTGCCACGATGGACAACGTGATGATGGTAGAAGGTGAAGCGGATGAATGTCAAGAACATGAATTGATCGAAGCGATCAAAGTAGGACACGAAGCCATCAAGGTGCAAATCAAAGCACAGTTGGATTTGGCGAATAAAGTAGGCGACAAAGCATTAGTGAAAAGAGAAATTGAAGAAGCTCCTGAAAATGCAGAAGTAGAAGCAATGGTAGAAAGTAAATGCAAAGACGCAATTTACAAAGTAGCAAAAGGTGCCCACTCAAAGTTTGTTAGAAAAGATGGATTAAAAGCCATTAAAGACGATTTGAAAGCTACAGCATTAGAAGAGAATGGAGAAGAGTGGATGGAAGAGAATGGTGATTTCTTATCCATATACTTTGAAAAATTAAAGAAGAAAGTCATCAGAACGATGGTATTGGAAGAGGGCGTTCGTCTGGACGGTAGAAAATCAGATGAAGTTCGACCAATTTGGGGAGAGGTAGATTATTTACCTGCTGCACACGGATCTGCTATTTTCAATAGAGGAGAAACTCAAGCATTGTGCTCGTTGACTTTAGGTAGTAAGACCGATACCTTGATGATTGATACCGCCTTGAATAATTACTATGATAATTTCATATTGCACTATAATTTCCCAGCATTATCAGTAGGGGAGACTAAGCCAATGAGAGGACCGGGTAGAAGAGAAGTAGGGCATGCAAATCTTGCGGGTAGATCATTAAGAAAAGTACTTCCAGACGAAAATCCATATACTATTAGAATCGTTTCTGATATTTTGGAATCCAATGGTAGTTCTTCTATGGCTACCGTATGTGGAGGAACCATGGCGATGATGGATGCAGGTATCAAGATCAAAGCACCTGTTTCAGGAATTGCTATGGGGATGATTGCAGAAGAAGGCAATATTGCTATTCTTTCAGATATACTGGGTGATGAAGATGCATTGGGAGATATGGATTTCAAACTGACAGGAACAGAGAAAGGAATTACAGGTTGCCAGATGGATATTAAAATCGATGGTCTTCCATATTCTACATTGGAAAAAGCATTGGAACAGGCAAAAGCAGGAAGAATACATATCCTAAATGAAATGAGTAATGCTATTCCAGCAGTAAGAGAAGACTTGAAACCGCATGCACCAAGAATGATTGAAATCATCATCGATAAGAGCTTCATCGGAGCGGTAATCGGACCAGGGGGTAAGATTATTCAAGAATTGCAAGCGACTACAGGTACAATTATCAATATTGAAGAAGTAGATGAGAAGGGAGTTGTTTCTATCTCAAGTAGTGACAAAGCAGCGATTGATGCAGCCAAAGCAGCCATTGATAAGATTACATTCAGCCCAAGTGTAGGAGATGTATACGAAGCTGTGGTGGACTCTGTTATGCCTTATGGGGTATTTGTGAAGTTCAGTGGAAAAAGTGGATTGTTGCACGTTTCAGAAATTTCTCATTCAAGAATTAATGACGTAAGCGAGGTATTCTCAGAAGGAGATCCTGTGAAAGTGAAGTTGATCGGAATCGATGAAAAAACTGGAAAAATGAGATTAAGTAGAAAAGTATTGATCCCTAGAGAAGATAAAAAAGGGTAAATGTACGTTGTACTTTAGATATAGGAAAGCCGATCAGTTTTAGAATTGATCGGCTTTTTAGTTTTAGGGGTTTCAAGAGGGGGGTGTCAATTTTGGTGTTTTGAAAAATTGGAGGAGAATCGTATCTTGGAGATGTTAAGGTCAGATAAAGTGATTATGAATTTGTGGGTATAAGTGTGTATACCCGATTATTACTTGAATATACATGGATAATAACGGCTTTAATGAAAATGTGGTGCAATCTGTTGATAATTAGATGTTTAAGGGGTGTATTGCATTATGTATATAGTGGGTATATACGTAATAATGGGAGGTAATTGCGTGTATACAAATGTTATAGGCAACCAAAAAAATAAAATAAAGAAATGGATCCATTCTCAGCAGGTTTTGTCCTTTATGTTCTAAAATCGGTTAATGACCTAACTGACGGTTGGGCAGAAGATGTAGTGAAAGGAGTGACTGGAAATATCGCTGATAGACTACTTGTAAGTTCTGGAAAAGGTGCATTAGCTATTCTTAGGTCGAGAAAAGAAAAGGATGAAGGGAATCATGATTTAATGAAAGCATTGCGAAGAAGTATGCTTTTATCAACGAAACTCATTCGTCAGGAGATGAAAGATGAAAAGGAAGAAAGAGCGTTTAGGAGGAAACTTCAAAAATGGATAGATAAACAAATAAAGGAACTTAATAATCTTGATTCATGGCATGATTGGAATAATCCAGCAATTGAAAATCTTGAACTTTTCTTTGATGGTGCATTACACTATCAGGATATGCGAGCTGATCTGGCAAAAAGAATGACTGCATCTTGGTTAGATTATCTGCGTAGTTGTGAATCACTGAAAGAAATTCCTTCAGCATTTTCGAATAAATTAATTGATGGTTGGATAGATTCAGATGTTAAAATTACATGGTGGGAGTTAGTAGTGACGGAAATGAAGACTTATTTGAGAAATGGCAAGGATCCACAAGCCTTGAAAGCTGAAAAAGCACTTGTTCATAATTTCTTAGCAGATCTTAAGTTAGAACTAAAGACAATAAGTATTGACATCAATGTCATGAAACCATTACTTTCTGACCTATGGAATGAAATGATAAATGGATACCCCAATATACAGAAAGCAATAGAAAACCAATGGTATGTAGTTGTTGATCCAATAATAAAATCAATTAATATGTTGTCTGAGACAAATAGGAGTCAACAAGAGACAATTAAAAGTTTGGTTTTACAGAATGAAAATTTATTGAACAACAACAAGGATCTGTCAAGTAATCCTGATGAGCTAAATATTGATGAGACAAGACTTTTACTCTATTCATTTGTAAATAACAAGAGAATTTATACCTATTCTGCACCAGGCTATGAATTGCTGTGCGTTAGATGTGGATATCAGTATTTTGGATATGAATACCACCCTGAATATGTTTATGAAACAAACAATAACAAGGATGACCCGTGGATAGATCCACCTAAAAACAACCCGCCAAATGCACGAATCAACAGATTACATTGGCTTGCCGTATTGGAATCTCTATTCCAAAAGGAGTTTATTAATTTGGTTGAAGAAAAATCAAGCCAGAACAGAATTTTCGAGCTTTCAAAGAAAGGACAACTATATGCGGATGCAGTAATACAATGGAGATTAATTAATGACCCCGAAAAAGTACCTAAACCATCATATTTTGAATGAAAGGTATGCCTATAACATTAGGTATGATGTCCATGCTCCTAACGTCGCACGGCACATACCATTACCGTTACTTTCCACCATAAGAAAAAATCAGAGTGAGGATTTTTTTTAATTTTGTTCTTTGTTTAATAAAAATAGTCACTTCGTGAAAAAGCACCTTTTTATTTTAATAGTTTTAATGTTTCCGATATTTGCATTTAGCCAGAATGTAGGAATAGGTACTATGTCACCCGAGATGAAATTACATATTATGCATCCTGATAGCGCAGTATTCTTATTAGAGAATACAGAGGCATTAGGTCTAGGAGTAAATACTTCTATGTACTTCAAAACAGGTAACGGTACATACCCGTACACAGGAGGCATCAAGACAATAGGCACAGGGATCAACTTTGCTCGACTAGGACTATTTACCTATGCAGCTTCTAGTCCCAATGGATTATTAGAAAGAATGAGTATACTGGATAACGGCAATGTAGGAATAGGGCTTTTAACCCCGACGGTAAAATTAGAAGTAGAAGGAGGGATAAAAACAGATTCGCTAGACTTACAATCAGGACTGATCAAGAATGTAGCTGATCCCATATCTGCCCAGGATGCAGCAACTAAGGCGTATGTTGATTTATTAGAGATCACAATTGCGTCATTAGAGGCTGAATTGCAGGACTTACAAGGAGTAAAAGACATAGACAATAATAAATATGATATTGTAACCATAGGGACACAAACATGGATGGCGGAGAATTTAAAAACTACAAGATACAATGATGGGACGGCTATT
>JARGNR010000149.1 GCA_029212405.1 Saprospiraceae bacterium
TCCCAGAATCCAATGCCTTTTCTTTTTCGCTTTCCTCCATAGACACATTTGCCATCTTTGCAAAAGAATAAATCTACATTTTGAGCGATATCATCCCATTTTACTTCCACTGAAAGTTTGCAAGGAACAGACGGCATATCGCCTTTGTATTTCGATGCAGGTGGACTCGAAGGTTTGATTTGAGGTGAAGCCTTCGCAATTGGCACTTTTTTAGGTGCGTTTAATTTTGGTGAGGCTTTCACTTTAGTAGGTTTTTTGACTTTGGATAATTCTCTCTTTAGAGAAGCAATCTTACGGTTTAGTTTTTTCGTATCGGGGCATTTTGGACACTTTCTTGGTTTTGGACAATCTTCGATAGAAGGCATTTTGTCATAATTCACAACCAAGGATAACAATGAATCTCCAATGGTATATTGCATCATGCTATCGGGCAGCTCTCCAAAAAACTTTTGTTGGACAGTATCAAAAGTAACCGAAAGTTGAGGAGAAGCTGGAGGGCTTTCTCCTCCTCCTTTTGGCACTACAATGAATAAGAACAAAACAGCACCCAATGCTCCTGCCAGAATATCTAAAAACGACAGGTTGAATATTTCTACATCTCTTCTTTTCATGATCGTTTTGCTTTTTTAATGATTTCTGATTCTTGCTGTTCTTTTTTGCTTTGTGGAAGCGGGAATCTGCATTGTTGGCAATGACTTCCTTTTCCTGTATCGGTTGTTCCACAATTTGTACATGTATGATAGATGGCTTTTAAAGCCGACGGTTTTTTTTCTTCGTTGGGTGCCTCAACCAACATTCCTTTCATCGAACACTTGATACAAGATGTAGCTTCAGGAGTGTTGATTGTGGCACAGTTTCTACAGATTTTCATGATCTTAGTATTTAGATCCGATGTTAAAATCGATTCGGTGTTCATATCCTATTTCTAATACCAGACTGCTAGATTTGATGCTTCCAGATACATTTCTCAATCCTCCGAATCCATCAGGAACTACCAAGTTTTTGTTGACTACATTTCCTCCGCTATTGTACGTTAGATTGGCTCTGAATACACCATTGTCTCCTACTTTATAAAGTACACCTGGGCTAAACATAAATCCCATACCTGAGCTTTTGAATAAGTCGTCTCCTAAGTCTCCATAGGTGAATGTATTTTCGATAGGTCCGATATTCCCTGAATTGGTAAGGGTATACGATGTTTCGGTATTAATTTCTCCGAGACCTTTGTTGATTACAGGTCCTAAGCTTACAGAAAATGCCAGGTCTCCTTGGGTTTGGTAACGAACCAAAAGAGGAATACTGAGATTACTAAAACGAGTGGTTGTTGTTTGCTCCCCGACATCAAGTGTTCCGTCATTTAAAATGAAAGGATCATTTGGATCTGATTTTCTTAGGGAAGTATTTCCTCCTCTTTGGTTGTATTTGAATCCAGTGATAAAGGCAAAATTTCCGAATTTTACACCGAGGTCAACTCCACCCTGAAATCCCATTTTTCTTGAGGTTTTTTCATCCTGAATGGCAAAGTCACCAGTGAAGTCCATTTTGGAGAAATTTGTTCCTCCGTTGATTCCCAAAATTATAGCTGAATTTTGAGCATTTACTGTAAAGATTGTTGCGATTGCGATAGCTGCTGTTACGATTAAATTTTTCATGTTATTAAGGTTTTAATGTTTTAAAAAAATGTGTTTGTTTGTTGATTACACTTCTTTATAGAGTAGGTAAGTTGGAAGTCATCAAGGAAGTGTAATTTTTTATGAAAAATTTTTAAATAATTGAAAATCAGATAAATAAGAGTTTGTATTTTTGATTTATTTTTGAATAAACTCTTGAATTCAATTTGGAATAATTCAAAAAATGAATGCTTTTTTGAGGAAATGTACTTATTGAAACTGGAAAGGATGAGAATGAAGAGAAATGTAAAAAATAGCGCTTGTACCTCCTATTTAATTGGATGAATTGTATGTAGATTTTTCAAGAAGGATTGTAGTAAATGTAGCGTGTATTCATTGCTCTTTTTATTACCTAAAAATGTGTATTTATTAGTAATTACACGCAATGAATATACATGTGTTCAGTTGGATAATTTTACACTGCTTGAACTTGAACTGGCATCTAAATATTTGCTGATCTATGGTATGGATGATGACTATTATTTAGGATCTATTTGTTGTGTTTTACAGATGCAATAAACGAATAGGAGGCCATAACATAAAAAAGAAGCCTGCGACTACACAGACTTCTTTCTAACATTGAAGTGGTTTAAGAACTCCGAGGTTTACCGAGCTGAAAGGCTTGTAGCTATTGGCAAGTCTCATTTTTCTTTTCATAGCCAAAGCTATGGTAATAAAAATAGGCGTAGGTCAATGGCTGCAATGCTTTTAGCGCAGGTAGTGAGTGAGTTTTTAAACCACTTCATTATATACTAACTAAACTAACTGACTCTTTTATTCAGACTCTATGGGAATTAAAATACCGTTTACTTGTTCGCCACGCATTAAATATTTGCCTCTCATATCACTATTTTTAAAGGAAACATCGTTGAATTCTGGGTCGACAAAGGTGCAGTCGACCATCCATACAGCATCATTAAAAACCGCTCTGTCTTTCCACTTAATATAATTGAACAGGGCAGGGCCTTCAAAACGTACCAAAGAGAAATCTACATATTTTAAGCATTCTGACATGCTGAAATTGGTTTCATCATGGAAGACAGCGGCTTGAAACATAATATGGTTGTGAGCAATGATGTCCATGAAGTTGGTTTTATGGTAGAACCGGACATTCTGAAACAGAGCTTCGTCTTGCCAAAATGTTTTATTAAAATTTGCTCGTTGCATAAAAATGGCATCTTGGAAGTTGGACTTCTTTGCAAAAGTCGTATTGCTGAAATCAGCGGCTCCATTGACGGAACATGATCGAATACTGAATTCAGACTCAAATTTACAATTGACAAAACTGATATTCCCTTTAAATTGTATGGCATTTTCTCCTCCTTTATTGTTTTGATTGAAGGCTACAAATGGTTTTTTGAAAGTGCAATTGTAGAAATACAGATTTCCATTTACAGATCCATAGTTGGATTTTTCATTTAGAGGTGACAATGGGATGATATCCAAGAGGTTTATTTCTTCGTCAATGGTGATGCCACTAATAGAAATATCTTCTCCTTTTGCAATGGCTTTGGTTATAGTTGATGTTGCATTTCTATCCATTAATTTAGAGGAGCATGCTGTGATTATGAGTAGGGTAAGGATTCCAATATATTTCATAGTATGTTGTTTTATTGTATATAGAATGAAGAGCTAAAAAGTCATCGAGGGCTTTGTTATTTTTTGAGTTTTTTATAAATCACGTTATCATGCTCTGACTTTAGTATATTTTCTGGTGCGATCACCGAGTACAAAAGGAGGTATTACTGTATTTGTATTGGCCTTTAGATTTTTAGGATATTTTTGAGTCTCAACCCGTAAAGAAGCGTATACTGTTTGAGTGAAATGAAAGATTGTTATAAAAACCAACAATCCATTCACCTATACTTTTCCATTAATTGAATGATTTATGTACGAGTTTATACGGTTTAGGGTTTTGGCCAAAAATCTCCGTTAAGAAAATATAAAAGCCTTGATTTTTGGTTCTTTTGATCTAAGCAAAAGAATAAGCATCTTTACGTGTAAATTTTCAAATTATTATGTTCTAATACCAAGGTAGGGGGTGGCATGCCTTCACTATGACCTTCTTTTGTTCGATAATTTCATCATCACTTTTTGGAAATAGAAAGATGACTCAGTTATTGTTTTGATAAAATCTAAAAGACTCTTGGAGATACCTTAGCGCATATGTCGGCCTTTAGATTTTTAGGATATTTTTGAGTCACAACCCGTAAAGAAGCGTATACTGTTTGAGTGAAATGAAAGATTGTTTTAAAAACCAACAATTCATTCACCTAGACTTTTCTATTTATTGAATGATTTATGTACGAGTTTATACGGTTTAGGGTTTTGGCCAAAAATCTCCGTTAAGAAAATATAAAAGCCTTGATTTTTGGTTCTTTTGATCTAAGCAAAAGAATAAGCCTATATCACATAAAAAAGCTCCGCATAAAAATTATACGGAGCTATATCAACTAAATTCAACTACTTTTTATTTATTCGGGTTGGAGTACATTTTTACATTTTGTTGAGCAGATTGGAACTCATTTAATTTTTTAGCTAATCCACCATTTCTTTTCTCTTGTTTAAGTAAGTCAATGATTTCATCTCCAGTGTATGCATTTTTGAAATTGCCATTTTGTGGAGTTCTTGTTTGTACTGCAGATCTAGATGAGAATCCTTCTTTGTTTTCATTTGTGAAGCCAAATGCATCGTCATCGTTTTGAGTTACAAATGCATAGCCATTTTGGAAGTAAACTGGATCGATGCTGGTATAAAACAAGTTGTTTTGTTCGTCCTGCTCCATGAATACATCGGTAGCATCAGCCACCATTAATAGGTAGTATTCTCCTGTGATAAATGGTACGTTGTATGTTCTAGCGATAGAGGACATTCCGAATGCATTGGTAGCAAAGTCTCCTCCTGCTGGAATTGTTGTGTTCACGATGCAGTTTTCTGCGGTTGGACATTCCCAAGTTTCTGCTGGGATGGACTGATTAAATTCGTCGTAGAACATAATACCGTAGTCGTTTGCGTCGTAAGCATTGTAGTAGATGTAGTATACATTCCAGTTGGATTCAGGTCGTGCATCTTGTGTTCCGATATTGTACAAGTTGAATTCTATTTCTCTCTCATTTGAGATTCCTGACCAATCGTATGTACTGTAGTCTGCGAATACCCATGGAGCCATATCAACGCCTTGTGCAGTAGGAGTAGGATCGTCGTCCGGTGGAGCAACATCTCCATCTTGATTGGCAGCGATGAAAAGTGAATTTTCACCTAAACTATTCACACCAAACTCTTCGATTAAGAAGTTGTAGTCGATCCAGATGTATCCTCGATCTCCCCAGCCTTCTCCCCAGCTGTTGATAACTCGGAATGCACCGTTTGGTCCTTTGTTGTCATCGTATCCAGCGATCACCATAGCGTGGTAAGAGTGGATGCCTACTTGAGTGAAAGAAGAGTGAGATGAAAGTACATTGTCACTGTTCCAGGACATAAAGTTATCCGCTAGACGAGCTCCCAAGATTACGGGAATATTATTGGAAACATTTTGCTTGATGGATGTAGCAGATGCTTCTATTTTTCGCCAATATTTAATTTTGTAGTTGGCTGCTTCAGAGGTCCATGAGGCTTCTGTACTAGAATTATAGCATTGACCAAGATTGGTATAAGGTACGGTGGCCATAGTCGCTACTCCTCTTTCTTGGAGTAGGGTCAACGCATTGGCGAAGTTGGTACCATTACATTCTGCACCTTTTAAGTTGTCAGGTAATGCAGTAAATAAATCTTTGGGGCTAAACTGGTTTTGCGGAGATGAAAGGTCAGAAGCACTTAAGTTGCGATCCATACCACTAAGAGCAGTTTTTGTGTTGTATCCTACTGCCCATGCTACACAAGTACCATAATTGCCTTGATCGCCCATTGGAGGGAATTTGTCTACGATGTCATAGCTGGTAGGTAGATTTCCATTTCCAAATCCAAAATTGGTAGATACGGGCACACTGCCTACATTGTCATCACCAAACCAACCTAAGGTGTATTCAGTTTCTGTAGGATTTGTGGGATCATCCATTGGATTGTCAGGAGTGTTCATGTCATCTTTACCACATGAAGCTAAGATGAAGAAGAAAGAAAGAAGCGTAAATAATTTAAAAGTTTTCATTTTTATAAGTTTTATAAGTTTATTTAAAGTGGAGTGGCTAGTTGGGATTGAGAACCTAGCATCTCTGTTACGCTTCTTTATAGAATGAAGGGTTGGGAAAGTCATCAAGAGGGAAGAAAAAAAATGAAAATATTTTTTAGAGAGCTATCTAGAAGTAGATAAAACAAGGACCGTAAGATCAAATGAATTATTCAAATTACATTGGTATAGCTTAGACTGAGAATGGACTTATACTCAAGTAATTTAGTGAAATTGAATAAATGTTTATTATTGACTATAATAATTTTTTTTGATAAAGCTATTATTCAATTTCGTACAATACACAAGGATTTTTGGATGGTTTAAATCATAATATTTTGGGTAAATTAAATGTTAAGAATTCAACTCCTAGTAATACAATTTTCTATTTATTTATGAAGTAAAATTTTACATTTGATTTTCTTTTTTCTATTCTGATTTTATTTTAGAGAAATAATTTGATATCATTTCCTCAAACCCTTTACATTTGGACTTTAACATCTTATCATATTTTTCTTTAGTTTGTTCAACCTTTTCTTGTAAGGGCTCATTATCTTCACTCAACTCAATGTAAGGGCAATATGTAGATGGAGTTCCTGTGCTCTGATAATCGAAGTTCACATATGTCCATGAAGGGTAAGAAATTATTTCGTTATCAATATTTAAAGTTTTGTTTTTCGTCGTAATTTTGAATGATGACATTTTCATATTTGCAAACTTTCTGTATTCTTCTGGATTTCTTTCTTTGTAATAAGTTAAATATCCAATATCTGTTTTATTGAAGGCATTACTCCCTGTCAAATTCGTAGAATGAATCTTATTATTAAAACCATCATAAAATGTTATCAAAACTTTTCGGCCAGAGATTGTTTTTCCAGAAAGATTTGAATCTACTACTTTAAATTCAACATAACTTCCATCACCTTCACTATAACCAGTTTTTAAACGAGTTAATTTAGTTGTCATTGCATTGTTTAATATTCTGTCAATCCTATCCATCTCAGCTTGCCTCTTTTGACATTCTTTATCTATTTCCTTTGCAATAGATTCAAGTTCTTCATTTTTCTGATTATTTAAATCCTCAGAAATGGCTTCACAATCCAATAAATAGTTATAATTATAATCATTTTGTTCGAAATACTTGACCATGGAATTTATGATGCTATCATAACTTTCTGAAGTAACATTGAATTTTATATTTTCTTCAAATTTTTCCTCGCTTTCAAGCATTGCAGTAAAACCTTCCATAAATTGGATTTGACTTTTAGTGTATTTTGAAGAATCTTGATAAAATTTTGCAAGTGCTTTACTGGAATTTTTTGTTGAAGGTGGCTGTTCTAACGGATTACATGAAACGAACATCAACCCGATGAAGAAAAAATAGATAATTTTAATGATGCTAATATTTGTTTGGGTTGATTTATACATTTAAACGTTTTTTAATTTTGATAAGAATTGAATATTTATTTGTCAATTGGTATGATCATGCTGGATTTCTTATTTGATGATATAAGAATCTAATTGTTAAATCATAATTCAAATCTCTATCATTGACCTCTTTTTTAACAAGTATGATTTTTATTCACTATTAATTCCTCTAAAGTGGCTATAACTTCTTCCCAATTAATTAATAAAACTAGAGTTCTTTAACACCATTTTTAGATGCAATTAAATGCTCTATCCTATTTCTAAATTAGCCGAATTACTCCAGTTCTCAAAATTTATGCAACTTGTATGTTTGAACTTATTCATTTTCTTTCTCAATGGCAGATATTTCTTATTCAAGCAAAATATTATTACTTGGTAAATTATGTTTTATACCTTCAAATAGATAGGAATCTTATGTTGTATTGGTTCTTTTAGTCAACTCTTGAAGTACAAATTACACCTCTTTATTTTACATCTTTTTACCCCAAGCCTACTTCTCATATTCACGAAGCTCCTCAAGAATAACATTAGACTTATGTAACGTCTCCCATTCATTCCCTGAGAAAAAGAAATGATATACCTTGGAATCTCTACCAGAACGTATATCCAGTCGCATGAAGAGCCAATAAGTGATGTAACACAGTAGGCCAAAAACAAGCAAGTTAATGCCGCCATAGACCCAAGGGGAAGATTTTATGGCACTTACACTTATCCAGCAAATAGACCAAAGAGGCAATTGAAGAATAGCTAATTTGGTGAGATTATAATTCGATAGTTTTAGTTGGGCCAATTGTTTTTGGACGGAAACGAGATCTTCAGTGCCACGAATTTTAGCAATTAAATATAAGTGGTAGCAATAGCCCACTATGATTCCATACATCAATAATGCGATAAGACCAAAGCCTATGAAAACGAATGTGGCCTTTGCCTTAAAAGCAACAAACGTAATCAAGACGAGTAAGATAAAATAAGGAATTCCAATAAAGAGAGTTCCTAATTTTGGAAGTCTTAATTTCCCTATGGTTTTATCTAGTTTTTGTTTTGTCAAGTGTTTAATGATCTCCTTGTTCAGTTGTAAGGATTCATCTAGCTTTTGGTTTTGGCTATTCCAAAGTGAGAATATTTCTTGTTCATTCATAACGATTGATTTTATCAAATTTTCTTTTTAATGATTTTTTAATTCGACTAATTTTAGTCCCCGCATTAGTACTTGATATACCCACTACTTCAGCAATTTGTTTCTGACTCAGCCCTTCGAGGTACATGAGAATAATGGCTTTGTCAAAGTCTTTCAACTGGTTAATAAAACTATGCAGCATTTTGACATTGTCATCTGGTTTGTATTCTTCTTTAGGGTGGGTAATATGTTCAATGGCTTCTGATATTACGGTTGCTCGTTCATTTCTAGATTTATGCTTTCTATAAAATGAAATTGCGGTATTCAATGCTATTCTATACATCCATGTAGACAGTTTATAATTGGAATCATATCTATCAAAAGAATGCCAAAGCTGGATAATAATTTCTTGTATTAAGTCCTCTCTATCTGCTGCATTGGAACAGTAGGTATGCGCTACTTTATAAAGCAGTCGTTTGTTATCCTCCAGAATTTTCAGAAATATGCTGTCTTTGTTCTCCAAGTGAATGTGCTTTATTCTATTATTCGCAGGCGAGTCAGATTTGTCACACTTTTTTTAATTTATTTTATCAAACAACACCAATTGGGCTATTTTACCAAAGGTCGATAGATGTTTGGGCTTATTTTCTACTTCACAATTAACTTTGACTCTTATTTATTAAAACAATGCACTACCGACCACTTGTGCAAAAAAAATGTACTATTTACTTCCACTTTAAGTATCCTTCAATATTGCATTTATAATTTCCATGGTCGTTTTGATTTTGGTCTCTTTATCAATATCAAAGGGAAAATTCAACTCAAAATCTAATGATGGTTTTTGTTCTCTTTCCTTTCTTTGTACTTGAATTCCTGCATCCTTTGCTTTAAAATAAATTTGGTCAATTTGGGTATTATCGAATATTGAGTCTTTTAATTTTATTATCCAATTCCATCCATGAAAAAAATCATCCCAATAGATATATTTTTCATTTAGTTGGAGACCATTTTTCATTTGATTTAGATTATCGATTTTTATTTTGACTACATCGGCTATTGCTATTCGGTCCATTGCAGTGTACAAATCTGCTTTCCTTTCCAAAATTTCCAATCGTAATTCGACAGAGATAGGTCGAAGATACGCTCTGAAGTACGCTTCTTTTAAATAAAACATTGCAGATCCGAAAAATCCCTGATCTTGATATAGCTGGGCTAACTTTATATACTCTTCAGTGGAAAGTTTTCTAGATTGATGACTGTCAATCTTCGAAAAGTATTCCTCTTTGGTAAGTACACCTACACCATCAATTGTCATTTCATATTGGTAGCCAAAGGGTATATCGATGGGCAATTTGGGTAAGCTGTTTTCTTGTTCAGTATCTAAATATGTATATGCATTGGCTTGGTCCAGATTTACATCTAAAGATTTCAGGAATTCGAAATCTAGATCAGCATAATAAGGAGTATTATTGTAACCATGATGAATCACATTTTGCACTATTTCAATTTCATCCTTGCCACAATACCAAATTTCCCTATCCATAGGCGTCCAAAGAATAAACGGTTTTTTAAAATCTCCAATTTCGGGACATAAATTCAACCAACCCTTTCGATTTCCATCTATACCTGTTGGGAATGGCAATTCTGCCTCAAATGGGGGATAAAAGTCATCCATTGCGGCATATTTATTATCGATCCAACCTATATTCATATAATGACAAAATTGTTCCTGCGCGAATTCTTCATACGCATCTTTTTGACTGCCAAAATGTTGTTCGAATCTATCAAGAATATGGTTAAATCGAGGAGTGAATTTCATCCCTGTAGTAGCTTCAATCCTATTTTTCATAGTGCCAAATTTGTATCAATATATAAAATCTGAATGATGTACATTGGGTTATGAAGGTCTGTCGCTCATTAAGCTTCTAGGTGATCGCATAGAAAAACAAAATCTGGCTATCTACAACGTCGATAACAAATCATTCACTTCATTGTCGTATTCTATGTGATAATCCATTGCTTTCGCTTTTAATAAATCCTTTTTCGCCTTTTTGTTTGCTCCTTTTTTGAGTAATACTTTAGCGCGGTTCTTATAGGCGTAGCTATTGGAACTATCCAATTGTATTGAATAATTAATGTAGTCCAGTCCTTCATCAATCTTTCCAATTTCAGCAAGTACCCAACCTAGGTTATTGTATTGAATTGGATCTGTCTCATCCACCTCAATTGCTTTTCTGAGATAAGACTCCGCATTCACTAGATCACCTTTTTTAGAATAGGTATATCCTAAGTCATTGTAAGCCATTTGAAGATAGATGTCGTCTTCACAGACCGAGATGGCTTTTAATCCATCTTTGATTGCTAATTCATACAGTCGTTTTTTTTCATAGGCAGCAGCTCTTACCAGCCAAACAGAGGGATCTTGAGGATCAATTTCAATGGCTGTTGAAGAAAGCTCAATGACGATATCAAATTCATGCAATTGTTCAGAAATGTAGATGAGATTGTTGAGGACGTCTAAATTCTCGGGATCTAGTTTCCATGCTTGCGTCAAATGATGTCTGGCCTGTTCAAACTCGCCAATGGCAATTTGTATCAAAGCGATGCGAATTTTGGGCTCCACGTTTTCTGGATGCAATTGGATAATAGTGTTGTAGGTGGCAATTGCTTTTTCATCCTCTAGGACGTTGGCATACGATGCTGCTTTATACATTAGGACAGTGTAATCAGACTTAAAATCCTCTTGTTCGATAAGGGAACTTGCAATTTTTATGACGTTCCAATAATTACCGAGTGAAAATTGAAATTTTAATTTTTCTAGCATGATCTAATGTACGTTATTCTCTTCCAATG
>JARGNR010000150.1:0-5349 GCA_029212405.1 Saprospiraceae bacterium
TATCTATTTCCTGCTTTAGTAGCAATTACTTTCAATGCAGTAGGAGTCGCATTTGCTAATTCATTCAAAGTTTTGATCCCATTGTCTGTCATGATTGCAGCCAAACTTGGTCCAATTCCATTGATTTGAGTAAGTTCTGATACTTTTGCTTTAGTAGCAGTAGCTTTAGAAGCAACTTTTACTTTTGCAACTACAGCTTTCTTAGGAGTTACTGTTTTTTTGGTTGCAGTGGTGGATTTTTTTACCTTATTAACTACTTTTTTAGCAACTTTTGATTTAGCTACCTTTTTTTCAATCTTAGCTGTATTCTCTTTAATCTCTTTTTCACCAATTTTTACAGCTGTCTTCAAACTATCAGAAGCTTTGTTGATTGTATCTTCTACATCACTTTTTGCATTGGCTACCATTTCTTTGGCACTTTCAATCATTTCTTCTGTAGAAGGAATCTCGTTTACTTTTTTTGAAATAGTGTTGGTAAGTTTATTATACTGCTTTGTAAGACCGAATAATTTTAAAGCTCTCTTACCTCCTTTTTCAGTTTGATTAGCAATTGCTTCTACTGCATCAAAGGTCATTTCAATTTGCTTCTCTAGTAACGGCTCACTTTTCTTAATTACCTTCCCAGTAATTTTTTGCATTCTTGTAAGTGTAGCTACTGTCTCGTCAATAAACATGTGAGAAGTATTCAATAGTTCTTCGTGAACTTTCGCTGAGATTTTTTTAATCGTTTCCTTATTATTCATTGCTGTTGTTTTTGAATCTTTATTAGCCATTTAAAATTTATTTCTATTTGAATAATTATTATGACACAAAGGTAAATTGAGAGAGTAACAAATGAGTTACAGATCGATGATTCAAGCAGAAATTTGAGCTGAAATGGGAAGGGAGAGAGGAAAATATTTAAAATAAATATCTGTAGATCAGTGAATTATATAGATATATGTATTTATATGATAATTTTTATGAAAAATATACAATTATAGCGTTAGTATGTAACCACAACCAGGAGGATATAAAATTAAATAAATTAGATTCTACTGAAAATTGAGGTTAACTTGCTTTCTTTTTCCCGTTCTTTTTTGCTGAAAGTCCTACTAGGATCGTATCACTTTGGATATACAACAATTCGGCAGCATTGATAAGGTGTTTGCATATATGAGTGACATGATTACTATCATTTGCTAAAGAAGTTGCCATATCACTGGTAATTAGTTCTTTTCGTATGAGGCGATCGAGTGTACCATCTAATAGTAAATCATCCTCATTTGCTCGCACTTTTAATTCTTCAAGTTTGGCAAGATGTTGATTTGGATCTCCATTGGTGCTTAAATTATAAATTGCTTTTAATACTCGGGTTACCTGCTTTCTTAATTTATCATATTCCTTTCTCATTTGTTCATTATCCGTAAACATAAACTTATCTACATTGTTTTGTAAACTACTTGCATCTCTAATAGCTTGAACAATATGTCTATTGGAGGTTTTGATGTTGTTTACTACCGTAGTCTTTTTGGTAGATAAAGCAAATTGAGCTTGAATTTGAGTACTAAATTCTATTATTTTACTGTAAATAGATTTCACCCTTCTATAATATTCCTCATTGATATCAATATCTATGATGTTGGTTGAATTCCTTATTAATTTTTTTGGTTTTACTCCTGCTTTTATATCATCTCGATGAATATTTACCGCATGCGCAATAATTTTAAAAGCAGGACCTTCTAAAAGCCGCTTTGTTTCATTAAGGATAGCTTGTATTGCTGTCTGTGGATAGTTTAGAGCATCTTCATTTAAGAATTTAGCTTGATCTACAGCAAGCTCTGCAACAATCTGTTCAGGAATCAATCTGGTAACAATCTTAACTATTAGTGGAATGAAGAATATCATTAATAGGGTATTAATAATATTAAACAAGGTATGATAAACAGAGAGAGCAACAGGAATCGATGTAGCTTCTATAAAAGGCGACTGACTTCCATTCTGTGTTACAATCCATTCAATCATTGATAAAAAAGGATAGAAAAGAATTAACATCCAGATTACACCTAACATATTGAAAATAAAGTGGGCTCTAGCCGTTCGTTTTGCATGATAATTGGCAACTATTGCAGCTAGATTAGCTGTAATGGTGGTTCCAATGTTTTCACCTAAAACCATTGCTGCGGCCATATCAAAAGGAATCCATCCTTCATAGCACATTACCAATGTCAATGCCATGGTAGCACTGGACGATTGTACAATTACGGTTAAAATTGTTCCGATAGCTAAAAATATTAATATGGAAATATATCCTAGGTCAGTATATTTTTTTAACCATTCCAATACACCTGGATTATCTTGAATATTTGGAACCGAATCCTTTAAAAATTGCAATCCAATAAACAAAATTGCAAATCCTATAATGAAGGAACCCCAATGGCGAATTGTCAATTTTTTTGAAAAAGTAAGTAGAAAGCCTAAACCTACTAAAGGTAAAGCAATTACACTCATGCTTACTTTAAATCCCAATATTGTTATGAGCCAAGCAGTGACGGTCGTTCCAATATTTGAACCCATGATTACTCCTACAGATTCGGTTAGTGTAAGGAGTGATGCATTTACAAAACTTACAACCATAAGTGTGGTTGCTGAGGACGATTGTATGATTGCAGTAATGAAAAAGCCTGTAAATACAGCAAAGACACGATTGGAAGTCATTGAAGCTAGAATATTACGCATCTTGTCTCCAGCCACTTCCATTAATGCATCACTCATGACCTTCATTCCATATAGAAATAGTCCTAGTGCACCTAAGAGCGTAATTATTTCTCCAAATCCATACTGCATGATGTCAATTTTGTGAACTTACTTGCAATTCGCGTTATCACAATTTAATAATAGTTATTTAATATTCACATAATATTAAATTAACTTTTAATTCAAATTGACACTATTTGAAATATTTATAGCTTAATGGGAGTGAGCATTTGACATAGATATCATAATGATCACTTACAACAGATAGTTTTTGTATTGGATTCTGGATATTTTAGACATTGTTGGAATCCAAGTTCTAGGATCATTTCTATTGCTATAGACATATTTCAAACAAATAGATAGGTGTAAAAAAAACTATTGGAAATAATACAATGGTGTACTATTCCCAATAATTGTATAATTTTTACTCAATTTCCTTGAGGTGATCTTTGATAAACTTAATAACTTTTGGAAGTTCTTTAATTATCAATTCCTTTAAAGGCTTATAGGGTGTGCCATCAAAATAGCGTGCATCTGTTCCTTCTCCTTCTGGACTTCCATGATCAGCATCAATAGATTTTCTCCACTTTTCAGTATGTTCTGTCCATTCTTTTTGATCTACTACTTCCGGCGCAGTAAACCATACGTTCCAAGTCAAAATATTCCCCTCTTTAAGCATATTACCAGAGGCGGTGTTGAAAGCATCCAAAACCATTTGATTAAACTTGTCTACAATATCATTGCCAGTCTTTTTAATTGGTCCAATTTCAACTCCTAAGTGTCCTAAAGACCACGCGATGTCTTCATGTTTGGCAAAATTAGGTATTGGAAAATCGGTACTAGATCCTTTGGTCAATGGAAATAAAGGTTGATCTGGTTCTCCAGGCTTGAAGGTAGTTACAACAATAGCATCTGCTTTTGTAGATGGGAATCGTAAACCATTGCTTTTAAAGTTTTGCGATATTTTTTGCACCAGTACATGTTTATGTGCACTTGGACTAAACCAGATTCTACCTTCAACGGACATGTCGGCAGCCAATTCTTTTGTGGATTCATCAACCCATCCTCTATTTCCAGTTACAGTGACTTCTACATTCATACTTCCCAAGTGTGGAGAACTTGCTCCTTGTTGGGGACAAATAATAGAATAGACTTTTCCTTCATCGGTATAACCCAACCTAGAAATATCTGGAGCAAACATTTGATAGCATCTTTTTGGATCTTCATTGCCAGGCTGTGTTTCCCAACTAAATTCGGGCCACAATACTTTTTGTTGTCTTTGTAGTTTTGGTATGTTGGTTCTGTTTTTTTCAACGGCTAAAGAAGATAAATCTGGGGATGGATACGCAAATGCAGGATTGCTTTGAGCAAAACCACCAACCCATCCTGGAGCGGGTTCTTCTCGTATCAGTTTTCTAAGCTTGTCATTTAATAAATCAACTTCCAAATGGATGGGAGGTAAATTTTCATCTGCATCTTGAATAACCTCAGACTTGGTATTTAATAAAACGGTTCCTGCATCCTTTACTATAAAATATAAATCAGGTTTTCGGTCTATAAAAAAACTAAACTGTGAAGACTCAAAAGTGACTACAAATTGACCATTTGGATCAGTAACACCTATGGCAAGGAAATCATCCCTTCCAATATTATCTTTGTCATAAACTAAGACATGTAAGTCAACAATTCCTTTATTATCTGATTTTCTTGTAACAGTTCCAGTAACTGTATAGGTATTCCCTGAAATGGTAACAGCATTACTCATTGGCATAAAAATTTGGGGTTAAATGCTTACTCTATTTACATTAGTATTTAAATCAAGAATGGATTTTCAGCTTCCTCCATCTCACTCGCTATAATACATATAAATTATAAGAAAATGCTAATCACATTGTAAGTTTTGTGTAAAGGTTTAAAAGGAGTGAATGACTATAATTGAATAGTGAATAGATCTCCGATTTCATTTATAAAGTGATTCTCTACTTATTTTATCATGTTTTTCATGGTAGTTTGACTTGAATATGGCTTGCATTCGTCCAAATAGGTGAAGGATATAGATTATTTTCCAATCAAATTTGAGCTAGATCAAAAAACTAAACGTATGAAACAGCTAAAATTTATTCTTACTACCTGCTTGATTTGGTTGTCAATTGTATCCATGGTGTGACAAGAAGACATGAGTTAATTATTGAAAATGGTATTCAAGGACCATCATCTCCCTTAGTTGATCTGAATGAATGGCAAAAAGCAAATTCCTTAAATCAGATTTCTATATTTCCCAATCCTATTCAAGAGAGGTTTACCATAGCATTGGATAAATTAGTGAAGGGTGATTCTAAATACACTTATGGAATATATTCAATCAATGGTCAGTTGCAGAGAAGTGGAGTATTTAACGGAAATCAAACAAATATAGATCGGTCACCAACAATGGCTTCTGGGCTTTATTTTTTGAAGGTTATTGATGAAAATGGACAAATTGTAGGTGCAAAAGAACTACGAGTAGTGAACTAAATAGATTTTGAATTACGATTCTCCAAGAATATGATTCGGTGCACCAAACGTAATCTTTTATATAGTCATTACTTCCTTAAATAGGGCGACGGTCTGAGG
>JARGNR010000150.1:5359-11114 GCA_029212405.1 Saprospiraceae bacterium
CTTCTAAAATGGATTTACAGGCATTAAATGTTTTGATTACCTGAGGCCTGTTGCCCTTTTTTCGATAGGCCATCATTTGTAATCGATAGGCTTCTTCCCATGTGGCATCGATTATTAGTGCTTTTTGAGCCAATCGAATACTTTCATCTGCATTCTCATGGAGGTATCGTTCTCCGAGTGTAATCATTGCATTAATAGCAAGTAGTTGAAGCCGTTCTCTCTCTAAAGAAGACCAATCTTCAAAAACTCGATTCGGGAGGTAAGTTCCTTCGTATATTTTTGTAGCAAATTCTAAAGCTTCTGTAGATGCAGCAATATTCTTTTCTTGTAAGGCATTGGCAATTTCTATTGCTTGATCAAATGCCTCTGAATCAATCCAAATTAATTCATTATTTAATTGATAGGTAAGCCCTTGTCGAATAATAAATTTTGGTTCTTCTCTACTTTTTCGATTGGGTTCTAACGCCTTGTTGACTCCATGATAAGCAATTTTAAAATCTCGGTTGCCTTCATCACTGCTTGAATCTGGCCAAAGTCGATCAATGATTTGTTCTTTATGAAGTCCCTTTCTATGTCTTGAAGTGATAAAAAATTGTATCAATTGAATGGTTTTATCCCTTCCCCAATCTTTAGTGTTAATTTCCCTATCATTTATAACGGTAGAAAATTTTCCAAGTGTATGGAAGTGGAGAACAGCTGTCTCTCGATATTCTATTAGTGATTGAAGTGCATGATGCATTGGAGTGAATTCTTATTTTTTTTCTAATGCATCAACCTTTTGAGATAATTGTTCTATTTGAGTAGACATTTTCTGCATAATTGCCACCATATCTTTATAATCAGATTTGGAAACCATCCTTAAGTTATCAATTTCAATTTTTTGACTAATTTCATCTCCGACATCTTTGATCTGTTCTTCAATCTGATCTTTAATATTACTCACTTGTCCCATAGGGTCCTTGATGGTATCCATAACCAACTTGGGAGCGTTGTCTTTGATCTTTTTTAAAAGGTCAAAGCTCTTGGATAGAATCCCATCTTGTTCTTCTTCTGTCTTATCTGAAATGGTAGAGGCTGTGATAAATTCCAGTTTCTCTTGCATAAAATCAACAGCTTTCGCAAAATCTACAAATCCTTTATTCTCACCAGATTGCACATGCGATATTTTTCCTCTCCACTGAACATCGGGTTTCCCATCTTCATTATCAAATATTTTTTGGGTAAATCGGATCATAAATGAGGCGGATTGATTTGTTGACATGGGTATTAAATTTTAATTACTTTTTTTGCGTTCAATAAATTCTGCAATGACTTCCAAATATTCTCTGCTACTATTTTTTGTCCTTCTGCATTGGGGTGCTTGCCATCTTGCAACAGTAAGTCTGAATTTCCAGCAACACCTTCAAGAAAAAATGGGATGTAAGTAATATCCTCTTGTTTTGCAATATCTGTATAAATCTTTTCAAATTCCGTGACATAATCTGCACCCATATTCGGAGCCCCTGCCATGGCACAAATACCAATGATTGCGTCTGGATATTTTGCTTTTACTTTTTGTACAATTTGAACTAGATTTTCTCTTGTGTTTTTTAATGGTAATCCTCTCAACATGTCATTGGCACCTAATTCTAAAATGAAAATATCAACTTTTGTATTCAGTACCCAATCTAATCTTTTTAAACCATCATAAGAAGTATCTCCACTTAAACCTGCGTTGATCACAGAATAAGCTAAATTTAAAGAATCTATTCTATCTTCAATTCTAGAAGGAAAAGACTCATGTTCTTCTAATCGGTAACCGGCAGTAAGACTATTACCATAAAACATGATAATTTTATTATTCTCTGCTCGAGCGTTAGTCGTAGATTCCTCATTGGATTCTGCAGCTTTTTTTACTTCTTGGTTTGGTGCAGATTCATTTTTACACGAAATGAATAAAAATAATAAAGCAATTATAAAATTAGTGTGCACTGAATTTAAATGAAATTTCATAGCTGTACAAATAAGATATTTATGCAAAAAACATAAGTTAAAAATGTAACATTAATATATTAAACCATGTTACTTTATTATTCAAACTAAGAAGTTCATGTAAGATACTTCTGTAAAATCTAGAACGAAAATAGGTTTTATTGGTTCTAATTAAGTTGGATTTATTAATTTTTATATTCAATGAGGTAAAAATTGAGGTAATTACATTAAATAAAGATAGAAGACAAAGAAATGATTCTTGAAGTAAAAGATATTTTTAAAGTATATAAAGGGGTAAATAGAGACCTTACGGTGTTAGATAATATTAATTTTTCGATTCAGAAAGGAGAGACCGTAGCCATTGTAGGACCATCAGGTTCTGGGAAAACAACCTTACTTGGTTTATGTGCTGGTTTGGATTCACCTACAAAAGGCACAATTGAACTTGCAGGTGAAAAAATGTCTTCAATGACAGAAAATGAAAAAGCCGAATTAAGAAATAAACGGATTGGTTTTATTTTCCAAAATTTTCAATTATTACCCACACTAACGGCATTGGAAAATGTAATGATTCCTTTGGAGTTACAAGGAAGAGCAAAAGGGGCTGTTGAAAAAGCAAAATCATTATTGACTCGGGTAGGCTTAGATGGAAGGTTTAATCATTATCCGAGTCAGTTATCTGGAGGTGAACAGCAAAGAGTTTCACTTGCCAGAGCTTTTAGCAATGATCCAGAGGTTTTGTTTGCGGATGAACCTACAGGAAATTTGGATGAAGATACTGGACAGATTGTAGAACAATTGTTATTCGATCTCAACAAAGAGAAAAACACAACATTAATTATTGTTACCCACGATATGGAATTGGCCAATCAAACAAATAGAATAATACGATTAAAAGGTGGGAAAATTGTTAGTGATGCTGTCTTAGCAGAAATTGAATCTGTATGAATTGGAGTTTAATTCAAAAGACGGCTATCCGAGATAGTCGCAAAGACAGGTCAAAGTTATTTCTATTTATGTCATCCATTATTTTGGGTGTTGCAGCGTTGGTGGCCATTAATTCTTTTAACGACAATTTGGTCAGGGACATCAACAATCAGTCAAAGTCATTGTTGGGCGCAGATATGTCTGTCGGAGGGAATAAACAACTCAGTGAGAATTTAGTCGCTTCTTTGGATTCATTAGATGGTGAAAGGTCCAGTGAGATTGAATTGTTTTCTATGTCTTTTTTACCTAAAATTGAAGAAAGCCAGTTTGTAAGAATTAAAGGACTGGATGGATCATTTCCCTATTATGGAACGCTCTTGACAGAACCGGCAAGTGCTGCTAAGACATATAAAAACTCTCAATCGGCGCTTGTGGATGATGGTATGATGCTTCAATATAATTTAGAAGTAGGGGATTCCATCAAGTTGGGGGAAGTTACCTTTTCAATAGCTGGTCGATTAATGAGTGCGTTTGGAAGTGTAGATGCTGGCGGCTCGTTTGCTCCTTCTGTTTATATTGGATTATCTTCTATCGCTGCAACGAATTTGATTCAACCCGGAAGTCTGGTTAATTATAAAGAATATGTAAAGGTGAATGAAGGAGTAGATTTGGACGAATGGAAAAAGGGGAGAAGAAAAATGTTTAGGGACGAATCTATGCGGATTACGACGGTAGAGGATCAAAGAGAAAATTTGGAGGAAGCATTTTCTTCATTGAATAATTTCTTGAATCTGGTTGCCTTAATCTCTTTATTATTGGCTTGTATTGGAGTTGCTAGTAGTGTATTGATTTACATTAAAACGAAAGTGCAAAGTATTGCGATCTTAAGATGTTTAGGAATGAGAGGCGAGGAAGCCTTTATGGTCTATTTCTTACAAATATTTGTACTTGGATTAATTAGTGTATTGTTAGGTGTTGCATTGGGAAGTATCATTCAAGTGATCTTACCGATCGTCCTTAAAGGTTTTCTGCCGATAGAAGTTAATATGACGATTTCATGGCCTGCCATCATGAAAGGCTTTGTTATGGGCCTCATCATTACAACTCTATTTGCTTTAGGACCTTTGTTGGGAATTCGTAAAATTTCACCGCTCAAAACTCTTCGTGTGAGCGATGATGTACAAAAAACAGATGCCTTGGTCTATATCGTTTATGGTCTAATCGTATTGTCCGTTTTTGGATTTTTGATGTCATTGACAGGATCTTGGATCGATTCAGCAATATTCACCTTTGGGTTGTTAGTTGCGTTTTTTGTTCTATTTGGTGTGGCCAAAACGGTAACCTGGGGTGTGCGAAAGTTTTATCCTAGAAACGCAAATTTTGTTGTTCGTCAAGGTCTGGCAAATTTGTATCGACCAAATAATCAAACACAAACACTGATCGTGTCTATTGGATTGGGGACTGGGATTTTGACTATTCTTTTCATATTGCAGGGACTGATTTTAAGCAATGTAGAAGGCATGGGAGCTGGAAATCAGCCTAATATGATATTATATGGAATTGAGAAAGGACAAAAAGAAGACTTGGAAGAAATTACGGAGTCGTTTGAAATGCCAGTGATGCAGCATGTTCCTGTGGTGACCATGGCACTAGCTGGATGGAAAGGGAAATCTAAAAAGGAATGGTTAATCGACACGACCAGAACGGCTAGTAGATGGGCGATCAATCGAGAAGCAAGAGTCAGTTATCAATCTGAAATGCCACCGGATGATGAATTGTTGGAAGGAGAATACATAGGAAGGCATCAAGGTGGAGATTCTATTATTATCTCATTAGACGAACGATATAGCAGAGGCTTGGACGTAGGAATTGGAGATGAATTGGTATGGAATGTTCAAGGAGCGATGATCAAAACCTATGTGGGAAGTATACGGAAAATCAACTTTAGAAAATTGGAGTCAAGATTTTTTATTTTGTTTCCAACAGGAGTATTGGAGACTGCGCCTCAGTTTTTGATATTGGTCACAAAATCACCCGATAAGCAAACTACGGCTAATTTTAGAAATGCTGTTGTGAAAAAAATGCCAAATGTTTCAGTTATTGATTTGGGCAGTATATTAGTTACGCTCAATGATATTATTACAAAAGTCAGTTATGTAATCAAGTTTATGGCTGCTTTCAGTATTCTCATTGGATTGATTGTACTCATTAGTTCTTTATTCTTGAGTAAGTTTCAACGAATTCGAGAAAGTGTACTATTAAGAACTTTGGGGGCGGTTGAAAAGAAAATTTATAGAATCAATGCTGTTGAATATGCTTCCTTAGGTGCATTAAGTGCATTGACAGGAATTATTCTAGCCGTAATAGGAAGCTTCATTTTATCAAAATATGTATTTGAATTAGCCTTTAGTCTCAATTGGTTGCCTATTATTGGTATCTTTATTTTTATCGTGACATTAACTGTGGTAATTGGATTATGGAACAGTAAGGAGGTAGTTAAAAAATCACCGCTTCAGATATTACGAGATGTTTAAAATTAATTGGGGATAATCAGTAATACCGAATATGCCCAATTTCATTAGAACTAGAGGCCTTACAACTGAAAATATTACCTCTTTATAAAGGCTTTCTCCTTAAATTCGAGGTAAGTATTTTAACCGAATTATTTCGCAGCGAAAGGCGTTCATCCCGACGTTTACAGTCGTGACGAACCATAAGAACCCAAGGCTTTACCCAGATCTTAATATGACTGAATGATCATTGAAGATGTGAGCTTACAAATGAAGGAATCCCGCCAGACGAGACAAGCAGCGTCAGCGCAGTGCGGCCAAATAGCTAATAAAAGAAGGAACTCCGC
>JARGNR010000151.1 GCA_029212405.1 Saprospiraceae bacterium
TTTAATTCCCAAACTTCTTGTTTTTTATGTTAGTCTACTCCTGAATATGCCGATTTATTCTAATTCATAATTGGATGTGGAATTACATATATAAAAAAGGCATCCAGAAACTTTCCAGATGCCCTTTTGAATTTCAAATGTTTGATTCTTAAATACTACTTACTGCAATAGCCGCATTTATTTTACCCCAACCAAAGTCATCATCTCTTCCAGGATAAAATTCAGAAGCATCTTTTAACGCCTGCAAGACAGCAGTTCGTGATGCTTCAGGATTTTCTGCCCAAACCAATGCGGCAATCCCTGCTACAGTTGCTGTGGCACACGAAGATCCGCCTGTATATTTTGGCTGATTTGTGCTGGAGGCTAAACTGATCGAAGCTCGAGAGTCATCACTGGCTCTTTCCATAATAATGGTAAAATCTACCTCGGGACCACTATGGCAGGTAGTGCATTTTACATTGCCAGATCCATCTTTGAGTCCTGTAACAGCAGTAGTCTGTGCCATGTTTGCTGGAAAAATAACAGGATACCAACTTAACCATGATAAAGATGTACCCGCTGCAGCTACCATCAGCTTTCCTTGACCATAAGCATAATAAACACCATCTGCCACGGTACTACTGAAAAATGGAGTCCCGATTGACATGCTTATAATTTTAACATCAGATCGCGCACCAGATAGATATAATGCATCTCTTACACCATTACGTTCGCTACTGCTTGAAATGATTACATCTTTCACCGCTCGAATTGTCATTAAATCTGCTTTGTAGGCAACTCCTACCGCATTACCATCTGTGCCTCGAGGTGCCGCTGCAAATCCAGCCATACTTGTCCCGTGTCCACATGGATCGTTAGGAGAATCCAAACTTGCCCACCACCAAGATCCGCTGACATGGGTACTGTATTTTTGAATCGTTCTTCCACCAGATGAACCGGATGTGAACTGTGAACCTAAATTATCTTGGTTGTCACTGGCTCCCGTATCAATAATACAGATGCGGATATTGTCTCCTGTGCTATTTGCCCAAGCCGTTTGTATCGAATGATTGGCAAAGTTCCAAGGCCTTTTAGTTGTTGGTGAAATAGTAGTGTAATCAGATGAATTGATTGAATAATTTGGGCTTCCATTACAACCTGAGTCACTTCTCTTTTGAGCAAATTGGTCTTCTAGACTAAATCCAAGTGGTTCTACGAAGCGCACATAGGATGATTTTCTTAACTCAGAGATTAATTCTGGGTTTGTGAGTTGTACGACGAGTTGTGGGAAAAATTCAACTTCTCCAAAAGGCAAGATATCTTCCAAAGTAAGGCTTGGGTTTTGTCTTGTTATCGCTTCTTTCTGAAGAATAAGTTCCACCACTCTTTGTTTGGCTTTGATCCAATTGTCATTGTTTATATCTACGGATGGCATATCCGTTTCAGGATTAAAAGAGGGTCCAATCGTGTAGCCTATGGAAAAAACGGAATCAGAATGCATGCCGGCACTCCATACAAAATGGTCGTCTCCGTCTTCCCAGTAAAATACTTTTCCTTGAGATAACTCTTTTTCAACGGCTTCTTGAATGTCTTCAAGGGAGACCAATTGCTTTTGTTCCACATTTTCTAGAGATAAATTATCTTCGGAACAGGAGAAAATAAAAAGGCTTAGTAAAACAAGAAAACTTAGTTTTTTCATTTTTGATTTTTTTAATGTGTGATAAAATGTTTAACTAAGGATGTTTCAAATTATATTTTGCCAATATACTAAAAGCACATATATTATTACGTATTATTTATAAAAATTAAACTTTAAGTTAAGTTTTTGCTTTGTCGGAATAAAAAATGAATTGAATGTCAACTACGATGCAGATCAAATGAATTGTAGCGTATTCTCCAATAGTGGGTTTTTATTCTTTTTGCTCCAAATCGCCTGTAAAGTAGTTCGAAAAGGGAGTGTATCCAGTTCAATAAATTTAATGTTCAGATCATATCCATTTTGTAATGAAGTGGGAACAATGGCTACCCCAAATTTTTTTTCGATCAATCGATAGATTGTATTGGCTTGGACTGTTTTGTGAGAGATGATAGGAACAAATCCTGCTTGATCAAAAATGTGCATTACTTTTTCATAATAGGAGGTGCTATAGGACGCATCAAACAAAATAAAGGGTTCATCTTTCAGCTGTGTCAAGTTTTGGTAATTGTTGCGATCTATAGGATGATCTTTAGGGAGTACCAATGAAAAAGTGTCTTCAAATACGGGCCTCATTTCTAAATCTCTAGGGACTCGATCCATACGAATGAACCCTAAATCTATTTCTTGATTTGAAATTCCATCGATTTGGCTCTTGTTGTCCATTTCTTTTAGATCAAAGCGGATGCCTGGAAAGGCTTTCCGAATATTGAGTAGAAAGTCAGGAATAACAGTTTGCATCGCTGATCCAATGTAACCCAAGGTAAGTTGTCCTTGGTACCCTTTTTCTAGTAAATGTGCATGAGAAAGTGCTCCTTCTATCGATTTTAAAATATGTATGAACTCATTTTTTAAAAAACTTCCAGATGCTGTAAGTTTGACTTTTCGATTGTGTCGTTCAAAGAGTTTCAATTGCAAATCTTCCTCCATTTGTTTGATTTGACGACTCAGACCAGGCTGTGAAATATATAATTTGTCGGCCGCTTTTCGGAAGTGCAATTCATCTGCTACTGCTAAAAAGTAACGGATATGACGCAGTTCTAATTGATTACTCATAGTTATTAAATATTGATATAAATGGTATTTGTAGGCATCAAATTTAAGAATAACTTTGTTTGCAGCAAATACTTCACCAATAGATTGGAAGCTATGTTCAAATACGGAATAGACAAATTGACCATCCAGCATGTGATGGACCTGGCAAGTGGAAAAATTAAAGGAATTCTTACACCTGAAGCAATAACTAAGGTGAAGGTGTGTAGAGACAGAGTAGAAAAAATGGCAAATGGCTCAAAGGCGGTATACGGAGTCAATACTGGATTTGGACCTTTATGTGATCAGCAGATCTCGGTGGATGAAACCAGTTTGTTACAAAAGAATCTGTTGTTGACCCACGCCGTAGGGGTAGGGAAGCCGATTCAAAAAGAATTGTCAAAGATCATGATGATCTGTAAGGTGCATGCACTTTGCCAAGGGTATTCAGGAATTCGATTGGAAGTCATTGAGCGAATTTTATTTTTCATCGAACACGATTTGTGCCCAGTTGTTCCCGCTCAAGGATCCGTTGGCGCATCGGGGGATCTCGCTCCGCTTTCCCATTTGTTTTTGCCTCTGTTGGATGAGGGTGAATTTCACGAAGGAGAATCCATTGTTCCCACAACCTACATTTTAGAAAAATTCAAATTGCCTTCCTTAACCTTACAAGCAAAAGAGGGGCTCGCATTGATCAATGGAACTCAATTTATTTTAGCTCATGCAATTTGGGGTTTGGATCGAATGAAATATCTATTGGATTTGGCTGACGTTTGTGCAGCAATGACACTAGAAGGATTTCAAGGGAGTGGATCTCCATTTAAACCAGAATTGCATGTCATCCGTCCGTTTAAAGGGACCATAGAAGTAGCGGCGAGAATGAGATATTTGTTGGAAGGATCTGAGAATTTGAATTCGCATGTGGATTGTAAACGGGTACAAGATCCGTATTCAATTCGATGTGTGCCTCAGGTACATGGTGCGTCAAGGAATGCGTATTATCATTTGATGGAATTGGTGGATATTGAAATGAATTCAGTGACAGATAATCCCATCATTTTAAGTGAAGAAGAAGCCATCTCAGGTGGTAATTTTCATGGACAGCCCCTTGCCATGGCAATTGATTATTGTGCTTTGGCTACTTCCGAATTAGGAAATATTTCAGATCGAAGATGTTATCTATTGTTAGAAGGAAAATATGGTTTGCCGAGGTTGCTTACAGAACATGGAGGACTCAATTCTGGTTTTATGATTCCGCAGTATACGACAGCGGCATTGGTCACTGAAAATAAATCCCTATGTTTTCCTCCATCAGCAGACAGCGTTCCCACTTCTTTAGGGCAGGAGGATCATGTTTCGATGGGAAGTATTTCTGGAAGGAAGTTCAATCAGATCTTAGATAATCTAGAGAAAATATATGCCATCGAATTGATGTATGCTGCTCAAGCAATTGAGTTTCGAAGACCGCTGAAATGTTCAAAAGTAGTAGAAGAAAATTTCAAGATGATTCGATCCAAAGTGAAGAAGTTGGAAGAAGATCGATTGTTGAAAGATGACATATATGTACTGGTTGAAATGGTGATGAATAGAAAATTTATAGTGAAGTGATTTGTAAAAGTAAAGTACTTACAAATCTTATTTACCCTACGTTTATACATCACTTCAGTAGAATAAGCATTGTGATATGACAGAAATACAAAATAAAATGAAATTTCAAGATCAAATAGGAGAAGGGATTCCGTCTCAATTGCCGCCGAAATTGCCTTATCCTGAAAATGCAAATCGAGCACCAAAAAGGAAGAGCATCTTGTCATTGGAAGAAAAAAAATTAGCCATCAAAAATGCGCTTCGATATTTTCCAAAAGAGTGGCATGCAGTATTGGCTCCTGAATTTTTAGAAGAATTGGTGTCTTATGGTAGAATATACATGTACCGATTTAAACCATCGTATGCCATGTTTGCTCGGCCGATTGATTCCTATCCAGCCAAAAGTAAACAGGCGGCTGCTATTATGTTGATGATTCAAAATAACTTGGATCCGGCGGTTGCTCAACACCCTGAAGAGTTAATTACTTATGGAGGAAACGGTGCCGTTTTTCAAAATTGGGCGCAATACATTCTGACGATGGAGTATTTGTCAAAGATGACTGATAACCAAACCCTACATATGTACTCTGGACATCCCATGGGTTTATTTCCATCTTCTCCAGATGCGCCTAGAGTGATAATCACCAATGGTATGATGATCCCCAATTATTCAAAACCTGATGATTGGGAAAAGTATAATGCGCTCGGCGTGACTCAATATGGTCAAATGACTGCAGGTTCGTATATGTATATTGGTCCTCAGGGCATCGTGCATGGTACCACTATAACTGTCATGAATGCCTTCAGGAAAATACTGGATCAAGGAGCCACTTCAGCGGGTAAAATATTTTTGACAGCTGGCTTGGGAGGAATGAGCGGTGCACAACCAAAGGCAGGAAATATTGCAGGATGCATTACTATTTGTGCAGAAGTCAATTCGAATGCAGCACGCAAGCGATTCACGCAAGGATGGGTGGATGTGTTGATTGAGGACATGGAAAGTCTGATAGAGCGAGTAGAGAAAGCAATAAAAGAAAAGGAAGTCATCTCTATAGCCTACATTGGCAATGTAGTTGAAGTGTGGGAGCGGTTTGATCAGGAAAACTTGTTTATTCACGTAGGATCGGATCAAACATCTTTGCATAATCCTTGGGCAGGTGGGTATTATCCAGTGGATTTATCATTTGAAGATGCCAATGAAATGCTGGTCAATGATCCTATCGGATTTAAAGATATGGTTCAAAAATCACTGAGACGGCATGCCGCTGCAATTAATAGACATACGGCAAAAGGAACCTATTTCTTTGACTATGGGAATGCATTTTTATTGGAAAGTTCCAGAGCTGGAGCAGATGTAATGGCGGAGAATGGTATTGACTTTAAGTATCCATCGTATGTGCAAGATATTTTAGGACCAATGTGTTTTGATTATGGTTTTGGTCCATTTCGATGGGTTTGTGCTTCCGGAAAATCTGAAGATTTGGATAAAACAGACAAAATTGCAGGAGATGTTTTGCAAGAAATTATGGATCGTTCACCAGATGAGATAAAATTGCAGATGCAGGACAACATTACCTGGATAAGAGATGCGAAACAAAACAAACTGGTGGTAGGCTCTCAGGCAAGAATTCTCTATGCGGACGCAGAAGGAAGAATAAAGATCGCCGAAGCTTTCAATGCAGCAATCAAAAATGGAGAAATAGGACCAGTGGTATTGGGCAGAGATCATCATGATGTGAGTGGAACAGATTCGCCGTACAGAGAAACGTCAAATATATATGATGGAAGTAAGTTTACAGCTGATATGGCCATACATAATGTCATTGGGGATAGTTTTCGTGGAGCAACTTGGGTTTCCATCCACAATGGAGGAGGAGTAGGATGGGGAGAAGTAATCAATGGAGGTTTTGGATTGGTATTGGATGGATCAGAAGAAGCTTCGAGGCGATTGAAAAAAATGTTGTTTTACGATGTGAATAATGGAATTGCGAGAAGAAGTTGGGCTAGAAATGAAGAAGCAATTTTTGCCATAAAAAGAGAGATGGAAAGAACACCAGACTTGACAGTCACACTACCCAATTTGGTAGATTCTGACATCATTGATAAAATATTGTAGCCCATGGCCTGGATAAGAACTATAGCTTTTGAAGATGCCAAAGGAGTGCTTAAAAAATTGTATAATCGAGTAAAGGGGCCAGAAAACAAGATTGATAATGTACTTAAAATACATAGTCTTAGACCGCATACCTTGCATGGGCATATGGTATTGTACAAAAGTGTATTGCATCACGCTGGAAATACATTTCCAAAATGGTATTTGGAATTTTTGGGTACCTATGTAAGTGCATTAAATGCATGTGATTATTGCTTCGAACACCATTCACAAGGAATTCTCAAAAATCTGGAAGATAAATCTCAGTTTGATACGCTGATAAATGCTATTGAAAAAAGAGAGGTTGGAGATGTTTTGGATGAGAAAATGAAGGCGGGTTGCCAGTATGCCGAGCAGCTTACTGTAAATCATACGAGTATTACAGAACAAACGATCGAAGATTTAAAAGAGCATGGTTTCGACGATGGGGAGATTTTGGAAATCAATCAACTGGTCTGTTATTTCAATTATGTAAATCGAATGGTTGTAGGGTTGGGTGTGGATACAAAAGGTGATATTATTGGATTATCTCCAAATGACAATGCCGATGAAAACAATTGGAGCCACTCCTAAGTAATAAATAGAAGAAAATGACTGTATTTAAAAATATCAAAGAATTAATTCAGGTTCGATCATCGCATGTTCGATTCTTAGCCGGTGATGAAATGGCTGAACTACCTACAATTAAAGATGCGTTTCTTATTGTTGAAAATGGTAGAATTCACTCATTTGGAGAAATGAAAGATTGTCCAGCTTTAGATGCTGTAAAAGTCATCGATTGTACCGGACGTATGATGTTACCTTCATGGTGTGATTCGCATACCCATATTGTCTATGCTGGAAATCGAGAGGGGGAATTTGTAGATCGAATTAACGGGTTGACCTATCAGGAAATCGCTGAGAAAGGAGGAGGAATCGTAAACTCTGCTAGAAAATTGCAGGAAACAAGTGAAGATGATTTATACAATCAAAGTAAGGAACGACTTGAAGAGGTAATCCAAATGGGTACTGGTGCAGTGGAAATAAAGTCGGGATACGGCCTAACCGTGGATGCTGAATTGAAAATGCTAAGAGTTATTAAACGACTTAAGAATAATTTCCCCCTTCCAATCAAAGCCACTTTTTTAGGTGCGCATGCACTTCCTTCAAATTATAAGAACAATAAATCGGCTTATCTTAAAATGCTGGTGGACGAAGTAATGCCGGTGATTGAAAGAGAAAAGTTGGCAGAATATGTAGATGTATTTTGCGAAAAAGGCTATTTCACAACTGAAGATACTCAATTCATCCTGGAAGCAGGTAAGCGACATGGGCTGATTCCCAAAATCCATGTCAATCAATTTTATTCGATTGGAGGGGTACAAGTAGGTGTAGAACACAATGCACTATCTGTAGACCATTTAGAAGTCATGACTGATGAGGATATTAACGCACTAAAGGGGACGTCCACCATGCCTGTTGCATTGCCCAGTTGCTCTTACTTTTTAAGTATACCATACACTCCTGCTAGACAAATGTTGGCAGCTGGACTTCCGCTTGCATTGGCTACCGATTATAATCCTGGATCTACGCCCTCTGGAAACATGAATTTTGTCGTGTCTACCGCATGCATCAAAATGAAAATGACTCCAGAAGAAGCGATTAATGCCGCAACAATAAATGGAGCGTATGCCATGGGATTAGAAAAAGAAGTTGGAAGTATAACCAAAGGTAAATTGGCCAATTTGATTCTTACAAAAAAGATTAATTCATACAATTTTATTCCCTATGCCTTTGGATCAAATTTGATTGATGAAGTGTATTTGGAGGGAACGAGCATGAAATCTTAGTTTCATTTACGATTTAAATTTTCTGTATGTACTTCAATAGATTTTTCTTGGTTTCCATATAACTATTAAACAAATTCTTATTATTGCAAGTAATTTATTTGTGAAAAAGCTATTGTGCCAAATAATCAATAATAGTAAAGGTGAATTACTTCAAATAATTATAGAAAAGTTTTCCATATATGAAGAAATATGTTTTAGCCATAGATCAAGGAACGACCAGTTCAAGAGCCATTGTCTTTGATGAAGTCGGAAATATTGTCAGCTCCGCTCAGGAAGAATTTACCCAGTATTTTCCAAAACCGGGGTGGGTAGAACATGATCCCATGGAGATATGGACTACACAATCTGCCATAGTAGTGAAAGCTATAGAAAATGGCAATTTATCTACGGATGCCATTGCAGCCATTGGAATCACGAATCAAAGAGAAACAGTAGTGGTCTGGGATCGATCTACAGGTAAACCTATCTATAATGCCATCGTTTGGCAAGACAAAAGAACGGCGGAGTACTGTGATGAGCTGAAAGCGGCAGGTAAAGCACCTTTATTTCAAGAAAAAACAGGCTTAATAATAGATGCTTACTTTTCTGGAACCAAGGTAAAATGGATTTTAGATCATGTTGAAGGGGCAAGAGACAGAGCAAATGCAGGTGAACTTGCCATGGGAACTATAGATTCTTGGTTGATATGGAATTTTACAAAAGGAGCCTTACATATGACGGATGTAACCAATGCATCAAGAACACTTTTGTTTAATATTCAATCTATGGAATGGGACGATGAATTGTTAGATATCTTGGATATACCTAGAAGTATATTGCCTGAGGTAAGACAATCGAGTGAGGTCTATGGGACGACGCATTCATCTACGATTGGTGCCGAGATACCAATTTCTGGAATTGCTGGAGATCAGCAAGCGGCGTTATTTGGACAGATGTGTACGAAACCAGGAATGGTAAAGAATACGTATGGGACGGGATGTTTTATGTTGATGAATATTGGAGACAAACCCATACCATCTCAAAATAATCTTTTGACAACGGTGGCGTGGAAAATAGATGGAAAGACCCAATATGCTTTTGAAGGAAGTATTTTTATAGCCGGAGCAGTGGTTCAGTGGTTGAGAGATAGTTTGAAGATAATTGAAAACTCTAAGGATGTAGAGGCATTGGCCAATACAGTGGATAGTTCTGATGGAGTATATTTTGTCCCTGCCTTTTCAGGATTGGGTGCTCCATATTGGGATCAACAAGTAAAAGGAAGTTTGCTGGGCTTAACTAGAGGAAGTACGGATGCCCATATAGCAAGAGCTGCGTTAGAATCCATCGCATATCAAACTATGGATGTGTTAAATGCTATGGAAGCGGATGCAGGGGTATCGATTCAAGAATTACGGGTAGATGGCGGTGCAACAGTGAATAATATGTTGATGCAATTCCAGGCGGATGTATTAGATACAGAAACTGTTCGTCCTAAAGTAGTGGAAACAACTGCTATGGGAGCTGCATTTTTAGCAGGTTTGGCAGTAGGATATTGGACAGATTTGGATCAGATTCAGGAAATTTGGCAGACTGATACCCGATTCTCTCCAACGTCAGAGAGAGCATCTGTAGAGGAGGGAATAAAAGGCTGGGAAAGAGCCATTAAAGCATTGCAATTTTGGGCAAATAAATAGATAAATAAAACGAATACAAATGACTCCTTTTTTAGCTGAAATAGTAGGTACAGGTTTTTTATTATTGTTGGGTTTAGGCGTAGTGGCCAATGTACTCATGGAAAAAACCTATGGAAATGGTGGTGGTTGGCTGGTGATCACTACGGCTTGGGGATTATCGGTCTTTGTTGGGGTCATGATTGCTGGACCCTATAGTGGTGCTCATTTAAATCCTGCCGTAACCATTGGATTGGCGGCAGCAGGAAAGTTTGCCTGGAGTTTGGTCCCCAGCTATATTTTAGCCCAGTTTATTGGAGCCATGATAGGTGCTTTTCTAGTGTGGCTATTGTATAGAGATCATTTTAATTCTACGGAGGATAAGGACAGTAAGTTGGGTGTTTTTTGTACCAGTCCTGCTATATCGAATAACCTGTCCAATGTATTTAGTGAAGCCATAGGCACGTTTGCGCTGGTCTTTGGTGTATTGTACATCACTGGAGCGACGATCGAAGGTACAGATCAATTGATTGGTCTGGGGTCTGTCGGAGCCCTCCCTGTTGCATTTTTAGTTTGGGTGATTGGTTTAGCCTTAGGAGGAACTACCGGGTATGCAATTAATCCTGCAAGGGATTTAGGACCGAGAATAATGCATCAAATTTTACCATTTAAAACACCAAAAAGTAATGGCAATTGGGCATACGCTTGGATTCCGGTTGTAGGGCCAATTCTTGGGGCTTTTTTGGCGGCAGGTCTAGACATGCTGATTCAATAATAAAAAAATCCGGCAGCTTACAAGGTGTTAAATAAGCCACCAGAAACATAATCAATTGGGGTTAGGAGCATAGTGCATATACTCCAGATTATTAAGGGCAAATCTAAACGATGTTCTGTTTTTGAATTAGAGTGTTAATACCTTAAAATTTAAAGTAGTTCTACGTGTCAGAAAGATTGCATGAATTGATTAAGGGAAGTGTATCTTTTAGTAAGGAATAAATACAAAGGGTGATTCAAGAGTTAGTTAATCTTAAAAGAGAATTCTCTTTGGGTCCAACCATCCTAAAAATTGGGTAAAGCCTTGGGTTCTTTTGGTTCGACTTCTGGGCCAAGCCAAGGACTGAATGATCTTTTAAGAAATAGAAGTGATAATGAAATTATCAAATGAAGGAATCCCGCAAATGCG
>JARGNR010000152.1 GCA_029212405.1 Saprospiraceae bacterium
TATTTATTAAAACTATTCATTATGAATTCTAATTATATTTCTACAACAAACCGACCATACTGGAATAGACGTAAACGGCTCCCAGAATTATCGCACATTGACCAAATAATCAAAACGATGCCTATGAAACAGAATGAATTTCTTAACCTCATCCAATCCAATGCTGAAGAGTGGGAGGACGCATTACAAAACAATACCTATTATACATTTAAAATTCCTAAGTCAAATGGAAAATACAGAACTATCGAAGCACCTTCGCAACCCTTAAAAAAGGTACAACGAAAAATTGCGCGTTATCTACAGTCCAACTATCATGAAACATTGCCACCTTGTGTGCACGGATACATTTTAAAAGACCCAATCCGAATGATTTCTAGAGATATCCGAACCAATGCGTTGACGCATATTGGGAAGTCATATCTGTTGAACGTGGATTTAAAGGATTTTTTCTATCAAGTAGATATAGAAGGATTTAAACAAAATTTAAAAGAGGATGGACTTTCTAAATCTACACGAGAAGATGTTGCTACACTATGTTTTAAGAAACAAAGGCTACCCATGGGCGCTCCTACATCTCCTGTTATCAGCAACATGGCTTTTTTGCAGGCAGATTTTAGCCTTATGGCATTGGCTCAAGCACAACAGTTGACCTACTCCAGATATGTTGATGACCTTAGTTTTTCCAGCAATATGGAAATTACCCCTGAAGTATACCATCAAATTGAAACATGTATTACACAGCATGGCTTTTTAATCAATAAGAAAAAAGTAAAATGGTATGGAAAACAATCAGAAAAATTGATTACAGGCATCGTACTCCAATGATTGAAGATGCAAGTGAGTGAAGCAATGCTAGAGCGAACAGAAAAAAATTTGTCCCTGTATGCCAAGCTAATGCGAATGAGACGCCACATGAAATATTTGGGCGTAAAGCCCAATTCGGAAGGAAAAACAAAATGGTCTGCCATTCGATCCAGTGTCAAAGGTCACCTTAGTTTTATAAAGTTAATCGAAGGGAAAAGATCGGTACGGTATAAAGCATTACGAAAAAAATTTCAAAAGGCATCCATCGTTCGGAAAGACTTTGAATTTACAATTTACATATAGCTTGTATAGAATGGTGGAATAATACTCCATGAAATAGGGCCATTTGCAATGGCAAAGTATAGAAACGCTAGGAATCGTATGTCCCAACAATACCTATTTCATGGAATAGTACTGTGACCGACAAGCCACAGATTTTACAAGATGTCAAAGAACATTTTGAGCAGAACAATCCTCATTATTATTTAAATTGGTATGACGTCCGCTGCGTTATATTTTTCCGAATGGCTCTGTACCACGACCGCTCCATTGAGCTTGGGGTCAAATACAGCGACCCACATGCATGGATGATAATGGTGGATTAAATACCCATACAACCAAATGGGACCTCTACCAGAAAGAATAACCCCCAAGCTTGCTCTGTTTTCGTTTACCAGATCAGGAAGATTTTGCATATGGTGTATATCATTGGGTTCAATCGGATTGGCCAAAGCTATTTCAAGGAGGGTATACTCCTGTTCTCTTTGTACGGAAAACGATATTTTAGGAGGGGTGTTGATCATCTTTAGTATTTGTAGACGTTAGTAATGGCAACACATCGTTCTTGAAATCAGGTTCTTTAGGGTTTGATGTGGAAGGTAAAGGATCCAATTTTTTTTTCTCATCCATTTTACCTTTTTCCCCATGACAAATATACCATCGAGTCCATTCTTCCTTATTAAATGCAGGCGTTTTTTTATTTAGGCATAGTTCGCTTTTCAAGTACATTTTAAGGGTGTAATGGAGCACATTACTAGCATTGCTTTCCAAACGGTTCGCACTAGGTTGGTCAATATCAAAAAAGGGTTCAAAATCCAACCGTGAACCACCAGTCATTTGAGACCCAAGTTGTTGAGCCCAATTCCGAATATCTCCCTCTGATACAAGATCTGCATAATAACAGGTCAATACGTATTGATTCTTTAGAATAAAATGGACCGTAAGCGTTTTGGGAAGGCTGTCCAGCCATTGTTTATTATAATCTAGTAATGCAATGCCAATGGCAACCACTAAGGTCATAATTCCCGTAATAGGGTCAATGTAGTTGTCGAATAGGGACTTAT
Organism: Saprospiraceae bacterium; assembly: GCA_029212405.1. Classification (GTDB taxonomy): domain Bacteria; phylum Bacteroidota; class Bacteroidia; order Chitinophagales; family Saprospiraceae; genus CAJXUU01. The sequence goes on from JARGNR010000152.1 coordinate 2,148, forward strand.
TTAAAACCGCAATAAGAATACTACATACTGCCAAGATCCCAAACAAGATGGAGTAAGTAGGATTATTTATAATGGAAAACTTAATGGTATTCCAAAAAAGCATGAGTTTTTTTATTCTATTCATGAGTCGAGGTATTCTGTAGGTCTTTTTAAAATAGGACGTAATCGATATTCATTGTCCTTGTATGGTTTACCTTTGAAAAGTGTAGGTGTGCCATCGTCGTTGAACATAGGTTTTTCGATTTCCATATATCGAGTCTTTTCCAGCCATTCTTGGTCTTTTGGTCTGAATCGCAACAATTCTTTTAGGTGTGCTATACGTTCAGGGTCAGACCAGAAATGTTCTAAACTAGTGAAAGAAAGGCCATCGAAAGAGGATAAATACTGAATAAAACTCAGCTTTAATGATTCAAAATCGGCTTTAGTTGACAATTGGGTCGATATCCCTGAGTTCCATTGGTTGTTGTCAAAAAGTTGGCTATATCTCTGAATACGATCAATTATTGAAATGTCAATTCGTTCAAACTGGATAGAGCCAAAACCAAATGGCTTGGCTAAACCTATCCTATGGGCACAACCTTTTGGTAAATCCAGAGCCATGAGTAATGCCCCAAGTTCTGCATCAGAGCAATTGTCGAATCGTATTCTACCTTGGAAAGTACTATCTTTTTCTACTTTTTTAATTGGGTCAGGATAGGGCTTGGCATTCTTATTTCTTTTGATGGGGTCCGCTTTATACTCTGCTCCTGCCCTGTGCCAATACAATTTGTGTCCACTGATGACGGTATCTCCACTATTATAGGTCTTTTTTTGTGAATTTTGATTTTGCTTTAAGTAATGTTGATACGTAGTGGGCTTTGGACCATTTAAAATGTTTAAATGCTCTTCTTCTTGAGCTTCAGTTCCAGATGTCATTTTAGCATCTTCAAAATACACTTTACCAGCATGTTTCAAGTTGCCAAATAGCGCGGTGGCCATATCGGTCAAAGAATCATCCTTGTGCATTTTATAAATGAAAGATTGAATTTTTTTCTGGTATGGTAAGCGGAACATTAGCGTGTCACCTATGACATAAATTTTGGTACTATTTGGAGTAGTATTCATAGATTCTTCTATATAAAATACAGGCAACCAAATTCCCTTATAATCCTTTTTATTTAACCGCTTAACCAGGTCATATTTGATGTCCCGATTGTCATCGTCTCGATAGATACTGTATGATTCGGTAATGTCTACAACTTGACTACTGTCAGGTTGTCCTATGATGTATTGTCTTGTTTTCTTATTGGCAAATTTTCCAGTTATGTACAAGTAGGCTTCTTGCCCAGTGTTCTGTGACAATTTTGCCATCAGTTCACCTTTTTTTCCAGTATACGTACTGAACTTAACTTTTTCAAATTTACCTATTGTATACTTACTTTTATTTGTGCACCATAGATTTTTTTCCCACCTTCCTTTAATTGGTAAAAATGAATGGTTATTGTGGACATTTTGAGCTTTGCATAATTCTATTTTTCTACCCTTCAGACGTACCCATCCTGCCTTTTGTTTTCCATTGATACGACTACCATAATTATCTTTTCCGCTTGCTACATCACGATAGTACAGGAGTCGCTCCTTTTCCGTGAATTCTAATTTACTGAATGATAGCATTTCTACCATATTGCGGATCATTCCTCTTAGGCTACTTCCAGGAATCATTTTTTGCCCTTTTGGTCCAAAAAATTCAGCGTCTATTCCTCGAATAAATAGCGGAGTCAACGAATGAATGGAATAGTCGATATACCCGCTTTTTTTTGTAACATCATAGCTGCCATGCGAAGTGACTTTTTCTGTTTGAACAACTATTTTATTGAGAGGAACAAAATTATAGGGCGCTCCAGAGTATCCGGTGCTTGGCTTTTCTTGATGTTGATTTTGGTTGCGAGGTCCATGACTTTGGTTTCTATTGCCACTATTCCCTTTAGTGCCATTATGTTTATTTTGGTTTTTCACCGTTGCATTTTTTAGACGATATCTATATTGAACGCCATCTACTGTCAAAGATGAGATTACAGTACGATCACCTCTTTGCGTTTGGATAGATTTAAATTCTATATCATCTTCATCGACAAAGCAGGTATCGTGCTCTTCCTTATTGAGATTAAAATTACTTACATCAAACCAATCGGATCGGTCATCTATATTTCGTAATGTTACGCGGTTTCCACGAAACTCTATTTGATATTCTGTTCCCCAGTTCATTGCTCATTTGTTTTAAATTGTAAAAATCTCATGTCTTCAATTTGCACCATTCCTAGATCATCGTACGACAAATAATTTCTAACGGAAATGGAATCATTGGTCACCTCAGTATTGGCTACGATTGCTCGTAGAATAGATGCTGAATCAATAACATTTATTGATTCAGCATCATCTCCTTTTTCATCTTTTCTATATCTCCCTATAATAGAATGGGACCTGAATTGGATGTAGTATTCTTCAGTGTCTGTAAATATTCGAGCTCTTTGCCAGTATTTATCTTCGAGAGAAGGTGCAATGTCATAGGTATTATGCTGCCATATAATCCTACCGTTTATAATCTTACCTCTGTATACACCTTGATGTTGCCAACACACCAAATCGTAAGTCTTAGTCGGATTCAATTCTTTTAAAAAGGCAGTTAAGCTCGAGGCTTGGTACTTTTTTGATGATGTAGCAATGGTCTCGATATCATATATTTCTTTTATTTCGTTCATGATAGGTATTTTAATTTTTTTAGATCAGTCGAATTGAGGGCATCTAAATATTCTTGACCTTCAATGGTTAGAGTTGATCCATTTTTTACAATAGAACAATATTTATGATCGGGGAGGTGTATTTGACAAGATTGTCCAACTAATACACCACGACCTACATTTTTTTCTCCGCCAATCGCAAGGTCACTTGTCCAAAGGTCTTTGATGAGATGGAGGAGCAATGCAATTTCTTCAGGATTGGGGTCCAAAAGAAATAGGGTAATTTGAAAAGCATCTTCACTTTGATCCGAGATATTCCAAATGGGTTGTGAATCAAATTTGGCACCTCCCATAACCCCACCTGTCCAGCGATCAATTTTGATTCGATCTTGTAACATTGAGATAGTGCCATTTTCAATTATAGATTCTTCTACAATGAGTCTACTTTTTACAGCAGATGTTTTGGATCTTCCTTTTTTCCTGTCGGAATCGGAGGTGGTTTTTACATGCCCAAATATACTATGTATGGCATGTTGAGGTGTTGGGTGACCAATGGTTTGCAAAATTTTATGTGCTCGATGCCTTAAACTTCCACGCAATGCTTTTCCACTAATTATAGCATTTCCTTTGCTGTGCAAATGAACCTTATCGGGTGATTCGGAGTCAGAAGGGTAGGCCCCAGTAATTAAGGCGGATTTGATTAAAAAAGAGGTGTCAATCTTACAATACCGGAAAGAAGATTCGGGAACGTTTACACTCAGGGCAGATCCAGACAATCGTTCTTTTTTTAAATAGTCAAACCACGTAGCAGGATCTCCTTTGGTAAAGTCGAATGTTTGAAGTTTGCAATTTTTAGATGAAAGTTTACCAAACCCCGAAGTAGTTAAAGCTCCGATAGAGAACAATTCATGATTCAAAGTGCGAAACACCTGTTCCACATAAGCGCTCATTGATTCCAAGCTTTCCCCATAGCGAACGGTAACTTCCATGTTGAAATGGAATTCACACCCAGGCTCAAGCAGCTCGTAATCATACTTACTTTTATCGGATGCTGTTTGGGTTTGGTAATCAATAGCAACCCCATCTCTCAAGGAAAAAATACTGTTTTTGTTGTTTTCTGTTAATCTGCAATCGTCAATGACAAAATGGGATTGGTAAGTAGTAGCCTTTTTAGAATCTTCAGAGCCCCAAAAATATTCTGATTTATGTTCAGGATAAAACTTTTGGTGCCAACTTTTAAGTGCACCGATCAATGCACTGGATGGAATATAGGGAGACCCATCTACCCATCGAATGCATTCTTTTTCACTTCGACTATCGTTTCCACTGGCGATAAGTAATGGAGATGTATTTTCAAGGGTACATTGAGCGATTATTTTGCCGATTACTTTATCATCAGATCTTTTATATTTATTTTTCATTATAATATTTCTTTTTTGGATTTGAGGGCAGCTTCGAAAACATAATTCCAATACTTTTTACCGTAGACAAAATGAACGTAATTAGGATCAAAGGTTTTAATTTCTATTATCACATTGTCAGGCATGTTCAATTTGTATATATCATTATAAATAAACCATCGAATCATAGTAGACCCAATTTCTCGATGTTTCATGCCTTCATTTTTCTTCGTTTCTTTATTGAAATGATCAAATTCAGACTGGTATTTTTGAATAGTTTGGTGTGTATTCAGAACTGCTTTCAATCGAGACAATTGGCTGTTGGAAAGCTTACGTATGTTTCGATCACGTTCAACAGTTTCCAAGGCGGCTAAATGAATTTTATTGTCTAATTCCTGATAATTGTAGGCGTTCAAAATAGCCCCTAGAATATCACTAGGTGTGGCAATGGTTTCGCTATTATCTTGGTTTTCATTTTCTTTGATTTCTGATATTTGGATGGGACTATAGGCTTCTATAGCTATTTTACCATACCCCAAATGAGTCAGAAGACCGATGGAATGATCTACAGCTGGTTGATTTTCACAATCAATTAAAAAAATACTGCCTTCGTCAAAAGCGGGATACATTTGAGTTTTACTTTGCCAAACGGAATTATAGTGTTCTACCGTTGTAGTTTTTGAAGCCGCATGAATTTTACCGGTGTTTGATAATTGTATACCAAGTGCTTTTATTAGTGCCGAAAAGCTTGGTTTAGGAAGAAAATGTTCGTTCTCTAGAATGACAGGAGTTAATACTTTTATTGCATAGGTGTCACTTACTTTTTTTGTTCCGTTTTGATTCTTTTGATCTTGGCTTAATTTCACCTTCACTTTACCATATTCTACAGATTTACTTTTTCCTATTTTTCCATCAAAAGAAGATCCGAGGGTATCGATAAGTTTTTGTAAGAGTTCTTGACTGCCAGTAATTTTACCACTGAAATGATGTCCAGGACTGATGCTTTCGTAGTAGTAAATACCTGGATGATTTTCCGTACTTCTTCCTGCCTTTCGTTCAAAACGACTATTATGAAATTGTATGTGTTTAGAGATATTTTCCTCAATGAATGTATCATTTTGAATAGTTCCTCTTTTGTTATACTTTTTGGATATATGATGATCGTTTTCCTCTTTAGAAAAAACATCAACAAATGATTTGGATGGATGAGCTTTGTACTTCTGTATATTAAATGACAAGGTAGATTGTCCATTGGGTTTCAATTCACAAAACTGGACGTTTCCACTTAAAAAGATATCAAAGAAATCATGATCTTTATGGGCTTCTTTTGGTGAAAGGGGTGGATTTACAAGAGAGAGGTATTTTGAAGCCAATAATCCTCTTACCATACTGCCATTGATGACTTCATCTGTATTAATAGTATTCTGATCTCCGTGTTTGGTAGGGATAATAATGGGCCCTTCCGTGACTAGATCAATGGCCAATGCTTTTTCAACGTTAAAAGAAGAGGCCTTTTCTTTTATTGTCCCGCCTAAATTTTCCATTTCCACTTTAATCTTTCCCAAACCTCTATTTCTGGAGGTTCCCATGTATCTCAGGTTGTGGCATGCTTTTTCAAGTATGATTTCATCCAATCGCTTATTTTCAGCTATTGGAATAGAATTACTTGTTAATTCTGTTCCTTCAGATAGTTTTGCTTCAAAAATGGCAGAAAACGTGATTGGTAATTCAGGCGTACTGGGATTGATCAAGCGATATGATCTTAAACTTTTGTCCTTCGCAACTCCTTGATCGTTTAGTGCAGTGACCATTTTTTCAGAAGTAAAATGAGCGAGCACATTTCCTGAACTAAAAGCGAGATTTTTTTCTTTTTTGTAGCTAATAATGCTTCTTTTAATATTTTCATATCCATCAATATAGAAATTGGGAACTGTATACAATGAGCACGAGCCATAATGTCGATCGCCATTTCCAAAAACACGGTTGATCCATTTGTCTACTTCTTTTTCCGGCAAGTTGTATATTTCTAATACTTCTCGTGCACTTTCTCTAAGTAGGCCTTTGATCCGCTTTCCATTTAGATAGGGTATACCTGTTTCGGTGTCATATAAGACATCAATATCAATCATTGGTCCTCCTGCGTTTCCTGAAGAAGCAAGATAGCTTACAGGGGTAATGGTTATCTTTAACTTATCCATTTACTTCTTGTTTTAGTAGGTTTATAGGGTAGAATTGCATTAGCTGAATTGCATCCCAGATATTTGTTTTATCATTTTTCCAGATTGAGTTCACGTCCAGAGTTCGATTGCGATATTTTTGTTCTAAAGCAAATAATTTCAAAGAACTTTCAGAGGTTAACACCACATCTCTTAGTTCCATTATTTTTGAGATGGGCCAACCTTCTCTTGTAAAATGATGCACACGATTCTTTAGTGTTTGTATAGAATTGGGATGATTGGAATCTAAACAATATGGATTCATAGTTAAAGATCGATCCATTGTTTTGAGTTCTGCTTTTCGAATGGCTTTTAAGTCTCCAGACACTCCAGAATTGGCGATATGAAAACTGATCCAAGAATGGTTTCCAGAACGAGAAGCCTTTTTTGCTTCATGGCACAATTCTTCGGAGAGTTTATATGCTTTAAAGAATGGAAATTTAGATTTGACAATCGCAACTCCTGCACATGCAGTAATTGATTTTTCGTTTGGACCCTGATTAGCTTTTTGTTCAAAAATTTCTATAAATCGTTCTGCTAAAAATATTCCCAGTCTTCCTTCACAGACGAACGTAACATCGTCACCTCCAGTTAAAATTGGTCGAATGGGCAAGATATTTTTTCCGCTTTTATCCTTAGGAAGAACAAATTCATCACCAATGGTCTTGGTTTCAAAAAGGGTGCAAATTTCCGCGATTAAATCATCCATTGAATCGGTGGCAAATGATTTGACTTGCTTGGACAAATCTGCTATTTCTTGTTCTGAGTCACAGTTGATAAATTGTTGACCAATGTTATTCCCATCTATGTGTACAATAGCGATGTACCCTTTATCTACTTCTTGTCCAAAATTTTCAATTTCGTCAGTAAATACAAAATTGGAAGAATCTATTTCACGGTTTCTTTTTTTCTGAGCGCGCTTACAGGCTTCGAATTTTACAGAGGAAGAATGGGAAATAAACCCTAAATCCGCGTATTTTTCTTCTTGGTATTGGTTGGATTGTGGACAATCGGCAAAGATTCCTTCCTTTGGTAAGTGAATGAAAGAAGGGGTTAACGATTTCTGATTGATCATTTTTTGGGACAACTGGGTTCTGCTTAATTTAAACTCCTTATCACTATAGTTATTTATATGAGCTGCTGCAAGCTGGATACCTGGAAAATGTGTCAATACAGTACTTGAAAAAGACTTTAAAAAATCATACAATAGAGGTTTTTCAGCGAACGTAAATAAGGCGCTACCTCCACCGATGTAAACTTTTTTATAGTTGACATTGATTTTTTCAAGTGCAGTTTTGAATAATTCGTGCTCAATGATATGGGAGGCACCAATATTTTCTTTGAGTTTATTGCTACTGAAAACATATTCTTGGATAGATATGATATCCAAGAGTAGAGCATGGTTATGATTGATTGGGTCCATTTATAGTTTTTATAAGGTTTAATATTTCAGTTTCATTTTTAGGAATACTGGATTTAGAACTATCCTTTTTTCCATTCTTTTCTTCTTTTATGGTTAGAAAAGTACTTCTGGATGGGCCTTGAATTTTTTGAAAGCCCTTACCTAACCCTTTACAGATATAGCAATGATATCTGTCTTTCCATTGTGAAGGAGGTGTTTTTAATTCACAGAGGAAAATATATTTTTCATACCATGTGTGACCAATCTTTACTGGATACGTTTCATGTACATTGTTGATATAAGCAAGTTCAAGGTTTTGGCCATTATTCGCGTTTATTTTCATAAAACCTTGAGCAACACTTCTTATTTCGCTTTCAGATGAAACAGGAAAGTCATACATGCTGATTATTATATTTTCCTTGATATTAAAATGGGCAGTATAAATTTTTGGTAAACCATCTTGCCATTGAAAGATCTTCTGTCTAAAATAGATGACCACACCAATAAGTGCTGTTAAGATGGTCAAAAAAGGATTCACGAATGTGTTCCAAAAATCAAGGCAAAAACAGATATGTAAATCATCCGTAGCCCAATAGAGGGAACCAGCAATTAGTATAGGTAGGAAAAGCCAGACTAACCAAAACTGAGGGGATTTAAAAAACTTGAGTAAGTAATAATTCATACGAGGGTGTTATTTATATGTCCAAATTAGTTTGATTTCAAACGCTGAAGTTTATTGATTACATTAGATCGGAATCCCATGCTCATTGAAAGATCAATTTGATTGTATCCTTTTTTCAGAGATACAGTAGTGTCATCAAAAAACACGATATGATCTATATTAATGGCATATGACCTGTGACATCTTACGATCTTAGAACTACCCATTTGATCTACAACATGGCTTAAGTTAGCCGATATTACAAATGATCTTTTTTCAGTTATAATATTGGTATAAGCCCCTGATGCTTTAAGATATAAAATGTTTGAGAAATTGACTCGTTCATATCCCCCTTTTGACTTAATAAACGTGTAATTGTTCTCCAATATAGGTCTATTTAAAAATGATTCTTTATTAGAAACAATTGCTGGAGCAAATGTGAC
>JARGNR010000153.1 GCA_029212405.1 Saprospiraceae bacterium
TTTGTTTTATTTCTAAACTCTATTTTCAACCATTCTGGGTCTCCAATATCTGCTTTTAAATAATAGTGGAGGGTGATACAAACATGCTCATCCTCTGCCAGTACAACAGAAGTAAACCGATTTTCTGTTTGTTGGCTAGCAACAATCATGAATTGAAATAAAAACAGTATTGAAAACACAATTTTATTCATACAAGTGGCTCAAGTTATTAAAACTTATCCGTTTCCATATGCGTACAACTTTTGAAAAGATCATATCGTGTTTCATCATTATTTTTTTTTTGAAAATGAAATTGTAGATCTCTATTGTTTCACATCTTAAGCAAATCTCTTCTTATTTCTTATTAAAAAATCAAAAGTCATAAAATAGTACTTCCTCAATATTCGATATTCCATTATCTTCGCCAGCAAATCAAATCCAAACAATGAAAATATCAACCTCCGCTTTATTCTTGACTCTTCTCCTCACGATATTTTGTCAGTTCAATTCTACTGCTCAAGTCCGAGAATTCTATCAAATCAAAATCTATACCTTCGAGACGGAAGCGCAAGAGCAAGCCACGGATGCATACCTAGAAAATGCATTCATCCCAGCCCTCAACCGTCAGCGAATTGAGAAGGTTGGAGTATTCAAAAATAGAAAAGATACAGAGGCAGACTCTATTCATAAAACGTATGTACTTATCCCCTACATTTCTCTCTTTCAATATCAAAGACTAGAAACTCAACTCGCAAAGGATGACCTGTATCAAGAAGCAGGAAAGGACTATATTGATGCACCATTTGATGCTCCTCCTTATCAGCGTGTAGAATCCATTCTCCTCAAAGCATTTGAAGATATGCCTATGCTCAAACCCACCACACTGGATGGACCGAGAGAAGATCGAATTTATGAATTGCGCTCCTATGAATCTGCAACCGAAAAAATCTACGCCAACAAAATGGACATGTTTAATGCCGGAGGAGAAATCAGCTTATTCGAATCATTAGATTTTAATGCTGTATTTTATGGTGAAGTCATAGCTGGAAGTAAAATGCCTAACCTGATGTATATGACAACCCACCAAAATCAAACTGAAAGAGACTTAAATTGGAAGAAATTTGTGGATTCAGAAGGATGGAAAGGAATGTCTTCTCTACCCAAATATCAAAACAATGTATCTCATATAGATATTTATTTCTTGTATCCCACCGCTTATTCTTCGTATTGATCAAAATATTTTTAATATTCGTTGACAACTTAATTAACTATGAAATATACATTCCCATCTATTCTTGCCTTTATTTGTATGCTTTCCTTTTTCTCATGCAATGAAGACGTCCCTAATCCTGCCTTAGATCTTGGAAAGACCATCATAATTCCTCAACCTTTAAAAGTAGAAAGTACGGGAAGTTCATTCCAGATTAATTCAGGAACAACTGTTCAGAATCTGAACAACATAAAGGCAGTAGATGGATTTGTTGCTCAATTAAAAAAAACAAGCGGATTCAATCTTGAAAGCACAAAAACAAGTAATGAGAATACCATTTCTTTCTCTTTGGATGAAGCATCTGAAATGGGTGCAGAAGGATATACACTTGACATAACGGATACTCAAATCAATCTTTCCGCTAAAACCGAACATGGTATTTTTAATGGTATTCAGACACTCCGTCAATTACTTCCAACAGAATTTGAAGGAGAAAAACCAGAAAACATAAATTGGTATGTTCCGTCGGGTAAGATTTCTGACAAACCTGAATATGCCTATCGTGGATCCATGCTCGATGTAGCCAGACATTTCTTTGAAGTAAAAGATGTCAAACGAGTCATTGACCTTATTGCACAATACAAAATTAACACCCTACACCTTCACCTTACTGATGATCAAGGTTGGAGAATTGAAATAAAGTCTTGGCCTAATCTCACCACACATGGAGGAAGTACTCAAGTGGGCGGTGAAGCCGGTGGGTTTTATACGCAAGAACAATACAAGGACATTGTAGCTTACGCAGCAACCAAATTCATCACCATTGTTCCGGAAGTTGATATGCCTGGTCATACCAATGCAGCCTTGGCCTCCTATCCTGAATTAAATTGTGATGGAAAAGCTACAAAGTTATATACCGGAACAGAAGTTGGATTCAGTACATTCTGTACAAGCAAAGAAGTAGTGTACAAGTTTATTGATGATGTAATACGAGAAATTTCTGAAATGACTCCCGGGCCTTACTTCCACCTTGGAGGTGATGAATCTCACGTAACAGAAATGAAAGACTATATTCCTTTTATAGAACGGACCTCAGCAATTGTGAATAAATACGGAAAGCAAGTGATGGGATGGGATGAAATAGCTCATGCAAAATTACCTGCAAACTCTACCGTTCATTATTGGAACAAGGCAGAAAATGCGAAGATGGGAGTAGAGCAAAATGCAAAAGTTTTAATCTCCCCCGCAACAAAAGCATATTTAGATATGCAATATGATTCGACTACCCGTATTGGGTTGCATTGGGCCGCATACGTAGAGGTAGATAGTGCCTATATGTGGGAACCATCCGAATTGGTAGAAGGCATCACAAAAGAGAATATTTTAGGAGTAGAATCACCTTTGTGGTCTGAAACTGTGGTAAATATGGACGATATAGAGTACTTGGTATTTCCAAGGCTGATTGCACATTCAGAAATTGGATGGACACCTAGCAAGTTTAGAAATTGGGAAAATTTCAAAGTGAGATTGGGTAAACATAAAGACAGGTTGGAAATTCAAAATGTGGATTACTATCCTTCAAAATTGGTCCCTTGGGCACCGCTAACTAAAGTAGAAGTTGACAATCCTTAACTCTAGCATTATACCTTCTACCCTCGAAAAAGACTATCTTTTTAGTATTGGGTAGTACATACATTGATCATGGATTCTTGGAAACTTAAACAATTTGGAGTATTCATGGATGGAGGTTCATTACTTCTTGAATTTGAAGATAGTTTAGGTACTACACATTCCTTGAATTTTGTTCAGGCTGTAATTCTTGAATATTATGAAGAAATCAATAATTATATCCCCGGTAGAATCTACTTAAATAAACGATTAATCGAAAAACGATCCAATGAAGAAGCGTTTATTTTGGATGCAATAAAAAAGTACCTCTTGGATTCATTCAATTCCGATGAAAAAGAATTGATTTTGGAGAAAATTGCGTTTGTAGAATCCAATCGTTATTTAGAACTTCAACCTATAAAAAAAGAACTTTCTGCAAAGAGAAAAGCGTATTTAATCGCTCAACAAAAAAAGTCAAAATTCGATAAATCGTGAATAAAAAATATTTATCTCCATTTTATTGCAACGAATTTAAAGATCACTCCATCTAATAGGTAAAGCGTTTAAAAACATTGATCAAACAATGTCTTGGCTGAGAATTTTAGCACGAGTTTTACATTTAGGTCTTGTCCCCTCTAGTCCTAATACAATTAAAACTAGTTTATGATTCTTATCAACCCTCTTCATTGTATATTTGATGTATTCGCTTTTATGTTATCCAACTACATCAACTAGCTAAGCATGAAGAATTATCAATACCTATTTTTTATTTCTATTTTCGTTTGCACACTAGGATTTACATCTTTTTCACAACATTCAATCAATGGGGATATAGAAGTATGTTTTTCTGATTGTTCTACCTATTCTCTAGTCGGTGGAGCTGGTGGTCCTTATTATTGGAAATCTACAGGAGAAATTCAAGAAACCAATCAAGGTTCAGAAATTGAAATTTGCTGGAATACAATTGGATCAAACACGGTAACACTAGTCGATTTCTCTGCGCCTATTTCGTCTCAGACTGAAGTAATCAATGTAGAAGTGGCATCGATTCCAACCCCTGACATCATATTTCCCAAATATCCAGAATGTGGACGTAAAGATTCCTTACCAGGAAATCCAGAGACAGATTATGAATTTGTTGAATGCTTCACCGCATGCTCTTCATCAATTGGATTCTATGGATTTAAAGAAAATGATGGGGCTACCGTAGAATGGGAAATGGGAGGAGGAACCATTTTAGAAGAAACCCTAGAAGGAATTACAATAGAATGGAATCCATCTGGCACTGGCTTTATCAAACTCATAGAAACCAACAGTCAAGGATGTACCGATTCTGTGTACTATTGTATCGACATTTTAGAGCCACTAGATGTTGATATTTTAGCTTTTAATGGAGGAGCGAATGACATTACCGTTTGTGCTGAACAAGAAGTATATCTTCAAGCAATAGGTAGTCAGGAAGCCACAGATTTTGAATGGCACATGGGTGATGGTACATTTCAATATGGTACAAATGTGACCACTTCCTACAGTCAAGGAGGCACATATGATATCATGTTGATTGGTGCTTCGGAATGTAAATGTTTTGACACCTCCTACTACCAAATAATCGTAGACAGTAATCCTGGTCCGCAAATCACCTGTATAGGTACAACATGTGGAAATGAAGAGCACACCTATTATGCATCCAATACATGCGCTACGTACAATTGGAACATCAGTGGAAATGGATCAATCGTAGATGGAGGAGGAAATGCCGATGATTTTATTACCATCAATTGGAATAGTGGACCAGTGGGTACAATAGGTTTGACAGCTTCAGGATGTGATGATGCGGTTTGTCCATCCGAGACCGTAGTACAAATTCCTATTTTAGACGGGTCTGCTTCTATAGAAGGCCCCACTGAAGTTTGTAAAGAAGGACATAGCACTTATTCCGTCCAATACTATAATGGGACTTCTTATCAATGGAGCCTTACCGGTAATGGATCAATTATAAGTGGAGGGGGCACGAATGAAATAACTGTCCAATGGGATGATGCTCCTTGGTCAGATAATACATCTTTTCTCACCGTTTCCTATGAAAACTGTTATTTAGAATGCGGAGGACAAGCGGATATAACAATTGATTTAAAAACTCCATTTAATATTACTGTTCCTCCTACCGTTTGTACAGATAGAGTTGTTTATTTACAGGCGTTAGATGGATGGAATAACGCTACTGTCGAATGGTCCATTACTTCACCTTCAGGAATTACAACGAACTATCCTTCCAACTCCTCTATAAGTGAAACATTTACTGAACTTGGAGTTTATGCAGTAGTTGCAACTGATAATACCAATACGTACTGCAATGCTATAGCGACAGGATTTTTTGAAGTAGTAGAAAGACCATTAGCTCCTACTTTTATAGAAGGTCCCATGGTGATTTGTTTGAATGAATTTTATAATTACACGGTTCCTCCTCCAGCTCCAGGAGTTTTGGTACAATGGAATATTTTTGATGGATCAAATTACACGTATACAACTTCAAACAGCGTATCCGTTCAATGGACTAGTAATGGACCATATTCAATTCGTGTTCGTTATATCTTAGAATCTACAAGCTGTCAATCCGAGTTTTTTGAAGTGGATCTTGAAACAGCTCAAAACGCAACCATCTCAGGTTCTTCAACAGCTTGTCAGGATGAAATTGAAACATACAGTATTGGAGCAGCAAATGGGACTTTGCCTGAATGGAGCATTATTCCACCCAATGCAGGTAGTATCATTCACAATCCAGATCAAACGATAGACGTGATGTGGCATATCCCCGGTAATCATCAAATAGAAACAGACTACTGTGGCGCCTCAATTCTCTACAATGTGGAGGTAGCTCCCTTAGGTGTAAATGATATTGTATTTGATGAAGAGGTTTGCCCAGGAGATTTTGGAGTAATAACATCTATGATTCCCTCATCGAGCACAGTTGAAGTCAAAGATGAAAATGGTCTTATTATTGGTACAACTCCAACACTAACTGTTCCTCCAGGAAAGTATGATGTGGAAGTAACCTCAGATGCAGGGTGTGTAGAGATTATCCCTGTTGAAATTGACACGTTTTTACCTCCTTCCATACGTTTATCTTCACCCGATGTGAACGCCTTTTGTCTTCCTCATCCTGAGGTATCCATTGTAGCATTAAATACAAATGACGGCTATACTTATGAATGGTTTTATAATAACGCACCATTGGGTAATACGGCTTCGTCCATTACAACCAATCAATTTGGTGGCTACCAGGTTCAGGTTACAGATAACAATGGATGCACAGCCCTGTCTAATGTACATCGATTGTATGAATGGTGTATGGGAGACCCACCACCAGGAACTTGCACAGGAGGCGGTGGAATACTAGATCCTCAAAATATTTACTTACGATGCAATAACCTTCAATTTAGCATTGGAGGAAATGCGGTTACTAGTACGAGCTTTACATGGAATTTTGACGATCCTGGAAGTGGGATCAATAATACAAGCAATGAAGTGTCACCGATCCATGAATTTTCGACTGCTGGCTATTTTTATGTTTCAGCAATTGGAGACCAAAATGGTGAACAGGGAGTGAACATCTTTACTGTTCCTGCTGCTCCTAGATTTGACTACGAAGATGCATGTGCAGGTAATCCTGTCCAGTTTCGAAACCATTCTACATTTATTCCTGGCTTTACAATAACCAACTATGTTTGGAATTTTGGTGATCCTTCAAGTGGAAGTGATAATATGTCCAATGATGAGAATCCTATGCACACCTTTGATAATCCAGGAATCTACACGGTTACATTGGACATTGAAAGTGACAATGGATGTCTCAGTACCTACCAAGTTGAAGTTGTGGTAGAAGGGGGTCCGTTGGCTCAATTTATTGTTCCAGTATCTGCCTGCAGCGAAGATGGTCTATTCTTTGAAGCAATACAAGACGATGAAATTTACTCCTATGTTTGGGATTTTGATGACCCATCTTCAGGAGCATCCAATTCATCCACAGGGCCTCTAGCGATTCATACATTTGGCAGCAGTGGATCTTACGATGTACGATTATCTGTCACCGACAGAAATGATTGTATTCAATCGATCACAAAAACCATCAATGTAACAACCACATCACTAAACGGAGATATCAATACGGATCAAACTTTTCCCATGTGTTATGGAGAAGAAGTAAATCTTACCGCACCTTCAGGGGGTACCGCTTATCTGTGGTCGAATGGGAATACAACCCAAACCATCACTGTTTCTGATCCGGGCATCTATTATGTCACTGTCTCTGAGAGCTTAGGATGTGATTATGTACCAGATCCAATTAACGTCATTGTAGAAGGTATTTTGGAAAATAAAATCAGGGGTTCATTTCTTTCCTCCAGTTTTTCAGGTCCCTACTATTTTGATAGCATTGAAATTTGTCAAGGAGAACTTTTTACATTAAGTACAAATTGGATTAGTGGTGCTTCTTACGAATGGTCAACGTCACAAACAACAAGTTATCTAAACGAATATCAATTAAACGGCCTAGCACCAGGAAGTCATGACTTTTATGTTACTATTACTGATCCAAATAGTGGATGTGAAATTGAAAGTGCACCGTATAAAGTCATCGTTCATGAATTGCCTCCATCGATTCAAATATCTACTCCCTCTCCTACTCCATGCGAAGGAGAAGTTCATGTATTGACCGTGGACAACCCGGACCCAGAACTACTGTATTACTGGAGTAATGGCGATACAGGACATTCTACTGAAGTAAATAAAGGAGGATACTATTCTATAACAGCAATTAATAAATTTGGCTGTGAAGGAGGAGACAATGGGATTTACATATCGCCTCGACCCAATGCAAATAAAATCAACATCGGATGCGTGGAAGCATGTTTTCCAGATACGATCTGTACTCCATTTATAAGCGGGACAATTGGCTACCAATGGCTGTTTAATGGTGCACCTATGCCTGGAGCTAATGGGCTTAACCAAGATCTCATTGCGGATCAAGCTGGTGATTACCAATTAATCGTAACTAGTTATGCTGGATGTATGGATACGAGCGAAATCCTGTCCATTGATGCCATACCCAGTGATCAATCAGTATCAGGATTGGTATTTATAGATGAAAACAATAACGGAGTTTGGGACGCAGGAGAAGAGTTATTAGCTGGAGTGCCTGTAAATTTATATATGGGCAACACCTTTATAGTTACTGTTTTGACAGACAATGCAGGTTACTATATATTTGATCCAGTAGACATTTCTGATCCACATATTGAAATAGATACTACAGGTTTGGGACTCAGTCTAACAGGAGGTATTTTTGAAGAAGATATCTTCTTTATTGGTTGCAATGAAGATAAAGAGCAAGACTTCCCTCTGATCAAAGAATGCTCGCCAGATGTAGAAAATGTAGAATTATTTACATGCGTAGGAGAAACAATCATTGTCAACAATATCGTACTGCAAGAAGGCGACACATGGACTTTTGATGATCTCAATCAATCTGGTTGTGATTCAACTACCTCGGTTGTCGTGATCGCCTATCCCGAAGCCGATGTAAATTTGACCGTCGAGTCTGCTTGTCCATCTTCTACAAATGGAACTTTGGATATTGCAATCATGACGGGAACTGGACTTCAATTTGCCGTTGACAACCCGTCATCGTTTACAACAAATTTACAATTTAATGGATTGGCACCAGGCACACACACGCTTTGGTTGACAGATGAAAACGGCTGTATGAAAAGTGTTGCTTTTGAGGTAGGTGTGGTTCAAACTCCTGAAATGAATATTGTAGTTCAAAATTCATGTATAAACGGCAATACTGGAAGTGTAGAAATAATACCTACGGTTGCGGGAAATTATTTGTATTCAATCGATGGAATTGAGTTTAACTACGATTCGGAATTCTACAATATGCCTCCAGGCGCATATACGATTATAGTAAATTACGATAATATGTGCACGTTTGAGTATCCTTTTGTCATATCCACCAATCCAGACCCTGAATTTAACTTGATGATTACAGCTTCCTGCAGTACAGGAGCCACAGGTGGATTAGAAATCACACCCATCAGTGGAGGCTCGTATTCCTACTCCCTGGACAATATTAATTTTACAACCAGTACTCTATTTGACAATCTTCCCTCTGGTTCGTCTACACTTTTTGTGCAGGAATTGAATGGATGCAGCCACGAATATCCTTTTTTAGTGCCAATTTCTCCAGATCCAGAATTTGATATTGCAACAGAAAATACATGCGAAGGAGAAAGTCAAGGAAATATTAGTATTACTCCTGTCACAAGTGGTAATTATCAATATTCATTGGATGGAATAACCTATTCTTCAGATGTAGTTTTTTCAAATCTAGGACAAGGCATGCATACGATTTATGTGTTAGAAGAAGGCGAATGCGAATTTCAATTCACAACGGAAATAGGTATTCAACCCGAGCCATTTGTAACCCTTATTCCAGAAGACGCTTGTCTGGGTGAATCAAATGGGAGTATTCATATTGAAACTTCAGATTCCAATTTGGAATACTCCTTGGATAATGTACAATTTTCCACACAGGAAGAGATCGAGAACTTACTGGAAGGCGATTATACGATCTATGTAAAAGGGCCCAATGGTTGTATTACTCCATTTGATGTGACCATCAATGTTGGAGGAGAACTTATCGTAGAATTTGAAGAACCTATATTGGATTGCAGTATTGAAGAAATAGACTTGACAACTGCTGTTCAGGAATATGAAGGAGAACTATCCTATTCATGGAATGATGGCTCAACAGATAGTACACTTACAGTGCGGAATTCAGGAGCATATGCGCTTACCGTCAGTGACAAATGCAGCAGTCTGGAATATAACTGGGATATTCAAATGGAAGAGGTCAATGCAGAACAGCCCCTATATCTACCTAATATTTTCTCACCCAATCAGGATGGTATTAATGAGTGTTTTGTCCCTACTCTAAGTCCAGAAACAACGATAATCAGTTACAAACTGATCATATTTGATCGATGGGGCAATAAGTACTTTGAGACTACTGATTTGGAAGATTGCTGGGATGGAACGTATAATGGAACGCGCGTAAGATCAGGTGTTTTTGTTTATGTTTTAGAAATGGATTATACCTATTGTGTGGAAGTAGAGACATTCACAAAATATGGAGACGTAACGGTTATTCATTAATTCAAAATGAACATCCAAGGCTAAAAATATGATAATGTGATGAATACATATGCATAAAAAAAAGTTTGATACTTAATTTGTTGCAACAAAATCCTTCTTTTTCAGTATATTGAATCATTAACTAATCAAAACAACTGAACAATGAATGACAAAGTAGTAATGGGAATACGAATTCTTTTTGGAGTATTCTGTCTGGTATTTGGATTAAATAAATTTCTAGGATTTATTCCATTCCCTCCTATTGAAGGAGATGGAGGAACTTTGATGGGGATCTATGCCACATCTGGTTTTTTCAAAATAATTGGAGTGCTAGAGATTCTTTTTGGATTGGCATTGATAATAAATAAATACGTGCCGCTTTCTCTTACGATACTGATTGCTATTATGTTTAATGCTTTTATATTCCATGCCTTACATGATATGGCTGGAATAGGTGGAGCAGTGTTAGGAATGATCCTCGGCCTTTTATTAGTATATGCCAATAAAGATCGATTTAAGGAGCTCTTGAGTGCCTAAACTTAATATAACACTAAAATATAGAACACCTTATTCTTCTAATTGGAATAGGGTGTTTTTTTTTCAAAAAACGATTAATTAGGGATATTCCGAGGAAGCAATATCCCTTTATTTATAGTAAACTGGGATGTTTTACTTCTGAACAATTACCCCGTTTTCATAACTTTTTACGTAAAAACGAGGTAATGCTTTTCAACTTATCCTTGTCTTACCAGACGGGTTTTCCTCCACCCACAACTAACGTTTTCCTTCACTTGATAATTTCATTATCACTTTTACTTCATAAAAGGTCGCTCAGTCTTAATCAAAAAAAAAACGAAACAAAAATTCTTGACTCTTTAAAGGCTATGCTGCGAATGT
>JARGNR010000154.1 GCA_029212405.1 Saprospiraceae bacterium
AGATTGGGAAAGATCAGTCAGTCTTAATCTTTCCAATCTTATATTCATATTCAATATCAATAGATCCCATTAAGATTCTTTATGCTCTTTCTCCAGAAAATCCTTACCTTTGCACCTTATTTCAAATCCTTAACAATAAACAAATAACAAATGAGTAAAGTGACCGTAGTCGGAGCTGGAAATGTTGGAGCTACCGTAGCCAATGTATTGGCCCACAAAGACATCGTAAAAGAGGTCGTAATTCTTGATATTAAGGGTGATTTTGCCAAAGGAAAAGCATTAGATAGCTGGCAACAAGCACCAATAGACTACTATAGTACTAAATTGGTAGGAACATCAGATTATGCAGATACGGCAGATAGTGATATCGTTGTAATCACTGCAGGTATTCCAAGAAAACCAGGAATGAGTAGAGATGACTTGATTACGACCAATGCAAAAATTGTTGTGTCAGTTGTAAATTCCATCAAAGAGCATTCTAAAGATCCAATTATCATAGTTGTTTCCAATCCTTTGGATGTAATGACATATGCAGCATTTAAGGCATCAGGATCAGATTCTAGTAAAGTGTTTGGTATGGCTGGAATTTTGGATACGGCAAGATATAGAGCGTTTTTAGCAACTGCATTGGATGTGTCTCCAAAAGATATTCAAGCAGTTTTGATGGGAGGTCATGGTGATACAATGGTGCCACTTCCAAGATATACAACTGTAGCAGGAATTCCAGTAACTGAAATGATCGGTGACGAAGAATTGGATGCAATTGTGCAGAGAACGAAAAAAGGAGGAGGAGAATTAGTTGGATTGATGGGAACTTCTGCGTGGTATGCACCAGGTGCAGCGGCTGCTCAAATGGTAGAATCGATTGTGAAGGATGAAGGAAGAATTTTCCCAGTTTGCGCTCTATTAAATGGAGAGTATGGAATTTCTGACATGTATTTGGGAGTTCCTGTAAAATTAGGTAAGAGCGGAATTACCAAAACAATTGAATTGGAATTGAATGAAGATGAAATGACACTTTTGAATCAATCTGCGGATAGTGTAAGAAGCGTAATGGACTCTTTCAACGATATGAATTTGATATAAATAGATTAGGGCTTCGTCCTTATTCTTATAAAATACTAAAGCTGCGTCAAGGTCTTATTCCGTGACGCAGCTTTTTTATAGCGCTCTATTAAAGCTAGTTATTATTTTGAAGATTAAAACGTAACCTTATTACTTACATAAGTATATCCATTATTTCTAACAATAGTAACAGGGAGAATCTCTTTCATAAAGGGTTCTTGGTAACTAAAATTGATTCGAGCGTCCACTGGTTTTGTGAAATCTCTTTTATCCATTTCAATTGACATTGAATCCGCACCAATACCATAGAGAACACTAGCAAAAGATCCGGTTGCTCCATCTTCAAATTCTTTATTTAATTTTC
This sequence comes from Saprospiraceae bacterium, assembly GCA_029212405.1. Lineage (GTDB taxonomy): Bacteria > Bacteroidota > Bacteroidia > Chitinophagales > Saprospiraceae > CAJXUU01. The sequence continues at coordinate 1,430 of JARGNR010000154.1, forward strand.
CATTGACACGGATTCTATGAATGTTTTCAATTTCATCAATTACGAGATAAGCTATTCCAGCTCGTTTTCTATTTTTTACATTGACCATCATTGAATTCGATTCGGGAAAAGTATCAACAGTAAACTCTGACTTAAATCGAGTGGCAGTGAGTTTGGATTCTTTCTTAAATCTAGAGTAGGGGAGGTGTCTTGGAAGTCGTCCTTGTTCTGCATCATCAAGTAGGTTTAGGTGCCCCGCATTGATATATTTATCTCTGGATGCCCAGTAGCTTTTTCCTTCTCCATGATCGGTAACAAAAAATAGACTGGACTTTAATGGTTCTGTTTGCGTAGGTTTTGATCGTAAATGACCATTGATCATTGCGTAAGAGAACAAACAAGCTCCTAAAATTGGGATAAGAAACTCTTTCTTTTGCCACAGAACCGGAATCAATCCAAATCCTGCAAAACAAAATAGAACAGTTGGAATAACAGCTCCAGGCAATGCTCCAAAACTAAATCCTAAAAATAAATTGTGAGATAGGCCACTCCATATTCCTACAAAGACGGACAACATTCCTAATGCCAAAATCCAAGCCTGCCAATTTTCTTGTTTCAATGAAAAGAGATCTGTTGCCAGTAAACCGACAATCAATGCGAGCATTGGAAACATCATTAGGTAGGTTCCAGTGGGTACAAATACATATAACACCAAAGAGAGTGCACCTAGTAAACTTGCTGCGGAGAGTCCCGCATTTTCATGCCCCCATTTTGTCACAATTTTGCTTCCGAACCACCAAGTAAGACATAGACTCAATCCAATTCCAGCTAACAAATACCATTCGTGGTTGTAGTAGTGAAAACTATAAAATGTACTGTATTGTGGATACATTTTCTTAACGACTTCTGCCAAACCATAATTGGTTAAACCAACGAGTAGTAGCACACCTATCATGGAAAGGGTGGCGAGTAACAATTGTGTTACAGTAACTTCTTTTCGCTTGAAATACCGATAAAATGTAAAACCCAATAAGAGGAGGCAAAATATCAAAATAAATAGATCGTAGCTCGCTGAATAGTGAATAAGGGAGCCATAAAAATTATAGAAACTTGCATCTCCAGCAGGGGGATTCCCAAATTCATAATTGGCGAAGTGTTTTGCCATTCTATACATGTTTTCTCCCGTGTGTTGGACACTCTCCAAACTTAGGTTTTCTATGTTATCGACAGGGTTGTGGTAATAGGAAAACCCATCAATGAAAGCATAATTAATTCCTTGGATACCTTCATCTGCAAAAACGGTAAAGTCAGAACCGTTGGGCATTCGCTTGTAGATTTCATAGGAAAGTGAATTGGCAATCGGACGCTTACTCGCCTTGGCCATTTCTTCAATCAACCAAGCATTATTTTCTGAATATTCAAATGCAATACCTGGTCCTTCATTTCCTCGTGCTTCGAAATTAAGTAGCACACCTACATTAGATATGTCGTTGTTTTCCACATAGTGTTTGGCTCCAAATAATCCCATTTCTTCCCCATCCGTAATTAATAAGACGATGTCATTCTTTCGGGGTAGGGATTTCAACATTTTAATCGTCTCAATCATACAGGCCACAGCATATCCATCATCGGCCGCACCTGGACCTTCAAATACGCTGTCATAATGTCCTGCAATGATTACTTGTTTTGCATCAGGATCACTTCCTTTCAGAGTGGCGACAACGTTTTCAACATAGGCCATTCGGACATACGTAGGTTTCCATGAACTTTTCACATACCCTTTGTCCAGCTTAACTTGAAGTCCTTGGTCTCTCAATGTCTGCACCAAATAATCTCTTACTTTTTGGTTTTCTAAGCTTCCCATCGGGTGGGTTTCCTTAGCAATATTATTAAGGTAAACGGATGCAGCCTCTGCAGAGAATTGATCTTTTCGTTTTTTCTGAACGCTGGTAGCAGATTCCAATGAAAAGGACAGATAGATCAGTCCTGAAAGAATTAAAACAGTGAAAATATTTCGAATCATAGTATAACTAATTAGGAGAATCAAGATACAAAAGCATACGAATTGGTAGTGAACAAAATGATGGAAATAAAGAATCGAGTATTAAAATCGAATTATGATATAAAGTTAGGAACAACAGATGACCTCAAACTTGTCATTTATTGCAAGAACCTCTACTGTATGGAATATCTTCTTTAAATGTGTTTTATAATTCAAATGAAGATTGGCCACAAGAATGAATTTACCGTCACTTTTAAGGATTCTTTTCACTCCTTCAAATAGTTGTAATGCAATTTCAATGGTATTTTCATGCTCAAAATGAAAGGGCGGGTTGCTGACGATTAAATCAAAATAATCGTCTTCCATCGAGTCCAAATTATTGGCATAATGAAAATGATGATTTCCTTCTCCAAGATTTAATTTTGACGACTCAATAGCCAATAATGCATCGTCCATTAAGTGGATTTCAGCCTGTTCATGTTGTAACCTTAATTGATGCGCAATAACTCCATTGCCACTTGCCAAATCCAAAATGGTATGCACTGAGTTGTCGATTGTTACGTATTGTAATAAGAATTGGGTTGCATAGTCGATGTGCTTGGCTGAAAAAACACCATAGTATTGTTTGTAAATGGTGCGAATATCATTTGAATTCGTGAATTCGATGGTATGGAAGGGGAACGTATGGTCTACTTCTGCTTTTGGTTCTGATAAAGTCAAAACTCGAGCTTTTTTCTTTGCCAAACTCTGTTCTACATGATCGAAATATTCTGAAACGATAGAAAGCATTTGTGGCGTGAAGTTTCGAGTCATAAATCCACAAAATACTTTGGAATTTGGGTGCGCATTTTGATGTGCCTTGATCATAAAAAGACGAAAGAGATCCATGCTTTTTGGAACCCTCATTAAGATAAAATCTACAGGCTTGCTAGGGTGTTGAAAGAGGTCAATTGTTTTGACTTTATCCAATGAAATCGCATTCACATTTGCATTTTGCCTGATAGAATGTTCTTGACTTTTATAGTGAGTGTAAACTGTGGGCGAATAGGGTGCACAATGCACGGCAAAATATCCAAAACGATCGTTTAAGATGGTGACAGAAGAAGAATCGCTGGAATTTTCATTGAAATGACTCCAGACATATTCATCCGCTGCAGACCATGCTTTCAATGAGCGATTGGAGGAAGCAGGATATCTTTCTATGGTGTAAGTCGAATTCAAATTAAGCTCATTTGATGGTATTAATAGCAGCAAAAATAGCAAATTACAGATGTGACAAGCGGATTACGGAATTTCAATTCAACTATTCGCTTATTCTGAGTTTGGTTTTTAATCTTTCTTTATACAAGATATTGGCTACTAATCCAGCGACAATTAAAACAAAGCCAACCAAACTGAGCCATCCGTAGGATTCACCAAAAAATGATATTCCGATTAAAATGGTGAAGGGGACCTCAATGTATTTGATTGGAGCTACCACATCGGTTGTTTCTAACTGCACAGCCTTAGTCATGTAGTATTGTCCAATAAATCCAAAAAAGCCAAGTAATAACAATAATGGCCAGTCCCAAAGTGTAGGTGTGGTCCAATATTTTAGACTGCCTATAATGCCCAAAACAACACCTACCACCATAAAGTAATTTACAATCACAATGGGATGATCATCGTATCCAATTTTTCTAATAATCACCATGACCAGACCACTCAACGCTCCAGATATAATAACTAGGACGGTTCCAAGAATGGAAAGGTCAGGATCAAATCCTTTGATTAAAAATACCCCCGAAAAAGAGATGATAAAAAATAACCACTGGGGTAATTTGACCATTTCATCCAATAACCACAACGCAAAAATGGCGGCAAAAATAGGTGCCAAATAACGCAGCGTAACGCAGGTCCCCAAGGGCATCATTTTTAGGGCTAGGAAATACAATAATAAGGAAGTAAAACCTACTAGCCCTCTCGCAAGAAGTAGAAACTTCCTATTCCCTAATGGATTTAATTTTTTTGTGTAAATAATCGGAAGAGTTATAAATAGTGTTCCTACTGCTCGAAAAAAGACCAACTGAAAAGCACTGATGTGTTCGAGGTATTTTACAATAAAGTTGAGGCAAGCAAATGCAAGCATACCTACTACCATGTATCGAACAGCTTTCCATTTTATTGCCATAGTTTAGTCCTTCTCTTGAGCCATGTAGTCCAGAGTTAAATGACAAAATGCTTTCACACCAACGATCAATCCTGATTCATCAATTAAAAAATCTGGAGTATGATGTGGAAATGATTCTTCCGCATTTGGATTTTTACCCCCAACAAAGTAAAAGAAACTCGGTACTTTTCTTGCAAAAAATGAAAAGTCCTCAGCTCCTGTTGATGCAGGAGTAATTCTAACATTTTCTTCACCCGCAACATCGAATAATGAACCTATCATTTTTCGAGTGAGGTCTACATTATTAAAAGTAACGGGATAACCAATCTGTATGTCGACTTCCGCAGTTGCCCCTTGAGATTCAGCGATAAGTGTTGCTGTTTTTATTATCTTTTCATGGATGATTTTTTGCATGTCTGTGTCAAGGGTTCGTATTGTTCCTACCATTTCCACTTCTTCTGGAATAATATTATTCCGTACACCTCCATTGATCACACCTACAGTAATTACAGCCGCTTCCTTGGTGAGTTCTGTTTGTCTACTTACAATGGTTTGTAGTCCAAGGATGATTTGTGCAGATGTCACAATAGGGTCTACTCCTCCCCAAGGTCTGGAACCGTGTGTTTGTTTTCCTTTGACTTTGATGGTAAATCGGTCAGAAGCTGCCATTAAACCTCCCAGTTTATAATTGATCCGTCCTACATCGAGACCACTGCTAATGTGTTGACCAAAGAATACATCAATACCATACTTTTCAATAAGCCCTTCCTTTATCATCAATTTAGCACCTCCTTCTTCCCCAGGAGGAGCTCCTTCTTCTGCAGGTTGGAATACAAAAACGACCTTTCCAGAAAGTTGATCTTTCATGGATGTTAATACTTTTGCAGTGCCTAATAACATAGCGATATGCGTATCGTGACCACAGGCGTGCATCACACCAACTTCTTTTCCTAAGTATTCTGATTTTTTAGTGGATTTGAATGATAGATCTGCTCGTTCAACGACCGGTAGCGCATCAATATCTGCTCTTAAAGCGATAGTTGGCCCTGGGTTTCCAGAATCCAAAACACCGACTACTCCTGTTTTAGCAATCCCTTCATCTACCTTTAATCCCATTTCTTTTAGAAGAGCAGCTATCTTAGCTCCCGTTTCAAATTCTCTGTTGGAAAGTTCTGGGTTTTCATGAAAATGTCTTCTCCATTCTATGACCTGATTTTCTATTTCAATAGCCGTTTTGTCTGCCGATTCTAGCAATGCATCTTGAGCATAGGAATCAAATGAAAACAAAAACATGGAGAGAAAAAAGATGTAAGTGCTAAATTTCATAAGTAGTTAAATGTAGTGAATAATGGCTTGAATATAGAAAAAATCAATTAACTCGAATAGGCATGCGATTTTTCAGCCTACAAGAGATCGTATAAATTTAGTTTCAAGATTTAATTTTTGTGCGTATAAATTTTAATTTTGAGGACAACCCAACAAAATTGTTGCATCATAGCTCAATTTATTCTTTACTTAGAAATATTCTAAATAAGGGATAGGCGCAGTCACTTCTTGGCTTATGATGTTTATGAATTAACTTTGCAAACAAACGAAAATATTAATCTGAAATATGAATTGGTTAAGTAAATTTCTCACATCAAGCATCGGACGAAAGCTCATCATGAGTCTTACGGGTCTATTTTTGATCATCTTTTTAATTGTCCATTTATTAGGTAACCTTCAACTGTTAGCAAATGATAATGGGGAATCATTTAATAGTTACGCCTATTTCATGACGACCAACCCCATTATAAAGTTTGCATCCATTGGATTGTATGCATTTATAATATTGCATGCGCTTTTGGGTTTTGCTATTTGGGCAAAAAACAAAGCAGCAAAAGGCAGTTCTTATGCAGTACGATCAAATGCAAAAGTAACTTGGGCATCCAAAAACATGGCTTTATTAGGCACCTTAATTCTAGCATTTATTTTAATTCACATGGGGGACTTCTGGTTTAAAATGAAATTTACAGATCAGCTTGCTATGGTTACGGTAAGCGGCATGGATCATCCAGTGAAAGATTTGTATTCTCAAGTTGCTCATACATTTGCGAGTCCCTTGATGGTCGGTGCGTATGTACTTGGTATGATAGTTCTTGCTTTTCACTTGTGGCATGGATTTCAAAGCGCATTTCAGACTTTAGGAATTAATCATAAGAAGTATACACCTATCATTGTGGCGGCAGGTAAAGTGTATTCGGTGGTGATTCCATTATTATATGCAATCATTCCATTGTATTACTTTTTTGTATTAAAATAACTTAATCTATTTCTTATCAATTGATTTTGATAGAATGACAAAATATTAATTTCCATGAAATTAGATTCTAAAATTCCAGAAGGTTCATTAGCAGAAAAATGGACAAACTATAAGTCTAAAATGAATCTTGTCGCTCCAAATAACAAAAGGAGACTAGATGTAATCGTAGTAGGAACTGGACTAGCTGGAGCATCGGCAGCTGCTACATTAGGAGAATTAGGGTATAATGTGAAAGCCTTTACATTTCACGACAGTCCAAGAAGGGCACACAGTATCGCCGCTCAAGGTGGGATAAATGCTGCAAAAAACTATCAGAACGATGGAGATAGTATCTATAGATTGTTTTATGATACGATCAAAGGCGGCGATTATAGATCTAGAGAAGCGAATGTTCATAGATTGGCAGAAGTAAGTGCAGATATCATTGATCAATGTGTGGCACAAGGTGTTCCATTCGCAAGAGACTATGGAGGGTTATTAGACAATAGGTCTTTTGGTGGTGTACAGGTGTCCCGTACATTTTATGCTAGAGGCCAAACTGGACAACAATTGTTGATTGGTGCTTACCAAGCCTTGTCAAGACAAATTTCATTGGGGAATGTGAAGATGTACAATCGCCATGAGATGATGGATTTGGTCATGGTTGATGGAAAAGCGAGAGGAATTATTACAAGGAATTTATTAACCGGCGAATTGGATAAACATGCTGCACATTGTGTAATTGTAGCAACTGGTGGATATGGGAATGTATTTTACCTTTCCACAAATGCAATGACATGTAATGTGTCTGCTGCATGGAGGACGGTGAAACGGGGAGCGTTTATGGCAAATCCTTGTTTTACGCAAATTCACCCAACATGTATTCCTGTATCAGGTGACTACCAAAGTAAATTGACCTTGATGTCAGAGTCATTAAGAAATGATGGTAGAATATGGGTGCCTAAGAAAAAGGAAGATGCTGCGGCAATTCGAGAAGGAAAAAAGAAAGGGGTAGATATTCCAGAAGAAGACAGAGATTATTATTTGGAAAGAAGATATCCTGCATTTGGTAATTTAGTGCCGAGAGATGTGGCCTCTAGAGCGGCAAAAGTAGCTTGTGACGAAGGAAACGGAGTTGCACCAACAGGATTGGGTGTATTTCTTGACTTTGCCAGTGCGATTCAGCGATATGGTAAATCAGATGCGCACTCAAAAGGGTTAGATGAAAATAATGTGAAATTGGTCACAGAATTAGGTAAAAAAGTAATTGAAGAAAAGTACGGTAACCTTTTTGAAATGTATGAAAAGATTACGGGTGAAGATCCGTATACCAATCCAATGAAAATTTATCCAGCGGTGCACTATACCATGGGTGGATTGTGGGTAGACTATAATTTGGAAACAAATTTACCTGGATTGTTTGCCTTAGGGGAATGTAATTTCTCAGATCATGGTGCCAATAGATTGGGAGCTTCTGCATTAATGCAAGGATTGGCTGATGGATACTTTGTAATACCATATACAGTAGGAACGTTTTTATCCAATGAAATTCGAACTCCTAGTATAGATCCTAATTTACCTGAGTTTGAAGAAGCTAGAAAATCGGTAGAAGAAAGACTCACAGCGCTCATATCTAATAAAGGAACCCAGTCCGTAGAATCATTCCATAAGCGTCTAGGTAAGATTATGTGGGAATATTGTGGAATGGCAAGAAATGCTGAAGGATTGAAAAAGGGAAGACAGATGATCCGCGAGTTGAAAGAAGAGTTCTATAAAGATGTATTTGTACCTGGAACAGCGAACGAATTCAATGCAGAATTGGAAAAGGCAACTCGAGTAGCAGATTTAATGGAGCATGGAGAATTGATGATGTTAGATGCCTTGGATAGAGAAGAATCTTGTGGTGGACACTTTAGAGAGGAATATGTAACTCCAGAAGGAGAGGCGTTAAGAAGAGATGAGGGGTACACCTATGTATCGGCCTGGGAATGGGATGATAATGATCCGACCCTCCATAAAGAAGATTTAGTATTCGAAAATGTCGAGTTAAAAACTAGATCTTATAAATAATTGATAATTAATAATGAATCATTAATAATTAAAAAAAAATGAAGCTTAAGTTAAAAGTTTGGAGACAAAAAAATAATAAAGTTAAAGGAGGGTTTGAAACCTATGATGTAGTTGCCAATGAGCACATGTCATTTTTAGAAATGATGGATGTGTTGAATGAAGATCTTATCGCAAAACAAAAAGAACCTGTAGCGTTTGAACACGATTGTAGAGAAGGGATTTGTGGAACATGTAACTTGGTCATCAATGGGCGGCCTCATGGTCCGAATAGGGGTACTACAGTATGTCAATTGCACATGCGATTCTTCAAAGATGGCGATACTATAGTAATAGAGCCATGGAGATCAAGGGCTTTTCCAATCATCAAAGATTTAGTTGTGAATCGTTCTTCATTTGATAGAATAATTCAAGCAGGAGGTTTTGTTTCTGTGAATACAGGACAAGCACCGGATGGAAATAGTACACCTATTGAAAAAGATGTAGCAGGTACAGCGATGGATGCTGCTACGTGTATTGGTTGTGGTGCATGTGTAGCGGCTTGCCCGAATGGGTCAGCAATGTTGTTTACAGCGGCGAAGGTATCACACTTGGGACAACTACCACAAGGAAAAGTAGAGTCCGCGAGAAGGGCTCAAAATATGGTGGCGGTTATGGATAAAGAAGGATTTGGAATGTGTTCCAATATTGGAGCATGTGAGGCAGAATGTCCGAAAGAAATATCCATTGATCACATCGCTACCATGAATAGAGAGTATTTGAGTTCGGTATTTGGCGGTGCGAAATAAGACCACATCCTAATATTATCTTGGTTGTAAGTTCTATGCCTTACTATTCATTTTGAAGTAAGGTTTCGGATCAGTTATTTAGGGATATTCAGTACTACCGAATATCTCCAATTTCATTAGGACTAGAGGCCTTACACCTGAAAATTTTACCCCTTTTTAAAGGCT
>JARGNR010000010.1 GCA_029212405.1 Saprospiraceae bacterium
GCCTCCAAATGTACTGTAATCACTTCCGCACCTGCATCTCGAAATTCTTCGATATACTTTTCTGGTTGTACAATCATTAAATGCACATCCAATGGCTTTGTAGAGTGTTTCCCTATGGCCTTTACAATCGGTTGTCCAAAAGATATATTGGGCACAAAAACACCATCCATAACATCCACGTGCAACCAGTCCGCTTCACTGGAATTAATGAGTTCGATATCTCTTTGTAAATTGGCAAAGTCTGCAGCTAAAATGGAAGGGGCAACTAAATGATTAGACATGTATTTCTACTGTTTAAAAAGTAAATTTAATTGCGCAAAGGTAAAAAAATAAGAATAAGTGTCTGATTTACTAAAGAACAATGATATCATTAATCTCTGCTCGTATGAAAAAGTAAAATGGTCTTATCTACTTAAAACTGATATCGTCATTTTTTTTGAGAACTTCCCAGGTATGGTCGGCCAGCAATTCACATTCCGCTATAAAAAGATAAGGTCCTTTTGGTCCCCACTCTTCCGGTGAAATCATGGATAGGACCCAACTTTCATCCTTTTTCTCGTACACGTAATAGGTTTTATTGATAACCGGTTTAAATCCACAATCCGCTTTATAAATTCGTTCTGATATACTGATCCTATCATGTATTTCTTGAGCCTGTCGAATCAAAACCTCCACCTGATCTTTGATCTGTGTAAGCTGAGAATCAGTTTGTTGATACATTGCCGTCATGGCATTTCCCTTAGTACGCCCTTTATCCAGCGGTTTTATTATGGCACTCCCTACATGATGTGCATAAGGTAAGAGCCCAGGATTTTCGGCTACTTTATCAATATCAATACTGTCTTTATTACTTTTTTGCATCTCCGTATACTAATGTTATCAATACAATACATGCAGACTGAAAATGTTCTTTAATTCGCCTACTATATTTTCTTATAGGAATCCACAGTTAACTCATGACGTACATCTCCAGTATGTTTTATTGCTTGTGGTTCAAACAACATCAGCCAAACCTCCTCTTCTGCAATTGGCTTATGTTCTACACCCTTGGGAATAATCAACATTTCACCCGCCTCTAAAGTTCGCATACCATCTTCAAAATCAATCTTTAATGATCCCTTTATAATGTAAAATAGTTCATCTTCATCCTTATGATTGTGCCAAACAAACTCTCCTTTCACCTTGGCAATTTTGACATCCTGCCCATTCAACTGGCCGATGATTCTAGGGCTCCAATGCTCTGAAAACAATCCAAACTTTTCATTTATATTGATTACATCCATACTTTTTACTTTTATTTATTAAATACAGTGGTTAAAAACGCATTGATAATTCCTATCCTATCTCGACTTGACGGGATGCATGATCATTTTAACCAACGTTTTTTTATCACTTCAATATCACGCGAGCTAGGTCGCAAATAATTGTCCGAAATCTTTGAAGGACTTAAATTCTAGCGCATTCCCTGTAGGGTCATAAAAGAACATAGTCGCTTGCTCGCCAGGCAAGCCTTTAAAACGAATATACGGTTCGATTCCAAACTTGATTCCAGCCTCTTTTAATCGTTTTACCAACTCATGCCAAACATTCCACTCCAGCACTACTCCAAAATGTGGAATAGGTACAGCATGACCATCTACTTCATTCGAAGATAATTCCCGATAGTCTTTTGCATGTTCATCAAAATGAATGACCAACTGATGTCCAAAAAAATCAAAATCCACCCAATGCGTATCACTTCTGCCTTCTGAGCATCCGATAATTTCTCTATAAAATTTTCTGGCCTCTTCTAGGTTTGACACTGGAATAGCCAAATGAAATGGTGTTAACATGTATCCTATTTTAATACGTTATCCAAATTAAATACAAAATATGAAAATGTAAATAAAATGAGAGTAAGAGATGAGTTAAACAATGAAGTGATTTAAAAACAACAAGTAGATGTATTCTAGGAAAAATTATTTATACATCGAACTGCCATCAATGTATTCCCACACTCTATCGGGGACCAAATACTGTATGCTTTTATTCTCTTTGATTTGTTTACGTATGTAACTGGCTGAAATGGTAAGTAACGGTGCTTCCAAAATACGTATCTTTTCATGATCTTGCAAAACACCCAAATCATACCCAGGCCTTTGATAAACGTAGATAGCATGGTTTTCTAAAATCGCCTCATAGTTTTTCCACTTGTGAAACGTTCCCAAATTATCTCCTCCCATGATCAAACAAAACTCATGCGATGGGTATTTTTCATTGAGATAAGTAAGGGTGTCGATGGTATAAGAAGGCTTGTCTAATCCAAATTCAATGTCCGACGCTTTGATTTTTAGGTTATCACCAATAGCCAGATTAACCAAGTACAAACGATCACGATCCTTGGCCAATGACTTTTTTTCTTTATGTGGATTATGAGGAGAAACGACCATCCAAATTTCATCCAGATCACTATGCTCCACCATATAATTTGCAATAATCATGTGGCCAACATGTACTGGATTAAACGAACCAAAAAAAAGTCCAATTTTTTTACCTTTCACTCGGTAGTTGAATTTTAAATTGAAGTTGTTGAATAATAAAAGTTGAAGATTCTACTTCTATTAATTACTCATCATAACAGGCATCACTAGCATCAACAATTCCTCATTGTCTTTTTGCTCTGCTGGCAATAATATCCCTGCTCTATTTGGAGTAGATAGATTTAAAGTAACCTCCTTGGATTCAAGAACACCCAACATTTCTCCCAAAAATTTAGCGTTAAACCCTATGGTCATTGGTTCTCCAGAATATTCACAAGATAATTGCTCTGTAGCCTCATTCGAAAAGTCTAAATCCTGAGCAGAAATAGTCAAACTATTTTCATTGATATTAAGGATGACTTGATTGGTTGTCTTATTGGCATAAATAGCAATCCTTTTTAAAGAATTTTGGAAATCTCTTCTTCCTAGTGCCAAGACATTTGGATTTTCAACAGGAATTACTGCATTATAATCAGGATATTTAGCATCCACCAATCTACAAATCACTTTGGTATCGTCGAATGTGAAAAATGCATTTTTATTATTGTAACTCAAACTTACTTCTCCCTCTGAACTTAATGCATTCTTTAATAAATTCAATGCCTTCTTAGGTATGATAAATGAAGCTGTATTTTCACTTGAAGTTCCTCCAAATGTATACTTCACTAATTTATGTGCATCTGTCGCTACAAAAATCACTTTATTAAAGTCAACTTGAACAAAAACTCCCGTCATTGCCTGTCTCAATTCATCGTTACTTGTTGCAAATAAAGTTTTGGCGATTGCTTCAGACAAGATTTTAGTTGTCAGGCGAATATTATTGACATTGTCTTCTTCAGGCATTTGTGGAAACTCATCAGGAGTATCTCCAGCCAACTTATATTCACCGTAGGAAGATTTTAATGTAATCCCGTTGGTCTCTGTATCCAATACAAAAGTGATGGGCTGCTCAGGCAATGCTTTTAATGTTTCTAATAAGATTTTAGCTGGAACGGCTATTCGTCCTGCCTCACTTGCCAACACTTCCAACTTTGAAGTAATAGTTGTTTCTAAATTTGTTGAAGTTATTGTCAACGTATTGTCTTTAAGGTCAAACAGAAAATCCTCCAGTATTGGCAACACTGGGTTGGGATTAATCGCACCACTTGCGATTTGTAATTGACTCAACAATTCAGAGGATGATACTTCAAATTTCATAACACTATTTTTATTTTCATCAGAATGGGCCAATAAGACCGATTCTTGAAAAGCATTCATTTCGTAAAGATTGCAAAAATAATGCTTTTAACCAGATTCTTAATTTTTATACTCTTAAAATCCAAAAAGAAAAGAACTTGATTTGTAACAAATCAAGTTCTTTTCCAATTTTATGTATAATTTCTTTAATTATTTGCCTGCTCCTGGATCTCTTTCCAAAAATTCATCGTACAATAATGTATGTCGACTTTCCATCGGCACCTTATATCCATTAATGAATAAGTGCTCGATTTGAGTTTTTGTCTCAAATGGGTCTCCATTTGAAATAAAGATATTCGCTATTTTACCTTTCTCCAAGCTACCTAACTGATCTGAAACACCCAATATTTCTGCTGGAATTATAGTGATCGATTTTAAGGCCTCTTCTACACCCATTCCATATGCTGCTGCAAACCCCGCATTAAAAGGTAAATTTCTTACATTTTCCGTTTCATTGGATCGTATGGCAACTTTAACCCCTGCTTTATGCATAATAGAAGGGTTTTTATAAGAGACATCGTAACTAGCAGATGATCTTCCTGGTACAGACAACACAGGTCCAGTAATTACAGGAATTCCAGATTTTGCCAATTCTTTTGCAACTCTATATCCTTCAGATACTCCTGTAAAGATTACATCAAGTTTATTCTTTTCTACCCATTTGATTGCTGCTTTGATATCATTATCTTTATTCACTTCAATCATTAATTTTGCTTCACCTCGTACAATTGGCATCAATGCTTCCATTTGAGGATTAAAGTCATCCATTTTTTGATTGGTTGCTTTTGCAGCTGAATCAATTGCAGCATATTGCCTTGCCTTATCCCAGATATCATTCATCTTCTTCATCGCTTTTTCACCGTCCTTTTTGATATCCTCAGGCTTTCTTCGATCCCATCTTCCTCTTTTACCCGTAGAAGGGAAATTCATTTGAACAGCCTTAAACCCAGCAAACATTTGATTCGGAGTATATCCGTGCAAATTGATCAATGCTGCAGTTCCAGGAAACAACCCACCTGCCGTTTTGGAAATAACAGAAGTAACTCCATTCGTTCTTGTTACAGGAATAGCCACTGAATTGGGGTTTACAGCTGTCAATGCTTGCATATGAGGTGTAAAATCTCCTAATTCTCGATAATCCTGAGTCAAAGAAATAGACCCGACTTCTGACAATCCTAGATTGGTGCCACCATCGATAAACCCTGGATAGACATGCATACCAGTACACATTATGGTAGTAGACCCTGCGTCCATTTGAGTGATTGTTCCAATCTCAGCAATCTTCCCATCTTTAATTAATAAATCTCCTTGAATAGTGCCATTTGTCACCGTATGGAGGGTAGCATCTTTAAGTAAAAATGTACCTTTTTGAGATTTGTTGACCATTTGTGCTTCAGCAGAAAAGCCAAAAACGATGAAGATCAACAGTATATATAATTTATTCATTTTATTTAATTTTATTTGACCAGATCAATTAATGCTTGTGTGTTTCTCCTAGAAATAATTCAGAAAAAACATCTTGCATACATCTATCTTCATCTTCACTATCTAATTCAATAAAGCTATCTTGAAATTTTTCTTCTGGATCAATATCAATCCGCATATCGTCTGGATCATTTTCAATGTCAAATTTCACCACACCGTCAACTATTGTCATTTGCGGTATAGCATAAATTGAAAGTGGATGAGCGTTAAAAATCGCAATATCTCCATCTTTCCCTACTTCTAAAGACCCAACTCTATCGTCGATACCTAACTGTATAGCAGGATTAATGGTGATGAGTTTCAATGCTTCGTTGTCAGATAGATCTCCGTATCGTTGTGTTTTGGCAGCTTCATGATATAAATGACGAATCAATTCACCAGAATCTGAATTAATAGAAGTCACTACCCCATTTCTAGAAAGTATAGCTGCATTGTATGCAGTACTGTAGTAAACTTCAAATTTATACGCCCACCAATCTGAAAATACAGAGGCTCCAGCTCCAAACTGTGCCAATTCTGGTGCAACTTTAAATCCTTCATTTACGTGTTGAAAACAAATTTTCTTTACTCCAAAATCAGAAAGAACATTCATCAACATTAAAATTTCATCTGCTCTATAAGAGTGACAATGAATAATAATTTCACCGTTTAAGATATCCTTCATAGTTTCCATCCGTCTACTATAAACTGGCGGAGTTTTTGTTTTTCCAGAATTAAAATCTGCCCAATCTTTCTTATACATCTCTGCTTCAGCAAATGCTTTTCTAAATACTTGCTCCACTCCCATACGTGTGTTTGGAGTAATATTTCTTCCTTCACCGTGCACCCGCATTGGGTTTTCTCCAAGTGCAAATTTAATAGTTCTCGGTGCTCCTTGCATTCTTAATTCATCTGGGTCCCAAGTACCGTATCTATGCTTAATCGTTTCACACTCTCCACCCACAGCATTGGCTGATCCATGCATCGCATGAGAAATGGTTACTCCACCTGCCAGTGCTCTATAAATAGCAACATCCTGAGGGTCTAACCCATCCCCAACAAAGACTTCTGATGTCACTGGATTTGTTGCTTCATTTACCGTCTCTAATGCAATATGAGAATGTGCATCAATAATACCAGGCATAACAAATTTCCCTGTAGCATCAATAGTTTTAGCATTTTCAGGTGCTTTAATTCCTTTTCCTATTTTCTTTATTTTCCCATTGGTAACAAGAACATCTGTATTCTCTTTGACCCCATCAGAAATGGTAATCACTGTCCCGTTTTTAATGAGAATGTTGCCCATTTCTTGTGCTTGACTTGAAAAAGCTAAGGCAAATACACAAAGGACTAATATATATTTATTCATTTTTTTCATTTTAATGTTTGAAATTAAGTGGTCTCAGTTACTTTGGACCATCCTTTAATGAGCCTGTCATTGGAAATGAACCAAATTCAGCAACTGAAACAGATCCTTCAAAATCTGTACCTTCCAATGTAACATCTATGGAATAAGGTATTCCCTCCACATTGATATCAAACGTTAAATTGTTCCCGTCCAAATCTATATTTGTAGCGTCAACAAAATCTTCAGGTTCATCTGCACTATTGATTCTAATCGTTAAATTATCATCACTTCCATCAACAATCATGATACCTGTTTGAGTATCGTTGGGTACTTCTACTGTATAATTCCATGTACCTATAACTGAAACATCATCCCCCTTGCTTCCCTTTTTCTTTTTCTTCTTTTCCTTAAATTCTTTTAGTCCACCATCGTTAAAGACATACTTAATTTTTGATTCTTTGTCAAAAAAGGACTTGTCTGTAATAAAGATATTAGCAATTTTTCCTTGTTCCACCGTTCCTGCAACATTCGAGATTCCGAGTAAAGAAGCTGGATTTGTAGTTAATGCTGCCAACGCGCCTTTTTCTGACAGTCCCCCTTCTACCATTCTCAATAGATTTGGCTTTATTTCTTTTGTTTTTGTATCTAAAGACGACAAGCTAAATGCAATCCCTTTCTTTTCAAATAACGCGGCTTGCCCTACGTATTCATCGTGAGATTTCTTTTTCTTTGCCTTCATCATTGCTAGAGCGGGATCCTCTTCTTTTTTCTTTTTCTTCTTTTTCTTCTCTTTCTTTTTCTCGCCTTCTTCTTTCTCTCCACTCTTCTCTTCTTTTTCTGCGTCTTCTTTATCTTCCTCCTTTTCTTCTTCTGGATCTTCAATTTTCTCTGGTAAATGCATTGATAAAACAACTGAATGTTTACCAGCTACAATTTCATCCATTAAAGGCCATCCTTGACGTACGCCAGTCAGCACCATTTTAAAACCAAGCTCATTATTTAAAATCAATGCACGATTTACATCCCTAACTTTTGCTGTATAAAAGAATACAGGCATTTGTTTATTCACAACAGGAAACATTGCCCCCAGTTCTGCAGAATGATTTGGCTTGGTTAATCCTTTAGGTTGCATGTTGTACGACTTCAGGTAGGTATTACTATACTCAGCATTTTTATACAAATCTCTAAACTGCGACATCACTCCAATCGTCGTTGCAGGAAACATCCCTCTGGCAGGTTTAAATTGAGTAAATAATGAAGTGTTTTCCTTAACTAATGTTTCATCTGTTGCTCCACTTCCTGTGGTTAGAATACTTCCTTGCCCGGGTAACATTCTTCCTCTCGGAACTACATGAACAAACCCGAAACCCAAATCTCTCAATTCGGCCATAGATTTATCCAACTTTTCTCCAATTGCCTCACGAACTGTTTTTTGAGGAGTGATTCCCGCTAATTTTTTTGGCGGATTTCCTGGATTTTTAACTCTTGGACGATCTTTTTTTTCTTCTTCCTTAATACCTGCATGAGAACATGCATCGATAAATCCCGCATATACATACATGGAATCTGCATCAATGACTTTGGCATCAAAAGGAATTTCGACATTCGGCCCAACGGATTGAATGAGTCCGTCTTTAATTAATACTGAAGTATTGGGTAAAACCATACCCGGTTTTTGAACGACAAACGCATTCTTGATATAATACGTATTGGTTACTTCTTTGGCATCGTTGCTATTTTGTGCAAATCCTATATTTACAAAGAACATGCACAAAAAAAGACCTAGCAATTCCAGCTTAAAATGTTTGGATTTGGTCATATATTCTAATTTTAAAATTTTTGATGGCGGAAGATAATAAATTGATATTCCGAAATAGTTTTAAAATCAGAAAAATATATGAATAACTTTATGTTGACCTAAATAAAATGAATAGTTAGCAATACCAATGAATCAACTTCAGTCAATAGCATAGTTCATCCATACCGCTCCTAAAACACGTAACTATTTAATTAATTTTGTAGACGACACCAGCATTTATACCAATGGCAAAATACTTTTGGCTCACAGTGTTGGCTGCATTACTAAAGTCGTCAGGAAAATATGTAAATCTAGGTGCTAGATAGAAATCTCCTAAACTACCAAAATTCCTTCCTATCATTAAGCCACCAAAATAATTAACACCGATTCTATTCTTGAACAATTTATTTAGTGAAAGAGGGGTATAGTCCTTTTTAGTTGTCAGTAAATTCCCTGTTGCACGAGTCATGAAGTTAATTCTAACACCTGCTTCAATCCCTATATCAAAACCACCTAAATATGTGGAATACCCCAATGATACTGGAAAATCAAAAAGATGAATATAGTGATGTTGTCTGTTACTACCTTTGTACGTAGTTTCTGTGATTATATCTCCATAAATGTGAGTAATCGTATCTCCATTCCCGGAAATTGTAGTAGAAATTATTCCAATAGTCGTATCCTGTTGCGTAAACTCATACTCCAGGTCCATTCGTTCTGAAATTCTAGAATAGGAAACTCCACCTTTGATATAAAAAGGTACATTATCTCTCACAAGCATTCCATACAACCCAATCTCCAATCCTTCCAATGATGATTCATAAGCCAATCGTGGAGTATACGAGTCTGGAGCTTCAAGTGATTTTACTCCAAGTGTCTTTCTTGGTGAAAAAACACCTACTTCAGGTATAAGGGCCATATGCCATTCTGCATTATTAAAAGAAGGACAATTGATTCTCATTCTTGAAAACAAATTACCATCCATCTCATTTTCTATCAGATTTTCTGAAGAAGTATTCAGCTCCGACATGGAAATAATATCTCTTTGTAAAACTTCTGGACTACTTACATTCGAATTTCTATTTTCTATTAATTCACTGGTAGAATTTGATTTGGAAGCATCAATTTCATCCTGAGATAAAAATATATACGAATTGCTTAAATCCTCTTTTGCAGTGGATGGCTTTGAATTTTCTGAGTTGACCTCTCTGTTAAAATCTCTTGTTTGAGCTTGTTTTGAACTTGAATTTAAATTTTTATTTAAAGTTGATGAATTATCTTCTTGATTGCTATTTTCGTAGTTAACATTATTGTTTTCTGAATTGGAACTGGATCTGGAACTTAAATTTGAACTTGAACTTGAACTTGAACTTGAACTTGAATTTCCTGAACTCAAATTATTTAGATTATCTGAATTAGAAATAAGCGTTTCTCCTAAACTCGTTTCCTTCTTTTCAGTACGACTGTTGGTATACTCTGTCGCATTGATAGAATTTTTGCCACTAATTTGAGGTTGAATTAATGCATCAGAATGTGTGTTGTTTGATTTTGACTCATCCATTAAATTCCATGCCATTGTCAAAGACGCTAAAAGCAATATTGGAATGAACAACCAGTACACAAAATTGCCCTTACTTGACTTTTTAGGTGTATCCCCTAAATCAAGTGCAGACAACAACTCATCCATTTGGACCGTCTCTTGTGCGCCCTCCAATTCGCTTTTGATATGTTTTTCAAAATCTAAATACTTCATATCTTATGTTTTATATCAGATGTAAATGATTTACTCTCTGATTTTCTTTCTCCTGTCTTTGTCTGATTATCTCAATCACTCTTGCTCTTGCTCTACTTAGCGAAGCTCTAGAGGTACCTTCTGAGATACCCAATATTTCGCTAATTTCTTTATGATTGTATCCTTCAATCACAGACATATTAAAAACAACAAACAAACTTCTAGGAAGCTCATTCAATAATCCTAAAATTTCTTCCTTCCCTAAAGTACTATACACTTGAGGGATTTCACAATGCTGTACACTATCATGCAGTACATCAGGCTCATGGTACTTCTGAAAATGCTTTTTTTGAAATGTAATTGAACAATTCACAGCAATTCTCTTTAGCCAGCCTTCAAAAGATCCCTTCCCAGAATAACTATTAATATACTTGAATATATTAATAAATGCCTCTTGCAAAGCATCATTTGCCGATTCATGATCCTTAGTATACCTCCTACAAATAGACAACAGTACTGGAGCATACGTTCGCACCAATACTTCTTGGCAATTTTTTTTGCCTGATTTACATCCTTCTATGATTTTATCTATCTCCAAGATCCAATCAAGTATTTGTTAGTTGGTTAATCTAATACAACTAGTGAATGCGCAATATAGCATGCATTATTTTCATCTAAAACTACTACATAGTACTCTCCTTTAGTCAATTCTCCTGCTTCATTTATGGCTGTCACATCGTTCATATTTTCCGCTGATAACACTCTTGCTTCACCTGGAGTACAACTTTCGCACACCTCACCATCATCAATCGTATACTCAATTTTACCATCTGCACAAACATCACAGGATACAGAAGTAGTAGAAATGTTCTTCAATCCTTCAAAATGAGGTAATTCGACAGATTCTGTTGTAAAGCAATTGCTAAATATTGGATTCTCCGACCCCAAGTCAAAACGATATCCCGTTTCTATTATTTCAAGATTCAGCTTACCTTGAGATAAATTTACTGGAATTTTATCTTCTGAATCTGAAGGAATATAAAAGTAATCAAAACCAGAAGGAAGATTAGAAAATGTAATTACGCCACCTTCACAAGAAAGACTGATATCTATATCTGGCAATGATCCAGCTTTACTAATAGTAAGAGATGTACTTCTCATACAATTGTTTGCATCCGTCATGGTCAGGTTATAAACTCCTGGATCGTATACAAACAACTGATTCCCCAATGCTTCTCCTGCATCCCATGTATACGTATAAGGTTTATATCCATCCAATTCTGCTATCGTAATGATGGATAAATCACAAAAATCCTCTTTTGATGACTGAATGGGAGTAGTCACATCATATACTTCTATTGATTCAGAAACTTCACAATCACCACTATCAATTATTTTTATGTCATAACTACCTGGTATCAAGTCTTCGATCTTCTCATTTTGAGAGAAAAATCCTGCAGGGCCTGTCCATTCAAAACTAAACGGTGCTTTTCCTCCTTCAAAACTCATTTCAATGAAACCACTATTTTTAAAACATTCATCATTGGAAGAATAAATATTATCTATTCTCAATCTCTTGTAGACCTCTACCTGATCACAAAAAGTATACGTACACTCAGTAACAATATCGGTAACCTCAACACAAACTTCAGATCCGGACATCAAGTCATTTAAATAAATATCTGTGCTTCCATTCTGCCATATATAGGAATATTCACCCGAACCGCCTTCTATATCTACTGAAACTCTGTTATAATCCCCATCTATGCAATAATCCTCTTTTTCATATACAAATTCTGAGGATGCCGTGCATTCTACTTGACAAATTTCAATCTCAAGCGATTCGGAAAAATCTGCGCTTAGTTCATAAATATCACTGGACAGTGACAATTTATCATCAAAAACTACAAGGGTGAAAGGATTAGATGAGTTACAACTTATTTCTCCTAAGTTGATACTAAAAGATCCATTTGCATTAGGAAAAAATATATTTCTAATTCCACCGCTATTCGTCATTATTGTGGCTGTATTTATCCCCTCGCCATTGCATTCAATCTTACCAGAAATATAGTCTTCATCAATATCTATGACTATATCCCCTATGGTGCCAATATCTTCAAATGGACCAATAAACAATTCCTTTAATACGGTACCACAAACTGGATGCAAGACCTCAAGCCTTAATTCTTCTCCAAGCGGTATTTTGCCACAGAAAAATCCATCTTGATCCGTTATGCCAATTCGTGAAGGCAAACCATTATTATCAATTTGAACCGTATAGTTTTTAGCTGGAAGTTCGTTTGAAAATTTCACTTTCCCACACACTTGTGACACTCCATAGTCATAGCCAATATTCCAAAATCCTAATTTTTTTATAGAAACCGAAAAACTTGAACCGACAAAGCTTGCTAGTGATGTTTCTAACCACAACCCTTCAACTTCGTCAAAACTCCAAGCCATGATATCTCCATCAATTTTATTTATCAATTCCTCACTTATGGGAATCGTCAACACCGCAGACTTATCAGATCTAATTCTTAACGGTTGATTATCAAATCCTCTCAATTCAATGGCTACCATTCCAAATGTTGACAAAACCCTATGTCTTCCTTCTACATCTATACCAATAAGCCCACCTGCCATTTTGCTTCCTAAATGAGGGTCATCAGCATGAATGGTATAGGCCGTAGCGGATACCGTTCCATCATAAGAAGAACCATTCGATCTCATGAGAGCAGAAGAAGGGAAACTAATCGTACCTCCACCTGAAATAGTTAATACTCCGCCCGTTGCGGCATCAAATGTCAGATCTTGTGATTCTCTTAAAAGTTCAATTTTGGAAGTCCCCTTGCCATTTGTATTAGGGTACACTAAATCTGAACCTAATAAATATCCTGACTTTTCAGCTTTAACAAAAGTCCCTTGTGGATCCAATTTAACATCTTCAAATGAAAAAAAACCAAATGCATTTGTGGTAGTCGTACTGCTATAGATCGACACATCTACATTGGTTACTGGATTATTTTCAGCATCATAGATGTACCCAATCAAATCTCCTTCAATTTCGTTGAATTCTAATGGTACGGTTATTTGACTATTTGTTTCTGTTTCTGGATTTATATCTCCTACATCATTGTGGCAAGAGACAAAAAAAGCCACAGCAAACAATAAAGTAAGTTGGAAAGTGTATTTTTTTAACATAAATACGTGCATTCTTGAAATGGAAAACTTCCATTAAATTTACGAATTAAATACCTTTAAAAAGTATTTATAGTATATAGAGTCAAGAATGTGTAAAAATGCTGCTACAACAGTAGAAAAAATTATATTTCAAAAACACCTGCAGGATATCCTAATGATTGAGGAGAATCTCCTTCTTCGACTCCCTTCATATCAAATGACAATAGTTTACTTTTATGCCCGACAGCTACTTTTGCTCCCCCTTTTAGAGTCCGCCAATTTTCCCAACTCATATACATCCCCTTTATAGGAATAATACTGGTCCACATTTTATAGCCTGTAGGAATATTATTTTCGTTCAATAACCAAAGGTAGGCATCTCCTGGAGTGACTCCTCCAGAATCATATGAAACCATCAGTCCTCGTTGGCCATCTTTCGTTTCCACCACAGACCTACTGGTCCCCGGATCAAAAGCTTTGAAAGGAGCAAACATCCAAAATGAATCATTGCACCAATAGGACCATGCCTCTTGTATAAGCTTACTTTTTTCTTCCCCTTCTATATTTTCACCATTTACAAACGCAGCACCGTCCACCTCATCCAAATTCAAGATCACCTTATTCCCTTCCCATTCAATTACAGCTTTATTGTTCTTCTTATCCCACAAATACTTATGACCTCGCATAAATTCCCATTTAAGAAACTTCAGAGAATCCCACGCCGGTTTGTTCAAAGCAGTAAACATCTCCATGGCTAATGCATCTGCATTTTGTCCAGAAATTGCCTTTGGTCGATCTTCACTTAGATATTTAATTGCACCAAATAGAACTACTCCTATAAATACGAATACTATTAAAACCCATTTTATTATTGATTTAGCTTTTGACATTTTTACTTTTTTATTGTTGGTTGTATAAGTAATGACTTTAGGGATAAAATGTTTCAGAAGACATCTTTGTCCTAAAAGTAGGGCTTACAGTTTCTTTTTTGCATTTTTGCGCCCCATAAGTACACTGTCGATCGTTAAATTCTTGACTTTTTAGTGTTTTTTGATACTAAATATCTACTTACCATCGTATATGAAACGAAGCATGTTAAAATATTACTATTTACTCTTTATCTGCATTTGTATGGGATCTTGTTCACTCACAGATAGTGACAGCCCTATTCCTTCCTACTTGATAATTAATGAGATTGATGTATTTACAACTGAAAATCAAGGAGCGCCCACACATAATATCTCTGACATTTGGGTGTATGCAGACAATCAATTGCTAGGAGTTTTTGAAATACCAATCAAAATTCCAATAATTGTCAATGGTGCTGAGACAAAAATCTCTATCTCTCCTGGTTTTAGAAACAATGGAGAGACTTCTCGTTCATTTATTTATAATTTAATGAAACCTATAGACTTTACCATTCCATTAGCGCCTGGTGAGGAAGTAGAAAGAGCCCTTACATTTTCCTATTCAGAAGATGCCAAATTTGATTTTGTCGAAGGCTTTGAAAGCTCGGAACATATATTTACTCTCGACCTTGATGGAAATGAACAGACATTCATTCAAATTACTGACGAAGATGCCATTGCAGGTGCAAAATCTGGTAAAATAAGCCTAGATGAAACGAATAACGACATCGCAGTTTCAACTATTTTCACCTATGAAAGGGCACAAAATGCGGGTACCGATTCTTATTTTGAGATGGACTATAAAAATGATATCCCATTTTTTGTCGGTGTCATATATGTACAAGAGGGTAGCGAAGTAACCCAACCTCTTATAGTTTTGAACCCTCAGGAGGACTGGAATAAAATATACATTGACTTTTCAGAAATCCTTACCAGTCCAGTATTAGAAACCTATCGTGTATACATTACTACAGATGTCGCACCATTGGACCAAACTACTGGAGAACTATATTTTGATAATTTAAAGTTTGTTCATTTCTAAGCCATTGATGAATAACCTAAAAAAGACAAGCAAATACTTTTACATTTTGATAGACTACCTATCTGCAATGGCAGCGTGGTTGTTTTTCTTTTACTATCGAAAGAGTTTTGAAGCTTGGCCCTTCTCTTGGGATGATGTATTTGAAGATAACAAGTTGTACCATGGATTAATCTTTGTACCAATCATATGGATTCTTTTGTACTCCATCTTTGACAAATACAATGATGTATACAGGTATAGTAGATTAGCCACACTAAAACGGACCTTGATTTTATCATTCATGGGTTGCTTAATACTTTTCTTTACGATCATGCTAGATGATACCGTTTTACAAAAAGAAGGGTACACGTATTTCAACAGTTTTTCTTGTCTATTTCTATTGCATTTTTCAATCACATCCGTGTCTCGGATGGTATTTTTAACCTGGTGTAAAAACAAGGTCAAATCTGGTAAAATCACTTACAATTCACTCATTATAGGCGGGGATAAAAATGCAGTTGAGATGTATGAAGAAATCATCAACAGGCCGTATAGTTTAGGGTTCAATTTTATTGGCTTTATTGATTCCAATGGTAAGAGTAAAAATCACTTGGAAGCTCAACTTCCAAATTTGGGAAAAGTGGCTGATCTAGCAGATATAATCGTAGAAAAGGAAATTGAAGAAGTAATAGTAGCGGTAGAAACTTCAGAGCATGATCGAATAAAAGACATTTTTGATATCCTTTTTGACTTTAGCGACAAAATCATTATCAAAGTAATTCCGGACATGTACGATATAATGTTGGGATCCGTTAAAATGAATCATTTATTTGGAGCAGTTTTGATCCAAATAGAACAAGACCTCATGCCCCATTGGCAAAGAGTAATTAAAAGAGCCATAGATCTTTGCGCATCAATTATTGCTCTAATAGTTTTATCCCCACTTTTGTTATTTGTGGCCATTAAAGTGAAATTATCATCCCCCGGTCCAATTTTTTATCATCAAGAAAGAATAGGATTGAATGGACAGCCTTTTAATATTATAAAATTCAGGTCCATGCACACTGATGCAGAAGCTGCTGGTCCTCAATTAAGTTCGGATACAGATTCTAGAATGACAAAATGGGGTGCAATAATGAGAAAATGGCGCTTGGATGAAATTCCCCAATTTTGGAATGTCATAAAAGGGGATATGTCACTGGTAGGACCAAGACCAGAACGTCAGTTTTACATCGATCAGATTGTATCGAGAGCACCACATTACAAACATTTATTAAAAGTCAGACCAGGAATCACAAGCTGGGGTCAGGTAAAATATGGATATGCAAGTAATGTGGACCAAATGATTCAGCGCTTAAAATTTGATATTCTTTATATTGAAAACATGTCTCTTTCTTTGGACTTTAAAATTCTCTTTTATACAGCTTTAGTTCTCATCCAGGGAAAAGGCAAATAGAATTCTATTGTTTCTTATTAATATTAAAATCAAATTCCAATTGGTTATCCTTTCGCTCTGTATTTAGACTAGATAGTCCTATTCCCAATAATCGGATAGGTTTCATATCTGACTCTAATTCCATTAACATATCAAAGGTCAGATCAATAATTATATCCATGTCATTGGTAAATCCACCTAGCGTCCTACTTCTAGTGAACGTGGTAAAATCATTGAATCTATATTTCAGATTAATCGTCTTCCCTTTGATACCATATTTCACACAGCTTTGGCATAATTTCCCAATCAAAAGTCGAACAGATGATTTCACATCCGCTAACGTCATTAAATCTTCACTATAGGTAGTTTCACTGGAGATAGATTT
The DNA here is from genome assembly GCA_029212405.1 of Saprospiraceae bacterium. Lineage (GTDB taxonomy): Bacteria > Bacteroidota > Bacteroidia > Chitinophagales > Saprospiraceae > CAJXUU01. The sequence goes on from JARGNR010000010.1 coordinate 17,027, forward strand.
TCTTATTCTATCTGGCTTCACCTTGCGATTATCTATCCCTCGAACAACATCATATAAGTAGGATCCAAATTTCCCAAAACGTTGTGCTAACTCAAGTCTAGAATGGACTTTTAGATCTTTTCCTGTTTTTATACCAAAGTTCTTCATTTTTTCAGCCGTTGCCTTACCTACACCAAAAAACTTTTCTATCGGCAGTTCTTCTAAAAAAGGAAGTACTTGGTGAGGAAGGATTACTGCCAATCCGTCCGGCTTTTTTAAATCTGAAGCTACTTTCGCCAAAAATTTATTAACACTTACTCCAGCAGAAGCCGTCAGTAATGTCTTTTCCTTAATCTTTTGCTTTATTTCACTGGCAATTTTTATTGCAGAGGGTTCATCAAATTTATTTTGTGTCACTTCGATGAATGCCTCATCTAATGATAGCGGTTCTACCAAATCTGTATATTCATAGAAAATCTCTCTAATTTGACGAGATACTTCTTTGTAAACATCAAATCTGTGTTTCACAAATACAATATGAGGGCATTTTTGGTAGGCGAGTCGACTAGACATTGCGGACCGCACGCCATACTTCCTTGCTTCATAACTTGCTGCTGCAACAACTCCTCTCTCTTTTGATCCACCTACAGCTACGGGTTTTCCTTGCAATTCAGGATGATCTCTTTGTTCTACAGAAGCAAAAAACGCATCCATATCAATATGTATGATCTTTCGCTCCATTTCCAATTAATCACTTAAATTTTTACGAATTTTTCTACACCCTTTATTTGACCATTTACATCAATGACTTGAATGAGATAGAAACCATTTTTTAGCCCACTGACTTCTAGCGAAATGCTTCCTTCCTCTGCCAACAACCATCCTTTCTTCGCTACTTGTCCATCAATTGAAAGAATTTGATATCGTTCCAATGAAGCATCTTTTGCTTCTAAAAATATAACTTCATGTACTGGATTGGGCTTTATTTTCAGCTCGATCGAAGAAAGATCAACTAAAGATACGGTAAGACAAGACCCCATAATTGCATCACAATATAATCTTGCTAATCTACAATCGAGTATAAATGGGTTTTTCTTTCCATCTTGATACTCAGCGATCTTGTTATTTCTAATCCATTCCTTTTCATCAACTGGATCTTCAAAATGCCATTGACACATAGTTTCCTGTTGCAAGCCAAAAAAATTAGGGGCAGCTTGATCCGCTTGATTTTGATACATGGTATAGAAATAAAAGTAGGAACGAGCTACATCCCCTTTATGTTTTTCTCTGGGTTCAAAACGTTCTCCTTGTAGCAATTCACTGTACAAATCTATTCCTTGAGTAGGAATCGACGTGATTACGTCATCCTCTAAATACCATTTGTCGGTCTGACTATCAATCACTTCTCCAAAAATTAAACTTCCTCGGTCTGCGTTGACTTGTTCTCTTGTTGGGAATAAATGGTGCATATCACTATAAGCATTGGTATTCTCGCTTGCTCCCTTTGATCTAGGATAAGTATGTTCTGTATTTATCCCCTTAGAAAAAGCGTCTATTGTGGGATCTGCTGATGGATCTAACGTGATCTGGAATCCAGTGTACACACACTCTAAAATATTATCCTTAGCATCAATATTTCTAAAAAATGTATCCCTAGCTTCACTATACGTAAGAACATTGGACGTCTTATAATTGGCTACCAATGCTGCTCTTAAATCTTCTCCTTCTAGATCTGGAAAAACACCTTCATGATCATACTGAGCAGAGAGTCCAAAGAAAAACAAACAGTAAAAGCCACTTAAAATATACTTCATAAATAGGACCAAAATTAGATTTTCAAGATAAGAATGTAAATATAGAGATAACAAGCAGACTTGATACTATCTCACTAAGGTTATGTCTCCTGTAATTGTTTCTGTTTGATTTTCCTCATTCAGATATTGTATGACATATACATATACACCTGGAGGGCATAATTTACCGTTGAATCTACCATCCCATGACAAATCCACCTCTTGAATATTAAATCCTGCTTTTTCAAACATCAATTCACCCCATCGATCAAAAATCATCACTTGACTGATAAATGCATCCTCACTATTTGAAAAAATTGTAAAGAGATCATTTATATTGTCTCCATTGGGTGAAAAAACATTAGGGATATATACCTCTGTTTCTTGAACAACCTTTATCTGTCTGCACTCTACTATTTGACACCCATCACCAAAATTTAAAACTACACACAATTCTGCACTATTCTCAGGGCTTATTATCACTTCGCTACAATCTGTACAAATTATTTCTCCATCTAGTGTCCATACCAATTCAATTGAGTCAATTGTGGTGTCAAAGTCAATAGAAAATGTACCAGACTCTGATAAAATGATACTTGTATCTCCCAAAAGAATAATATTATCAATACTTTCCAATTCCACATTAAAACCCAATTCGGTAGAACACCCGTCCAGATTTGTAACAATTATACTATGTGCCCCTTCATCCAATTCAACATTTGCCATATCTGTAATAAGATTACCATCTAAGAGAACTCCATTTTCAGCATCGGTTAAAACATCAATAGTACTACTTCCCATTTCTTGGCAAAGGGAAGGAAATATGTCTACACTGACTTCAGGGGTATCATAAATTGAAAGCATTGTATCCAATGTATAGGTACAATCAGAAATCGTATAGACATAGGAAACATCAAAAGTACCTATCCCTGCTGATTCGATATCAAATGTATTCCCATCAACTATAAATGGACTTTGCCAGGATCCTGATCCCGAAGCATCTCCATTGATCATAATATCAAGCGTTACATCCGATCCGTCAGACAAACAAATATCTTGATTGGATAACTCAACTGTCAAATCCACCGATGGACACGGTAAAGAAGTACAGTTTTCGGTCACAATGCTGCCTCCACATACATCTCCACTATTAAATGTAATTGTGATCTCAACTTCTTCTTCAGATCCTAACCCATTAACAGAGAAGGTATTTCCCAGTAATGTAGAGTTAGATTGACCAGAAACGATTTCAATATCCACCGATTCTACATTGGTATCATCCCAAGAAAAAGTTATAAACCCTGATTCACTTTCACATTCTATAGTAGGCGGATTGAAAGGTTCGATCACATCTATCATGTGTTCTGTAACAATAGAATTACAACCTGATTCTTGTAAAATGAGACTAATCGTATAACTACCTGCAGTAGAAAATTCTATTTCAAAAGGGCCAGCACTATTAGGATTCGCTCCATTGGCAATGGACCCACCATCAAAATCCCAAGTAAAAATGCTGGTTGAAGATGTTCCAAACGAACCAGCATATTCTATAATAGCAAAATCATCAATACAAACTTCATTGGTGTACGTAAATTCTGAATCTGGAGAAACATTTACAATAACGTCATCACAAACAATTTCAGAATTGCCACAACCGTTCATTGCTTCCACACAAAATTCAAAGGACTCCCCGCTGGTTATATCTACATAAATTGTATCTGAAGTCAATCCAAATGTAAAAGGCAAATTTGGATTTAAGGTCCATGTATACATTTCACCCAAACCTTGATTTCCAACATAAATTGGAGCAAGTAAATTTGAAGCACAAATTGAATTGGGTGCATAGGTGATTGAAGGATTGGATGGAGACAAATTATCCACATCAATAGAAAATGGACCAAACGTCTGCGCACATGGGTCACTCCCCACATATACACTCACTTGCACTGAATACGATCCAACACCGGTCACAACTAATATGGAATCAATATCATCCGTATCCGTTACGATTCCTCCCATGTCATCGTACCATGTATAAGTAATTGAGTCATAATCCATTGGCATAACACTGCTTATCTGAAAACCTAGCTCTACTTGTCCACTTTCACAATTCCCAATAGTGGAAGATCCAAACAGATCAATACCATAAGCAGTAATACTCATTAAGCTATCACACCCAGAAACTGCACTACCTTCTAATGTGATATTTCGAGTATCTCCAGGATTTGTAAAAGTCATCCCATTGATATCTACTGGAAATTCAGTAAGGCAAAAGTAATAATCAACTTGCTCTCTCGGAGATATTGGAATCTCGACAACATTCACATACTGCTTATACGTACAACCAAATACATTTTCTACCACATTGCTATCCAGTCCTGGTCCAGTTATCATAGTGGTACCTAACCAACCTGGAACACCATCTCCATTGGGATCCTCGATCAATACAGTTGGAGCTCCTCCTCCTTCTGTTATAATACATCCAGATTCAGGAGCGATTAATGTAATAGGAAAACACTCTTGACATACGAAAATATCAGAAAACATTTCATCTTCCAATGTTTCTACACAAACTGAAAACGTCTGTGTTTCCGAATCGTCGCATTCGTTGTAAGCATACACACTAATGTCAAAACATCCTTCTTCATCGAGAATGAACGTCACTACATTCGTGTCAATAACAGGATGTACTCCAGAAGGATAATTATCGATGGGAGGGTCTATCGTCCAATTAAATTCCACGTCTAATTCAAAATCATCCAAGGTAAATGTGATTTCAGAACCTACACAAAGCGTATCTACATCCAAGTCTAAATCAAAATTATTAGAGATGGTGGTTATTTCTGGCATTTCAAAAGCCTGGTCAGCTGAATTTACAATCACCTCATAATCACATACACTACCTCCACAGCCATCCACAAATAAATAATAGACTTGACCAATTTCAAATTGATCACTTGATATATTAATTGTCTCTGCGGTAAGGTCCATGCAACTATCTGCTCGACAAATGAAACTATTTTCAAAATCACAGCCTTCATAAACACCTGCTTGAATACCTATTGTTTGCGGGATGGTTCCTGTCTCATCAAAAATTGTAGTACAATTGGTGGGTACGATAGATAGATCAATAAAATTACTCCCTGCTACGAATGCAAACCAAGATACATTATTCGCTGCTCCTCCATTGCATAACGGATCAGGTTGAATACCTATCAACTCGTCTGGTAATGTAGCCGTAAATCCATCCAAACAATCAATGGAACATATGATTGGAGCATCGTCACAAATCAAACCTGCTACCAAATCTTCCGAATTACATCCATCACAGATTTCTTCTTCTACTAAATCCACATTCTCGAGGTTTACAAAATCCGAAATTTGTATTGTCCCATCCTCTATATCCAATAATCGATCAGTTTTGACTAAAGAAATATCTGCTGATTGTATGGCGATGTCATTACTACAACCAGACACACTACCAAATTCATTTGTTCTTGCAATAAGAATATCTACAGGATCACCAGAAAATTTCTCAAGAAAACCTGCCAATAAAAACCCATTATCTACTTCAATAATGGATTTTATATCATCATAATTTTCATTTCCATACGTCTTTGCCCAAAGTATTTCTCCATCCTCCGTAATTTCTATTACTACTCCATCATTTATAAATGCAGGATTTGACTCTGTTCTAAAAGCAGTAAGCAAAAAATTTCCATTTAATAATCGAATTGTTTTGCCAGGTCTCAACCATGAATCTTCTATCCAAAACCTTTTAGACCAGCTGACATTACCTGCCCCGTCTATTTGTGTCATGGTCATACTCCGATCTAAAGAGAGGTCATTATATGCATGCCCAAAACAAACAAAGCCATTGCCTGATACTTTAATATCCCCAACAAAATCCGTATAATCCAAATTAGAGTCACTATAGGAATGTACTTGTTTAATAGTCCCTGAATTTGAATCCAAGGTTAATAAACCTGCTTCATTAAAAGCATCGGCTTCCTCATTTCTCCAATACCCTGAAATAATATGATCACCTACTGAATTCTCTATTATACCTGAAAAATAATATGGCAATATAATAAAGCCATCTACAGTTTTATACCAAATGATATCACCATTTTGAGATAATTTTAGGAAAAAAGTACCGAACTTGTTAGATTGTTGGTCTGAAAAAATCCCAATAATTAAAAAATCGCCCGAATTGGTTTCAACTATTCTTCCAACCGTTTTAGAAATTAGATTATCATACTTCTTGGACCATACCACGTTAGCCATTTCATCAATTCGGGTAACAAATAAGTTATTATCGCTATTATTTAATGCAAATTCATTTGTATTTCCCAAAACAATTATATCTCCATTATCCAACTGCAGGCCATCCGTGATAACTTCATCTTTTTCCGTACCAATCTTTCTGTCCCAAATCTTCTTCCCAGAATTATTCATTTTCAAAAAATACCCATCCTGATCATCTGCTGCAGAGTTAGTTGTAGACCCTAACACCAGCATATTTCCATCATTTGTTTTGAGGATTTGATTAGCATAGTCAAAATCACTACCTTCAAACGTTTTCAGAAAAGCACCCTGGGTGTAGGTAGTAATACTCCACAAGAATAGAAAGGAAAAGAATAGTAAATTTTTCTTCAAGATTAAATATAGTTTTCTCCGAACCTCAATTTTCAGCTCACCAAATATAACTCATTAAATGTCAATATCTTACTCATTAAACATTTTTGTACGATGTTTAATAGCACAAAGATAATAATGAAAACGTTTTCTTTGGTTAATTCTTGTACAAAACCAATAAATAATATGGACAAAGGCGATAATTAGAATGGTGTTCCATCCATCTACTTTCACAATGTTTGAAATTAAAAACTTGAATAGCAGAGTCATTTGAAAAATAAGATAAGATTCCTATCGTTTATAAAATAAAAGAGGGGACAAAAACGGGCGTTTCTGCCCCCAGCTATCACGATAAACCAATTACGTCTTCGTAAGATTACTAGGTGAACCTACTTATATTTTAAAGTAATTGTTTAAGGTAAAAAGAGGGGACAAAAACGGGCGTTTCTGCCCCCAGCTATCACGATAAACCAATTACGTCTTTAGTCAATTTTATGTTTTTAGCGACATTCAATCATTATTGTTCGCTATTTATACTGTAAACATCGCAAATTACTTTTTAATTTCAAAGAAAACGTTAAAAGAATTTAAAAAATAAAAGCGGGGACAAAAACAGGCGTTTCTGACCCCAGCTATCACGATAAACCAATTACGTCTTATAATCCGGCCTTAAATTTCTTTACAGCTTCTGTCAGCTTAGGAACTACCTCAAAAAGATCTCCTAATACTCCATAATCTGCTGCCTTGAAAAAAGGTGCTTCCGAATCTTTATTTATTACAACAATTACCTTCGAATTGTTGACTCCTGCTAAATGTTGTATTGCTCCGCTTATTCCAGCCGCAATGTATAAGTTGGGTTTAATAGCAACGCCAGTTTGTCCAACATGTTCATGGTGTGGCCTCCAGCCAATGTCGGCTACAGGACGACTACACGCAGTTGTTGCTCCCAACTCATTGGCCAGCTCCTCAATAATGCCCCAATTTTCTGGTCCCTTCATTCCTCTTCCAGCAGAAACTACTAATTCTGCCTCTGGCAACGGCACTGTCCCTTCTTCACGCTTAACTTCTATTACTTTGACAGAAGAAGTTGGAATTGTTACATCCATATGCTCTACATCAACTCTTGTACCAATTTCTTCAGGTTTAAAAGAATTTCCAGATAACGTCAATACTCGTTTGTCAGTTTTTACTTTAAATTCAGCAATTGCCTTACCTGAAAACACTGACTTCTTTACTGTAAATCCATTTTCATAAGAAGGTACATCAATAACCCCAGAAACAGATCCCGCTGATAATTTTGCGGATAACCTTCCTAACAATGACTTCCCTGTGGAAGAATGGGCTAAGATTACTGTTTGAGCACTTGTAGCATCTACCACTTGGCCAATTACAGAAGTGTGCACCATACTATCAAACTGATCTAATGAGGCATCAGATATTTGAATTACTCTATCCGCTCCATAATTACCTAACTCCTCTACTCCATTGGCACTTCCAAGTACCAATGCTATACATTCAGCTCCTTCTGCATCTGCTACTTTTTTACCGTAAAAGACACATTCCAAAGCCGCTTTTTTTACTTTATTACCTTGCGTTTCCGCATAAACTAATACAGCCATAATTTTTATTTTATATCACTTTAGCTTCTTCATGAAGCAATCTAACTAATTCATCCATGTTCTCCGGGTCCAACATTTTGACACCTAACTTCCCTTGAGGTAAAGAATAACCAGTTACAGATACTGGATTTTCAACATCAGATGGTGGCACTACTTTAAGTGGTTTTCTTTTTGACATCATAATGCCTTTCATGTTGGCTATTCTCTGCTCAGCTAGACCTTTTGCAGCCGACAATACGAATGCCCCTGTTATTTCTGACACTTCAACACCTCCTTCGATATCTCTAGATACAATAGCTTTGTCATCTGTCATTTCTAGTTTACTTACATAAGATGCAAATGGTAGATTCAACATTTCTGCTACCATTGCTCCAACTTCAGATCCATTATAATCAATAGTCTCCTTTCCAAATAAAATGATATCATACCCATTTTCTTTTGCGTATTCAGCTATTTGAGCCGCTGTATAATATGCACTTTGAGGATCTGTATCAATCCGAACAGCATCATCAGCACCTAGCGCTAACCCTTTTCTAATAATAATGTCATTGGAAGATGGACCTACATTAAGTACGGTAACTGTACCTCCATTTGCCTCTTTCAATTCTAACGCACGCACTAAAGCATACCACTCATCGTAAGGGTTCATTATGAATTGAACTCCATCTTTGATGAACGCTGTCTTGTCATCAGAAAACGCAATTTTCGCCGTGGTTTCAGGCGTTTTGCTAATGCAAACCAATAATTTCATATGAAAATATTTTGTTTTTAATTTATCTATTCCACTTTAATTGTAAACAAAAATGACAACCGAAAGTTGTTGTTTAATTCTTTGTATTTTTGCATCAATCACAACAACAAAATTTCAATTAATTTGATTAAAATTAAAAGCACTGCAAAGATATATTGATTTTCAAGAAATTATACTCTGAGTTAAAAAATAAAAGCACCAATAGACAAAAAGCCCTAAATTGTCGCTGTACGTAACATGATACTATGAAAAAAAACAGAATCTCAACATTACAAGAGTTTTTAAAAGAAGATCCAGGTGACAGCTTTGTTCGATTTGCACTAGCAAAAGAGTATGAAAAACTTGGCACATTAAAGTCTGCACTGGATACCTACGAAGAATTAAAGAAATTGGATGCTGACTATGTAGGATTGTATTATCACCTAGGCGGACTTTATGTCCAATTAAATGAAAAAGAAAAAGCGCTAAAAACATTTGAAGAAGGAATCATTGTCGCAAAGAAACTAGCAGATTTTCATGCCTTATCTGAATTGCACACGGCAAAAACGAACTTAGAAATTGCTTAACATGCCTTCTTATCCTAATAAATTCACCACATAGGATTTTTTACGTACTGAAACAGGTACTATTTGATCATTTTTCATCAAAATATAACCACCTTCTGATTTCACGTAAGCTTTGACATGTTGCATATTGATTAAATGCGATTGATGGACTCTAACAAATCCAGAATCACTTAACATATTATCATATTCCTTCAATGTTTTTGTGATCAACAATTTACTACCATCTAGAAAATGAAAGTAAGTATAATTAGTCATGGCTTCTAATCTGACAATCTCTGTCAAGGGAGCCACTACGATTTTATCCGAAGTATGTAATGCCAATTTATCTAGTGGAGCATCTTCCTTCATATTTTGTTTCAACAATGCATATTGTCCCTTTGTTGACTTTACTCTATTATGCATTTTATCGACCGCTTTTTTTAACAATTCTGGGTCGACAGGTTTAAGTAAATAATCTACTGCTGAATATTGAAATGCCTTCAATGCAAAATTCTCTTTAGCTGTCACAAAAATGATGGATTCTAAACTGTCTGGCAAAATGTCAATTAAATCAAATCCATCTCCATCTTCCATCTCGATATCTAAAAATAAAATATCCGGAGTTATTTGTTTGAGCAATTTGGCCCCAGAAAGAACTCCATCCGCTTCTCCTACTACCTCAACATTTGGACAATAATCAGACAAGTCTGCTTTGAGCGATGCTCTTGCCAGTTCCATATCATCAATAATTATTGCTTTGATCTTTTCAGACATTTCTACTCCATTAATTTATTTATAAAAGTTGGCATATTCTACATATGCCGCAGCGGTTCCTTTAATATAAAAATCTGTTTTACCTTCTTCTAACGGTTTGATTTGCTTAGCAGGTATTCCAGCGTATAGAAATCCAGATTTAAGTACAGAACCACTTGTCACTACAGCACCTGCAGCCACTATAACATTAGACTCGATTATTGCCTCATCCAATAGTATAGCCCCCATTCCTATGAGCACATCATCATGAATTTGACATCCATGTACAATGGCCCGATGTCCAATCGAAACATTATTACCAATCAATGTATCTCCTCGTCCTGTAGTGCCATGAATAATACTGGCATCCTGAATATTTACTCGATTTCCAATCTTAATTTTATTCACATCTCCTCGGATCACTACCTGAAACCAAACGCTGCACTCCTCTCCCATTACCACATCTCCTGTAATTGTTGCATTTTCAGCTACCCATGTTGATTCTGGAATTTGAGGATCGACCCCATTTACAGATAGTATAGGCATCTCCTAGGATTTTGTTTGAGACAATGGAGTAAGTGTGAACCCTTCTTTTCTAAGTAAATGTACAACTCCACGCTCTCCAGCCAAGTGCCCTGCACCAACCGCAAAGAAAGTGGGCATTTCATTCATCATAGTTTTCATGCCACTGATCCATGCTTCATTTCTCTTATTCAACAATATGTCTTCGTATTCAGAAAGCTGTTCTGCTTCATCTCCTATCATAGCTATCATATCATTAATCAATTGGTCTTTATACATTTGGACCATATCATCAAATTGACTCTTATCCTTATCTTCATCTTTTATGGTTTCTACCAACATTTCTGCTTGTGCAGTGTACGGAATAGAATCAAATACACTCAATTGAAATTCGATAGTCTCGAGACCTCCAGTAGGTTTATTTGAGTTTTTTGCAATCTCCATAAATTCCATTTCATAAGATTTCATTGATCCATTTTGCAAACCTGCAGGATCCATGTCTCCTGAAGCAAATACAGTAAGAAACATAGGTTTCATTCTTTCCAACATTGCCAAAGGAAGACCCATTTTTTTAAAGTGTGCATCCACCAATTTGTAGTCCTCATCACTTATTAAATCCTTTAGCGTCTTATTGTCATTCATAAAGGCTTTATTCATTAAACCCATCATCGCTCCCATGTCTCCCATTTCTTTCATGTCTATTTCGAATACCATTTTTTTGGTATTGTCCATAGCAGCTAATGTCCCAGCCGGCAGATAATAATCATCCGAATCTATCAAGTGAATTGTCCCATATAAATAAGATGGAGCTGTAAGTCCATTGCCCTCTATCTTCCATAGCAATGAATTGGTTAATGGTTTATAACTATTTTGTTCGACTGACTCAACAGCTGTCTCCTTTGTAGTTTTACAAGATATCGTCGTTAAAGAGACGACCACAAACAGCAGCAATATGTATTGGATACTTTTTTTCATCGATAAGATTTTTTATTGTTTTAAGCTTCGTTTCAAGCCAAGAAATTTACTATTTTCTATTTCCTTTGCGCTTCTACATAATGGATAACCTTTGGAAATCTATACAGGTTCAACCAAGTCAGTATTTTATTTTTATTTCATTCATCATGAGTCATAAAAGTGACTAACATTTTGCATCTTCTAAACTCCATTTAATAATTTAAGCACTTTGGCACCTCGATTCTTAAAGCCCGCACTTCCGTAAGGAATCTGTTCTTCAATCACCGGAATCAATTCGTGTTTCAACTCAGGGTATTTCAAAGCAATATTTCCACATACTGACATTGCAAAAACACGTATTGCAATAGCATTTTGAGGATTAAATAAAAACTCAAATGCTTTTTCAAATGCCAATCCTTCCACTTCCTCAGGTATGTCCATATTTTGTAAGGTTCTGAACGTATTGCGAACTACTGCATCATGTTGAGGTGCCTCCAAATTCAACAGCATTTTTTCTAAATATGGAATAATTAATTGGGGCTCGTAATCCGCTATCATGCCAGCAGGCCATGCTGCACGCTGACACGTTCTTAAATCTTTATCAAAGAAACACTCCATCAACTCTTCCATTCGAGCTGGATTCTTTTGTATTATCTGCACCACTTTCAATGCTCCTTCTTTTGAATAATTTTCTTCCAAAAATTGTTTAAATGAAGTCGTGTGCATATTACTCTTCTTCCTCTATGGTAGGTTTTGAAATTTCGTTCATTGTGTCAGATACAGTTTCTTCTGACATTGGTGCTACTGAAGTCGAAGTCTCTTTACTTTTATTTTTATCCTGCTTAAAGAATTTTCTGTGGAAGAGAATAATACTGGCTACACCAACAGAAATAGCACTATCGGCCAAATTAAAAACAGGTCTAAAAAACTGAAATCGTTCTCCTCCCCAAAGTGGAAACCAATCTGGCAATGTGGTATCAATCAATGGGAAATAAAACATATCAACTACTTTACCTTGCAAAAAAGGTGCGTAGCCTCCATCAGCTGGCATAAACTCTGCTAAACCACCATGAAATACCGATTTTGAAAAGATCATACCATAAAACATACTGTCTACAATATTGCCCATTGCACCTGCAATAATAAGGGCAAAAGAGATCAATAAACCAAGGGGTTCTTTATTTTTTATCAGAGATCTTAGAATATAAATCAAGATGGCAACCATGACAATTCGGAATACTGTCAAAATGATTTTACCTGTTGCTCCTCCATACGATAGACCGAAAGCCATACCAGGATTCTCAATAAAATGGATTTGAGCCCAACTCAACCCCATAATATTGAAGCCCTCACCGTAATCTATATTTAACTTCACCCATACTTTCAACCATTGGTCCAAGACTAGGACTAGAATAATGATTAGTGTTACGATTATTGACTTCTTCACAAATATTATTTTAATTGAATCTCATGAATTCTAAATGCATCATATTTAACCGTTGGACACCTTGTAATGGTATGAACGGGGCTCAAAATTAAAAATAATTCAGCAATGACAAAGACTTAAAAAAAAATAGCAATTTGGCTTTATCCTTTATATTCCACGATTGCACCATTGATGATCGCGAATATAGTAGTATATCGTCAACCTACTCTTGCTAGTATCCATAACGGTACCAAAAATCATTTGTATTTGATTATAGAGGAATTACCTCATCTCCAATACGAATTAGTCCATTGATCCGACTAATTGCATTAGCTCCAAAATAAACTTTATTTTCTTCCTTCCTATATGTTGCTAAAGATCTCAAGGGCTCTTTGGACCTCAAGCCGGATTCTTGATCAATGGTGACAACTGGACAACGGGCACAAGGTTTGACCACCATTAATTTAGAACTACCAATAGATACATCTTCCCAAGTATCTTCTACATGTGCTTCCATTGTTTGAACGATAATATTTGCTCTGAACCGATCATAATCCAATGGTTTTTCTAAGTGCTCATTTAACCTATTTAAACTTTCAGACCCAAGAATAAGATAGGGATATCCATCTGCAAAACTTACTTCCACCGATTCAGGCCCTTTTATAAGTTTCTTTATTCTAACATTGTTTTTTTCCATTTTGACTAATCGAACTGATTGACCAAGAATTTTTGAAAACCACATATTTGCTTCAGTACTTACTTCCGTCGCAGGGACGGCGTGTTCAAAAATGGTGGTTTGAACTGTTGTATAAGTTTTCGCAGCAAGTGAAAGTTTTAATGTTTCATTTTTATAATTAACAACTAAATCATCCCCTTTAATGACTGGTTTGAAATTTACTAGAATAGGATGTGTCCGCTGTGATATAAATGTACCTCTCTCATCTATTAACATGTACCGCCTATCATGTTCAAACCCTCTTTGTTCTACTTCCACAGAATCGACTGAAGATCCTTTCATTCCCTTTATTGGATATACATACAATGCTATTACTTTCACAATTAGTCTATATTTTTCAAAATCTTAAAATAAAAAAACCAGCCTTAAATATGTTTAAGACTGGTTACTATTTTTTGTAGTAAAATATCAATTATTTAATCTCAATTTAAAACATATCTTACTGAAAGTGCTCCATTTCCTGCACCAAAAGAATCTATTCCCGAATATCCACCAATAAAAAATGTTGGAATCCAATCAACCGAAAATGACACTGGTGTATCTTCCAGAGTATATTCCACACCTATATAGCCACTTATTGATACAGACATTCCACCATCTACTGCGGAACTATCAAAGGTATAAAAAGCCAATCCTGCTCCACCTCCATAATACCACTTCAATCGCTCTACACTTTCAAGTTCATTGTGAATAAGGTATCCAGCATTCACTCTAAATTGAGTAAACCCGAAATAACTTCTGAAACCTCCCCAAGCTTCAACCGCAGAAGTTTCATTTAGAAATGTTTTATACGTTACTGACAAAGGATATCCAAATCTTAATCCGACAGCAGAGTTATAATCTTGTGCCTGAGTGAATCCAAAAGAGCCTATTACTAAGGCCAAAACAAATAGTAGATTTTTCATTTTTATAAATAATTTGGGTTTCATAATATAGTAAATGTACAATATTATCATGTCTAATTAAACCTTAACCCATAATAGATCGCTTAAAATGAACAAATGTACGTTTTCATTGAGTAAGTGGTACCAAAACAAAAACAGTCTGCCCAAATGAATGAACAGACTATTTTAGCTTTAAAAATAAAATCGCTAATTATTGAATAATAACCTTTTTTGTGGTCAATCCTTTTTCTGATTTTATTTGTATTAAATAGATACCTTTTTCTAATGTAGAGGTATCAAATGTTCTTATTGATTGATTGTTTCCAACCACTAAGTTCATATTTTTAACAATCCTTCCATCAATACTTGTCAACATCAACTGAATCGGTGTAGTTTGTTCTGCTGATAATCCTATTGAAACATAATCTGAAGCTGGGTTTGGTGCAACAGAAATGTCAAAACCATCCAATTCTTCTTCCGTTCCTAATATTCCATCTGACTCCACTATAATATTTACAGGAGGAGTACATTGTGTTTCTGAACTATTTTCAGAAGAAATACAAGCAAAGGATTCATATGTTTTCAAGTCTAACATTTCCAAATCATCCACATACCATCCAGGGAATGCAGCGTTGGTTCCACCAGTTTCATTGGTACCGAATCTAAATCGCACCACAATTTCTTGGCCAATGTACTCTGATAAATCTATGTATGAATCAACCCACTCATCATTTGAAGAACCCGAAAATCCTTCTAATTCAGGAATTGCAAATGTGGAATAATTGATACTGATAGGATATCCATTTCTAATAAATTTCTCTTTGATATCTCTAAATACTATTCCTCCATCAGTGGATATGGTTATAAAACCTCCATCTACTGCAATTTCAGAATCATATCTATGAATAAATTTCAAAGCAGGTTTATCTCCAACTACTTGTAATGGTGGTATATCCATATAAAAGTCTTCTTCCACTTCAGGATCTGGTTGTGAAGCCCACCAAGATAAGTCTCCTGAATTAGCAAAGTCAGATGACTGGAACCACAAATTAAATCCTTCTATCGCACCAAAATCATATAGATCGAAATCCACATCTTCTACATCATCAAAAAATAGTGTTTCAGATTTCACATTACTTCTTGCTATAGCCTCATAGGTAATAGTCAATTCATCTTTGAATTCCATATCTCCGATTTCAAAAATCAACTCTTCATTCTCAAATGTAGCTGGCATACTTGCTGATCCGTCTACATAGTCTAGTCCTTCTGGGATATTTACTGTGATCAATACTCCTGTTTGTGTTTCTGGAATATGGTTTTGTGCAGTTACCGTTACATTTACTGATTCGCCTGGAGTTACAATGCTCTGTACTTCCTGCTGTACTTTCAAACTTTCAATGGCCAACGGAAATGGATCAAAATTTTGAGTACCATTTGATTTGTCCGTTGCATCTCCTCCATCATCAGCTAAATATCCTAATCCTCTTTTTGCAAATGCTGTCCACAATATCTCTGCATGTGCTCCATCATAAAACATGGAGTCGGCTTGCATGATACCATCTCTTAAATCGATCAAACTTGGACTACATTGAGTCATCTTCATACCTTCGATCGTCAATCGTACTGCTTTGAAATTTCCACTTTCCTCATCTTCCCATTTTGTATCTAGTCCAAATGCATCCACAAATCCCCAGTATACTTCCCACAATGCACTGGTCCACACCTCACCTATTGTGTAGATTGCAGTTGATCCATCCGTATTTGTTGCAGTTTTAATATCATCATACACCCTTGGATTGATGTTCATATCTGTTGTGTACGGAAAATTTCTAATACCCCCAACTGCGAGTGCGGGACCAGCATAGATGGCAATTCCTCTTAAGTCTTCTCCTTTATCACCTTCTTCAACAGTAGTGACCAATGAAAAATAATCACTAATTCCTTCACCAGGTTGCTCATCGTTATTCAAACACCCTGGACTTCCAGGTCCTCCAACTAATCTGCTACTTATACCATGCGCGTACTCGTGAGCAATAACTCCGTTATCCACTGAACCATCCAAAAAGTCTGAACCCATTGGAGGTCTACTTTGAATCGTCAATACCACATCAATATCTGATGCTAGTGAAGCTCTTATCCGATCACAATCAGTTTTTCCTAGTGAAAGAGGTGTAATCGTCACTAGATCAGCATTCTCTCCTCCAGCCATACCGAAAGAAGAAAGCCCATCCGTATCACCACCCCCAACGATATTACAAATAATCACACTAATTGCACCTGCTTCTTGAGCATGCCATGCTTTCAAACTAAAATCACACAATCCTCTATCGATTAATGCAATGTTACCAGCTATTTCGTCTCCATTTGTAATCGGATTACAACATGTAGTTGGATTCGCTGGAGAACCATCTGTAGCCACAACTACTTTTCCTGTTACTGCAGTACCATTTTCATCTGGAATAGGGCCTCCAAAACCAAATTGTCCAGTTGCTGTCCCAACGTCTATCAAAAACCCTTCTAAAGCTTCTGGTTCATCAATACTTAAAATTCCACTTGGGTTATTCCATAAGAACATTGACATTCTTCCATTTGCACCATCAGGCACAATTGAAAAACTGGCATTATTTATTGGTTGCGGATCTGTTGTATTTGTAGGATCATACAAATTAAATCCATCAGATGCTTGTGCTAAAATATAATCATCTCCTGAACCTCCATTTCCATAATTATTTGCTTGAAAATTACCTGCTTGCTCGTCAAAACCCATTCTATAACTGATATCATGCATCATATTATTCATGTAAAACAAGTTGACTACTGCACCATCTTCATTTTCAACTGCTGAATTATCGGTACTAAAACTTTGGTCAAAAACTAAATCATCTCCTCCGTCAGGCTCATCTCCTGATGATGTATCCAAATCAGATTTGTCTAAGTATGCATGTACGTTATTTCCTCTAGTAATTGTATATTCCGCTCCATCCATTTGATTTGTATCATGCCATCCAAATGGAGATGCATCTGGAAAAAATGGATCTACTTCTACTGTTCTATCTCCAAAAGCAGGGCTTTCTGTTGGCAAGGCATACACTGTATAAGTACCTCCAGAAACTGAAACCGCTTCTGCCAATGCTGAAGCTTCAGCAAATGTTTTTAGGCTACTTTTCTTAGCATGATCTTTTGAACATCCAACATGTTTATCATATTGTCCTTTATGAAAGGTACATTTAACAGTGAAATTAAATTTTGAGATTACTTCACCTGTATTTGCATCTACGAATGTATTGTAATAATCATCTCTATCAATTTCATCAATTGCTAAATTCCATGCTAATTTCAATGCATCTCCGTCTTGAATATAGACCAATTTTACTGTCATTTCATTATGTGCAAATGATGGTTTACCAAATTCATAGGTATTAGTTTTACTATCACTTCTTAATAATGCCGGCATATCAGTTGCAAGAATTCCCAAATGAGAAACTGCAGATTTAATAGCTGCTTGCGGTGTAATTGAAGCTTTCGTTGATGTCACCTTATCTTTTGCGCCTGCAATAAAACTATGGTTTACAACTCGAACTTTCCCTTTTGTATCAATCACAACAGGAGTAATTGCATTGTGGATGGGAATTCCATTGTGCGCCTGCACCAAATAGATGTATGTTATCCCTGTTTTGTTACTGGTATACATATCAGACACCATAGAATTGATGTAGTCTGATTCCTGTAGACCCCAGTTTTCAGCTTTTTGTTCGATAAATCGCATTCCTTGATCCAGGTAAGATTGAGATTGAGCCTTTAAATCTGGGCTTATCAAAACCATCAAAGAAGCAATAATAGTGTAGAGCAATTTCTTCATAAGTTAAGTATTGACTTTATAATTCTATAATTTGTTAAATAAAAGGATCGCAATATACAATATTGACAAACATTTAAAAAAGCAAATATAACTTTAGATGTATTTGCGAAGACCAATTTAGAGAATACAACTCCTTTTTCCCAATAAAGATCAAGAATTGTGGCATTTTTTGAGCGAATCAAAAAAGAAAATCAAATAACATATTAATAAATTCTAATATGAGAATGACAGTTTTATCTTTGAGTCTTGACACTGCAAAATCATAAATATGTTTTTAGAACCGAGTTTTAGAGGACAAAGAAGTGGATGGATCGAAGTTGTCTGCGGCTCGATGTTTTCTGGGAAAACTGAAGAGTTGATTAGAAGAATTAAACGAGCAAAAATTGCCAACCAGAAAGTCTTGATTTTCAAACCTAAAAAGGATGTAAGATACGGGACGGATGTAGTTGTTTCTCACGATGAAAACAGCTATGACTCTATACCCGTAGAAAGCAGTTATGAGATCTTACAACATATTGGCGATGCAAATGTCATCGGTATTGATGAAGCACAATTTTTTGATAAAGACTTACCTGCGGTGTGCCAAAAGTTAGCCATTAGAGGGAGTCGAGTTATCATTGCAGGACTTGACATGGATTTTAGAGGAGTTCCATTTGGACCAATGCCCAATCTTTTGGCTGTTGCTGAATACATTACAAAAGTGCACGCCATATGCCCACATTGTGGCAATCTTGCTACCCATAGTTATCGATTATCTTCAGAAACAGAAACAGTTGTATTGGGAGAAAAAGATAAATATGAACCTCGATGTAGAGTGTGTTATGAAATGGGAAATATATTAGACCTGAAAGTAAGGTAAGAGCACAAAAAACAATTTCATTTTTAATGTCAACATAAATCCTCTTTATAATTAAATATGATGTAACAAATTAAAGTCTATTTTCGTATTCTTAATTATAAACTCCATTCATGCGGTTGACACTTTCCCTTCTCATTTTAGCTGGCCTCCTATTCGGAGCATTCAGAGGTTATCAATTGCGTGAACTTACCAAAGAACAAACTGAATACAAAGAAGTCTTGGCAGAGATCAATAGAATCAATTATGGTCTCTTTAATATGGAATTATGGAAAGAAAAGGCGGTTGACATTTTTTCAAAACGAATCGCTGATTTCCAAGTACCTCCAAAAGCCTATGTGGATATTGATGCTGAGCTTCAAGTATATCTTACTTCCCTATATAAAGAATGGCTGCTTTCTGGAAAACTCGTCAATATGTTCATTGATGAAGCTGAAAAGTCTGGAAATTTGAACAAATACATAGCAAATATGGCCAAAGATTATTTCAATAAAGAGATGAAAAACTTTGGCCTCGAATCAAAAATACCCGGAATTGCAGAGACCCTTACAGCCGAAATAAAACGTAACGAACCTATGCTAGCCGGCTATTTAAAGCAAGGGCTACAAAATTTATTATTTGAGGACAATCCCATGCAAATTACAGATTTGCGACAACCCATTTATCAGCATTATGGTCATACAACTCTTCAAGAAACCAATGAAGACTTATCTCAACGAGTAAGCACATTGGAGAATCAAATAAACAAAGACATTAAGGTCGTTTACGCTATAGTTCTAGGACTTGTTGTACTTTGCTTTTTCACCTATGGAGCAATTGGAGGCACCTCTACAATTAGTCTTATTTCGTTTGCTTCAATCATCCTGCTGTTTTTGGGAGTGACGATGCCTATGATTGACATCGATGCTCGATTAAACGGTTTTCAAATGAATCTTGTAGGCTCTACGGTTTCATTTGATCAACAGTACATGTATTATCAATCGAAGTCCATTTTGGATGTGACCAGTACACTTATAAGAGGTAGAGGGATCGACCTTAAAATTGTGGGTATTATGATTTTGCTTTTTAGTGTGGTTGTCCCTTTCATAAAATTGGTATTGTCCTCCATTTTCTTATATTCAAATAAGATTCGAAACAGCAAGGTTGCTAAAACGATTATTTATCACCTTGGCAAGTGGAGTATGGCTGATGTTTTTGTGGTCGCCATGTTTATGGCGTATATTGGATTTTATGGGATAATAACCGCCCAATTAGGAGAAATTGGAAACAACAAAACAGGATATGCTGTAGAAACATTAAACTACAGTAGACTCTCCCCTGGTGCTTTATTCTTCACTACCTATTGTGTATTAAGTATTATTACAGGAATTTTAATAAATAGATGGGAATCCAAACAAACCAAACTAACAGATAGTTAGAGTTGCACAAAAAAAACATTCTTTTTAGCAGCGGAATTTAAGTATTCTCATTCTTATTAATAGAATAATAGTCAAATCCCCCTTATTTACAATTTAGCCTAGGGAAAACCCTTAAGGTCAACCATCGAAATAATAATTAGAAGAATTTTTTTTGCATATTTTTTGCATATAAGGTTTTATATTTAAGTCATCGCAGAAAATTTCTTGATTATATTGGATATTTAGGTAGTTAAGACCTTAGTACAATCGAATTCACTTCAAAACAACAAATAGATTATGAGAAAAATTTATTTACTCGCAATCATGATAGCCTTTTCTTGCTCGGAGCTTTTAAGTCAGGCATATCCTGATCGTCATAATACATCTTGGACAGATGGATGGGTATCCTGTGTTGAAACAGATTCTCCAAATGTCAAACGAGATCCTGGTCACTGGATCATGTATGATTTTGGCGATCAGTATTCACTCCACAAATCAACCATATGGAACTTCAATGTTCCAGATACCACTCAAAGGGGAATGAGAGACATTGTGATTGATTATTCGAACGATGGTCAAACGTGGACTGAAATCACTGAATTTGAAGTACCTGAAGCGCCTGGATCTGCTTTTTATCAAGGCGATGATGGACCCAATTTTGAAGGAATAGTTGCTCGATATGTCTTAATCAGTATTCTTAACAACTATGGAGATGCAAATTGTGTCGGTATGAGTGAATTGAGAATCGATGCCACTATAGCTACATCAACGAATTTGCCTGACAATGAATTAGATTTGGTAATAGAGGCAAGTCCAAATCCTGCATCCGAATTCACTAACATCCGATTGAGCAATTCCGATTCTAAGCTGAATTACTCACTTACAGATATGGCTGGGAAACTTCTCCGCCAAGGTGATGTAACTGGAAGTGAATTCCGAATAAATACATCCAACCTTCCTTCTGGAACATACTCTATTACAGTGTATAACGAAACTGGAAAGAAAGCAATTTTAATCAATGTAATTAATAACTAGAAAATAGGACTTCCAAGTTGTCACTTTAGATGATAAATGACAATGTCAATTAATTGGAGCTTAAAAAAATAAAACCTATGAAACAATTATTAAAAATAGTATGTCTTTTACTCCCTTTCAGCATGATGGGACAAGCATATACGGACTATGTAGGAGCAGGGCATTCTAAAGGCTTTACCATTACTGCCAGCCATAGTCTACCTAATGCCAGTGCCGAAAATACGGTAAATGGAAAAGGGATGGACAGCAAATATTTTTCAGCCTCTAGATTTCTTCAACATGCAACTATGGGTCCTTCAGAAAGTATGATAGAAGCTCTACTGGCTACTGATAATGATTTTGAAAGTTGGATTGATAATGAATATACAAAACCAGCAACATATCTACAACCTGAAATGGAATTAATATGGGATGAAATTGTTGCCTATTATGTATCACAAGGCTATGATCCAGAAGACCTTTTTGGTCCTTACAAACTTCACTTTGATTATGCGTATTGGCAAATATTAATGACCAACGATGATCACCTGCGGCATAAAATTGCAAATGCATTGAGTCAAATTCTTGTTATATCAAGTAATTCTGACTTAAGTGGATGGGCGGATGCATTGACAGGATACTATGATTTACTTTTAGAACATTCATTTGGTAACTATAGAGACTTATTAGAAGATGTTACTCTTTCCATACAAATGGGGTATTATCTAAGTCACTTAAACAATGCCAAAGAAAATCCCGAAGCCAATACAAGTCCAGATGAAAACTATGCAAGAGAAATCATGCAATTATTCACAATCGGTTTATATGAATTGAATCCTGACGGCACAAGAGTATTAGATGGAAGTGGTGATCCAATTCCGACCTATGATCAGAATGACATTCAAGAGTTTGCCAAGGTATTTACAGGATTAGGCGTAGGCGAATTAATCAATCCGAATGAATGGCCTTATCAACCTTTTTTTGGTCTAAATCTTTGGGCCGCTGTGAAAGACGTTCCGATGGTGATGTATGAAGACTTTCATGAAACTACGGAGAAAACTTTATTGAATGGCACCGTACTTCCTGCCAATCAACCTGGGATGACTGACATTAATGATGCTATTGACAATCTTTTTAACCATCCGAATGTAGGACCTTTTATAGGAAAATTATTAATTAAACGATTGGTAAAATCCAATCCAACCCCTGAATATGTAAATAGAGTGACCAATGCTTTTAATGATAATGGAAGTGGAGTACGTGGTGACATGCAAGCTGTCATCAAAGCCATTTTGCTTGATGAAGAAGCTAGGAGTGGAGAGGCTATGTTGGCTCTAGATGCAGGACGAGCAAAAGAGCCAATGCAAAAAGTAACTGCATATGCCAGAGTAATGCCTTTAATTACACCCTATAATAGATACTGGAATCAAGGATATGATTTGTTCAACAATACAGGACAACACATATTGTCTGCACCAACAGTATTCAATTTTTACCTTCCTGACTTTCAACCAATCGGAGGAATAGCAGACAACAACTTGACTGCTCCTGAATTTAAACTACACAATACATCCAATGCCATTTCTACAGTAAATCAATATTGGTGGATGGCCAATTTTTGGGATGGACACTTTTTCTCCACTTGGGATGATGGCGATTTACAAAGTGAGGTGAGAGTGGATATTGACGCTTTTATGCCTTTAGTAAACGAACCAGAACTGTTGGTGAATCGATTAGATAAATTATTAACCTTTGGTCAACTTTCTGATCAGACCCGAGATAATATCTTACCTATACTTCATGATACGTATTGGACATGGAATGACAATTGGGAAGTAGAAAGAATACGAGCTGCCATTTATTACATTCTGGTCTCACCGGATTACAACGTAATGAAGTAATATTTATTAAAATTAAAAAAGAAGGACATGGGACATCACCATCATAAAATAAAAAGAAGAACATTTCTAGGACAAGCAAGTTGCGCAGCGGTAGGTCTTACTACATTATTTTCCACCGTATTGAACCTGAAAGCAATGAATGCAGCTGCCTCATTGAATTTTCCAAATTTGGCACCAGTTGGCCCATTTGACGATTATAAGGCTATGGTTTGTCTACTTTTAGCTGGGGGAAGTGATTCTTATAACATGCTAATCCCCACAGGGACAAGTGATTATGAAGAATATTCCACAGTTAGATCTAATCAAGCCATTCCTCAAAATGAGATTATCAATATCAATCCACTCAATACTCCCGGCAAAACATTTGGAGTAAATCCAAATATGCCAAATATGGCGGCTATGTTTGATGAAGGTAAATTAGCTTTCATCTCGAATGTAGGGACCTTGATTGAACCAACTACAAAAACAACACTATATAATGGAGTTGCTGATATTCCATTAGGATTGTTTTCGCATTCTGATCAGGTAATGCACTGGCAAACTTCAGTACCTCATGACAGAGTTGCTACAGGATGGGGTGGAAAAATAGTAGATTTACTCAATTCCATACCGAACGGTCCAGATACCAATCCAAACATTTCTATGAATATTTCATTATCTGGTAGTAATGTATTCCAAACGGGGCAAGGTAGTGTTGAATTCGCATTGAGTCCACAATGGGGTGCAAATGGGATGAATGGATATGGAGATGAATGGCTGCAAAGTCAATTGAGGACAGAAGCCGTAGATAATATGGTAGATGCCCAATATCAAGATATCTTCAAAAAAACCTATGCCAAAACATTGAAGACGGCAAGAGATGGAAATCTGCAATATGAAGCAGCCGAAGCCAATGCTATTCCGCTTCAAACAGATTTTAATCAAAATAGTGATTTATCTCTTGCTTTCGAAAGAGTAGCCAAGACCATAAATATTAGAGAAGAGTTGGGAATGAAACGACAGATCTTTTTTATAGAGTATGGCGGCTGGGATCATCATGATGAATTATTAATTGCTCAGGGTGATATGTTGACAGAAGTAGACAATGCGCTTCAATCCTTCAGTCTAGCTATGGAAGAATTGGGCCTTTCAGATAAAGTGACCACGTTTTCCATATCAGAGTTTTCACGAACCTTAATTTCTAATGGAAACGGTACCGATCATGCCTGGGGAGGTAATGTATTTGCCATGGGTGGAGCAGTAAATGGTCAGAATATTTATGGCCAGTTTCCTCAATTAGCACTAGATTCAAGTTTAGAAATTGGAAATGGAGTATTGATACCTACCACCTCAGCGGATGAGTATTTTGCTGAATTGGCTATGTGGTACAATGTGCCTTCCAGTGGATTATTAGATATATTTCCCAATCTAGGGAATTTCTATTCGGTTTCTTCGGGTGCCAATCCGATTGGGTTTCTGAATATTTAGACCTTCAAAATTAATTTCACAAAAAATAGTAAAGAGGCTTTCAGAAATGGAAGTCTCTTTTTTTATTCAAATTTTCACACAATTTTAATTTGAATAGAAGGAAGATTTGAAACAACTTTTCTTGTAAATTCGTTATGCTATCAAAGTCAATAAAAAGATATAGTTTATGAATAAAGTATTCATTATTTATGCGCTACTCCTGTTTTCCATTCCTTCATTTACTCAAAAGGATGAAATTCAATGGGGTGGAGAATATGAAGATCGAGGATATTATTCCATTATTGGTGAATCTGACAACGCCCTATTTGTAGAACGTAAATACAACACACGTCTTAATAATCGGAATGTAGATATAGAATTGCTGCGATTTGACTCTGAAATGGAGGTAACGCATGGAATAGAATTAAGAGATCTGGAACAATCTAATTATGAAAGTATTGTTACGATCAATTCACCAGAAGGATTGGCACATATATATTACCAAACTTCAAAACAGGGAGAACAATTTGTGTCTGCACAACTCTTTGATCACCAATCTCTACGAAAAACTGAAATCGTTGACCTAGCCCGATTCAAAATTTCAAAACATGCAGATCAAACGGTTAGGCAAGATGGAAATTATCAATTTTCTTATGCCCTAGATGTTATTTTATCCAGAGATAAAACCAAAATGGCAATATTTTATGATCAGGAGAAAGTAGGAAAGAAAAAGAGAAACTTCTATCAATATTGTATAATTGACATCAACAATAGATTTTCTATTCTCCATAAAGGCGATTTCTACAGTGATGATCAAAGTAATAAATATTTAATGAGTGATCGACACTTGTCTAATAGTGGAAAATTGACGTATGCCATAAAACGATATGTAAAAAATAATGGTACGGAACACATCAATAAGAAGCCTGCATATGACTATGAAATCCACCATATGTCAGGGGATAGTTTGGAGTACATTTATGATATCAGAGTAAAAAAAGAGTATTTAGATAAGGTTGTACTTGGCAGTGATGAAGAAGACAATTTATATATCGCTGGATACCTTAGAAAACAACCTTGGGGCGATATAAAAAAGTCCTACTTACTCAGTTTAGATAATTTAGGATATGATCGGTACAAGGTAGTAGATGAATATTCACGAAGAGATGTCAAAAAGATACAAGGAAAAGAAGGCAATAAATTAGATGACAATTTTCAAACCATCGATATATTTCCAACAAACGATATTGTTTACTTGGTGAGACAATATCGAAGGAGAGGATCTCGAAATAATACTTTTAACAATACAGGGTTTGGGGTAAATAGAATGAATCAATTCAATGATCTGATCTATTTTTGGAACTATGAAGATGTAATAATTGAGGGAATTGGAAAGAATACAGGGGAAAGATTATGGACGGCTATTAACCCACGAGAGCATGAAGATGACAATACCTTTTCCCGTTATTTTATCACAGGTCAAATGGAACTTATCAATAACAATCTAGTCTTTTTATATAATGAACGCGAAGAGAATATTGTCCGAATAAGGAGAAAAGAAAATCTAAAACGCACAGATATTCCGGGAGATAGAACAGCTATAACAATGGCCGTGATAAATTCCAATGGAGAATTGATGTATCATGTTATAGACGAAGAAGATCATTTTCACATCCCTGAAAGAGGAGCTTTTATATCAAATGACGATATTTATTTCTTGTATCACCATAAAAACTACAAACGTTTCAAAGTGGGTGTTTCAAGATCAGAAAATTGATCTAACTATTAGGACAACTATATTTAACCAAAATTTAAAATTTCATCCATAACATCTTTGTCAAAAATCATGTTTAACAAGTGAAAATATTAACACTAAGAGAACAGATAAAATAAAGAATATGAAAGCGACAAACATCTTAAATGCGATCTTAATTCTAATCATTGGTATAGGAGGTGGAATTTGGTATTCAAGTACACAAAGTCAAGCCGACTCATTCGAGGAGATTGCAATTCATACAAAGTATGATAATGTAAAAACAGCCATTCCAGCTCCAAACAACTCTACTAAAAGAAAAGTAGACCCAATAACAGTAGTTACGGATGTAGAGACAGCTACGATTAATTTATTTGAAGAGACTGCTCCATCTGTATGTTTTATAAATACTTCAAAAATGACTCAATCAGGATATTGGAGTCAAAATCTATACGAAACTCCTTCAGGTTCTGGTTCTGGATTTATTTGGGATGAAAACGGAAGTATTGTGACCAACTTTCATGTGATTCAGGGAGCAAGTAAGATCACTGTCACACTCTCAGACATGTCCTCATGGGAAGCAGAAGTTCTGGGTGCCGAACCGAATAAAGATTTAGCTGTGCTTAAAATAAAAGCTCCATCACGATTATTGACTCCAATAAAAGTAGGATTTTCTGAAGATTTGAGAGTAGGCCAATCTGTGTTTGCTATTGGTAATCCATTTGGATTGGATCAAACATTAACAACAGGAATAATCAGTGCATTAGGAAGAGAAATAAATTCTATAACAGGCGTACCGATCAATGATGTCATTCAGACAGATGCAGCAATCAATCCCGGAAACTCTGGAGGTCCATTATTAGATAGTAGTGGTCGATTAATTGGTGTGAACACTATGATTTATAGCCCTTCTGGTGCAAGTGCAGGAATTGGCTTTTCAATACCTGTAGATGAAGTAAATTGGGTAGTCAGCGATATTATAAAATATGGTGAAGTGAGAAAACCGCTTATTGGAGTTTCATTGATCCCTTCAAAACGAGCACGAGAAGCAGGGTTAGTAGGTTCACTCATATTAAAGGTCGTTGAAAATGGTCCTGCCGACAAAGTGGGCTTGCGAGAAACTTCAAGAAACAATAATGGAGAAATTGAATTAGGTGATATCATCATAGGAATCAATGATATTGATATTAAAAACAATAATGATCTGTTCCTTGCTTTGGAAAAATTTGCTCCTGGAGATAAAGTTTCTATAACGTATCAGCGAAATGGTAAGGAACTTGCCGTTGATTTGGTTCTTGGGAGTTCCGTTGGAAGCTAGAAAGATGAGTTGACATTCCATATATCTCCAATAAATCCGCTAAAAGGATTTAATGTTTTTCAACAATAAATTCTACCTTGCTCATAAATTCCAATCGTAAGGTAAATGAAAAATACAGCCTCGGATTTATTCAAAATAATTGAAACAATTATCCCCGACTTGCATGCCTATGTGGAAAAAAGCATGGAGGGGCAAGGAATTGTATTGAAACAACAATTGGCATCTACACTCGCCAAAGATTTAAACTTGGTTCAATGGATTAAAAATGGAGGTATCAATGCGACCAATGTAAATCAATTCCTGCGCACCTATTTGGAGCACAGCCAACGGATGCATCATCCCCACTATATCGGACATCAAGTATCCTCATCTCATTTAGCTTCTGCCGTAGCAGACTTTATCCATGGAGTAATCAATAACCCTATGGCTATTTATGAGATGGGGCCAAGTGCTTCAGTCATAGAACAAACCATTATTAACTGGATGTTGGATAAAGCGGGATGGTTTAAGGGAGAAACAATTGATAATTTTGAAGACAATCCCAATAACGGAGGTGGAGTATTAACCCACGGTGGATCGATGGCCAATTTAACTGCTTTATTATCTGCTCGAGCAAAAGTAGCACCAGAAGCTTGGGATTCTGGAAACCCGAACAATTTGGTTGTGATTGGATCAGAAGTAGCACATTACTCCATCGCTCGATCTATTTCAATTATGGGCCTTGGAAAGAAAAACATGGTATCGGTCCCTACTTCAAAATCAGAAGTGTTACAGGCTGAACATTTAGAATCTGTTTATAAAAGAACACAAAACGAGGGAAAAACTGTGATGGCGGTTATAGCCAATGCATGTGCTACATCAACTGGTCTTTATGATCCAATAGATGAGATAGGTCAATTCTGTAATGAATATGGACTATGGTATCATGTAGATGGTGCACATGGAGCATCTGCCTTGTTATCGGATAAATATAAAGGACATCTCAAGGGGTTGGAAAGAGCGGACTCCATGATTTGGGACACTCATAAAATGCTTAGGACCTCTGCCTTGTGTGCTGCCGTATTATTTAAGGATGCAAAAAACCTAACCAATACATTTCAGCAAAAGGGAAGTTATCTTTTTCATGACAAAGAAAAGCCAGGATTTGATTTGATGCCATATACGATAGAATGTACCAAATCTGGAATTGGCACTAAATTATTCTGGGTCTTAGCAGCCGAAGGTGAAAAAGGGTTGGCCAACTATATTGACCGTCAATACGATGTCACCAAAGAATTTTATTCTATTATATCCAATGCATCAGATTTTGAATGCCCCTATTATCCAGAATCAAATATTCTTTGTTTTAGATATAAAGCTGGACCAGATACCAATGAATTCCAATTAAAAATCAGAAATGAGTTGGTTAAAAGTGGACAATTCTACATTACCTCTACAGAAATTAAGGGCATTCGATATTTACGATTAACGGTGATCAATGCACTTACTAATTCTGAACATATTCAAACGTTGATTAAAACCATAAGAGCAATTGCTATTTCAATGAATCCCCAACCATAATTCATGAATTTGAGGTCTATACAAATACTACTATAAACCATTAAAGAGATATGAAATCAAATATAGCCTCTCTTTCTATTCTCCTCCTTTTAATCCTGTCTTCGTGTACAGATACATTCGATTGCAACTGTTTTGATTATAAAGGCAAGGCAAAAATAATAACAGAGCGTAAAACCGTATCCAGAATAGCTGGCGAAGACACTATTATCACTCTTTCCCAAGATACTTTTGAATTTGAATTGTTATTGGGATGCGATAAATTTCATGTAGGCTCTGAAGAAGGAGAATTTATGGTAACGGATTCTCTGATTATATTTAATCAAACTAAAGACTATTGCCCTCCCAATGTTGACTGCATCTATACATTTGGTAGGAATGTATACAAATGGGAATGTTCTGATAATGGAACTCGGCTAATTTTGACAGAAGAGTTTAAACCCGAACGTACATTAGTACATCAATTGGGAAGTGTAACGTATTCGCTATTAAATCAAGAAATTAATTATTAAAAAACATTGATTACCAGATTGGCTGAAATGTAGTAGTTCCTTAAAAAGAAAACTTGAGTAGGAATAATTTGATAAATTGTCTCTTTATAAATCGGATTATTATTGATATAGATTTTATTCAGCCCATAGGAGAATCTGGTACCAATAGCGATGTTATTGGCGATTTTGGTTCCAATTCCGACCACTGCTGATACATCTGTTGATTTTATTTCAGGTTCAATTTGAGCAAATGAAACATCAGTAAAGTCTCTCACGTTTTCTTGAATTCTTAGATCAATCAATCGACTCAAAGCAATTCCGCCCTCAAAGTATAGTTTAGATTTAGCCCCATGAGGTTTGAGTGATAGCATCAATGGAATTTCTGCATAATCTAAATGGATGAATCTGCTTTTAGGATAAGATACTCTAAATTCAATTTCTTCTTCTTCAATGCTGGCTCCCTTACGAATCAATAAAAAATTCACATCAAAACTCAGTTTTTCGTTAATAAATGCAGACACCTTTAATCCACCAAAGATGCTAGAATAATCATATCCTGTATAATTGTCCCCATCCAGTTGTGAAAATGTAAGACCTCCTATAATCCCTGCAGAAAATCTTTTATGTACTTTTTTTGTATGTCCTCTTTGAGCAGAAGAAATATAGATAAACCCCAATAGAAATATACCTATCAAAATATTTCGATTTACCAAAGGTCTGTAATTATTCATCATCAACTAAAAATTGTTTATCTGTGTATCCAAAAATACAAAGAAAACTTCATTAAATGTTAGGAATACAACCTTTCATTCAATTCTAGAGTCTGATATTGAGCATGAAAAATGAAAAGGATACTATCTTGTATAATCTCAACGTTTTACTGTGTTTACATAGGATTTTAAAATTACTTTTAAGGGTTTACTTTAGATGCAAAATCTATTCTCGATTCTATCGTGTGAATTCGTAAGTCTTGGTACGTTAAGAACACAAAAGAAACAATATCTATTATAAACCAAAAATGGGTTAATTATTTCAACTGTAAGCATCGAACTAAAACCAAATGTATTACATCAAAAACGAGAAGAAGAAAAACAAGCTTATTGGTCAATGTTTTACCCATATGGGTATGGATGAATATACCCAATCCGTTATGTCTGTTGTAGAAGATGGAAAAACACTTTACTCTTCTATTTTAACGGATATTCACAATGTAGGTGTCACATTAGCTCGTAAATATCGACTAATAAGAAATTCCTATTTAATATTTCTTTATGGAGTCATAATTTCAGTTATTTTATTTGCAATTTGCCATCTCGTCTACTAAACCTTAATGAATCTTATTCATGAAAAACAAATATTTTATACTTTTTGCCTTCTTATATTCTCAAAGTATTCTATTCGGCCAACAAAGCGCAGATTTCTTGTTCTTTTCCAATGGTACAGATGATTCCAAGTTTATAAAAAACATGCCACATCCACTTGACACTGATGTGACATTAGTTTCTTTGGGGGATAATGGTGCCCAATTATTACAAAATATAGTTACTACCTACCCAGATCATACATTAAAAACGGTTATTGGTGATCGAGACATCAATCAATTAGTAAAGCCTAAAAAAGGACAATTTAAATATAAAAAATCAAGAATATGTCCTGATCCTTTTGTTCAAGAATTGGATGATCAACATGTAATGATTACATTGAACTCCAATTGGTTTATAGATCGAGAATATAAGTTCAAGGCACTCAATTACGATTGTGATTTTTTCAATGAAATTCATTTACTTGAAGGGCTTGAAGATATTTTAGAGGATTATAAAGAGTGGAATAAAATAATTGTTGCTCACCATGGAATTGAATCTATTTCTGAAATTGCAGGAAAGGGTCTGGGATGGTATAGTTTCATCCCATTTTATGGTCAAATGTATCAATCATTCCGAAAGAACATTGGTAACAAACAGGATTTTGCCTCCAAAGGATATCATAGATACATCTCATTTCTTTCAAAAATCACTGAAAAATTTGATAAACTATGTATCATTTCTGGCCACGATCATATCAATCACGTAATCCATCATGAGTCGATTACCCATATCAATGTAAACAGTAGCAGTATTCGAAATAAATCTTCAAAAAACGACCAAACATCGTTTCTTTCTAAAGAGCCAAATCTATTACAGTTAAAGTCAACCCCAAATGGATGGGAGTTTTCTTTTCATTCAGAAACGACAGAGCATGTTATTAGCAATGTATTCAAATCAACAAAGAAAGAGCCAATAACTCAAAAAGAAAATCAACTTTCAGAGGTAAAATCAACGGTAAAAGCAAGTGAAAAATACGATGCCAGTGCAATGACTCGATTTATCTATGGAAGTGGGTATCGAGAAGAATGGTCTACTCCAGTCACTGCCCCATTACTGAAAATTGATGAATATGATGGAGGTTTACGGCCGTATGCTATTGGAGGCGGACTGCAAACCATGAGCATTAAGTTTAAGAGTAAAAATGGTAAAAAATATGCTTTCCGAGTTTTGGACAAGCAGCCAGAAAAAAGTCTTTCAGACATCATCCGAGAATCCATCTATAGAGTTATTGTTCAAGAAATGATAACAACGATGCACCCTTATGGTCCATTGGTTGCCAACAAACTTCTGGACGCAACAGATATTATTCACATTAAACCGGAATTATTTATATTGGAAAGACACCCCGATCTAGAGGAAAAATATCATTCTTTTATTGGAAAAATAGGCACTCTGGAAGAGAAACCATCAGGAAAGAAAAAAAACAGGGAAGGCTTTTATGGTGCAGATAAAGTTGTTTCCAGTTATGACATGTTTATTTCATTGCGTAAATCATATAAAAATAAAATTGACCCCATGGCCTATGCCAAAGCCAGATTAATGGATATGTGGTTGGGTGATTGGGATCGGCACGAAGACAATTGGAAGTGGGCCATGTTCAAGGAAGGGGATTACAAAATTTATAAACCCATCCCAAAAGACAGAGACCATGTATTTTCTAAATGGTCAGGTTTCATTCCCAATATTGCAGATTATGCTGTCAGCAATGCCGAAGATTTTGGATATCATTTTGGCAACATGAGACATCTTAATTTCAAGGCTCGTTTTTTGGATCGTGAACTTGCAGGTGAAGTCAGTCTGGATATCTGGTTGCAAGCGGCTCAATACCTACAAAGTCAATTAACAGATGAGGTTATTCATGATGCGGTCCTACAAATTCCAGGAGAAGTATATGACTTTCATGCAAAAGAGATCGAAGAAAAATTGATTTCTCGGAGAACAGACCTTTCTCAATTCATCCAAGCCTATTACAAAGAGCTCAACCGGGATGTATATATCACAGGAACCAATAAAAGTGATTGGTTTGAAATCCACCGCCAAGAGGATGGAAAAGTACGTGTAAGAATCTATGATCAGAAAAAAGATGGAAGTCGAGGACCACAGTATTATCAGCGGATTCTACAACCCGAAATTGTTCAAAAAATTTATTGTTTTGGATTGGATGGTAAAGATAAATTTGACGTATCAGGGGATGTAAAAAAATCAATTAAAGTACGAATATTGGGAGGGAGTGATAAAGATCAAATTCGGGATGTATCCCAAGTAAGTGGCAAGGGAAGACTTACCCAGGTTTACGATACTTTTAAAGAGGATAGTATCACTTCAAGCAATGAAACGGTGATCAAACGCCCCAGTCAACCTGCCCATTATGACCCTTATGCATTTGATTACAATTGGTTGATTCCTATTATTACGATCAGAAATAGTTCAGGAAATGGTTTCGGGATTGGAGGAAATGCGACCTATATCGTTCGAGGGTTCAACAAACCAGGATACGCTAAAAAATGGACATTTGGAGGCGTCTATTATCCGGAATTAAAAGCACACAGCATCACAGGAGGATTTAAATTCAGACATTTTATCGGAAAAACAGATCTACAATTACGCAGCAGATATTCTTCTTTTTATGATAAATTTCCATTCTTCTACGGCATAGGGAATGACACAAAATTTGATCGAGAAAATAGAAGGGAACTCAACAGTATTGATTACGACATTGTTGATGTTGAAGCGGGATTGGAAACTACTTTTGCTCAAAAAAGTACCTGGTACAATCGAATTCTTTTCGAAAACCATGATGTTACCAATCGGGATGATATTGCAGCGCTTGATACTACCTTGAATGGATATGGAAAACAGTCCTTCTTTTCGCTAAAATCTGCCTTGGATTTGGACTTTACCAATAATTCACTATATCCTGAGGATGGAGCTCAATTCAGTATTTCACTAGAAGGTAGAACCAATATGGACGGAAAGCTATCTTCGAATTTCAACACTCGATTTTCATATTTTAAGACCTTTGACCTGGGCCTTAAGACAACACTAATTGGCTCGTTGCATTACAATCAAGCCAACGGAACTTCAGCCTTTTACCATTTGAGCAAACTGGGTAGTCAAACCCATTTTAGGGGATATACAAGAAATCGATTTATTGACAAATATGCGATGTTATACAACAGTGAAGCACGCGTAATTCTGGGAACGATCAAAACGCCATTGATCCAATTTGTAGTTGGGGTATTTGGTTTTTATGACGGAGGCAAAGTATGGAACGAGCGTTCTGAATTCAGTGATGGGAAGTGGAACAATAGTTATGGCGGTGGAATTTTCTTTGCTCCTGGCTTTAAAGATTATACGATATCATTTTTATTTGCAAGACCAGAAGATGACTTTACCTATTCAAAATTCCAGATTGGATTTGATTTCTAGCACAGACAATATAAACATGGGACAATTTTTTACGATAACAATAAGTATGCTCTTCTTATGGACAATGATGTCCTCTTGTGCACAAAATGCTAAGACAGCAACACCTCAAAATCCTGCACCAATAGAAGAAAAAGGTCCATTATCATTGGACTCAATGCCAATAGATACTGCTTCGATTGAAATGGTCTATCATTCCAAAGATTTTACGGACAGTACTTCGAGTTATTCCCAATCGAAAACATTTAACTACGATCTGTCGAGACCCTCTAATACCTCCGTTTTACCAGCTGAATTAATGGAGATATCCGCTTTGACCTACGATGTCGGTAAAAAAGTTCTGTATACGGTGAATGATGAAAAAGGAGATTTGTATACCTTAAATCCTACAGATGGAAAAATTATCGAAAAAAAGAAATTTGGTAAAAAAGGAGATTATGAGGGAGTTGAAATTAGTGATGAAGGCATCATTTATACCGTTACGGCAAATGGAAACATCACTGCAATAGAAAAATCCACTGGAACGACTGAAAAATTCAAAACCAAATTAAAGACGCTCAATGATGTGGAAGGATTGGGCTACGATGCAAATCGAAAGCTGCTTTTATTAGCTTGTAAAGGAGCTCCTACTCTATCTGTTTCTTTTCAAAAAACAAAGAAAATCAAAAACGTATATGGTTGGTCAATTGAAAATAAAACTTTGATCGAAGAACCGATATTAAGTATTCATGATGAAGCCTTGCTTGAATATCTGGAGCAGAACGAACATTCATACAGTAAATCCAGAATGAAAAAATATAAAAAACGAGCAAAGAATTTTTCACCTTCTGGCATTGCTTATCAATCTGACGAAGCGCTATACTATTTGATTTCAAGTGTTGGTAAATTACTAATTACCGCAGATATAGATGGCAAAATCCACCACATTGAATTTCTGGATGATACGTACTTCGCGCAGCCAGAAGGCATTTGTTTTGGTGAAAACAATTCACTGTATATAAGTAATGAAGGCAGAGGACTGGTTCCCAAATTGATGCGATTTGACTTTCTATCTGAGTAGAATAGACCTATCGAGGTAAATCACGAATTGATATTTAAAATATAAGCGAAGGTCTAATATTCGACCAAAAATCAAGTATTCTATTTAGCTTTAGAAAAGATTTTCTATACAAACAACTTACGTATAGAGGTTCAATATTGAAGAAAGAAAATTTATTTCTTTTTAAAATTAAATTACTCGTGAAATTGAGTTTCAAATGATCAATATGAAAACATTTTGGTACTGGTCCATTGTGATTGTTGCTCTCTATGCCATGTATGCCTCCTACGGGTTGATACAAGAAGAATATACTAAAACACATGCCTGTCCTGAAATCATGACGATTCCTTTTTGTTATATTGGATTTGTTTGTTTTACATTGATCTTATTGAACCACATTATACCCTATCGCTATTCAGAACAAGGATTTGCCATTGCCTTATTCATGCCAATGACAATGGCAATAAACGGGTCAATGTTTGAACTTTTTGGTAAATTCATTGGGCCAAAAACAAGTAGTGGAATTCCTTTGAGCTATATTTTGCTAGTATTTTGTGTGTATTTCACTGTTGCCAAAATCTATTATTTGAAATCAATAGGTGAATGGTAATATCTAAGGTATACATCATTTATGATGTCTCCTTCAAATCAGTATACATTCCGATGAGTTACCAACGAATTTGCTTATATTGATAGCATAAATCTGAATACCCGTAAGAAGTTGGTACTAAATTATTGACACATGTTTTCAACCTATTCCCAATATCAGTCAAACCTATTGTACTTTGAAAGTCAAGAGGGGAAGATGGCCTATTTTGATGAAGGACAAGGGGAATGCATTTTACTTCTACATGGGGTCCCCACTTCATCTTGGTTGTATCGAAAAATTATTCCGATACTACTTCAGAAAGGATATAGAGTGATCGCACCTGATATGCTGGGCTATGGCAGCAGCGACAAGCCAGAGGGGTATGAATTGTACTCTGATTTTAAAATGGGAGAACGCATTTTGAGAATGATGGCTCACCTAGAAGTTGGTTCTTGGTCTCACGTATTTCATGATGGAGGTGGACTATGGACATGGGCCATGTTAGAGCAAGATCAGACGAAAGTTAAAAACCTTTTTATGTTGAATACCATCATTTATCAAACTGGATTCAAACCTCCGATAAAATTTGAAAAAGGTATAATTGCAAAATTATTTACACGTTTGTATAGCTATTCTAAATTCACCCAAAAAATTTCAATAGACCCTACCTTTAAAAATGGCATTCACCACAAAAACAAAATATCTAGTGATATGTTGGAAGGATACAAAGTGCCATTAAAAGGCAAAGGTCATCTTGCATTGTACTATTTTTTTACGCAAACTTGTAAGCAAATAAAAGACTATAGCCCTTTGCATCAATCTCTCAAAATTCCTTTAACTGTAATTTGGGGAAAATGGGATGATGTATTGAGATGGGAGGGCAATGAAGAGCATGTGAAATTAAACTTTACTGTTTCACAAGATGATATTCACCTAATTGATGCAAAACATTTCATACAGGAAGAGCAACCTGAAGAAATTGCAGAAATCATAATTCAAAAATTGCAGAAAACGATTTTAACTTAGAGTTGGCCTATGAGATTCACACAATTCACACTATTTTAATGATGTTAACTATTCAAGATACATTCAATAAAGAATTACCTGCAGATAAAAACACTTCAAATACAAGAAGACAAGTTTTGCAAGCATGCTATTCATTTGTAACACCTAGAATTCCTTCTAACCCCTCGGTTGTCCACGTTTCAAAAGAAATGGCTGAAGCTATAGGTATAGAATCATTCGAGCTCAAACAACCCCAATTTAAAGGCATATTTTCAGGTGCCTTGGTTATGAAAGGAACCCAACCTTATGCCATGTGTTATGGAGGGCATCAATTCGGTTCATGGGCGGGTCAATTGGGAGATGGTCGAGCCATCAATCTGGGAGAAGTAGTCCACAACAATCAACGATGGGCATTGCAATTAAAAGGGGCAGGCGAAACCCCTTATTCCAGAACCGCGGATGGTTTGGCAGTTCTAAGATCTTCAATTAGGGAGCATTTGTGTAGTGAAGCCATGTTCCATTTAGGCGTACCCACTACTCGATCTTTGTCTTTATGTCTCACCGGAGATCAAGTCATGAGAGATGTCATGTACGACGGTAATCCCGAATATGAAAAAGGAGCGGTTGTATGTCGAGTAGCCGAATCATTCATTCGATTTGGTAATTTTCAAATATTTGCCAGCAGAAAAGACGATGTTACACTGAAGGCACTAACAGACTATACCATTAAGTATTTTTATCCTGAGATCAAATCAGAAGGAAAAGAGAAATACATTGCTTTTTTTAATGCCGTACTCGATCGTACGTTGCATATGGTTGTTCATTGGCAACGAGTAGGATTTGTACATGGTGTGATGAATACAGACAACATGTCGATATTAGGACAAACCATTGATTATGGACCATATGGCTGGTTGGAAGATTATAATAAAGATTGGACTCCTAATACGACGGATAGACAACAAAAGAGATATCGGTTTGGCAATCAACCTGGAATCGCACAATGGAATCTATTCCAATTAGCCAATGC
The DNA here is from genome assembly GCA_029212405.1 of Saprospiraceae bacterium. GTDB lineage: Bacteria > Bacteroidota > Bacteroidia > Chitinophagales > Saprospiraceae > CAJXUU01. The sequence goes on from JARGNR010000010.1 coordinate 55,672, forward strand.
ATTATTTCCATTAATTGGAGAAGCAAAGCCCTTGGAAGATGCCCTTAAACGATACATTGAGGATTTCACGGTAGCGTATCAAGAAATGATGCGTTCAAAGTTGGGTCTTCAAATAGAAGACACGGAGGATGCGAAATTGATTGAGCAATTAGAAGAGACGCTATCCTTGACAGAAACAGATATGACCATTTTTTTTAGAAAGTTAGCTGACCTAGTCAAAGAAGATGACCAAGAGATTGCACTTAAAAAAATAAGAGATGCTTTCTATCAACCTGAACTGATGGATGACCAGTATCAAGATCAATGGAAAGAATGGCTTTCAGACTACATCCAACGGATAAATCGTGACTCTTTTTCAGATTTAGATCGTAAGGCATTGATGAATAAAACAAACCCCAAATATGTCTTACGTAATTATATGGCACAGTTGGCTATTGATGCTGCGGACAAGGGTGATTATACCATTATTGAAGAATTACACCAGATTCTTAAACGTCCGTATGAAGACCAACCAAGCAATGAAAAATGGTTTGCGAAAAGACCGGAATGGGCAAGACATAAAGTTGGTTGTTCTATGTTATCTTGCAGCTCTTAATTGCGAAACATTTTTTTAACTAATCGAACTTTGAACATATGAATTTCTTTAAAAACCTATTTGGTGGTAAAAATAAAATTGAGCTCTCAGAAGAAGAATTGCTAGAAGTGGGTGCGTGTCCAAATTGCTGGGGTAAACAAGAGTACAATGATGAATATGTAGCCTATCAAAAGGATCAAACCAAGGCAAACATCAACAAAGATAAACAACACCAAAAAGCATTTGTCCAACAATACATTGAAACTGGAATAACGGGAATACAGCTCAAGAGGGAAGGGGAATATCTGACGTGTCCGAAATGCAATACAAAACATAAATACGTTTCTTCAAAGGCAAACTAATTGAAAAATTAAAATTGTGCAGAGTTTAAAATACATTGGCTACGGCATTGTCACGATGGGTATCTTAGTACTTGTTTATATGATTTCTTCTGGAAAAAATATCAATGAATTAGGTCTAGAAATTCTCTCGAAGGTCAAAAGTGCAAAAGGGGATAAAGTGAATCTGGAGGCCATCATTCCAAGCCCATTAAAAACGATAGATCATAGTGACTGGGCCTATCTTATGCAGAAACATGTCAAAAGTGATGGTAAGGTAGATTATCGAGGTATCACAAAGAACAAATCGTATTTAACATCTTATCTCCAAATGATTTCTCAAAACCCTCCGGCCCAAAATTGGTCAAAAGAAGAATCGCTTGCCTATTGGATCAATGCGTATAATGCATTTACGATTCGTCTCATTTTGGACCATTACCCTGTTAAAAGCATCAAAGATATAGCAGATGGGTTACCAATGATCAATTCACCATGGGACATCAAGTTTTTTACGATTGGAGGTGTACCTTTTGATCTTAATACCATCGAACATGAAATCCTGCGAAAACAATTTGACGAACCCCGCATACACTTTGCCATTAATTGTGCATCTACTTCATGCCCTGTACTTAGAAATGAAGCCTATCTTCCCAAATATTTGGAATTTCAGTTAGAGGATCAGGCTAACGTATTTATAAATGATCCGAATAAAAATGTAATCACAGATACTAGCATACAACTTTCTAAAATATTCAACTGGTTTGCGGGAGATTTCACAAAAAAAGAATCTCTTCATTCCTTTCTTTCTGCGTATCATTCCAATATAAATGCAGATGCAAAAATTTCTTATCTCCCATACGATTGGAGTTTGAATAACACATCAAAAAGGTCAAAAAAATAGTTATTTAGAATAGAATAAAATTGGCTTTTCTATTCTCAGGAAAAATCCTGTCTAGTGATATTTTCCATATTCATTAAATGTTCTTATTTTGAAGATAAATAACCACCAAAAAAAGCCATGGAATGTACCTCACTATTATCCTCTGCCATTAATGATGGCGATGTTAGTACAAAATTATTTAAAGGAACAAGTCATAAAAACCTTGTTACTGATCTTCAACGAACATTGTTCGAACTGGGATTTGAAAAACAGTTAAAATGGGATCAATACCAAGCAGATGGTCAATACGGAAATGCTACTCAAGCCGCACTCGTCGCATTTGCAAAAAAAAATGGTTTAGATACTGACGGGAGTAAGGTCACGAATGAGCTAGCTAAAATACTCGTTCGTAGGCATGACTTTCTACCAAGTATGTATCTACTTTGGGAAATTCACAATTCGGATTTGAGAACACGAAAATTTATCTCAAAGGGGACTAAGATGAGTATCATTGCCATTCAAACGCTGCTCAATACACTGGGCTATAGAGAAGCCCCAAGTGGTGATCTGTTAGAAGAAGATGGGCTCTATGGCCCTGAAACAACTAAAGCATTTATTGCATTTGCTAAAGACAACAATATCGACTCGGACGGCGATTGGCTCAGCCGACCTCTAATTAATCTCCTCCTGAAAGAAATCGATCTTTTCTATGGAAAGGATTGGTCTACATTGGCTGCAAATAATCTACCCAATGCATCTTCCCCTCTCATTCTATATCAAGGTACTCGTTTTGTAGGAAATCCTTGTCGTGCAGACGTTCAATTCAAACCGATGCTGGAAAAAATAAACACGTATGCGGAACAGGCTCAAGTCTTCATTTATGTAACCAGCTCTTTTCGAACAACTACTAATGTAGCCGGTGCCATCGTAACACCGGCAACTCGGTCCAATCATCTTGCCGGTCATGGAATAGATATGAATATAAAATATGGAAATGGGGGATTTGCCAATTCCAAAGTATTGACAAAATACCCAGATGTTCCCGCACCTGTACGACAGTTTCTGACCTCAATTATCGATGATCCTGCCTTGCGCTGGGGAGGTAATTTTTCAGAAAAAGATCCGGTGCACATTGATGATGGATTAAATCAAAATGGACCTGCATGGGACAAGCGATATGAATTGATGCAGAAGGCGGTGCAGTTGGGTAAGTAGCAGACTATATAGAGTAATTCATGGATCACCCGAAGTGAACATGCCGTTGATAGTTTGCCATCAATAAATGCCATTCAGGGCAATTCTGGTTCATCAGGTTTTGATTTAGAAACCAATTAAATAAAAACATCCAACTGCTCATCTAGAATCTTCGCCCTGATTGGAGTAAGTCCAACATTCTGTCCATCAATGTTCAAGGGATCTTTGGTTGAACTTTCAATCGAAAACGATTTGGCGCGATAATGCTCAATCACGGGATCACCTATATGTTTGCCTTTAAATACTTTGAGAAAAAGGGATAATAATCGCAACCTTGAAGCCTTTCGCACTACAAAAATGTCTAACAATCCATCATCGAATTCTGCCTGTGGAGCCATTTTCATTCCGTTGCCGGTATACTTGGTATTGCACGCCAAAAATAATGCTACGTCATCTTCAATCGACAAATCATCGATTTCAATTTTTACCTTCGTAGTCTTGTTGATCATTAACTCTATCAATGAGGCTACGTCATATCGAATACCCCCTAAAGCTCTGAGTTTTTCTGCCCTCAAATTGATTAATGATGGCATGCCCCATCCCAAAATATTAAAACTAAATATCTTTTCAGTCTCTGAAACAACTTCAAAAATATCCATCTTTCCTCTCTTATTCGAAAGAATTTTTTGGACAGCTTTTACTGGATCCAAACAGTCTAAATCATGCATCAAAGAATTGCCAGTACCTCCAGGAATGAATCCAATTGGGAGTCTTTTTCCATCCTTTCTTTGAAGAACTCCATTGATTACTTCGTGAAAGGTTCCGTCTCCACCGACAATACAAATTGCCTCTAAATCATCAAGATTCTTCGTATTGGCCAGTTCATACGGGTGATTTTTATGGGTAGAAAGGTCTACTTCCAAATCAATACCGGCTTCTTCGAATAATCCTCTGATTTTTTTTAGAATAGAAGGGCCTTTTTTTTGGCCACTCATAGGATTGATGATTAGGTAATAGTTGGACATTGAGGGAAGATACCAAAATCCCTTTCAAGACCGATTAAAATGAAATACATTTTCGAAGTTTTCAGAATAAGTTTCTCTCTTTCTACAGATAATTTTCTTTCCGCTGTCTTGACTTCTGCTATTAGGTCAGATGGCTCAGTAGAATATGGACTATATACAAGGGAAGAAGTACTTAGTTCAGATTATGATTTACCTCTATCGAATCTTATTGCTATAACACACAATGTTGTACTAACACAAACCATCTTTGGAGAACTTGATTGTGACATAACAGAAAAATTATTTGAAGAAATAGCAGATCAGATAGAGGAAGATGGATTGAAACCAATTCAAATAGATGGTACTCGAGATTGTCTGGCTCATGTTTTAATGGAAGAATGTACAGATTACTATTCTGTTTCTGGCGATGGAACTACGACTTATTTATATACAAGTTGTAATCAATGGACAGAAACAATTCAAGTTGGATGTAACGATGGATACCCTGGAGATAACCCAGGTAGTTGGACTCCTCCAATTAATGATAGTGATCCAAATGGAGGGCCAAGACCTGATCCGATTGGAGATGGAACAGATGAAAATAATGACAATGATACAGACCCAATTGATAACAGAACATCAATAGAAAAACTATGTGATTCATACCCAGTGCATTGTGACTGTATAGTTACAGGAGATAATGAAAGTGATGCCAAACTGATTCATAGATTAATAACAGACCATGATCATTTGTTAGATCCATGTAATTCCAACAGTAGCTTTATGGAAAATATCTTATCTTCGGTCTGCGCAAAAAACAATGGAAATTTGACAAGTTCTGCTCTTCTTGAGGGAATCAATAATGCATCTTCAGATGGATTAATAACAGCATATAATAATATGGTTGATAATTATTCTACAGGTTGTGGGAGTCTAAATGAACTAAATCAAATAACAGATAATATGTCTGAATGTAATCTTGCATCTTTCATAGAAAGCTTTAATTCATATTTTGGAATTATCAATGAACCCGCGAAACAAACAAATCCCATACTTTGACTGTAGGCTCTATACTGTGTGCAACCATATTTGATATTCAAGATGCAGGAGATGGCATACATTTTACAGGAGGAATTTCAGGACTTAGATTTGATGTAATAAATATACTTAGTGTTACACAAACAGTACCTATTGGTAATTTGGTATTATTAGTGGATAAAGATGTATTGAATAATAATTGTCCAGTTTCAAATGTTGCAAACTTAATGACACTAGCAATAAATGAAACTATCGAACAAATTAGAATTTTGATGCAAAATGAACTTTTCTATGAAGATTTAACGGATCCAGATACATTTCAAGGAATCCTATTAAGAAATATATCAGCAAAAAGTGCAGATTGTGTTTCACATGGCTATGGAGGATCGGCTTCAGCCAATGTTACAAATGAACCAGCAGCATATACAGCAAGATGCAATACAACTTTTCCTGTATTTACTAATAATTTTATATCTATGAACAATGGTGCAGATTGTCAATAAGTACTATCGTATAATGTTAGTAATATTTGTTATTACATGTTACAGTTGTGCTACAACTAAAAGCATCGTATCGTGTACATTTAATCCTGAGAAAAATGAAATAATTGGAAATAATAAAAAGGCAAAAGCTTTTATGTCTTATAATAACAATAACTATATACCAATAGCAATTGAAGAATTATTGTACAATAATAGAAATGTTATATCAAATTATAAAGAACCACTTCCTCAATATGCAGAATTAGATTCATTAACTGGAAATATAAAAATGGTCAATAATCCACAAGCAAAATCATTACTAAGAGGTGGATATAAAATTAAAGGATGCACAGACACAACTTGGGCAAAAAAGAAAATGGCAGATCACTTATTGCGTAAATATCAATTAAGTAGACAAGATTCATTTTTCATTAATGATATCTTTACTTATTCGTTCAATCTTGATTCCATTCAATTACTTAAATCACATGAAGATTTAAATATTATTGTAGGCTTAAAAAAATCTAGGGGATTTTATGAATGCCTTGGTTGTAATTTTTCATTATTTATTTCTGGCATTCTTGATGAGCGTGGATACAAATTTCGAGGAATAAAAAGATACGAATTAAATCATGATCAAACTTTCTTTGATACTGAATTCCTAACAAAAGAAAAGTTTGATTTCTCATATTATTTCAAAGCATATAAAGATGTAGAGATTGATGAAGTTATATCTACATTAAGAAATAAATATGGGATTATGTTGACACATGAACGCACTGATACAGTTAGAATGGGTGTTTATAATCTTGATGAATAATTTATAAAAGTTCAATACAAATTATTACACAAATAATTGCGGTACGGTTTGGAGAAATGTACAGGCTAATGATTTTACAGACTGTTTATAATATGAATAAAATGAAACCTAGGTATCTGCTATTAAATATATTCATTGTGATTGTCATTTCTTGTTCTCCTAAGTTCATGATTACTGCCGATAAGAATGAATGTATTTTGATTAAAGAAGAGAATAGAATTCAAGGATCAGATTTGACCGCCAAAACTTTTGGTTCTGAATTTGAATACTATTTACCAAGAGTAATAGAAAGTCTTGCTTTTAATAGTACTCCGAATAGTCCAATAAATAGTAATTACAGTGAACCGCCAAGAACTTATTTCGAAGAAGACACTGTAAGCGGTGGAATTCGAGTCATTTCTAATCCAAAAAACAAATCCAAGATCAGAGCTTTTTATATAATTGAAGGGTGCATAGATACAATTTGGGCAAAAAATAGGATGGCAGAACATTTAATGCAAAAATATAAATTGACTAGAATAGATTCTTTCTATTTGAATGACGCATTTACATATTCAATACATCCAGACTCTTTACATTTATTGACTGTTCACAATGACCCAAATGTGGATTTAGCTTTCAAGAATATTGGTTGGGATTTTCATTGTATGGGTTGTACAATTGCTAATTCACTAGGCTGGATATTCTATGAACAGGGGATTGATCCCCTAGGATTTATTAGAGTTGAACTTAATCCTGATATAAACTATTATGATCAGGATTTCCTGAAAAATGTTAAACTACACTTTGTTTACAACTATAATAAATATAGAGAGATTGAGTCATCTCAATTACAATATGCCCTAAGAGAAGATTTTGGTATTATTTTGACACATGAACGAAGAGATACAGTTAGAATGGGATACTATGTGCTTGATGAATAGTATATAAAAGTTCAATAGTTTAAATTAGTAGAGGTTCGGATCTTACGATTCGAATCTCTTTTTATTTTGATATCAAAAAAAGACATACACCATGATAAAGAATTTACAAGTAATATAATCTCTCTCACGATTAACCAATTATATCATAGACCTTTATGCTTTTTTTTTATTCTGGCAATGCTGGCACCATTATTCTTAAAAAGAACACTTTTCCAATTATGTTTAAGAAAATATCTTTCCTATATCCAATCTGAGAGGGATAATATGATTTGACTTGTTCTTTCCATGGCTTCTTAATCTTAAGAGCAAAAATGCAGATAATGATGTTTTTTAGGATCGCTCATAGACTATAGTTTCTGTTAAAAAGGATTTACATATCAATATCCAAATCATCTTTACGAAGTGAATCATAAAGAGGTGAGTCGTTTTTCTTGCCAAGTATAAATGATTTTAGCCGTTCTTCCTTGGTTGCACTTCCACCTTTTATAAAAGCATCAAAGAAAGGTAATTCATCTTCATTTAGAACATTTTCAAACTGATAAAAAGTTCAGATTTCTGTTGCTGAATAATATAACCTACATTAAAACCATCTACTTTATCTTTAATTTCACTCATTGTTTGATTCGGTTTTATTTTCAATGAAATCTAAAATTGATTGCCTGTGATAGAGAATTTGTTTGCCAGTAATTTTGCGCTCGTCAATATGTCCTGACTATCTATATTTCTGGAAAGTAGTCTGAGAATTGATTCTAAGTAGTGTCATCGTTTCAATTTTGCGGTCCCTCCAGAGCTGCCAACCTCTTTTCCAATGTTTTTATCAGTTCATTTTGTGCTGACAATTGATCCGACATTTCTTGTACTGCCTTGACCAACGGCACCACAAATTCAGCATATTTAAGGCCATACACATCATTTTCATTTTTTGGTGCATCCACCCCACTAAAATCAAATCCGATTTGTTGTGCTGATGCTTCCACTTCCTGAGCAATAAAACCTGTTTGTAGAACATCATTGTCCGAATCAAATCCTTCTTTCCCATTCACTACATTATGCAATTCATTTCTATTCAAAATATATTGAACGGGTCTGAGCTGATTGATAAAGTTTAAACCTGGCACACTCTCTGACACATTAGATTTGAATCGACCATCACTGATATTGGTCCAATTACTAAAACCTCCTATAGATGAGACTGCCGCATTACCGATGCGCACTTGATTACTGGCTGTTGCCGCAGCTTGATAGCCCAAGGCCATTTGATTATCCCCATTTGCTGAAGCGGAAGTATATGCTCCTAAATACACATTATTTTCACCTACTACACTTTGATTGGTTGCTTCTCTACCAATAGCAATGGTATTGTTTTGGATTCCACTTAGAGACGCCTTATACCCGATGGCAATTGCCCCCGAATGAAAGACATCGTCACAATCTTCACATGCTTGTGCCCCAATGATCACAGAGTTTTCATAAGAACTCATATTATAACCTGCTTTATAGCCTGCAAATACATTTTTATCAAAGTTGAAAATATTAAAACCTGCCAAATGCCCCATGGCAGTATTCCGTTCTCCTGAAGCGATGTTCTTTAACGCAGCATTTCCCACCGCTACATTTTCTCTAGCCCCTGTTGAAGAACAAGACCCAGATGCATCTTGCATGGCTCCATACCCCACTGCTACATTGGCTGCTATATGGAAACTATTATTAAAACACCCATAATTCTCCAATGCAAAGGCTCCAATTGCTGTATTTCTGGCCCCTGCGTTATTTGATTCTAAAGCGGCCTTCCCTATCGCTACATTATAGTTCCCCACCACATTATTCCTCGATGTAGAATCACCTATTGCCACATTGTGACTTCCCGTAACATTGGCATGTAAAGATGCTTTTCCCAAACCAATATTTAAATCTCCATGGGTATTGTTGTATAATGAAAATGTACCCATTCCAATATTATATTCTCCACCTGTATTCTTAAAGAGCGAACTGGATCCAATGGCAATATTTCCTGTCCCTTGAGCAATGTAATCCAAAGCCAAAAATCCCATCCCAATATTACTTGATCCTGAAGAAGTTGTGGAAGTCGCATATGCCCCTTGCATTGCTTCGCCAATTGCAATATTATGTGCTCCACTGGTAATTTTTTTGCCCGATCCATGTCCTATAAAAGTATTGTTAGGACCTGTAGAGTTCATTCCTGCTTCATACCCAACAGCCACAGATTCGTATGGAAATGCAGATGAGGTACCCATTAAACTTTTACTTCCAATCGCTACATTTTTACTCCCTCCATAATATAAAGTAGAATCACCTATTGCAACACTTTTTTCATGGCTTGAACCGCTTAGAAAGTTTGCAAACGTACCTATGGATACACCATAGTCAGACGGTCCTGCCAAATATCCAAGTGTTACTGCATTTTCTGGAGACGAATTAATCGGAATTTGGGAAAATAATGTACTATTGTTGGCATGTATTATTTCTATATACTCATCCTTGAAACCATACCTATACACGTTATCATATTTAAGACTAAAATTGGGCAAAACACTCCCACTCAATTCAGCTTTTGTTGTTCCTCCAGTACCTGTGAGCTGCATTGACGATCCAAATCCAAGTGAACTCAGATCTAAGGCATTCCCTGAAGTGATTTTCAAACTATCATTCTCAATGAGTAAGGTTTGAATTTCATTGTCGGGATCTGCATCTGCATCTTCAAAATTATCTATGTTATCCTGAAATCCAACTGGAATACCAGACAGGGAGGACCAGGTTTCTATTTCATTGAATGGATCATTATCTTCATCCGATGTTTGATCCAAGCTCCAATAGGTGGTTCCATCATTGGCCAAGGTAAGCACAAACCCAACAATCCCTCCTGTCTCTGGTAAGGAATATGCATTATTGATTGTCACTCTTCCATCTACATTCAACCCATTTTTAATGGAAACCGTGTCATTAAAAAAAGTCTCTCCATTTATGGTTAATTCCGACGCATCAAATTTTCCATAAATAAGAGGATTGGATACAGAATCATTATGGATAATCAATTGATTACTTCCTTGTGCATTCATTCCCGATCGATACCCTAAAAACACATTTCCCTCTCCAGAAATGATATTTTCACCAGATTTATTTCCTACATACACATTTCTGTTTCCAGTGCTGTCTAGCATACCTGAGTTGTGTCCCAGGTAAACATTTTCGCCTCCATCAATATTTGAATGCCCTGATCGCCTTCCCAAAAATGTATTTTGGTCTCCATTCTCATTCGATGTTCCTGAGCTATTGCCAACAAATACATTACCGTTGTTTGTCCCATCGTCCTGACTACCAGCATCGACACCAATAAAACTGCTATTACCAGGACTATCCAACTCCAATGTCTTAGCTGTTAATGTCATTACTTCTTGATTTTCAATATCAAATCGAATTTGATCATCATCTTCTGACTTCTCTACATTTATTCCTGTATCATTATCTGCGTCAACAATCCTTTTTATTTTTGAAATGTCCAATTGATCAATAATCCGAATCCAATTTCCTTGTTGGTAGACCATAATGGCATTCACATCAACATCGTATACAATTAATCCAACTGCAGGATTGACAATTTGATTTCTTTGCATTGAATCCAACTTAGGTATAAGTAATCCTTGATCTGTACTTTGAACATGAAGGATAGCGCTGGGATGAGGGGATATTGTTCCTATTCCTATGCTTTGAGCAAACGTTTGAGAATTACCCATCATGATAAAAATGACAATCACTGTAAGTGTCTTTTTCATACTTCATTTTATTTGATGATACAAAAATGGGTAAGAAGGTGTATTGAATTACTACCTCCGAGGGTAGTTATTCTAAGGTATGATTTATAGACATTGCAGTATGAAAGATCAGAAAGAAGAAGCAGAAGATGTAACAGTCTTAAAAATCATTATATCTTTATTAATCAGCGAAATGAAACACCTTGAAGACAAGACATCTACCTTACAAGAATAAATTAGTCCTGTTTTGTATTGGACTTATACTATTGAGTGGTATTCCAATGACCATCAATTCCCAATCCTTGGATTCGACGCTAAATGTGGCAAATGAAACTTCTGGAGATACGGCTTATATCAAATATCTGCACGATGAAATATGGTCATTAAGACATAAAAATCGACCATTGGCCTTTGAGCTATTGGATCATCTTGAAGAATGGTACGACTCTCATGATGTGGACTATCGCAGAGATGCCAATATCTACTACTATGGCCTCTTGCATAAATATGATGGAGATTATGATCATAGTGCAGGGAAATTTAAAAACTACCTGGACTATCAAATCCAAAAGAAAGATAGCAATAGAATAGGTGCAGTGTATAATGCACTTAGTAATTTGTATTTTGATCAAAGTGTATTGGATACCGCGATGTATTATACCACCTTGGCTCTTGATATTTATGAGAAAATAAGAGATACCTCTACCTATGTAAATATGTTGACGCGGAAAGGGATATTGCTCATGGAGGTCGATCGTTTTGAAGAAGCATTGCAACATCAAGAAGAAGCGATGCAACTGGGTTTGGGTGTCGCATCTCCAAATATCTATTCCAATGTATTGAACAATACGGCCTTGGTCTATGAAGCTATGAATGTAGTTGATAGCACCATTTATTATTATAAGCAATATATAGACTATGCTCTTACCCATGATTTGAAAAGAGCTGTATATTATGGTGAATACAATCTGGCTACGGCATTGATCAAACAAAAGAAATATGAGGAGTCGCTTTCATTGTTACAATCAGCCTATGCCAGAGCAAACAAGCTCGACGATCCGAACATGCTCAATTTCATCGCAATAGGACTAGCAGAATTGTACAATAATATGGGGCAACCTCGAAAAGCGCTCAATCAAATCGCATTGATGGATACCAGCATGAATACGGTCGAACACCAAAAAGAGCGATATTATCAAGCCTATGTAGCACATAAGAAATTGGGGAACAATTCCATTGCATTACAACAGCATGAACACTATGCTGCATTTGCTGATTCCATGCTGAATGAGTCTGTCAGTCAGCAGGTTCAAGAATTGGAGGCAAAATATGAAACGGAGAAAAAAGAACAAAAAATTCAAAACCTACAAGTTATACAAGAGGCCAATGAAAAGCAATTATGGTATCAACGCGGCATTATTGGGCTATCCATTCTTGGTATTGGAATCTTAGGCTTTTTCTTTTACCAACTCAAAAAGAAAAACCAATTAATTGCCGAAAATAATAAGACCATCAAGAAAAACTTGGAACAAAAAAATCTCTTACTACAAGAGATTCATCATCGAGTTAAAAATAACCTGCAAGTAATTTCCAGTCTCTTGCGGCTACAAACTCGATCGAGCTCAGGTAATGCTGCTAATGCATTGGCCAGCAGTGAAAGTCGTGTGCGCTCCATGGCCCTGATCCATCAACACTTGTACCAGGGAGAGGACATTACTTCTGTACATATGGCTACTTACCTCAAGGATCTTGCACAGCAGGTAGTCCAATCGCATATGATCCAAGACAAAGTAGAATTGGTCGTGGACATTTCAGAAGAAATTTCTTTGGATGTCAAATCGGTTGTACCTATCGGGTTGATTACTAATGAGTGGCTCACCAATGCGTGCAAGTATGCGTTTTCCGAAACTGACAGGGGACAAATCCTATTAAGCTTTCAAAAAATCGATGAGGATCAATATGTTTTGGAAGTAAAAGACAATGGAATTGGGTTGAATACTGCTCCGGAGCAACAAAGTGGTTTTGGAACTCGCTTGGTTACTGCTTTTGCGCATCGCATCAATGGTAAGGTATCAATGACCAATAATGGAGGCACTGTCTGCAGACTTCAATTATCTATTCCTAAAGATACCGAATAAACTATGGCAGATATATTGATTATAGAAGATGAGTTATTGATTTCTGAAGATATCAGGGAGATATGCAACTTGGCCAATCACAAGGTTTTGGATGTAGCATATACTTCTGGTCAAGCCCTTTTACTATTGAAACAGATTCGACCTGAGCTTATTTTATTGGACATCAACTTGGGTGGAGAAATTGACGGCATAGAATTGGCCCAATACATTGACCAAAACTATGGTATTCCCTATATTTTCATTACGTCATTTAGTGATGCAAGTACCTTGGACAAAATCAAAAAATGCAACAGTGTTGGGTATATTGTGAAACCTTTTAGTCAAGAACAATTGCTCAGTTCTATCACCCTGGGCTTGAATGCAACTTCAAAGCACTCTTCCTTTAGTCAGAAATTGACAATCAAAGGAATATCTCTTTCCGACAGAGAAACAGAAATATTACGATTGCTTGTGATGGGGCAAACCAGAGAACAAGTAACTCAAAACGTTTTTCTTTCCATCAATACCGTAAAGTACCATATTAAGAATATCTATAAAAAAATCGGGGTTTCAACGCAAGTAGAGTTGATTACTTGGTGGAATATGTAGAAAAGAAAGAAAAATGGGTGTTCATTTTTGGCTTGGTCCAAAAACGAAGTATTTCCGATGATAAATGTCAGAACCAATGTACTTGCATATATACCATGCCCCTCAGCAAATTTGCCATAATTTGCTTATTCTTATTCTCAGGAATCAGTAATGCACTGGCGATTCAATCCTACTGAAATCAGATGTTCTCTACAATAATATTTCGAACGCTATCCATGTCGTTATAATTAACGACCAATCCGATGTTATAAATACTCCAGGAAAATTCGACCTCATCAGGCTCTCCATAGGCGGCAATGACTTCTGCCTGTGAACTCCCTATTTTTATGCCCTCTGCTGTCATCCCATCAAAATCACCAAACAAGTAAAATCGTTCGATGGGTAGCGTATCCACATCCAAATCTCCTGACCCATATTGTCCAAAAATTATATCAATTCCTTTGGGGTCATTAAAATAATTGTAGGTCGCATTTCCGGAAGTGCCGACATTAACTATTTTTTCAAAACCTTGTCCCAATTCACTCTCCACCTTATTTCCCAGGTCTCCAATTTTTAAAGTTCCAATTCCTTGCCCCGGCTTGATCGTGAAATCAATCATATCCTGTTCATCTTCACCACAAGAAGAAAAGCCAAAAGTGAAGCAGAGGGCTGCAATACATACAAAAGTCAAATTTTTCATACTGTTGTTTTAATTTAAAATTAATCTCCTTCATACAAGAAAAAAAATATTCCATTTATTTTGATTATATAAATGTATAACTGACCACTTTTTAGGCATAAGTGTAGAAAAATGGTTTTGAAAATTAAAACTACTCATTAGCTCCACAACATCTCATTCCCATTTCTATTTCTATTTCATATCACTTGTCTATTACGTACATTTATAAAACAATAATAGGGGTATAATGGCTTTTTGTTATTTAAGTTTAGATTAAGGTACAGTCTGATTATAGTTCGGTATAGAAGAATAAGAGAACGGTTTGTTTAGAGTAAGAAGGGATGGAGGTCAATAAAAGAGATGATAATTTTGATCGAATATGGCTTTCTACAGATTAAAAAAAGACTTTACTTGCTTAGAAAAGTTCAATTGACATTGAAGTGACTCTTTAAAAATCAATTTTTCAAACATGTTAAAAGCCCTTAGCATAGTTAATACTAAAGGCTTTAACTTTAAATTCTATCCTAGAAAAAAATCAATCGAAATCGACCTATTTTCTACTCATAAATTTTTCTAAACTCGCAGATTGTATCACGGGTCATATGCATAAATGCTACTAAATATTTTTTGTATCGTCCTCAAATGTGCATTACTATACACCATAGAAACTGAAATATTAGTGCTGCTCTCTCTGTCCAATAACACGGCGAGCATTGCATTCACACCATCCTTTTTCCCTTGTACAGCATATCCTTCAAAGTCGCTAATATTCGCCTCACTAATACTGGTAACTTCATCAAATTCAAAAACTTTGGCTGCTTCTTCAACAGCATGTGCCAAATCACTGTGTACAACATTTTCATCTTGCCATGGAGCGACATGTAGGTAGACCTCATCGTTTTCCGCAATAAATTCTGTTACATTATTTGTAGTCACCTTCAAATCATTGGGAAGGCTGAATCCTACACCGTATGAATCCCAAGTAACAGATTGTTGTGATAACAATGGGCTCATAATTGCAATACATAAGACCATCGCTATAAAAAATGAATATTTCATTATTTTAATTTTTAGTGAATGCTTTTTTTAATTAATATCATCTCATAAACCGATTTTAACCATTCTCAATCCAGATTTCACCTATTGATTACAAGTTTTTGGGTTATCAATTGAGCTCCACTTTTATAATATAAAATATATACTCCAGGAGATAATTCATCTTGGTTTACACGAACTGATTCCTCCCCTTGAGAAACTTGAGTTTGATAGACTCTCTTACCCGTCAAATCACTCAAAACCAATGTCCCTTGCCTAAATGCACCTTCTAAGTGTACATCAAAATTACCGTTATTTGGATTTGGACTAACTGTTAGATTTTGCGGTTCTATATCCAATTCATTTACGGAGGTGACTTCCGCAAATGATGCATTTAAGAATATACTTGAGGTTATTGGGGCTGATGCAGGTTGACAATCGACATTCAAGTACAATTCTATATTTTCATAGTTTAGTGTATTCACATTGGCTTGTTTAATAGATAATGTTGCTGCATTCAAACAATCATTGGCTGGCACTTCAAATTCTATTCCTTGATCATTGGTGTTGAATAAATTATTGCCAAAACCTTCGATAATGGCGCCAGCAAGATTTGTATTAGAATTTCCTTTTAAATGATAGGTTCTAGCTTCGTCACTATCGTTACAAATTCTAATTTGAAAGGACCCTGTGCCACTGATTGGAATGTCTTCAAGGGTAAATTCCTGACTCCCATCTACGAACATCAAGCTGGGTTGATCCCATTGATAACCACCTTGGTAAGGACAGCTGGTTTTAGATGTTGATTTTACTTTAAAAATAGGAGTCCCATACATAGGATCTCTTACGATTTCAAGATCGAAAAAGTCTTCACTATCATCATCTGTTAAGCTATAATTCAGCATTTTTGTGACATCGGAGCCGACTTCCTGAGTCTGGCCAAACCTTTTAGAGGCTTTATATTCATACCCACCAGTTACACCAGATCCACCGATTTCAATCTTAGCCTCTAGTCCAATGTTGCCATTTATGTAATGCTCGTAATCAATGGTATTCGTTTCTACCACTTTCATGTTGGATTCGTACGTCGCCATTGTCTTACCATAGAAAGAGATATCATTAATTACTTCATTGTCTGGATTGTTGATGTTTGCTATATTCATGCTAAGCACTTGATTCCACACATCAATTTGATTTTGTGCATTATTACTAACTTCTGGTCCTTTATTTAGAGAATCAGCAACCACGGTCTGAAGTTGTTCTATTTGTTGTTCTATTCCTGACTTGGTATAGACAAACGTTCTTGTATCGCCAGTAGGAGCATAGATTAATCCAGTATCCAAAGAAGCTTCGCATGTGGTTTCGTCTATTCTAATAAATTCGTAGACGCCCAAGACTAGATCGGTACCGTAACCAATAAATACATCTCCTCCTCCTTCTTCATCAGTGAGTTTATCGGTACCAAATCCCTCTGATATCGACACACAAGTTTGGTTAGAATTTGAAACTACGGAAAGATCACCAACTTCCACTCCTGCACTCAAAGTAACTGAGAACTCATAGTCTATTGTATTGATGAATCCGATAGAACCTTTTACACCCAGTTTTACAGCTAAATTAGCAGAATTAGATCCTTCGTCTGCATAATTGGTTTTAAATTGACGACATATGGTTTCCGTTTCTTGAAATTTACTACTGCTGCCATCACCTGGTGGAGCATGAAGAATGAGGTAGGGAATTTGGGGTTCTGTAATGGTATCTAAAATTTCTACGGCAGACCGTCTTGGTCCTTCCACGATGAAAGGAATGATTATAGTTGTATATTTAAATATACCTGAATTAACTCCCCATTCTTCTCTAAAAGGAATAATCATATACCCTTCTGTGCTTCCTTTCTCAAATTTCACTATAGCATTATAATTATAAGGCATAGTAGTATTGGTCTCCCAATCCATATATTCATTTTTTTCTGTTGGAGGTGTATTATCTATACCTGTGTAAATGGGAAAATAAGTACCCCATGCTGAAGAAGGCACAAATTGATTTGGAAAAGGCTGTTCTGTTGCTTGAAACTTAGGATAATAAGGTACGTTCGGTTTTACTTTCACACGATTTGCATGAGGTATGGCTTCAAACGCAATTGAAACCTGTTCTGCCAAAGACGCTAAATCTTGAGGGCAGTCAGTACATAGATACACCTCTACTTCATTTCCACAAACCCCACCTGGAAAATTACTTATTATAATTTCAGCTCCACTTTCAAGAGTTGTTGAAATTTGACTCCATCCTACAATAGGAGAAAGGAAGAATAAGAGAAAAATCAGGTTTTTTACGGGCCTGTAAATACGATCACGTGTTTTGGTAAAGATTCTATACATATTAAAGGAAATGTTTTATTAAAAAAATCAAAAAGGAATACATCCAAGTGTATCCATTTTCTTATGCCCCAAAAGTATAAGCACCATGGAATAGCATTGTGTAATCAGCACTCAATGAATAGGACTTTTACTAAAATCAATAGGACTCATCCCGCATTTATAGGATTTATTACGCAATTAGTCTTACTTTCAGCCTTCGATGAATAAGATGGTTTGTAGAATATATTTGGTCTTACTTTTAGGGGGAGTGGTGTTGAATCCAATTAGTATAGCACAACAGTATGGACAATTAGAATTATTGAATACTGAGGATGGCTTGTCACAAGGAATGATCTTTGACATCTTAAAAGATCGAGATGGATTTTTGTGGATCGCTACAAAAGATGGTCTCAATCAGTACAATGGTCATGATTTCAAAACTTTTGTCAATGATCCCAATGATCCATGGTCTATTTCTGGCAACCACATCATACATCTATTCGAAGATTCTAAAGGAAGGATTTGGGCATCAACAGAAAATGAAGGTTTAAATATTTATGATAAAACTTCAGAAAGATTTCATCGACTCGAACATAATCCCGATAGTCCATCTGGACTTACTGGTGAATATATTACTGCAATTGCAGAAGACACATCTGGGTATTTTATAGTGAACGTAGACTACAAGGAATTGAATATGTTTCGATTAAATGAGGACTTTTTCACCAAACAAACTCCACCACAAATCATCAGAGTTCCAGTACCTGATCTAAATGAATCAGATGCCGCTCAAATTTCTTCAAAAGATCATATTGTCAAAAACATAAAAGGTGTGGCAACAGATGCCAAAAAACGCATCTGGGTAAGCGGCTATAATACCATTTTCCAATTAAATTGCAAAAAGGCAAAATTAATTCCTGCTATTGAAGGTTTGTCGTTCGTCAATGCCCATCCAGACGACAACGGAGGAATATGGTTCATCTCAAATAAGTCTTTCCCGACCCGATGGGATGGAGAAAACATACAGGCGATCCCTGCTAAATTGACTGAAGAAAATTATGATACCAAAGAAATCCTAAATATGGGATTTATTAACGATTCTATCTTAATCGGAAATACCAATGCGGGAATATATAGTTTAGACCTCAAGGAGCACAGAAATGGCGTTGACAAAAATAAGAACGACTCAAAAGCTCATGATTTATTTTGGACTATTGAAGTGAACAGAACTTTAATAAAACACAATGTGAGTGCTATTTCAATTGGCCAATCTGGAAAAATATGGATCGGAACCAATGGCTATGGAGTATATAAAACCAATTTAAAAAAAAGTCTTTTTAGTCATCATCTTCCTGGTATAAGTATCAGGAGGATCTATCCAATATCTAAGAGCGAATTCGTTTCGAAGGATCTAGATGGAGCAATACAAAATCTTGATGGGTCGATGTATACAAAGTTGGATGTGGAGTGTCCACCGTGGTGGCCTTGGAATACAGGCGAACTGCTTTATTCTAAATCAGGATCCTTATGGTTGAAGTGGTTTGGTTTCACTGTGGATGGTGTCCTCAGCAGGAAGAAAGAAGAGATGTACTATCTCAGAAAATATGAAGCTAATTTAAAAACATATAAAGAGTACTATTATAGTTGGCATCATGGAGAGCAACAACCCATGATGGAAAGTAAAGACGGAATATTATGGATGGCCGGTATTGAGGATATTCTTTCAAAGATTGATCCTGAAACAGGCAAGTATATTTCTTTCAATACTAAGGATGGCAGGCGAATTGAAATAAAGGCCACCGACAAAAGAAATTTCTATTTGAATCTATCCACGGCGATATATGAAGACAATAAAGGTATTCTTTGGGTGGGCACCGAACGTGGAGTAACGAAGTGTGAACGGTCCAAAAATGATGAATATCTTACAGTCACGGCGTATGAGAATATTCCTGGTGATCTGACTTCACTTAGCTATAACCATGTTACTTGTATTTTGGATGACCCCAAAAACCCTAATCGATATTTGTGGGTATGTACCAAAGGTGGTGGACTAAATCGATTTGACAAGAATCTTGGCACATTTACCTCTATAACAAAAGATGATGGATTACCTGATAATGTTATTTATGGTATACTCACGGATAATGCGGGAAATATATGGGGCAGCACAAACAAGGGGCTCTTTTGCATGAATCAACATCAAGATACACAAAATGACGATGCAGTCAGGTATACTTTTAGAAATTTTTCAAAAAATGATGGCCTTCAGGAAAATGAGTTCAATACTGGAGCATATGCAAAAATACCTGACGGAAGATTGGCGTTTGGAGGCATCAATGGATACAACGTATTTGATCCTAAAGAAGTACTATCCGATGTATTACAACCTCCTATTTTCATTACGAATTTATCGGTAAACAACGAAAAAATATTTCCAAATGAAGAAAACGGGATATTAAAATCAAGCATAGCCACTACTAATAAAATCACTTTAAATTACAATGATAATATCCTAGCCTTGGAATTTGCCTCGTTAGATTTTACGGCCCCGAACCAAAACAAATATCGGTATCAATTGGAGGGAGCAGGAGATAGCTGGGTTGAGAAAGGAACCAGTAGATCAGCTACATTCCTGAATCTGCAACCAGGTAACTATACATTTAGAGTACAAGGGACAAATAGTCAAGGAATTTGGAGTGGCAATACTGCAGAATTGGATATTCAAATTCTTCCTCCATGGTGGAAGAATTGGTGGGCTTATCTTGCATACATCAGTATCATAATAGCAGGCATAGCGCTTTATTTTAGATTTTGGATCAATCGTGCCAAGCTCCGCCAACAACTAACCTATGAAAAAAGAGAAACGGACCGTGTAAAAGAGTTGGACGCACTTAAGACACAACTTTATATGAATATGACCCATGAGTTTCGTACTCCTTTGACCATTATTCTAGGGATGACAAAACAAGTGCAAAACAATCCAAAAGAACACTTTACCAGTGGCTTAAATATGATTGCTAGAAATGGTGAAAATCTATTGAACTTGGTTAATAAAATGCTCAATTTATCAAAACTGGAGAGTGGGAAAATGAAATTGGACTTAGTGCATGGAGATATTATTCTCTTTTTAAGAAACATTGTCGAATCCTATCATTCTTATGTTTCTAATAAAGAAATAAAATTGCACTTCTTGCCAGAAAATGATTTGGTCATGATGGATTTTGATTCCGATAAACTGCAGCAAATTATATCAAATCTCATTTCGAACGCTTTTAAGTTTACTCCTGAAGGGGGACATATTTATGTCACACTGCGAAAAGAGGAAAACTCCATGGTTATCCGCGTAAAAGATACAGGTAGAGGAATACCTAAAAATGATTTAGAAAAAATATTTGACCGTTTCTATCAGGTAGACAATTCCACCACTCGAAGGTATGACGGTTCAGGAATAGGGCTTGCACTTTCTAAAGAACTTGTTACATTAATGGAGGGTAAAATTTCTGCACAAAGCCCTCCAACTGGGCTAAGAAAAGGGTCCGAATTTAAGGTAGAACTACCCATACATAAGGGTGTTGAAATTATGGTTTCTGAATCGTTTGACATCCCGATTAAGCAGCCAGATATTTTGGAGTTGGAAAAAGGTCAAAATGCAATTGACGGTATGAGTGGAATCTCAGTTGAAACAATTATCCCTAACAAACAAGAAAAACCAATGGAGCAAAAAGTATCCATTCCATTGATTTTATTAGTAGAGGACAATAAAGATGTAGCTGCTTATATTGCATCTTGCTTGCCCAATGATTACCGATTGGTGATTGCTGAGGATGGTCAAGAAGGACTTGAAATCGCTATAGAATTGGTACCTGACCTCGTTATTAGTGATGTAATGATGCCAAGAATGGATGGATTTGAATTTTGTAAGCAACTTAAATCAGATGAGCGTATAGGACATATTCCTGTTATTATTCTCACAGCTCGAGTTGATCTAGAAAGTAAAATTGAAGGCTTGGAGTTGGGCGCCAATGCATATCTCCCTAAACCTTTTGAACGTCAGGAATTGTTACTTACGATCAACAACCTCTTTTCGTTACGAGATAAACTACACATCCATTATCAAAATATTGGTGGAGTCAATAAACAAGTTGATGCTGAAGAAGAGATTAACGAGACGAAGCCCGAAGATGTATTTGTTTTAAAAGTTAGATCACTAATTGAGGCTCAAATTGATGATTTTGATTTAAGTGTAGCACGAATGGCCAAAGATCTTTATCTCAGTCAATCACAATTGGGTCGTAAATTGGATGCACTAACAGGTATGTCTCCAAGTCGATTTATCCGCATCATCCGCTTAAAGAAAGCAAAAGAATTGCTTCAAAATGAGGCATTGAGTATACGTGAAGTATCGTACGATATAGGGATTAGTGATCCGAGCTATTTTTCTAGAGTTTTTAAGAAGGAGTTTGGGCTTTCCCCAGCAGAGTGGAGGTCTCTACAGGTAGCTAACAATTAGTCTCTTCAATTTCTCACTACTTTTAACAAAAGATGATAAATATTAAATGGGTACAAATCATTCAGATTATAAGATAGTTGTTTACCTCTAATTTATATATCAAAGAAACCCAACAATCTTTATTCCCATTTGAATAATTACGAATAAATCTCCGAACATTATCTATCGAATTCCATCTGTGCTACACCTAGAGATTGTCTACTTTCTGCTTCTTATTTAAGAATAAATTTTTCGAATAGATATTCCTTATTTGATTCCAATTTCAAGAAATACAAACCAGAACTTAGGCTGTATTTTTCAAGATCAATTTGAATCGAATTCCAACCTTTCTTTAATTCAGCATTGAGATCGATCTCTATTTTATTACCTACCAAATCAACAATATGAGCTTTCACCTTTTGATCTGAATTCCAATAAAATTCAAGATTAAAAACTCCTGAATTCGGATTTGGGTACAAATTAAATGTACTTTCAAAAACATTGTCCGTGCTTGTACTCGTTTGAGGATTAGGAGAATCCGAAACAGCTATATCATCTATATATAAGTTGTTTCCTTTGTTTGATTCGAATCTAAATGAAAATTGAACATTCTCTTCACCAGCATATTCTGAAATATCTAGTGATAAGAAATTCCACTCGCTGGTATCTACTGGAGTGAATGCAGATGAATTTGAACTTGACGCAGAAACTAATAAATTAGATGAAATAATTTTATTCAAATTCCAAGTTTGACCACAATCGATTGAGCCGTATAATGTAATATATTCAAATTCATTTGCCTTTTTGCTATAGGCAACTTGAAAGTTCAAATAAGTACTGCCCGACTCCATTTCCGTCAAATTCATTAATGGAGTTATAAATTCATGTTCCCCTCCATCATTGTATGAAAAATTATCTAAGAAAATGGATTGTGGAGCAGAATAATAGGCATTTGTAGTTTTACTAAAAGCAATTGTTGATCCTTCTGGTGACTTTACATCATAAACTAAAGTGGGGTCTGAATCATCAGGCCAGGAACTACTTATTTCATCATGGTACGGTGCATAGAAGGTGCCAGAACCGGGAGAAATTTCAATAAAGTCTGATTTTGTCAAAGGTTGAGAAGTCCCAGCAGAATTTGTTACGGTCAACGTTACGTCATACATTCCAGCTGTGCCATAGTAAACCACTGGATTCTGTTCTGTTGAAGTTTCAGGCGATCCACCAGGAAAAGACCAATTATATGTCCATGTCCCATCATTGGGAGCATTAAATGATTGGTCCTGAAATGAAATCTCTCCTTCGTTGCATGCTGGCGGTGGAGAAGCAGTAAAATCTGCAATTGGAATACAAATAGGTAGGTTGGCATATGATTCATCATCCGTTCCTGTTGCCAATAGGTTGGATGAAGACCATAGATTATTTCGACCTCCTGCAAAGCTATTTAAGGCAGCATCCATTCTATCCGCTTGGCCGTCTGTAAACATTAAGCCAGAAGCACATGCGACATAGGAGTAATCCATAAGATTTTGAACATTGTCAAGAGTTCCACAAGATTCATGACTCAAATTACAATCTGTAGTTCCAATTGTATTGGGTGTATCAGCAACATTGTCATCACAACCACAATTCGAATCTTCTCCATTTGCATCATAACAACACCATGTATGACAAAGGTTAAAAAAATGACCAATTTCATGAGACATGTATCTTCCACTAAAATTATTATTTCCGCTTGGCGGTAACGTACCAAAAACATTATTTTGAATTACTATCCCATCTCTTTGAGCAGGAGTTCCAGGGAAAGATGAGTACCCTAGGAATGTGGTAACATCAATCTTATTAACCACCCAAATATTTAAGTATTTATTATTTGGCCAAGCTAAAGGAGGAAAAACAGCATAATCGCCATCTATATATCCTCCTTGATATGTATAGACTGGATCATTTATTCTATTAATGCCACTTATACAATTCCCATTGGGATCCTTCGTCGCCAACCTAAATTCAATATCCAAACCACCTAATATTGATTTGAATGCGTCCACTATACCAAACGTATCAGGCTGATTTCCTTGAAAATCCTCATTCACGATTTCAAGCATATTGTGCACATTGGCATCAGGAATATTACCAATACCATTATCATGAAAAATATGAACGATCACAGGTATAATATACTTTACAGGATCTCTGTCTTCACTTTTGTTTTTTAGAAACTCTTGTGTAAAATCTTCTAATTGTTGTCTTCGATCCGCTAGTGTCGGATCTAATTCATGCATTTTCTTCATGAAAATATCTGAGCCACAGATATTATTTTCTTGTGCAAAAGAAAAAGAGATTGTAAATAAGAGGAAGAAAAGTGTGAAATATTTTAGCGTACGATTTGTCATGGTCCAACTTTATAATTGATTAAAAAATAAATATACTATTCCACGTTCAAAAAGCTGTAACAAACATGAAAAGAAAAATGTTTACACTATTCTATCTAACAATTGGAATGATAAAACTCCATAAATGCGTTATTCGCATAGCAATTTGGTTTTTTGAAAATCAGAATCGTAATAGTATTTTATAAGGTCATTATCGCTGGTTTTGATGGCTTCGTATTCTTTTGTTGAGTAGCGACTTACAATTCCTTCATTTAAATTTACGGTTCTATAGATTATACTATTGTTTCGTTTAAAGTTGCAACTTCAAAATTCGAGTTAATATTCACACAACTCGTTGCGTTTAGTAGTCATTTAAGATTGTTTTCTATCAAAATCTACAACTACAGCAGCGCAACCATTAATTAAAGAACAAACATTAATTCTATTCTTATATCCCACTTACCACCCCAACACCCAAGCAAATATCAAAGGAGCTACGATTGTTGCATCACTCTCAATCACAAATTTTGGTGTATCCACTTCCAATTTCCCCCAGGTGATTTTCTCATTAGGGACTGCTCCTGAATAAGACCCATAACTTGTCGTACTATCACTAATTTGACAGAAATAGGACCAGCAAGGGACATTCTGCATTTGCAAATCCTGATGAAGCAATGGTACTACACATATTGGAAAATCCCCAGCAATGCCACCACCAATTTGAAAGAATCCAACTCCACCTTCCCCACAATTTTTCTGGTACCAATCCGAAAGAAACATCATATATTCAATTCCACTTTTCATGGTTTTAGGCGATAATTTTCCTTCAATACAATATGAAGCAAAGAAATTACCACAAGTGCTGTCCTCCCAACCAGGAACAATAATCGGTAGATTCTTTTCTGCAGCAGCCATTAGCCAACTGTTTTTCGGATCGATTTGATATTTATCTTCTAAATCTCCACTTAGTAAAATCTGATAAAAGAATTCATGAGGTAAAAATCGTTTCCCACCTTGTTCGGCATTTTTCCAAGCATTGAAAAGATAATCTTCTATTTGACGCATAGCTTCTTCTTCTGGGATACAGGTATCTGTCACTCGATTGAAATGTTGATCCAATAATTCTTGCTCAGCTTCAGGAGAAAGATCTCTGTAATTTGGAATTCTTTTATAGTGATTGTGTGCAACGAGGTTAAAGACGTCTTCTTCTAGATTAGCACCAGTACATGTAATGATCTGTACTTTTTCTTGCCTTATCATTTCAGCCAGTGAAATGCCCAACTCTGCTGTGCTCATAGCACCAGCAAGAGTAATCATCATTTTATTCCCAGCAGAAAGTTGTTCTTCATAAGCCCTTGCTGCATCAATAAGTGTAGCTGCATTAAAATGTCTAAAGTGGTGCTTGATAAAATTGGATACAGGTCCTTTATTCATTTCTTATTCATTAAATAGGTTAATAATATTATCGATTGAATGAATATACTGGTTAGCAAAATTTATAGGATAGCATTTTATAATACAGCTTTGCCGCCAAATACTGAGGTGCATTGAGGGCTTCAATTGGTGCTAATTCTACTAAATCAAATCCTACTACATTTCGTTCTTCAAATACTCTTCGTAGAAAATTTGTAACTAGATACCAGTGCAATCCACCTGGCTCTGGGGTACCCGTAGCTGGCATAATCGAAGGATCAAATACATCCAGATCAAGGGTAATGTAAACATTATCCGTCATCTGATCCATGGCTTGATCCTGCCAATAATTATTATATTTGATTTCATCGGCGAAGAATACTTTATCATAGTTCATCTCCTCTTTTTCGGAAACATCCATACTTCTTATTCCTACCTGTACCAAGTTTGCATTTTTGCTGGCATCATAAACAGCACACGCATGATTGTATGGAGTTCCATTGTACTCTTTTCTTAAATCTGCATGAGCATCCAATTGCAACACAGTAAGATTTTCAAAGTGTTCGTAATGTGCTTTGATCAATCCAATACTAATACTATGTTCACCTCCTAAGAAGGTTAAAAACCTCCCTTCTTGAAGCAGAGATTTGGTGTTTTGATAAGTGAAATCAAACATTTGTTCAGGGCTATCAAATTCAGGTACTTCTTCTAGTATGTGGATTCCTTCTCGATACACTTCAATACCAGTTTCTATATCATATAGCTCCATATTTTCTGCAGCTTCCATAAATGCATCGAAACCCATATCCGCTCCCTTTCCCCAAGTACTTGTACCATCATAAGGAATAGATTGTAAGTATATATTCGATGTCGCCCGATCGGCATATTGTGGAGGTATCCCTGCAAATAGTCTTTCTTGTTTCATTGGTATTTTGTTTTAATATCCTAGAATTTCCAACATTTCATCCACCGTTTGCTCCTTGCGATATACGCTATCTTGAAAATTCCCTTTCTCATCGCGATCGATGACAATCAATCTTGGTGACGGGATGAGACAATGTTTTATACCTCCGTACCCACTTATACTATCTTGATATGCTCCAGTATGAAAAAAGCCAACATACAAAGGCTCCTTATCTCCATCGTTGAATTGAGGAAGGAATATTTGTTGATTGAGGTCCTCGCTATTATAGTAATCCGAATGATCACAGCTTATCCCTCCTATATGAACACGAGTGTATTCATTGTGCCATTTATTAACTGGTAATAAAATGAATTTTTCATTAATAGACCACGCATCAGGAATAGTATTCATAAGGCTATTATCCACCATATACCAAGTTTCAGTATCATTTTGCGCCTTTTGCTCTAATACAGAAAATATGATTGCACCACTCTCCCCTACCGTATATTTTCCAAATTCGGTGAATATATCGGGTTCTTCGACTTCTGCTTCTTTACATGCAATAGAAATGTTACCTACCAGTTCATTGATTATATATTCATAATCATATTCAAAGCCAAGGTTATTCCGAATCGGAAATCCTCCACCAAGATTTAATGCCTTCATTTCTGGACAGATCAATTTGAGATCAATAAAAAGTTTGATGGCTTTCTGGAATTCTCCCCAATAGTACATATTATCCCTTATGCCCGAATCAATAAAAAAATGCAGCATTTTCAAGCAAATATTTGGATCTTCTTTTATTTCATTGGTATAAAAATCAAGGATCTCATTTGCTCGTATTCCCAATCTAGATGTGTAATAGGCTGATTGAGGCTCTTCATTTATCGCCATTCGAATCCCTATCTTAAGTGGTTTCCCTAATCGCTTCGCATAATTTCTCACCCTATTTAGTTCACTCTTCGAATCCAAAATCAGTATGGAATTATAAAAACCATCGTGATTAAGTTGGGTGATTTTCTGGAGATATTCTTCCGTTTTATACCCATTATGAATTAGAATAATTTTCTTGTCTATATCACCCTCTTCGTAGAGTTTATATATCAAGTCAATATCAAAAGAAGAGGAAGTCTCCAATTGTACCCCCTCTCGTGCTGCAGTTTTTACAACGTATGAAAAATGACAACACTTTGTGCAATAGGCATAGTAATACTTTCCTTGGTAACGGTTTTTTTTGATCGATCTATTAAAAAGATTTTTGGCCTTTTTAATCTGCTCACCTATTCTCGGTAGATACATGAGTTTGAAAGGTGTACCATATTTTTCGACTAGGTATTTTAACGAAACTCCATAAAAAGTTAAATAACCATCTCTAAGATCAAATCCCTTTTGAGGGAAATAATAGCTTTGATCAATCAGATCAAAATATGTGTTCTTCATTTACTTACTCTTCTTCGATTTTATAGTTTGGGAATTCGAAAGAATCATCTTCTTCCAACCAATGATTCTTATATTTGTATTTTGCTTTGCTCCTTTTTCTTCTTTTAAGCGGGTTTTCATCTATCCTATTACTTCTATCCCACTTATTAGAATCCTTCTTATTTTCTTTTCTAGGTTTCATCAGGTTACAAATTGTGTTTGTCAATAATTCTTGCCTCTATTCCAATCCAAGATCGTTGTCAACATTGTCATTAAGTTCATTCATAAAATCATCATCCTCGTACTTGTCTTCGTACTCAGCTTTGACCTTTTTCTTTAATCTACCATTCTCATCATAGTCATCATCCCCTTCGATTAAGGCATTCGCCTTGGCTTCAGTCATTCGAATTAGATAAATAAAGTCTTCTGTTTCAAATGGTAATCCTTTTTGAATTTGACCTTCCCTGTTTTTAAAGGTGATTAAGTGTTTTGAAAACCCTTTAGGGTATACCAATTTGATTTGCTCTTGTACTTCTTCGGTTAAACTTTCATAGTTTTTAATTAATCTTGGTTTGTTCATTTTAATTACGATTTAATAATTCCTAAGTGAAGAATTCTACCCCCTGACTGATTTACTGGACTTACGCTTTTTCCAATCACAATCCCAGCTTCTGGAGCGAAATACTCTTTTATTTTAGTTCCAAATACATTTCTTAGTTCAGCTATTTTTTCGCCTTTTTGTACAATTTGCCTCAGCTCTACATTAACAGTGAGTAGACCACCTATATCCGTATAAATCCATCTGCTAGATGAACAAATGACTGTATCTTTTTCTACTTCAATAATCTCATCATCCACCATATTCAAATGACACAAGACATTGTGAACACCTTCAACACCACTTCGAATCAATCTCTTTTGAAAAGTGCTAGGATTGCCAACTTCTAAAGTGATAGCAGGAATATCAAGGTCATCTGCTGCTCCTCTTAACGTTCCGTCTGAAGGAGGATTATGGACTATGATATCCGCATTTTGAAGCAGAGCCATTCTCCGTACCGTAGGTATCTCCATATCAGCTCGGATATAATAGCTGTTGATCCTCCCCGTGCTTGCCGTATGAAGATCCAGTAAATAATCAAAATGCTTGACAATCCGATCTACGAATCGATACGCATAAACCTCACTCACATTACCATCTTCCTTTCCTGGCATAATGTGATTGAGATCCACCCCATCATTGAATCTTCTTTTCTTGCGAATGAAAGCGGGAATATTTACCACAGGTATTCCAACTATAGTACCCCGAAGCTCTGTTGCATCTACTTCATTGAATAGTCGCTGAATGACTGGAATACCATTCAATTCATTACCATGTACCGCAGCGGTTACGCCCAGCACTGGCCCTTCGCCTATTCCTCTTGCAATTATTACGGGTACATTAATAGGAGAACCGAAGCCGTCAGATATCAACTTCAACCAATAATATCGAGTATGTCCTCTCGGAGTAACACTAACATCAAGATGTTCAATAAGTGGAATATTATCGTGTCCATTCATCTGCATATACAAAGATTTTTTCTATCAACATTCTAATTATTGGTTTACCAGTCTGCTTTTCGGCTTGGGGAAATCCACCGATGCTCAGTGTGTTGATTTCTGACAAAACACGAAGCCCACTATCATCGACAAGTGTGTCAACACCATAGATCAGAACTCCTTTCTCCTTTAATTGTGGATTAAGAATCTCTACAATATGCTGCTCTTCTGAAGACACATCAGCTGGCTTAGATACACCTCCTTGAGCAACATTACATAACCAAGAACCTAGAGCTGGAAGTCGCAATGATGCAGCTAAAATTTCACCCCCTACTACAAGAATGCGTTTATCTCCCTGATTTACATTCTTCAGGTATTTCATGGATAGGTAACCTTCTTCAGGAAAATTTTCAGCCATCGCTTCCAGAAAATGTTTGGTTTCGTATTCCCTATTACCATCATTAACAGAATTCTCATCCACCTTTAGCAAACCTCTACCTCCATATTCCTTCAAGGGTTTCAGAACTACAGGATATTTATGAATTTCCCTTTTAATATCTGCAACTGAAGTACAAAGTCGCATATTAGAACATAGTTTTGGAAAGTTTAAAAGGAATTCTTTTGTACTTGTTGTTATGATTCCTTTCGGCCTATTGATTATTACAGCGTTATGAAAAATGTGATCCATCCAAAGCAGAAATTCATCCGATATCGGTCTTGGTAAGCGCATCAAGACCATATCAAAATACTCAACATGAAGTTTTTTCAAAGATTTTGAAAAGTCAGCACCATCCTGAGTATATTTTATATCTTCGGAGATCATACAACCCAATAAGGCCTCCTTATTCATATTGTCGAAAAACATTGCATTTTCGTTCAATCCCCTGCTGGCAACATGGATCGAGTGACATTTTGGATGCTTTCTCAGTTGGTTTATAATAGCGTATATCGAATTTTGTTCTGAATGACCACTATGATCCGTCAAAACTAAGACCTTATACCTTTTCATTTCATAATCTCATTCAGAAGTGTAAGGTCATTGTTTAAAGATTTAAATAGCTTCATTCGAAATCTTCCTTTAGTGTTGTAGAGCGTTTTGCACATTTTATCTATGGCAATAGTAGATAGCACCGTTTGGATATAGGCTTCAATAAGATCATCCAATCCAAGTCCCAGTTTATTGAAATCTCTTCTGTCCATCAACATGAGACGATTGGTATCAGACGACCATTTATTTACACCTTCTTTAACTGAAAGATTGGTCCCCAGCATACTCCAGCTATCAGAGCCATTCAAAATATTATCCATCAATGGTTTTGCCGCTCTACGACTATATACACATAGTGGTCGTATACCCTTTTCGGTACTGCTTACCATCATTCTCAAATCAGTGACATATGTTTCACCTTTATGTGTTGGAATAGTGCCTACGTGGTAATACTTACCCACACTGCTTACCGAACTCCAATTATAATTTCCTATCAAACTTTGGACAATAAATCGTTCGTACTCAATATCCAGCGCCATAAAAGCTTCAAGTTCTTCTTCATTGATAATAGTAAATACCCCTTGACCAGCATTGCTGTATGGGATTTTTATCACTGCCTGACCTCCCATTTTTTGTACCCAAAGTGGTATTTCTGCCTTACTTACGTCCCAAATGGTTTCGGGCGTATTGATTTTCAGTCCGAAACTTTCAAGTTCAGTATTATAGATGTCATAGGCTTTAGCGGCTACCATCTTATTCCTTCCACCAGCCAGACAAGCTATTATCGGATTGAGCACTTTGGTCTTGCAATGCAGAGGCAGTCTATTCCAGGGTTTTTGAGTAACATATCGGAATACAGCTCTTAATGGTACCCATTCACTTTCATGGTAGACGTGTAAGATGTCATTTTCGATCTTTATATGATCATTATCTTCACCATTGAAGTATGGAATATAAATTACTTCTTCTTCAAATACATCGGCTATTACAGCGGCATAGCCGGATGTTTCCATCATATTCTTATCGTAAAGAAGACCGAGCCTTCCTTTTATACTTATTACCCCTTTACGAGGTTTGAGCATGGATCTAAACGTGCGCTCTATTAATAATCGATACGAACCATCTTCTTTATTGTCATCAACTAATGGCATAGACTTTTGTCCTGAAGGACAAGAATTGTTTTCTATGATTACCATTTGTCTATGCCCTTCTGCGGAAGTAGAATTAATCAAATCTGCACCTCCCCATAGGAAATACTTACACTGATAATCCAGTACTTCATTTAATTTCTCTCTTGATACAATAGGATGTAAATGGCAATAGCGGTTGATGATCCGCTCTTTCGATAGGTTTAAAAAGAAGTTAACCATTGGGTGAATGGTTGCATTAAGTGCTTTAGGGTACCAATGATTCTCACCACTGAACGTACCAGGAAGTACAACTTCTGTCTTTTGTTTCATTTTATTCTATGGAAATGGACTCCAGTTCATTATATTTTTCAGATTAATTGAGGTAAAAGTGAATTAAATATTTGATTTGTGCAACAGTTAATTGAAAATTTTACATTTTGATTTATACAAAAACAGAAACTCGTTTATTCCATAGTATTCAATATTCAAAATGTAGTTTTCATTGTTCGGTGCTTTAAGAGACTGTGTCTTCCAGACAATTTGTTCATACTTCATAAACAAAGTAACACCGTCAAAAAAGGTTTGACAAAAAGTTATATTCCAATAGAATAATAATGAAAAAGATATAGGCCATGAATAGTTATTCGCATAGCAATTTGGTTTTTTGAAAATCAGAATCGTAATAGTATCTTATAAGGTCATTATCGCTGGTTTTAATGGCTTCATATTCTTTTGTTGAGTAGCGACTTACAATTCCTTCATTTAAATTTACGGTTCTATAGATTATACTATTGTTTCGTTTAAAGTTGCAATTCCACCACCAAATCGAAATCTTACGTTTGTAACTTTAGATAATTATCAAAATGTAACTACAGGCTTGGGACATCAGGTTTTAGAAATGGAAAGTAAGACTTTTTATTTAATTTTGATGACACATGTTTATCACACATTCAAAATTCTAATGCTTTATGGATAAGCGTTTGAAGTTGCAAACTTCAAACTTCGATGAGAGATATAAATGTAGTCGCTGGATTGAGACTTCGGTTTCTTTGAAAATGTTTGAACAATCAAAATTCCAACTTGAATCTTAATTAACTAAAAAAGCCCCAAACTCCGTTTGAAGTTGTAACCCCACCATCAAATCGAAATCTTAAGTTTGTAACTTAAGATAATTATCAAAATGTAACTACAGGCATGGGACATCAAGTTTTACAACTGGAAAGTAAGACTTTTGATGTAATTTTGATGACACATGTTTATCACAAACAAAGAGACGCTCTCCATATTTTTCACAAAATCTTGGTTCACTATCAGGGAGTAGCGGGTATCATAATGTTGAAGTTTGAAACTTCAACATTCGAAAATAAATAGAGAAGACCTCATAATAAAATGCCATTTAAATACAGGGTGCATCAGGCCGAATCTCTACCTGACGCACCGCTTATTAGAACTACTCAATCACAATCCAAAAGCATAATAATATTCACCAGGAATATCTTTGTAAATACCCTCCAACATTACCCCTCCTTTTTTAGACTCAAGGATTTTTATTAGTTCTTCTTTTGACTTTACATCCTGGCCATCGACCTTAGTGATGATAAAACCTTCTCTAATTTGAGTATGTTTTCGAAGTTTCCCTGCAAATAATTTTGTCACTTCCACCCCACCTTCAATATCCATTTTTTTAGCCAATTTGTTTTCTATGGTTTTAAATTCTGCTCCGAGGATAGCCAATACTTTTTTACTGTCTTTTTCTATAAGGGATTTATTTCCATCAGTATTGATAAGCGTAACTTTTATGTCCATTTGTTTTCCCTCTCGATTTATTCCTATTGTAATATTGTCGCCAGGTCTATATTGCGCAATGATTGCTTGGAGATCCGGTGATGATTTGATTTTTTTGCCTTCTACTTTGGTAATAACATCACCGACCAAAATACCTGAAGCTGCTGCTGCACTATTCTCCAAAAGACTATCGACATAAGCGCCCTCCATCTGAGACAAGTCCTTCTCTTTGGCAAGATTTCCGTCTACAGACCTAATCATTACGCCTAATACCCCTCTTTGAACCACGCCATAAGTAAGCAAATCCTCAACAACCTTGTTAACAATATTGGATGGAACAGCAAAACCATAACCCGAATAACTTCCTGTTGGGCTGGCAATAGCCGTGTTAATCCCGATAAGACCCCCATCAAGATTGACCAGAGCACCCCCGCTATTTCCAGGGTTGATTGCAGCATCAGTTTGAATAAAAGATTCAACTGCAAATTTCTCTTTTAGAATATTGATATTTCTACCTTTCGCACTCACAATCCCAGCGGTTACCGTAGAATTGAGTCCCATAGGATTACCAACGGCCAACACCCACTCCCCAATTTTTATATCCTCACTATTCATCATTGCTACCGTTGGTAAATCCTTTGCTTTAATTTGAATCAAGGCCAAATCTGTCGTTGGATCTGCACCCACCACTGTAGCTTTAAAAGTGCGATTATCATGTAATGTCACCTCTAGATCATCAGCATTGTCAATTACATGATTATTGGTGACGATATAACCTTTTTCATTTATTATTACTCCAGACCCTGTACCTATCCTAGGGCTATTGGGCATTTGTCGAGGTGATTCAAATCTAAAAAACTGGTCGCCAAAGAAATCTCTAAAAGGATCAGGTAAATTTCTTGGTGAAACCTGTTGGCGACTATTTGAAATATTTCCAATTTGTGTGCTTTTGATATGTACTACTGCCTTTAAAACATCTTCCGCCGTATTGGTAAATGATAGGGGTTTCAGTTCACCATCGTTGTCAATTGTCATAACCGCATTTTTCCCTTTGGAAGAGGAAATGTGTTCAATTTTTAAGGTGTTATTTTGATTGTTGAATGAAAAATGATAGATCCCAATTATCAGGATCATTCCTAAAGCTGAGCTAATTATTGATTTAAAATTTAAAGAATTCATTTTGATAAAATTTTTAATTAGTAATGAAGTTTATAATGTCATAGTCTGATTAAAATCATTAGGTTTGAGTTCGTTTACCACTACATTTAGGTATGCTTTATTCATAGTGACAGGTATGGGAAGGAAGTCAAAATATACTTCATACTTTCCGTCATTGGTAGGCACAACTTTTAAATTCTTAGATAGTGGCAAACCCGAAAATTCTTGTGCATTTTTCATGGATTATCAATTTTGATGATGCTGTCTGGCTGCAAAAAAAATTGTCGAAGCAGCCTGCCTTTACAATCTTTATAATTTAGTAGGCTGCATACCTGCACTGCCTTTACTTAAAGGTGTGCAGGAATGACTGCCTTTTAGATAAATAGGGAGTGTATTGCGTATCGCAATTTTTAACTACTCATCTATTCATATCGTGTGATATACCAGTTCGGGATTAGAAACCGAAATAATTTCACTTTCAATCATCCTTCTTACCGTTGATTTAGGAAGTTCTGTTACGGAATGACTGATTGTTGATTTTAATTTGACCTTATTCGGTTTACTTTCACCGATTATATAAAACTTGCTCATTTACTTCTATTTTTTACATTAATAAAAATGAATTGAAACAAAGCGTAGAAGCTAAATTTCATTATGAAATAAAAAAGAACTATCTATTTGATATCAATTGTTCGAGGTGGCTTCTTCTTAGCTTCTTCTTTTTTAGGCAATTGAATTGCTAAGATGCCATCTACACAGGTTGCTGTGATTTTATCCAGCTCAATGGTATCAGATAGATTGAATGATTTGGTAAACTGATGTTTGGAAAATTCTCGGAGTCTGTAATTTTGGACAGGTGAAGAAGTTTCTTTCTTTTTGGTAGAAATAGTCAACTCGTTACTATCAATTTGAATACTAAAATCACTTTTCTGATAGCCTGGAACACTAAGCTGTATTAAATAGTGATCATCATACTCAATTAGATTGGTAGATGGATGACTTTTAGAATTAAGAGTCGGAAAATCATTGTCAAACCACTCTTCTATTAAATTAGAGAGCGATGACTTTTGCACGCCGTTAGGCGCAAATGCTAAAGCTGTCATAATTAACAAATTTTTGGTCTAATAATAAATTAAAAATTCATGTAGATTCTTTATCTACGATATGTTTAATTATTCAAAAAAAATACCAGAGGTTTATTTCTGTCAATTTTTCATATTTCTTAGAAGGATATATGAAAAATTGACATTTAATGGGTGAAAAATTGACAACACTATGCTAAAACTACTATACGACATTAATATCATTAAAATAAATATTGCTCTTTTCATCTTTTACTTGATTTATATTCAAGAGAAATAATTCCTCTTCCAATGTCCCTAATGAGTTCATTTAATAAAGTACTATGAGTAATCTTGTAGTTCTTATCACTTAATTCTGAATATAATCTTTTGTATTTTCCCTTTACACTTTCTGATTGTTTACTAACTATACTCTTTATTACATACAGTCTATATTTCATATAACTTCCATGATTTGATGGAAATAGTTCATCTGGATCTTGATTTATTTTTGCAAAATTTAAAACTATTCTCAACAAGTCCTGGTTATTTATTTTGCTAATTATATCATTTATGAATATGTCAAGTTCTAAAAAGTCACTTTTTGTGAAACTTGGTATAATTGAACAAATTTGAGTAAGATGGTATTGAAGATCTCTGATTGCTCTAATGTCTCCATCATTAGAAGCATTTACTAAACATTCCAAAAAATCTTTAAAGAAAATTTTATTCGAACTTTTCAAAATAATCTCTTCATTCCAATTCAAATTATAGATTACGTCCTCTGAAAAATTAGATATCTCTAAATCCCTACTTATGTATAAATAGTTCTTTTCATTGCAATAAATCTCATGAGGTATTCTATCAATCAAGATTTGTTCTTTTGCTTGCTTTAATTCCGAATCTGTAATTTTTATATTTCGTTTAGCAAAACAACTTAGAGCAAAAATCACCATAATTAAATAAACATATTTCATACTCCGAATTAATTTCTTACAAGATTTATTTGTTGTATCCTCGTCACCTTATTCGATAGTTTATCTCCTCTAACTTCACTTGGTCTTCCAAGAATAAAACAATCATTACCGTTTGAAGTTGCAATTCCATCACCAAATCGAAATCTTAAGTTTGTAACTTAAGATAATTATCAAAATGTAACTACAGGCTTGAGGCATCAGGTTTTACAACTGGAAAGTAAGACTTTTGATTTAATTTTGATGACACATGTTTATCACACATTCAAAATTCTAATGCTTTATGGATAAGCGTTTGAAGTTGCAAACTTCAAACTTCGATGAGAGATATAAATGTAGTCGCTGGATTGAGACTTCGGTTTCTTTGAAAATGTTTGAACAATCAAAATTCCAACTTGAATCTTAATTAACTAAAAAAGTCCCAAACTCAATGAGAGTGGGACTTTTTTTTCGTAGCGTGAGGCGGGCTTGAACCGCCGACCTCGGGATTATGAATCACGCGCTCTA
>JARGNR010000155.1:0-2709 GCA_029212405.1 Saprospiraceae bacterium
GAAAGTATATGATACGGCTGAATCCTCCAACTTGTTTGCTAAGGGAGATATTAAAGTAAGAATTAATCCATTCCAATATTATACAATTGGAAATACACAGGATGATTTCATTCACATCTTTGCAAATATTATGGAAGGAAGGACGATCCATCAGAAAAAGAATCTCTCCGATACTATTATAAAAGAAATGAAATTAATGTTTCCTGAAGTGCCTATTATTTCCATAAATATTAGGGATTTTGAAAGAGCAACGTATTGCAATAAATCAATGGTGTAAATCTTATATAGACGAATTTGCTCCAAAAATAAATCAGAAATAAGCACCCTTTAGCACCCCTACCATATCTGTCCTAGGAAAGTATTTTAGTTTGCTAATTTTTACGGATTTTCTGTTCTTGGATCTATTGACAACCAAGAAAAATAGACATAATTTTCTAAAAGTACCAACTATAAAAACTTTGAATTTTTAATGAGAGAAAAGAGGAGAGAAACTGAACAAAATGATAAATTGGATAATGAGGTATTATGTCCAAATCAAATACAAACATATTCTCAATTTATGCAACTTTTTTAGGTGTAAATACTATTGAATTAGTATACTCTTGAAAGTAATCAGCTCCAAAACCGAAATTGCTATAACCTAAAATTACGTCAAGATGCAAGACAAAAGAGTGGATGCATATATCGCCAAACAAAAATCGCCTCAAAAAGAAGTATGTATAGCATTAAGGAAAATCATTTTGGATACATACCCAGAAATTACTGAGGAAATGAAGTGGGGTGTTCCTTCCTATGGAAATGGTACGTATTACTTTGTAGCACTAAAAACACATGTCAATCTTGGTTTCTCAATAAAAGGATTATCAAAAGAACAAATTGCACTATTTCAAGGGACTGGAAAAACAATGAGAATTATTGAAATAAATTCGGTAAATGAAATTGAGCCTCAAAAAATAGTGACTTTATTGCACTTGATAAAGAAGACCTTATAGGAATTTAAATATGTTGCAATTCACAAACACTCTTTTCAATACTGAGAAGTTGCTTCTTGATGTGTATCCAAAAATCTATCGTTGAAATATCTGATATTCCTCAAGATTTTATGCCTAAATTCCCTTCAATAAGAAGAAATCAACTATCAACGTACAATTAAATTAAAATATACTGGCCTCCAAGTAAATTAGAATAAATGTACTTTTGGGAATCATGAATAACAAAATCCTATATCGTTCTGCGTTTTCATTCGTTTTGCCGATTGGACTGTTGTTTATGCTATTCATTGTTTCTCAACAAAACAAAAGCCTTTTCAGTCCTACAAAAAGTGTCACTGATGGAGAGAAACAAAGAGGAGGGCACGTTTTTAGCATTCGGGATAGTACAAATTTGAAGTCATTGCATCAAAACAATTTGGAATGGATCACTTTGGTTCCATGGGGGTTTCAAGATGATGTGGATAGTCCGATTGTTACTCATCAATCAAAAGACAGTGTAAGGAATAGAAAACATGAATCCAATTGGGTCAATAAAATTAAAATGGTTCGTTCGAAAGGGTATAAAGTTTTCTTCAAACCCCATCTTTGGGTACAAGAACCTTCGGATGGCAAATGGAGATCTGATATCTACCCTACTGATGATGAAAATTGGGAACTATGGAAAACGACTTATAGCCAATTCATTCTTCGGTATGCAAAAGTGGCTGAACGGGCCGAAGTTGAAATGTATTGCATCGGCATTGAATTTTCCAGACTTTCGGTAGAAAAACCCAAATTTTGGAGAGCGTTGATTAAAGAAGTACGTAACGTATATTCGGGAAAAATCACCTACGCTGCCAATTGGTATAAAGAATATGAAAAGGTTACCTTTTGGAAAGACTTGGATTTTATCGGTATACAGGCTTATTTCCCTTTGACCAAAAAAGAGAATCCGAGTATCAAACAAATATCTAAAGGCTGGAAAAAGCATATTCCTTCTATTAAAAAGACTTCGAAAAAGTACAATCGACACGTATTATTCACTGAAATAGGATATCGTAGTACTTCGAGTAGTGCGATTCGACCATGGGAATGGATGGAATACGATACCGACGCTGAAATAACTCTTTCTTTTGAAACACAAGCCAATTGCTATCAAGCGTTTTTTAATTCTGTATGGAAAGAAGATTGGTTTGCTGGGGCACATTTTTGGCAATTTAGGGGGGATTTTGACCCTAAAAATGATTATTTTGATTTGGACTTTACACCTCAAGGAAAACCTGCTGCATTAATTCTGGCTAAAGGGTATGAAAACGATTAATCTATCAATTGTATGAATGAAGTGATGAAAAAAGTAAAAGGAGATTTAATTCAATTAGCATTAGAAGGACGTTTTGATGTGATTATTCATGGGTGCAATTGTTTTTGTACCATGGGTGCAGGTATTGCAAAGAGTATTAAACTCCGTTTCCCTGAGGCTTACCGAGCAGATTTAGAAACTACAAAAGGAGACAAAGCTAAATTGGGTCAAATTAGTCATGCAACGATTAATACAAGTCATGGAACATTGATTGTTGTCAATGGATATACTCAATTCAACTGGAAAGGCAGGGGAAAGAAAGTAAATTATGATGCAATAAGAAGTGTATTCCAAAAAGTTAAACAATCCTACAATGGACATAAGATTGGTTATCCCGCTATTGGAGCAGGTTTGGCTGGTGGGGATTGGGACATTATT
>JARGNR010000155.1:2809-10627 GCA_029212405.1 Saprospiraceae bacterium
CATACATTCGTAGAGTTTCAGAAGCTTACTAATGGATGAATTGATATCTCTTTTGCATAGTAGTGACTTCTTCTACAACAAATCCAAAAAATCATCCCGCTTCCCCCTCGATACTGGAATTACAGTATCATCATCCAAGGTCAATGAACCTCCTTTTCCTTTTCGATATTTTGAGATGTATCGTAGATTTACCACATGGCTTTGATGAACTCTACAAAAACTTGGGTCAGCAATTAGTAATTCTATTTCCTTCAAAGGTTTAGATATTAGAAGCGTTTCACCCTTTAATAAATGAATATGAGTATAATTTCCACTGGCTTCACACCGAATGATATCTTCCACATTAACAAATTGAAATCCTTCCAATACCGGTAATACCACTTTTTTGAAAGATGTAGTATTTATATTTTCAAATAGCGTATTAAATTTATTTTCAAGTTGTTGGTTATCAAAAATTTGCTCTAATTTTAGTAATGCGCGATTAAGATCATCTTTGTCAACGGGTTTTAGTAAATAGTCCACTGCACTAATTTCAAACGCACTAACAGCAAATTGATCATAGGCGGTGGTAAATATGACACTACAAGGTACTTTGTCAAACGAACGAATTAAATCTATCCCATTCAATAGGGGCATCTCGATATCCAGAAAAACCACATCTGGATCCAATTTCAAAATCAACGCCTTAGCTCTTGTGCTGTCCGTACAAGTTGCGATCACCTCCACTCTTTCCTTAAATGCATCCAACTCCCATTTTAATGAAGTGATACTGCGTTCTTCATCGTCAATGATTATAGCCCTTAATTTCATGTCCTTTCTTTTTGTAGCGTAAAAGGTAGTAATAAACGTACCTCTGTTCCAGTAGGTCTGTCTCCCTCAAATAAATCGGTAATCGTAATGGTATCTGTGGCATTTTTTCCAGAAGCCAGATTGATTCTTTCTTGGGTAATTTCCATACCGTAAGATTTCTTTTCAATTACTGTTTTAGATTTCAACTCTTGGGCCTTTGCTCGCCCTATTCCGTTGTCTCTAATACACAAGTGGATTCGATGATCTTCAGCTTTTTCAAAATGTACCGACAATACTCTATTCCCTTCTGTTTTATGTTGCAATCCATGCCATATGGCATTCTCTAAATAGGGTTGAATGATCATTGGAGGGATAAGCATCCGTTCTTGATCAATAGATGCATCCACATTCATGTCAAATTCAAATGCCTCAAATCTCAATTTTTCCATCTGGATATACAATCGCAATGCTTCTATTTCTTTTGCAATTGACACCACATCACTTTTAGAATGATTTAAAATTATTCTGATGAGCTTACTAAACTTGTTAAGATAATCTGTTGCATTGTAGCGGTCATTTTCTACTATAAAACTCTTAATGGAATTCAAAGCATTGAAAATAAAATGTGGATTCATTTGTGACCGCAAGGCCTTCATTTCCACTTCCGATAGGAGCCGTTGATATTCTTTAGTCAATTTATTTTTTTGCATTCTAACTCTATAAATTAAGCCCACTACCCCAGAAATCAAAAGGAAAACAAGAAGCTTAAACCAATTTGTTTTATACCAAATCTGGTCAATTTGGACAATCAACGATTTTGATTTTTTCCAAGCTCTACCTTTCAATGAAGATTCAACTCTAAAAGTGTACTTCCCTCCATTCAAGTTGGCGTAATTCACCGTTTTTCTACTTCCTGCATATACCCAATCCCTGTCATACCCTTCCATTTTATATCGATATTCAATGGGCCGATGGTCAAAATCTACACTTGCATAACTGATTAAAAAATTATTTTGATTCGCCTCCAATACCAAAGGACTCGTTGGGTAATAAAATGTAGTATCGCTTTCAACTCCAATAATCGAAACAGATTCCAATTCTACTGGAGGAACTTCCTGCTGACTAAAAAAATCTTTCTTGGGGATACGATATATGATGTTTTCATTCCCGGCATAAATCAAAAAATCACCATTTTTATCTATGTCTAACTGCGCATAGTATAAATTTTTATGATCGATACCTTGATTACGGTCAAAAACAGAAAGCGCACCAGTTTCTTCATTAATGATAACTACTCCTTCTCTAGTTGAGCAATAGACCAATCCATCTTTATATATGACTCTATTCACTCCCGTAAAAGGTAGTCCATCTTTCCGAGAATAAATTTTAGTCTGACTATTTTCAATATCATATCGATACAATCCTTGGTCTCTACTTCCAATCCACATATACTTATCTCCCATTGCACTATGATGGACTATATATTCACTTAATGTATCCACAATTCCTGTGGGCCTCTTCCATTCCTCGGTCTGCAGATTGATCACACTTATACCTCGGTCTGTAGATATCCACAAATTTCCATTCTTATCTTTTGTCATTTTAAACAAAAACCGATCAAAACACAACGAAAAAGGATTGTCTTTTTCATGTCGATAATTCTTTACACTTTGTTGGTTCATATCAAATAAATAGAGTCCATCTTGCCTCGTTCCAATCCAAAGTTTCTTTAAATTCTTATCCCAATACAATGACCAAATTCCTTTATCCATTAATACATCCAACTGGTACTGTTGAATAAAATCCGTTGCCCTATTTGTCTCAATATCATACATAAAGATTCCCTGATCACTTGCTAATAACCATTTTAAAGAATCATTCGAAAACGAGACGTGATCATGAATTCTTCCAGGCACCTTTTGTACGAATGAAAAATCACTTTGTTCCCTTTTCAGTATTTTTCCATTGTAATCTATGTAATACTTCGTTCTTTCTTTTGATGCAAACAATAACCGGACTGCTCGAACTTTTTCATCTTTTACCTTGATTCGTGTAGATTCAACAATCGGAGGTTTAATTTGAATGGACCATAGACCTACATTAGTGCCCAACCATAGATATCCACCATGGAGTTGTAGACAATTAAACGATGGGTTAACTCCCCATTTATCAAAATCTGAATTCTTAATCAATGTTTCCAACTTTTTCGTCTTGGCATCAAATTGTATCAATTCGTTTGAAGTAAGAATCAGATGCATGTTGTCCTGATGAATGATTTTCTTGACACTCAATGTCGGATGCAATTCTTCCCAGCGATCTTGATTGATGTGATACAAAAAGAGTCCTTTGACACCTCCAATCAATAGCCGATCTTTCCCCACTTCTGCAATTGCTTCTACTTCACTGTATCGATTTACTTCAAAAGGGAAGTCCACCGTGGTATAAGAAAATGTTTTAGGATCAATTTTATACAAATGAAATCCGAGCCCATAAATAATATCCTCACGCACAATCATATCTTGGAGCCTATATTTATAACCGTCTGCTTGAATAATCTCTTGAAGATGATGAGACTTTATATTTCCTTTTGTATCCAAAATAGTAAGCCCTCCAGTATTTCCATCGAGACCTCTGTAGCGAATAAGGACTCGAGCTGTATCCAACACATGCATTCCAGAGACTCTGTTTTCCAAAATAGTGTTTTCAGAAGGACCCTTTAGTTGAGTTTTAAACTGGTTTTGCTTGAAATTGTACATGCTTATTCCTCCACCAAAAGTAGATATCCACAACGAAGTGTCGACGGTAGAAATCATACTGTATACAGAATTGGCATGTAAGGAAGCACCTCCTCTGCCCTCATTGTAGAAATTAGTAAACGCAGTCCCATCAAATCTAGCCACTCCATTGGATGTTCCTATCCACAGTTGATTATATGCATCTGAAACAATTGTTGTAATCGAATTAGCAGGTAATCCATCTTGGGTACTGTAGTGATTCAATATGGTATGCTGCCCTTTCAAAGAGTAAAAGGGAAGAAGAATAAAACAACCAATGACCCATCGAAAGAGATTCACAACATGCCTTAAGGTAACTCGTCACAAGTAGATGTTCTCAACCAGGACTTAATTAATAAATATGAAAGTAAACATCATCAAGGGATGAATACTTTTACCGTTTCTTTTCTATTCGTATACTGCAAGGTAACAAAATAGATTCCAGTCGAAAGAGGTTGATTGATATGAAGAATGTGCTTATCATCAAAAATATCAATCGTTGAGACAGGAACCGATACTGCTGTATTATTGGTGAGCACTACCTCATTCACTACTTGGTTACTGGAATGCACTACTTCAATCTGACCATTCGTGTACTGTGCTCTAGTTTTCTTTACTGTTTCAATGAACCCCGTAGATGTGCTTAATCCTTCTAAATTTAGATAATTGTATTCATAGATCCCATCACTCAAGAGCGTTGCGGAGACCAAAGGAATCATAGAAGAAGGGTGAAAAAAGAAGATTTGATCGACATCGTTTCCTGTATTACT
The DNA here is from genome assembly GCA_029212405.1 of Saprospiraceae bacterium. GTDB lineage: Bacteria > Bacteroidota > Bacteroidia > Chitinophagales > Saprospiraceae > CAJXUU01. The sequence continues at coordinate 7,143 of JARGNR010000155.1, forward strand.
CACATTTACTTCCATTTTCAATACATTATCATAAGTCCCTAAAGGTGTGATGACCGTACCGTAGCCCACAATACTTGCCGTTGATGTCCTTAGTCCCATATTGATTTTATTGCCACTGATAAATTGCTCAAACATCGTTTCGTTATTCCATTCATCTTGAAAATTCATAGGCCATTTTACTACTGCTTCTCCTTGTTCAAATGTGGTATACGTCAACCCAAAACTATCGTCTCCTAAATCGAAACCAAGGCTAATGAGTTGATTGTTTTCAATTTTATAATGACTATAGGTATATAAATCTTCATTCAAAATGGTCAAGGTCGCTTCTGGAAAAAGATTGGAAAATGGAGCATTCGACGGATCCAAAATTGTAAGGTTGGAATTAAATGTTTCTGTACTGGGATTATCAGGAATATTCCATGTTTGATCTGGGCCATTGTTATCAATGGAAAGTGGTCCTTTATGAAATACACCGTATAATGATGTTCCAATTGGAAGAATTGCACTCTCTGTCAATGTAGGCTGTGCCCATAGTGTTGTCCCTAATAGAACTGCAAGAAAGATCATAAAACTATTTTTCATCTATATTCTTTATTAATTGATTAATTGCAATCAAATATCTCTACTGTTGTCTCGATTTTCACCTGCAATACCTATTTGATACTTTTCAATGTATAATAGGACGCATATGAGTCCATTGCACTTCCAACTCCACTTGTAGTTCAAATACACACTCAAATGGACAGATTAAGAATTGAAATTTGATGCCTGTTTGCGGCTGCCTATGTTTACATCCGAAAATTAATTTCAATAAAACAATTCTTCTTCTGGGTCAATAATTGGAGGAGAATAAAAATATAAGTTGTATGAAAAAATGGTTAAAAGTAGTAGTCCTGTTCAGTTTAATTTGGACAATTCAAAGTTGTGAAAGTAGTAACTCTATGGAAGAAGAAGCTGCAAATTGTGTGGTAGAATGGTTCAACAATCAAAGTGATTTAATTATCGATGCTGGGATTGCGTATGGACTAGAAGAAACCGAAGAAAATTGCAAAGCTTATCGAGAAGCCATAGAGGAATGGATTGCCGCTGCAGAAGATTGTACTACTTTTCCTCAAGAAGATATTGATCAGGCGTATATTGATTTAGGAGAAATCGAGTGTAACTAAATCATCCCTGAACATCCATAGATGTTTGTGCAGACCTTCATTGTGTAGAGGGTCTGCTTTTTTTAGAATTTTTCTACTCTTTTCCAAAATAGAAATAAAACCTTTTTTACATTTATGGGTCGAACTCATAGCTGTAGATACCACACAAATTGATACCTCAGTATGGAATATCAACAGCGAATAAACTATATTTGATTCAGTTTTAAACCAAGATCAATGATACGTCTCAAATTCATTCCATGAAAATTACCGCACTTACTTCCTGCTGTGTTGATGTATTTCCAGAGCAGAACAAAATGTATGTGGGCGGCAACTCCCTAAATTTCGCCACCCAATGTAAAATCTCGCAAATCGATGAGGTTGCACTGATTGGAGGGATTGGTAAGGATGAATATGGCAACCAGATTATCAACCACCTGAAAAAAATGCAGCTTGATCATTCTCGTATATATCGAATAGATGCCCCCACTGCATCCAATAAGATATTTATTGACGATCAAGGAGACCGGTATTTCAAAGCAGACAGCTGGAATGGAGGTGCATTTGATGCCTTTAGATTATCCGAGTCAGATTGGTCAGCTCTCCAAGATAGTAGCATTGTAGCTATGCCAGCCGGAGATCCCAATTTAGCCGAATTGCTAAAACGAAAAAATCCTTCACAATTGGTGGTTATTGATTTTTTGGATTACTTCGGATTAGAGGACATCACTCACCACATAAAAAACATTGATATTGTTTTTCTCAGCGGTAAAGAAACTATGTTGAACGATTTGAATGTATTATCACAGAAATCTGGAAAGATGATTGTAGCTACTTTAGGCGCAAAAGGCAGTATCGCTTATTTCAATAACAACACCTATATTCAAAAAGCCATTGCCGTAGATCAAATCATTGATACTACAGGTTGTGGAGATGCATTTCAAGCCGCTTTCAGCATTGCTTGGGTTAGGACCAATTCAATTCATCGTGCTTTGGAAGCTGGAGCATTGGCCGCAAGTAAGGTGCTTGGTTTTGTGGGTGCTGTGCAATAACAAACAAGTCCCTCCTTTGTGAAAACCTTGTGATAAATTAAACTAGAGTAAATACCTACATTAGCTGAATTGAAACATTATAAAGCACTATTCTAACTAGGAAATTATATCTTACCTACACATTAAACATCCATTATTATGCAAGAAAATGAAAGTAAGAATAAAACCACCACATTCATTATGGGTATAGTGATTGGAATTGTACTTTACAAAGTTATTTTTGATGTCCTATTTCCTATGTTCCTTTAAGTTGGAATTTGCTAATATTACGATACGATTATGATCAATTGGGTAGTCCAAAAAAACCTTACTAAGCCTGCTATTGTAGAAAAAATAAAATCAGCCCTGTATAAGAGAGATGAATCCTGGGAAGAAATTGAAGTGATTCCATTTTCAACGAAACTACCAGATATTAAAAATCCACTGGCTTTCCCTGTTGTATATGGCTCCACTACTCTTATGCTCAATGCTTTTGATCACGATCTATTAAAAAAGGGAGTTTTTTTTGACCCGTTTAAATTTAACATGGCACACTATGTTCAAAAATGGGGGTCAAGAGTTCTAAATTGCAATGGTACTTTAATTCCACTTGGGAAAGTCAATGATCTCCAACATTCATCCAATGAAAAACTTTTTATCCGCCCAAATGATGATGGCAAGGACTTTAATGGTAAAGTGGACACATTCGAAGCATTAATTGAATGGAGTACCTCAATTTGTAAATTAAAATTGCCAGATTTCAATGCCTATACTGAGGTATGGATTTCAAAACCAAAAACAATACTTAAAGAGTGGAGACTGTTTATTGTCGATGATTCCGTTGTTTCTACTTCAAGATATATGCTTAACGGAGAATTAAATATTAGTACACATGATGTTCCTTCCCAAATGCTCAATTTTGCCAATGAATGTATTCAAACATATAGATTGGCAGACGTTTATGTCATGGATATTGCCGAACTTGAAGAAGGATATAAATTAATCGAATGTAACTGTTTCAATGGAACAGGATTTTACAGTCATGACATTGAAAAAATTGTCTTTTCTATTAATTCATGGATACGTAACAATCATTTGTAAATCGATCCAAGCCAAATTGTTCGACAAGTGGCAATTCCTGATCAGACAAAAGCTTTAAACACAAAATATCAAAATGCATTAGGCAATTCTATTTGAGCCAACTATCAACTGGTCGGCGTCCAATCGATCGATACCAATTCTGGATCTGTGTATCTAGGCATATTCAGGAGTAGACTAACATAAAAAACAAGAAGTTTGGGAATTAAAT
>JARGNR010000156.1 GCA_029212405.1 Saprospiraceae bacterium
TTTGACCTAGGGCACTTTCAAGTAAGTAGTAATAATTGTCTTTGATCATATGATCTGAATAAAATGAACCATTAAATTCGTCCCAATGAAGATTTGAGTCGGATTGAAATGGATACCAATTGACGTCTTCATGGAGATAACTCCATTTGGGTTGTATAGAAAAGACAGCATTCAAATCTGGTAAGCTTTGCGCATTGGTAGTATATGTAAAAACTATTGCTATCAATATATTTAATAATTTCATCATGGTATTTTAACAATCAAAGAAATGAGTCGCAAGTAAATGCACACTCTGTTCCAAATACAGAAATCGCTTTACATGTTGGAGGTGCAGTAATATTGCAGTCTTCCAAATCTTCATAGTATTCAGTTACATTATAAGTGTCGGATACTATGGTTCCATTAAATTCATAATAATACTTCTCTATTGCACAACAGCCTGTACCACATAGATTTCTTGATACAGTATAAAACTCAATACCATCTTTAATATTAGTTTGATAACAAAATTGTACACAGGCAGCCATATTAAATTTAATAACAAAATGACTAAATCCACCATTGGATATTGCCCATTGACCTAAGAAGTCAGTACCTGCATCAAACATCATCTTATCAAATTGAAGAGAAAATTGTTCTAAATTTCCAGTTTGATTTGCTTGAATCACATCATTGTCATAGGCAGGGCAATTGTGGCTCACCAAAGAGATGTTCTTTACATATATTACAGAACCGCCATTAAAAAATATACATTGTGTATATCCAATGCCTAAAACAAATGTACATCCAGGATATTGAGGAAAGGTTACATTAATCGTTTGGTACGCTGCTGGATCACAAAAGAACACATTTGGATTTTGATCATCTACAAAACCATCTTCAAAACAGGATCCCCCTTCATTGCGAGTTGAAGTTTCTGTTGTTTCCTGAATAATGATTTCTGTTTGTGTCGATTCATTTTCAGAAGTACAAGATGTCATAAAAAGTGTGAATAACATGAATGTGATACTAACAAATTTAAATGGAATGTTTAGTAACTTGATTTTTGATTTTTGATTTTAAAGTTCATAGCTTTAGTTTGTAATTAGTGAATAAATGGTTGCGTAATAAAGTGTAATCTATGGGTTCAATTGGTAAAGCAAATCATCAAAATAAAGTGTGAAATATCATACAGTTAAAATGGATAACTGAAGTAAACGTCAATTGAAAATTTTAATTGAAATTATTTTATAACACCTTTTTTAATAAATTGATAAAGCAATCTAATCTCTTAACACTTGTAATCCGATCTCAACACAATTTAATAAAAATTATTTTGAAAATCAATGCTATATGCTATTATTAATACTCTGATACTACTTTTAATAATCTAATCTTTGGCTTATCACATGTATGAAAATAAGCTATGTTACAGGGTTCGATAAAGTAGGATTGCACACAATCACATTAAATAATTTTGTAATATGTAAAATATTGTATACCTTTGCAAATACCTTTATATTCTGTGGTAGAATTGCTTTTCCCAAAAGAGCGATTTTGTTGGAAGGTAAAGGAAAGAAGCTAAAATTCTCAATAGCAGTCCCATCCCAAATTCAAAGACTGATTTAAAAATTGAGAAAACCGATTTATTATGCAGAGAATGATACTCCGCACATTTACAGCGATGTCTGTGATGTGTTTATGCACGCTTATTTTATGTAATACAGCGTATGCAAACCCTACTGGATATGGTCCCGAAATGGATCCCATCTTCCCAGAAGAATCCGAAAATGTTTCTCTTACTTGTCCTCCACCCATTACCGTCGATTGTGATGAAAATGGTATTTATATGTCCTTTGCTGAATTTGAAGCAAGTGGAGGTTCTGTAAATTTACCAGCTGGCTGTGTTGTCGACTCCTTTACCTTTGTAACGGATGTAGAGATATCTCAAAATGGCTGTTCTTTTGTTTACATGAGAGAATATTTTATCACAGAAACATGTGGGAATACATTCACTTGTAATCAAATCGTTCTTTTGGTAGATGACGATAATCCTGTCATTCTAGATTGCCCCAATGATACTACCTTTCAGGTGGCAACCGCCCCTTGTACAGTGAGTTATATGGTACCAGATGTTACCACTAGTGATGGCTGCAGTGATGTAACCGTAACCAACGATGCACCCGCTGATTTTGTCATCGGCTCTACCCTTGTTACCTACACAGCAACAGATGGTTGTGGCAATTCTTCTCAATGTACATTTACCGTTACGGTAGAAAATACAAATACATTAAATGTTACTTGTCCTCCTGATTCTACCAATACGATGGTGTGTGATATCAGCGGAGTGAGTCCATACGCAGATTTTACAGCATTTGTTGCTGCAGGAGGGTCTGTTGATGGGGATTGCAATGACATGAGCACCACATATACAATAACAAACGTCGAAGATACACCAGAAGTAGGGTCTTGTCCCAAAACAGTAACCCGTACCTATACAATCTCTGACGAGCATGGAAATGAAGGATCTTGTAGTCAAATGATCATTATTGATGATGATACAGATCCTACATTTACTGTCCCAGCTGATATGATGGGGGTCGAATGCACCATGATACTCGATACATCCGTCACAGGAGCACCCACCAATGTGATGGATAATTGTGATGCTAATCCAGTCGTATCATTTATGGATTCTGCGGTTTCTCCAGGAAGCTGCTCAGGTGAATATTCTTTTACCAGAACCTGGACGGTTACGGATGAGTGTGATAATGAAACACAAGATGTTCAGACTATTACAGTAGTGGATAATACCCCTCCAACTGCCCTATGTGTGGATACGTTGATTCTATATTTAGATGATTTAGGAATAGCAAATTTCACACCAGCAGATTTGGATAATGGAAGTTCTGATGATTGTGGAGATGTCACTCTTTCTGCGGATATGTCATTTGCAGGATGCAATCAGGTAGGGAGTCCAGCGATCGCTACATTAGAGGTAGAAGATAATTGTGGAAATACCAATACCTGCGAGGTGGTTATTGTTGCATTAGATACCATGTCTATTTTATTGGTTCCACCCACCAATGATACAGTTTCATGTATAGCTGATTTGGATGTCCCATTTCCAGACATAGATGATTATGTCGTCTTAGGAGGGGGAAGTGTCAATGATAATTGTCCTGTGGGACATGTTTTTGGTTTATTGCAAGCTGATACGTTGGGTACCTGCCCGACCATTGTAGAGCGTATATATGGATATAGAGATTTTAGTGGAAATTTAGATACCGCAATTCATTCGATTTATGTAATTGATGAAGAAGCGCCAGTAATTTTATCCTGTCCACCAGATATATCTATAACAGAAACTGATCTTTGTGATACATTACTTGTATTTGGCCTACCTACAGCGATGGACAACTGTGGAGAAGTGACCATTACTAACAATTATACCAATGATGGATCAAATATGGCGGTATTCCCTGGCGGAATAACTGAAGTAAAATTTTATGCAACAGACCCATGTGGAAATGTAGATTCTTGTACTATGGTCGTAACAGTGGATGCAGAACCTAAAATAAGTTGTCCTCCAATGGGTATAATTGACTCAGAAGATGATTTGCCAGATTACTCTGACTTGCAAGCATTTCTGAATGCCGGTGGAAGTGTGAATATGTTTTGTGCAATCGATGATACAACGTTTATGTATTCCAATACTTTTGTCATAAGTGATGATGGATGTTCGGCAGAAATTACAGAAACCATTATGGTCAACGATACATTGGGGAATCCAATAGTGGAGAATAAGACGAGTACTGCAATGGATACCCTGAATCCGGATATCAGTGGATGTTTTACAAATTTTGTTCAATTGGTCCATGCTACTTGTGAAATTGATACTACCTTTTTTATTCCTACTGCTACAGATAACTTTGGGGTAGATACTACATATTATACGGTAGGTGCATTTGTTCAAGATACGGCTACAGTTACGTTTTATGCTGAAGACCTGTGTGGGAATATCGATTCTTGTGAATTTGATTTGATTGTATTTGATCCCACTTCACCAGATATTTATATTGATGATATTACCATCATGTGTGATTCGACTGGAAGTGCTCCGATCTATACTACGGTCAATGAATTTTTGACTGGGCCTGGTGCTATTATTTATGACTGTAGACTGGATACAGCGAGTTTTGTTCACTTGGGAGATGTAATGAACATGGATGGAACGATTACAAGAATGTATAGAGTAGATGATTTGACTGGGAATATCGGTACTACGACTCAAACCATTACTATTATGGATAGTACAGCGCCTGAGTTTACTATGTGCACAGATAATATTTCTGTCGATGCAGAAGTCGATACTTGTGGTGCAACTATTATGGTTCCCTTACCCACATTCATGGATAATTGTGGAGGAATGCTTACGTTAACCAATGACTATACAGGAACAAGCAGTGCAGATGGATTCTATCCTGTGGGAGAAACCACAGTTATTTGGACCATTGAAGATGAAAATATGTTGACAGATACGTGTAGCTTCACAGTTATAGTGACTGACGTTACAGTGCCTGATGTTTCTTGCCCAGGAGATACGGTTATAAATTGTGATATTGCAAATTATCCACCTTTTGCATCGATACAGGAATTCATCGATGGAGGAGGAACGGCAAGCGATAACTGTGTATTAGATAGTATTTCTTTTAGTACAGTGGAAACTTCAATGAATATTTTTGAACGCACATATACAGTATATGATGCTAATGGATTGGAAAACTCCTGTGTACAAAACATTGAAGTTATCGATACAATTGCCCCTGAATTGACTTGCGTATTTATGATCATTGAGAATACAGAGATTAATACTTGCGATAAATTTATCACAATAACCCCACCTATTGCAACTGATAATTGTGATTCGGATGTGACGATAACCAACAGTCTTACGGGATCATCCGATCCATCAGGGACCTTTAGTGATACTACGTCCATCACCTGGTATGCGGAAGATGATTTTGGAAATATAGATAGTTGTACCTATGATATTATAGTAGTGGATGGAACAGGACCAGTGGTTATGAATCCAGATACTGCAATGATTATGTGTCAGGACATGTTGTCTAGTGTGGATACATTTACTACGGTACAAGATATAATTGATGCAGGAGGTTCTGCCACGGATAATTGTGGGATAGAGTTTGTAAATATTGTTTCAGAAACAACAAATGCAACTGCTGACTCTGTCAAAAGAGTTTATGAAATTATAGATAGTACTGGTAATAGTTCTACATTGACACATTGTATAGTCATTGACGATACTACTCCGCCGACTTTTGATGCCCCAGCTGATGTTACCATAGAATGTGATGCTGATGTTCTAGATTTGAGCCTGACAGGTACAGTAGATTCTATGGTTCTCATGGATAATTGTATGGATATCGATACGTTGATTTTTGAAGATTCCACAGATCCAGCGATTTGCCCTCTAGTAAATGAAATTACCAGAATTTGGATTTTAACCGATAACAGTGGAAATGAAACAAGAGATACACAATTAATATCTACAATTGATACATTAGCACCAGTATTTGACAGTTTACCTGCCACTTTATTAGCCATAGAATGTGATGAAGCGTTTCCTCCAATGGAAATATTAACGGCTACAGACAATTGTTCAAGTTCAACCGTTTTGATGGATACACTCCCATTTTTGGTAAATATTTGTGCGGGCTATGATGTGACCTACCGATGGATTTCCGTTGATGATTGTCAGAATAGAGATACAGTGCTTCAATCATTTACCGTAAACCCAGATAATACAGCACCAACACTTGTCAGTCTTAATAATATGGTTTTAGATGCTGAGTCAGATATATGCGGAGTTCGGGTAGAAAATGTCGCAGGACCAATATTTGAAGAAAATTGTTCTGGTTTTACATTGATTCGAAATTATGCAGATACAATTTATCCAGTAGGGATAACAAATGTGAATTGGACGGCAAGAAATGATTGTGGAGGAGAAACAAATGTCATCCAAGAGATTTTTGTGGAAGACAATACCTTACCTACAGTATTGTGTAAAAATGCTACGGCAGGTCTTACGGCTGATCCTCAGAATTATGTATTTGCGTCTTCATTTGTAGATACTGCTTCAGATAATTGCGCGATTGCATCTATTGAAGTGAGAAGATTAACTGCTGCATGTGATGATGTGGATAACAATACATTTAGAGATTCAATACATATTTGTTGTGATGATCTAGGAACTCTTGTGGAAGTTGAAATTCGAGTTGTTGACTCTGCTGGAAATGAAAATTTCTGTGATGCTACATTGGAGGTAGAAGATAATAGAGCTCCTTTAGTTGTTGAGCCATTGCCAAATATTGTTATTAGTTGTGCCTATGTATTTGATACATTAGACATGGAGGTATTTGGTTCATTTACAGCGGATCCAATGGGTAGAGAGGATATTATTATTGAAGATACATTATATGCTAGCCAAGATAGTATAGCGGGTATCGATGGTTTAATTTCTGACGAATGTGGAGTTACCATAGAAGATACTACGATCGTTGACCTTGATATTTGTAATAATGGAGTAATTAGAAGAGTATTCACTTTTACGGATGAAAGTGGAAATTCGTCTACCTCAGAGCAATTAATTGTAATTCAAGATGTGACTCCTTTTAACGAAAATGGAACAGACATTATTTGGCCAGTAGATTTTACTTGGGATCAATGTCTTAATCCAGCGCCAGATACATCAATTTCAGGTTCGCCTTCATTTTTGAATGTTGACAATTGTGCTCAAGTGAGTGCATCTTTCAAAGATCAATTGTTCAATTTCCCTACTTCAAGTTGTCCTAAGATAAAGAGAAAGTGGAAAGTAATTGATTGGTGCCAATACGATGAAAATATAGATCCGAATCCAGGATTGTGGGAGTACAGTCAGTTTATTTTTGTTGAGAATAATACTCCACCAACGATACTTTCAGGTTGCACGGATACATTGATTTGTGCTCCAAACAATGAATGTGCTGCATTGATTAGTTTAGGAATTGAAGCGGAAGATGATTGTAATGCAGATAGTCAATATTTGTTCTATGAATATACGATTAATGTCAATAGTGATTCAGATACAAGTAATGACATAACTGGTCAAGGAAGTTCTTTTGAATTAATGATAGAGAATGGAATACATGAAGTGAACTGGGAGGTAGAAGATCGATGTGGAAATGTAACAACATGCAGTTATGTGCTGACTGTCAAAGAATGTAAGGCTCCAACTGCTGTTTGTTTGAATGGATTAGCGATTGGTATAGATCAGAATGGAGAAGTAGAATTGTGGGCTTCAGATGTTAACCAGAGCAGTTTTGACAATTGTACAGCGAGTGAGGATTTGATATTCTCTTTCTCTTCGGATATCAATGATTTTGGTAAAGTCTTTGACTGTGACGCGGTCGGATCCAATGTAGAGATTGAAATGTGGGTAACTGATTTGGAAGGAAACCAATCATTCTGTACTACATTTGTAAATGTTCAAGATAATAATGGATATTGTCTGAATCTTGATGGGAAAACTACCAATTCATCTTTAGAGGGTAAGATTATAACGGAAACGAATATAGCTGTTCCTGAAGCAATGGTAAGTATAATCGGTGCAGAAATGGATTCTGAAGTTATGACGGAGGAATCTGGGACATATAGTTTTGAAGATATTAATGAAGAAAATGATTATCAGGTCAGTGTACAAAGAGATAAAAATGATTTGGAAGGAGTATCTACACTAGATTTAGTTATGATTCAACGACACATTTTAGGTCTTGATAAATTTGATTCTCCTTATAAGTTAATCGCTTCTGATATCAACAATAATGAGAAAATTACAGCTTCTGATCTAGTTGCATTGAGAAAACTGATACTTGGAATTGATGATTCATTTCAAGATAATGAATCTTGGAGATTCGTATCTATGAACGAGCAAATGCATGACATGGACAATCCATGGCCATTTTCAGAGGATTTGGTGATTGGGAATACGCCTGTTACCGAATTGGAGGCCGATTTTGTAGGAGTCAAGATTGGAGATGTAAACAATTCTTCAGATGCGTTATTGGATGAAGCCTACAGTCAGAGTAGAAATGCAATGACGTATGGATTAACTACTGCTGATCAAATAATTCAAAGAGATGAAGAAGTATTTATCGAATTGATCAATATGGAGGAAACTGAATTGCAAGCATTACAAATGACAATTGAGTGGGATCCAGAAGCAATGAACTTTTTAGATATTATTCCGATCGGAATTTACCTTGAAGATGCCTTTGTCAACAAGACAAGAGTAGAGGAAGGGTTGATTACCATAGCATGGAGTGATGTAGATCGAAAAACAATAGCTGCAGGAGTCCCTATGATGCAATTGATTTATGAAGGGAACTTTGGTTCCAAACTTTCGGACCACTTCGAGATCACTTCTTCCATTACTTCAGCCTTGGCATATGATGGTGATGATCAGGAATATAATATAGAACTTAGATTCACGGAAGGGCAACGAACGGGATTGACCTTACTCCAAAATAAGCCGAATCCATTTGCTCAAGAAACGGTGGTTGAATTTAGCTTACCAGAGGATATGTATGTGACGTTTAAGGTGTTCAACGGAGCAGGAAGCCTTATTTATGAGTTGGAACAATATTATACAGAGGGAGTCAATTCCTTTAAATTGAACGATCAACTGAAGGACCATAAAGGAATTTTATTCTTGAAGATGGATACCGCAGAATTCAGTGAAGTCAAGAGAATGATACGTATCGAATAAAATAGAATTGACATTGATAAAAATGAAAAGGCACTTTCAATCTACTAGTATTGAAAGTGCCTTTTTATTGATAATCGAAGACTCCTCTGGATACATTTAAAGTAGCGGATATGGGGATATGCACCTCTTTTTCTATTTTGAGGGCTACAAATTTTTAAAGATTTTGATTAATTAATAGTTTTTAACTACTAATATAAAATATATACATATAGCCATATAAGCAATAATAAATCATTCATTTCAGGTCACATAACCATTTGTTTATGTGACCTGAACTGTCAGTAAATTCAAGGACAGCAACTGAAATTTTGAATGTTTATATATCTTTTAACTTTTAATACTGCTAGATTCTCCGTTTTTACGATTAGCTATAAGCTTCAATACAAGTTTTGGTATAATTAGACCAACGAAACTTGAGATCAGGCTAATAAAAAGGTCTTCGATTAACGATTCATTAAAGACTAATTCTTTTGTAATAGACAATAGTTTGAGCAATTGTAGCAATAGAAATATACCCGCTGCAATAGCTATTGTTTCAATGATTACTATTCTGGCAGAAATATCGGTAAACCAATTTGTCACATTTCCCATTTTTTTATCGTAACGCATCTTTGATATGCTAACATATAATGCATAAGCAGTGCCAATGGGTAATAAATAATAAATTACATTTACAGAATCTTGATTACCTGTCAGAAGAATAATTAAGAAAGTTAAGAAAATTGTGAGGAGCACATATACGTGCTTTTTAAAAGTTTTATTATTCATATCTATATTTTTTATCCACATGTGCCATTGGGACATGATGGGAAACAAGAAGATACATCAAATGCACATTCAGCTTTACAACCTTTTTTACCAGCTAGATAAGCTAAGCCTCCTGATACGGTTCCTGTCCCAATACTAACGAAAACAGACATTCCTCCAGTCCATGGTGCACCTCCAATACCTATAATCACCTCTATAACAAATATTGTAGCGGCTTCCTCTTGTTTATTATCTATGCACAAAAGGTATTTGTCCTTGGCAGTTTTGCAGCAACTGGCTCTACTGTCTGGCTTATTTTTATTTAACTTTTCACCTAAATTAGTAGCTGCTAAATATCTTGAATTAAGATATGACGATATAGCACAGTCAAAGGTTTCAAGTACTTGATCATTATTTAGATTGGACAAATGAGAAGAAATCAATGAGCTCATAACATTGGTTACATCTTCGGAGTAGTTTAAAAATTCTGCATATTCTATTCCAATATAAAATTCAACATCTGTTGGGTTGACTTCTGACGTAGGATTTTGATTTTTTAGAAATGAATTTAGGTCATTCCAATGGCTTTCATTTGTACTATTTTGTTGAATTGAATTGTAGACAAAATTGTCTTCTGTTAGAAGATTAAAAAGAAGAGCCAAGTTTGGATCATTACTAAGTTCTTCGCATATTTCTTGAGAAGTGAGACTAAAGGTAGTTAAGGATGAAATTTCTTGAATATTTTGAGTTTCAGACTGTGATTCTTTAATTACACTTTCTTTTTGACAAGAAATAAAAGATAGCAAAAGTATAAACACAAGAACGGGTAAAGAAAATTTAATTTTCATAGTTAATTGATTTAGATTAAAAAAATGTAAACTCAACATCTGTTGAGAAGATAGCTGACACTAAGAATAACACCTATATTAATTGGTTATTGTCACATCAATTTCCTATAAACTTATTTTCAACATGGAAT
>JARGNR010000157.1 GCA_029212405.1 Saprospiraceae bacterium
TTTTTGATTTACAAATTTAACTTATCTTACTGTCTACTATGGAGAGGAAGTCTAGGATTGGAGGGAAATAGACTTATTTTACTTTTTTCCTAATCCAGATATATATCTTAGCAACCATCAACGCCAGGGCACCAATTAGCAGACCAGCGAAGAATTCGCCTAAAATGGAAGGAATAGCAGAAAATAGTACATTAATAAAATCTATTTTATGAACAAAGATGCCACCTGCAACCAGTAAGAGTGCAATCGTACCGATGACGGTCAAGCTTTTAATTACTTTGGGTAATGCATTGACCAATAGGCTTCCTGTAAAATTTGCAATGCTTCCTTTACGCTTGTTTAATGATATCAATTTATATCCAATGTCATCCATTCTGACGATGAGGGCTACAATGCCATAGACTCCAATGGTGGCAATCATTGCGATGAAAGAAACCACTAAGATTTGGGTGATAATTGGCTTGCCTATAACGGTGCCTAGAGCAATAATTACAATTTCTACAGAAAGAATAAAGTCAGTTACAATGGCGTCCTTTACTTTCTCTTTTTCTAGGGTTAAAATTGCACTTTCTGATAGGTCTTTTGTTGTTGTCTCACTTTTGGATTGTTGATTAGGGAAAATAAATTCGTGTATTTTTTCAGCTCCTTCATAGGCTAAATAGACCGCACCGATCAATAAAATAATAGTGACCAACCACGGCAGAAAAGCGCTCAAAAGAAAGGCGAGTGGAAGGATAATTAATTTGTTGATGAAAGAACCTTTTGTTATTGCCCATAAAACTGGAAGTTCCCTGGAAGCTATAAATCCAGACGCTTTTTCAGCATTCACGGCCAAATCATCTCCCAAAATACCTGCTGTTTTTTTGGTGGCAATTTTACTCATAGCAGCAACATCGTCCATGAGTGTGGCTATATCATCCAAAAGTGCAAAAAAACCTGATGCCATGGTGAATTTATAGATTTTAAAGATTTAAAGGAATGCAAAGTTTGGAGGGATTGTTTGTTTTCAATTTTCTACCTTCTTTTCCTCCGCTATTTGAACAATTTTCTGCAAGAATAACGTACTGGAAATCATAATTTTTTCACCTTGCTCCGTTTTGATTGTCACAAAGAAAAGACCAATGTCAGAGATTCTGCCATCCACTGGAAGGTCCTTATCCTTTATTGTTATACTATCTCCTATTTTTACAGGATGACTAAAGTAAAGAATAACACTTGCCGTTATATTAGATAAATGAGACCATTGGGCCACAAAGGCAACACCCAGAATTGCAAGTGTTGAGGAAAGATAGATGGCAACTCTATTTTTATCTACTCCCCAGATGCCCAACAAAATCAGTATAACCAATACATAGAGCGATAAATTTATGACTTTCGATATCATTTTTCTTCGTCTTGACTCAAAATCGAAACTTACTGCAATTCGGGTTAATAGGTTAGTGACTAAAAAACGAAGCCCAATACTTGTTACGATCACAACTATTGTTTCTATTATTTTAATTTGTTGTATATCCATTTATAAGGTTTTCAATCGAAAAAATTACATTTATTGCTGTTTGGTATCTAGTTGAAAGACATCATTGTTGTACAATACGATTAATGTGCCAACTCTACTATCTATTGAAAGTACGGGTGCTGCGACCACTTGTTGATCAGTTTTATTTATAATAGTCACTTCTTTGACCTTTGAAACATCCTCTGCATAATCTGTTTCTAGTTTAATCCCTTCATTTTTCTTATTGGTAGAGATTAAAACTTTTCCATTCGTATCTACTAAGATAATTTCTTCTACCTTTTCGGATTTTACCAATTGATTGAAATATTGATCTACCTGTTCTTGATTTCCTCTCGTTATTTCACTGCGGACTGCCCACACAAAAGTTTTCATCGTTAACTCAAGGTGTCCATTGGTATTGGTGAGCAAAGTGCTTTTGGCATCTTCAACAATTTTAGCTTTTTCAGTTTCAAAGGTTTTTACTTGTTTTTTTAAGGCAATCCCTTTACTGACCCAAAGAAAACCGGCAAGCCCGATTGCCGCCAATATTGAAGCATAAAATATCCAATTCTTACGTAAATGTCCTTTTTCTTTTTTATGTGATTCTGACATAGCTCATAAATATTTTAATGTTTTATAATAATCGGGTAGCCTGGGAAATGAGGGATGTGTAGTTCTCTTATCAATATACCAATTCTATTCAACAAAAGAGTCTTTAAATTAGTAAAACTATGATACCAAGTGCCTCGACATCTTATATTTTGTTTCTGTTTGTTATGCACATCTCAATCCTATTGATCGCACTAGAAATCATAATTAACATTTTTATTGGGATCGTTGGGTAATCAGGTCCTGGATTTTACCTCCCAAAGCGCTGTGATCTGCATTTGAATTTTTACGCAATACATTGGTCATCAACGCTACCGCATATTTTTGACCATTGGGGGTTTCTACGATTGCGAGTGAATTCATGAAATTTTTAGCATTTCCTTTATACTTTCCACATTCATATCCGGGTTCAGGTTGGCAACTATAAAGGGAACCCGATTTAAAATATACCGCACTTTCATCTAATTTTTTATTGGAGGCATATCGGATTCTTCGGTCCGTCATATACATGAGTTTTTTCAGTTCTAGACTGCTTTCCTTATCTACTATTTGTCCATGCTCCATTGCCCAAATCCATTTCATTAATCCTCGTGGTGAACCAATGCTTCCACCTTGAGGCGTTATTTTATTGGAGCCCCCCCTGGTAAAAAAGGTGCCTACTCTAAATTCGTCTTCTTCTATTCCAATTTCCCTCAGCGGTTCATTGATTACAGAGACTGCTTGATCCGACAATTCTTTTCGAGGGGTGACTTTAAAATATTCTTCTGCCTGTGCTTCCGTAAGGTTGGCATATTCTTCTCCAAATGCATTCATCAACATCACTTCTCTCCATACCACACTAGCTGCCCCATTGCTGCTGACAGAGAGCATATGATCTAACCATTCATATAGAGAAAACACATCATTTTCTACTAAAAGTCTCTTTTCCAGCTTATTAGTCTCTGGATTAAAAAACGGTACTGTGTGTATGTTCGGTATTGCCCAATATCCAGCACGAATTTTCTTATTTTTAAGTAGACCCACCCTTTTTTCAAAATCATAGGGATAGATATCCTCCAAGGCACAGAATAATCCTGTAGCAACTGCCAATTTACCTACACTTCCAGGTTGAAAGCCTCTGGTAGCCTGTCGTTCTGCATATTGAATATTTTCGGAATCGGAATAATTCATGATAGCGATACTATAGGATTCATCCAGATTGGGAAATAATCTATTGATCTCCTTTTGTAAGTCTTGATCAATTTTGGGAAAGGCGTAAAAATTATGCTTTGATAAATTGAGACGAATGCTATCCGATGGTAACATAGCACCTTTTACCAGAGGTTTATCTTTTATTTCTCCCTTAAATATTCTTTCCAGCCTAAGCAGTCTCTTGATCCCTGTTCTCAAAAATCCATCGATGGGATATGCATTCACTGCATTCACCAAGAAAAATGCAACTAGAATAAAAAGTAGTCTAAAATAATATTTCATGTTCTAAATTTATCATTTGATCAGTTGGAATTTTGGGATCCAGCTTACTGAGGTAGATTGATGAGGATGCTTTTTTATTCTCTACAAAAGGTCTGATTTGGAAGAGCCATAATTTATCTCCCTCGAATCCGAGTTCTATATCGTAAGGTGCTTGCATACCGGCTAAGGGCATCTCCTGCTCTATTTTTTGAATGATTGTCCAAATGTCCTTTTTATTCTGAGGTGTTAGCATTTGTTTGTCGAGCGTCGCTTTTTTTCGTTCAGTACCACCGTTCTTAGTCAGTCGCTTGTAATTGGGGTCTCTTGCCGGTGAAACCAATAGGTCTGAGCCATCACGACTCATCAGCCAAGCCTCTGCCTTTTGTCCATCTACGGCACCTCCTACGCCCTGGCTTAACGCCAGATTAATTCTGCAAGGTATTCCATCCACAAAGTCCTTAGTGATGATCACACCTGAATAATCTACAAATACACTTGGTATCACTAGAATGCTTGGATATACATCTTGTGGATTGGTTAGGTATTTTTGGCGCCATTTATAACTTCGATCAGAATATGGTGAAGCCCACACATCTCTGATGCCTTGTAATACTTTTTCTCTTTCGATGGTGTTGAATACGGTAAGATTAAGTCCTGCGCCTGTGAAATCTTTGAGATCTTCCATATTGGTATCAGATCTTAAGAAGACAGGGACTTGCCCGATATTTTTACCAAAAAGGGATACAAAAGTCTTGTCCAGTTCCTGTAAAAAATCTTGCTTTAACGGCATCTTTTTGATTAGTTCTGACAATTCTGTCAATCTAACCAATGTGTACTTTTCTATCTCTGCATCTGGTTCCCCTCTCTCTCTTTTTATGCTTACCTCTTTGAATGTTTCATTAAGATGGTCCCAATACGTGATATCACGATCTGGAATGACTTGAAGCATATGATCTTTGAAAATGGCAAAAGAAATGACTAATCCATCTACCAATTGCTCTGGAAACATCTTTTTTAATCGTGCAAAATTGGCAGCCTTTGGACCACATATAATTCCGGAGGAAGCTGCATCGAGATCAGCCAAGGTGTATATTTTTTGATCTTTCAGTTGCATTTGATCTATAGGTACAGTGACTACTTCTTCGTCAATTGTTCGGGTAGCAAATAATTGTTTCTCTTCATTTGTCATAGATGCTGCAAGAGCTATTTTCACACCTCCTCTATTGGATACTGCATAGAAAATTTCTTTTCCTTCATATTGTTTGAACTGGCGATAGAGATCTTCTGTCACATTTGCGTTGGGAATACCCAGATTTCTTGCTAGTAGTTGTAGGTGAGATACCATATTACCCTCGGAAATCGATAATATTCCTGCTACAGGTTCCAGGTCGGAAGGGGGATTTCTGAATAGATAGATAGCTTTAGGGTCGACTTCATGGCCCAATTCTTCAACAATCAATAATTTCCCTATGGCAAAACCTGGATTTATACCTTGAATAGAGGAAGATACACTCTCAAATATTTTATTTTCCCATCCAGCACTTTCCACCAGATATGCATAAAGATCTGACACTTGACTACCTAAGGGTAATAGTGCACTTGAACGTATTCTATCATCAATAAAACCATTGGCCAATGGCTCAAAACCGGCAAACCTTCGTACTTCATCGCCGAATTCGCTTTCAATTAATCCGCTGCCCCAGTTGATATGTCTTCGTACGGCTTTATAATAAGCCAGTAAGTCTTCAAATCGCATGACTCTATCCTCAATCTGGCTATAAGTACCCAGCACTTCCTCATATTCCCAGTCGTGAGTGTATCCTGTTGCATTGAGTACCTGACCGGTATAACAAGACTTTGATAGTTTTTCACTTATGGACTTGGTCTTCCATTCTGTCAATTGAGCCAATACGAATGCCTCCAAATCAAGAGATATATCCATATGCAGCAATCTACTTTTGGCAGATCTTTTTTCCAATATTTTTTGCTTTGCTATACTTAATAGATCTGCTGCTCTGATCACTTGATGGCTTGCATCCTCAGATCGCTTTATGGAATTTATTAACTCTATCAACCCTTCTTTGAGAATGGATTCACTATTTAATTTTTGAGCTGCCTTTTTGAATTTATCTATATAAGATATGCTATAATAAGCTTGCATAAGCTGAATGAGTTCTTGCAATTCTTTACTGTCTTGTTGACCCAACTTTGATTTGGAATTCGATAGATATTCTTGTACAGATATAACATCCGTCCGTTCTGGGTTTCCATGAATCTTGATCCTGAGATTCATAAAAGACGGCACTCTATCGGATACATTTTTTGATAATGCTCTGATCTTTTCAACCGTATTGTTTGGGGCTCCATGAGGTAGGTATTTTGTCAGTTCCCTGTTGAGATAATACTTGTCATTTTGGAATCTGGAATCTTCCAACAACCAATTTAAAAACTCACTGCCCCATGCTTCTTCGTCCTCAGCCTGAAATGCGCCTCTATAAAATTGGGCTTTCTTAAGTACCCAACCATCATCATTGGTAATCAGAAATTTTTCTAGCAGATATTGTTTTGCTTTACTATGATCTTTATTGACAGCGTAGAATTCTTCATGGGTATTCCCTTTCAATATTTGTCCCAGGAAAATATTGTGCTTTTGAGCTAAATTCACTACCTCATCTTTATATCTTGCGCGTTGAAATCCTCCGGAGTCAGGACATGGATCCTTTGCCTCTCTTGTACTTCCATCTTTGCAAAACCAGCGAATATCCTTGTATGGACCACGAGTGTCATTTTTGTATGTAGCAACGAGATTTTTCACAATACTATGATCTACCTGGGCAGTTGCCATTGAGAATAGTGTCAAAATGATTGTTGTCAAAAATAGGTTTCTATTTGTCATAAGAGAGATTAATGTATTTCTTTACAAAGAGAGTTAGCTCTTGCGATTTAGTCACGTATTACTTTTTATTTTCAAGAAAACATAAAAAAAATTAGATGAAAGATGTAACCAATTCATCTTTTGTGACTCTCTAATTTGCGAAGCCAAATAAGATGGCTATAAATTATCAATTTTCAATAAAATATCAAAATCTGAGTAAGATGAAATACGTAAGTTTAGTGTTCATGGCAGGCATGGTGGCTTGTCTTGTGGCATGTAATGGAAATACAAAGCAGAAGACACATATCGAAGCTTCCGAATCTATGGAAGTAGAGGACGAACCGATTGCGGAATCTGATGAATTCGAATATCTGGAGTCAGCCATGAACGCATTGGAGGAGGGTGATATGAAACTGGCTGCTCAAAATATCATGGATGCAGTAGATCAAATTAAGGGATATATTGGAGAAATGGATGATCCAAGCGAAGCAAATGCTGCAATTACGGCCCTGATCGAAATAGCTACGAAGTTAAAGAGTGGAGAAAAAATGACTGGTGATCAATTAGAAGAAGCACTTCTGAAATTTGATTTCTTCTCAGATGATGATTTGGATTTTGATGATGAAGAACTTGATTATAATAATTCTGCAGAAAAGGATAAAGAATAATTAAGAAATAAACGTATACTCGTGGCCTCACTGCAAATACTTTAAAGCAAAGTGTTTGATAGTGGGGTCATTTTTAATTAAATGCATTCAAAATGAATCCAATGACCTATAATGTAGTCGTTTTCCTTATCATAATAGTACTCACGCTTATAGTGGGGCTCATCGCGAATAAGTTGCTTACCAAAATAGTTCGTAAGTCAACAGAAGTGATGACCAAAGATCCCACCAATTACAAATTTCTTAAACATATAGTATTAGCGTGTATTTATCTAGTAGGCTTCGGAATAGCCATCTATGCAATGCCTAATTTTCGAGCTCTTGCCGGATCGATGTTGGCGGGTGCTGGCATATTTGCCGTAGCTATAGGATTTGCAGCTCAGCATGCGTTGAGTAATGTAGTCAGTGGTGTTTTTATAGTCATCTTCAAGCCATTCAGAATCAATGATCGTCTCAATATACAGTCCCATCAAGGCGTAGTAGAAGATATTACTTTGCGACATACGGTAATCAGAAATTTTGAAAATCGAAGGATCATTATTCCTAATTCTGTGATCAGTAATGAAATAATTGTGAATGCTGATTTTGCCGATGACAAGATTGTAAAGTGGATTGATATCAGCATTAGTTATGACAGCGATATAGATATTGCTAAAAATATCATGCGTGAAGAAGTGCTCGCGCATCCCTTACGCCTGGATCCGAGGACACCGGAAGATATAGAAGCTGGGGTTCCAGAAGTAATTGTGAGAGTGTTAAGTTTAATGGATAGCTCTGTAAATCTAAGAGCTTGGGCATGGGGAAAGGATTCTGTCGACGCTTTTATATTAAGTTGTGATCTATTAGAGAGTATTAAAAAGAGATTTGATAATGACCCAAGGGTGGAGATTCCATTTCCGCATCGGACGGTTTATGTGAAATCCGGAGAACTTAATAAAATTGTTTAACTATTGTTAATAAAGGGTCTTTTGGATTGAATCTTTTGGTTTCGATGATTTGAAGTCTGATTATTCGCCTCCAAGAAGTTCGATTAATGCTTTAGAGTCATTAATTGATCAAGAATTTTAGAACCGATTGATTTGCTCTGAAAAAATGGGTGTTATTGTTGCTTTTATCATGTTTTCTAATTGCAGGATTGAAATTAACGGGTAAACATCAATATCACTAAAGCAATAAAAATCAATGCAAAAATTGTCGGATAGAAATATTTGAATCTATCGGATTTCTTTTTCATGTCCTTATGTATAATCTTATTACCAGGATGATAGAGAGGAGTAAATAGGATTTTGGTCACGTCAAAGAGGACTATTTTTAATATTGATTTAAATCATATTTCAAAATCTTACTTTTTTGTTTTTCTAATTATCTTGTCCTAAGGTTTGATTTGACGTTGAAGGAAAAAGTAAAAAAGCTTAAAAATGGATCAATTGAAACTTTATTTTAATAATCCAGTACTGCAGCAATTACTAATTGTAGTAGGCAGTGTTTTAATTATCCTTTTTATTGCAAGATTAATCAAAGGTATCATTCCGAAATACATTCCGGATACGAATCGCAGATATAGGATGCGTAAGTTCGTTACGTATTTGACGTATATGATTGTAGTGATTTTGATCTTAGTTATATATAGCAATAAAATAACAGGTTTAACTGTTTTTCTTGGGGTAGCTGGTGCAGGTATTGCTTTTGCACTTCAGGAGATCATTGCTAGTATTGCTGGATTTATTGCAATCAATTTTTCTAACTTTTACAATGTTGGTGATAGAGTAATGCTCGGAGGTATTAAAGGAGATGTTATAGATATTGGATTCTTGAGAACATCGATAATGCAGATTGGTGATTGGGTCAATGGCGATTTGTATAATGGAAAAATCGTAAGTATATCCAATAGTTTCATATTCAAGGAACCCGTGTTCAATTATTCTGGAGATTTTCCATTTTTATGGGATGAGGTGAATATTCCCATCAAGACAGAAGGAGATTATAAGTATGCCAAAGAGACATTTCAAAATATCCTCGATGAAGTGCAGGGAGATTATGCAAGAAGAGCAACTGTGAAATGGGCGAAGATGACAGAAAAATATCAATTGGAAAATGCGCAGGTGATGCCGATGGTTACCATGTCTTTTGATGAAAATTGGATTAATTTCAATTTGAGATTTGTAGTAGATTATAAAAGACGTCGAGGCACTAAGGATATTATCTCTCAGAAGGTTTTGGATGCAATTCGAAATAGTAATGGAAGGATGGAAGTAGCTTCTGCAGCAATGAATATTACGTTGTTGAAGTGATTGGATAAGACAAAAGATTGGCGGGTCTAGAAACAGCTTCTAAATTGGATCATCGATGAATTTTAGTGAATTATAAAATAAGCCAGGTGGTTTAGGAATAGATTACCATATTTGGGTATTCTTTTAGATTAGCCATAGGAACAATCATTCGCAATATTAATATCGAGATAGCGATCGCTCTGTCATTAAAATCCACAAAGGACTGAATAATAAGGTAAGTGAAATCAAACAGATCCCAATATTATATCCGAATTCGGTAATAATTTTGGAATTATAGGCAGTAAAACAAACAAGAAAACTCATCTCACCAATTTGTGCTAGAAGTGCTCCTCCCAAGGCAGCTTCTTTCCAAGGAGAACCAAAAACTTTCAAGACAGCTCCATTTACTAAATGATTGACGATAAAAACAGTCAACATAAGTATCAAAATAATTTGAAGATGATCTTTTAAAAATATGAGGTCTATCTGTGCACCGATACTAATAAAAAAGACAGCAACAAATATGATTCTAAAGGGATGAAGGTTGTCATGAATCCAACCTGTCTCTTTCGCTGCATGGACCACTATTCCTCCTACGAATGCCCCAAGAGCTGGAGATAAACCAAGTATTCCCATGAGCAATGCACCTGCAGCACAAAATACAATTGCCATGAACACTTGCATTTCGTGGTCCTCCTCGAGTGAGTTTAGCCAGGTAAACTGAATGGATTCTCTACGATAGAGATATAAAAAAATTGCAAGAATTATAGTTGCTCCCAGTATTTGTAAAATAACTCCATAGGTGGATTGAGTCTGCCCTCCAAGAAATGCTGTCAGTATTAAAATAGGAGCAATCGCAATATCCTGGGTGAGTAATATGCTGAGCACATCTTTACCCATTTTACTTTCCAAAAGATTCTTTTCTTCAAGCAACTTTATGACCACTGCTGAGCTGCTCAAGGCGATTACAAATCCGAGAATAATTGACCGAGCAAATGCCCATCCCATATAATAGCCAATAGCTAACATCACAATAACGCTCACTATTATCTGCATAAATGTGCCAAGAATAGCTACTCGCCATTGCTTTACAAAATTGGGTAAAGATATTTCCATAC
>JARGNR010000011.1:0-66609 GCA_029212405.1 Saprospiraceae bacterium
CATCCATCCTATTTCTTCTTCATCTGCTTTGTCAAATTTTAGAATATATCCTCCCGTCAGCTCTATTCCGTCAATATCATCATCTTTCAACTTGGCTATATCTACTCGACTATCGTCTCGCTTTATTTTTTCTGTGAATAAGTATACCCCTTGATAATCATCATTCACGATAACTTCGACCATTTGCACTCTGGGAGAATAGGAAAGAATATCGTCGGCCATCGTGTAGAGAAGTGCATTTCGCATTAAGGATTTATCACTAAACGGTCCATGCATGATCCAGTCGCTTTCTTTTGGCATCCCTAATAAATTCACAGTTGAATCTTTTCCTTCTGCATCGATTATTTCGAGTCGATATGATTTCTTATCGAATAAAAAAAGTGAAGTTTGACCTCTTAATTTGATGTCAATTTTACCGTTAAAATCATTGGGCGCATCATTGATAGAATTTGTACTGCCATCTTCCTTGTAGTAAATTTTCATTACGGCTTCTACTTTATTATCATCATTGATTTCTTCCCCATTTGAATCAATAGTGACAATGGGTAGATTGGATTCAGTGAGCACTTGTGAAGTAGCCAACAGCGGAAATACGAGAAGGATAAAGAAAATATAGATCAGTTTATTCATAAGATTTCATTGTGGTTATAAAAGTATGATTTTTTCTACCATAGCATACAGATTTCTTAAGAAAGGTATACTAATAAAGACAATTTGGAACAACTGCACTTATTTTTAAGTCATTAGCTCCTTGGCATTTTCAATAGCTGCAGTGGAAGGTGGATTCCCACTCAACATTTTTGCAATTTCTGTTATTCTTCCTTCTTGATCTAATTCTTTGACTGCAGTTACAGTTCTGTCTGCTCTGTCATTTTTATGGACAAAATAGTGCTTGTCTGCTTTGGCTGCAATTTGTGGAGAATGTGTGATGGAAAGGACTTGATGTTTTTCCGCTAAGGATGCAAGGATTTCACCCATTCTAGAGGCAACTTCACCCGAAACACCTGTGTCTATCTCATCAAAAATTAAAGTGGGCAAAGTCATTGCATCAGCAACCAAGGATTTGATGCATAAGGTCAACCTGGATATTTCACCACCTGAAGCAATATCTTTTAGTGGTTTGAAATTACTGCCCTTATTAGGAGCAAATAAGAAAGAGATGACGTCCATTCCAGAAGGCCCAGGAGTTTCCAGAGACTCAATGGATACCTTAATGAAGGCATTCTCCATGGAAAGAGGAACCAAAAGCGCATGCACTTTACTTTCAAAATCTGAGGCTATTTTCTTTCTTTTTTTAGATATCACTTGGGCTTGTTTGACCAAAGATGCTTCTAGTTTTGCTATCTGTTTTTTTAATTTTTCAATGTCTTGGGTAATGTCACCAAAACCAGCCAACTGACTTGAAATACTATCTTGGACTTCGATCAACTCTTCCAACGTGTTTACATTGTGTTTTTTCTGAAGTCGATAAATCAAATTTAATCGGCCATTCAATTCATCTATGAGGCCTTCGTCATATTCTGTTTCATCCGCTATTCCATTTCCTTCTTTAGAAATATCTCTCAATTCCTCTTGGACAGCGGAGAGGCGTTCATACAATTGTGCCAATGACTCATCCGAATCCATCACATTGGATACCTCATTGAGCAAAGATTGGAGGGTATCTATTACGTTGATTTCTCCATCCTCCAGACTATGGAACAATAGATTTCCTACTCTTTGAATGTCTTCAGCGTTCGTTAGTTTTACTAGTTGTTTTTCTTTTTCTTCTTGTTCTCCATCGATCAATTCTGCCTCATTAAATTCCTTCATTTGGAAGTTGAGGAAATCCATTTCTTGATTGGAATTACGATGCTTTTCTTCCAATACCACCAACTTTTTCTTGGACTTGGTATACGATGCATATTCATGTTGATAAGCATCTACAAGGTCTAAGGTGTTGGCTAATGCATCTATAGTTTTTGTTTGAAAAGATACACTATGCAAGTCTAAGGTATCAAACTGTTGGTGCAAGTCTACAAGGTTGTCTGTCAATGCTTTTAATACACTGAGATTGGTCGGTTCGTCATTTACGAACGCCCTACTTTTTCCATTCGGACTGATTATCCGTCGTATGATCGTTTCATCTTCATATTCCATCCCTTCGTCTTCAAAAATCTGTTTGAGATTGTAGTCAGAGATATCAAATACAGCTTCTACAACACACTTTTTTCCTTCTTCGTACAATACCTTGGTATCTGCTCGTTTGCCCATAATTAAACCTAAGGCACCTAGCAATATGGACTTCCCTGCACCTGTTTCTCCTGTGACAATGGTCAATCCATTCTTTAAGTCTAATTCTAAAGACTCAATAATGGCATAATTTTGAATTTCTAATCGTTTGAGCATGGCGCAAAATTAGCTTTTTTGTTGGATTGTAGAAAAGTATACTTAAGAAATAGCAACTGAAAATTATCCGAACTTTATCTTCTTTGCTGTTATAGTAGTTCGAATAGGGACAAATCAAAAGAGAACAAACTTGATTAAATTGGAGAATACGAGAATATTGTTCTGAAATTCTAAATTATAAGAACCATTTTTTCCATATCCTTGTACTTACAATGCATAACAACTAAGATTTGAGATTAAATAAATATATAGCGCATAGTGGAGTTTGCAGCCGAAGGGCTGCAGCAGAACTCGTTAAAGGAGGCGAAATAAAAGTGAATGGAACTACTGAGTTGAACCCTTCGTACATGGTAGAAGAGGGAGATAACGTAGAGTACAAAGGCAAAACGCTTAAAAGAGAAAAAAATAAAGTGTATCTATTGCTTAACAAACCGATTGGCTATGTGACGACCTTGGACGATGAAAAGGGACGACGGACGGTCATTGATTTGGTGAAGAAAAAAGTAAGTGAGCGAGTTTATCCAGTAGGTAGATTGGATTTGAATACATGTGGCTTACTCCTATTAACCAATGATGGGGATTTGGCTCACAAATTATCTCACCCAAGCCATGAAGTAGTCAAAGTCTATCATGCAGTGTTAAACGATGAAATATCAGAGGCTGAATTGGATAAGATTCGACAAGGATTAACCTTAGAAGATGGATTTGCCAAGGTAGATGAAATTGAATTTGTGAAAAATGCACCTAAAAATGAGGTGGGCCTCAAGTTGCATATGGGAAAAAATAGAATCGTTAGGAGACTTTTCGAACATTTAGGGTATCATGTCAATAAATTGGATCGGACTTATTACGCTGGTTTGACTAAAAAAGACCTCCCAAGAGGGTTTTCTCGGTTTTTAAATAAAGAAGAGATTATTCGACTTAAGCATTTAAGTTGATTGCTGCATTTCTTAATTAAAAAGTAAAGTGGATACACTATTTGAGACTAAAAGAGTCAGAGTTCGAAGATTGATATTGGATGATTTAGATGGATTTTATGATATGCAGAGCAATGCCAATGTCATGCAATTCATTAAACCCACTCAGAATTACGAGGAAAGCAAGTTAGAGCTCAAGAAGTTTATTCAATATTATTCAGATAAAGAACGGTTTTTTCGATTGTGGGCATTAGATTTATTGGAGGACCAAACGTTTTTTGGTATTTGTGGGGTGTATGACAATCCAGAAGGCGAAAAAGAAATTGCCTATAGAATAAGAGAACAATTTTGGAGAAGAGGATTTGGAAGTGAGGTAGCAAAAGGGTTAATTAATTATTGCAGGCAAACATTACAATTGAAGCATATTGTCGCCTATGCTGATGAAAGGAATACTGGATCGATCCATATATTGGAGGAGTTAATGCACTTTACAAAGAGGATATATTCTGAAAAGAGAAATCGATATTCAATTAAGTATGAATTGTCAGAACCTAAGAGTTGACCCGTTTATTTCCAGCTAAGTAAGAATAATAAGCCAAAACCAGTGCACAAATTCCTAAACCAAAAAATTCTCGAATAAATTCTATGAATGGAGATTCAGCTTTCATGGAACCCGTGATGGAAGGTGTACCTTCTTTAATCCAATTGATTACTTCAGGATAATATAAAAACATAGCTAGTATGTACAATGCTGTGAGCACTTTGAAAATGGATGGATTGTAGACACCTCGACCAAAAAAAAAGACCACAATTGCTACGACCATATAAATAGGCACCCAAATATAGAAGTCTGGATCATTGTACTGAAAAGCAGCAAAAAGAAAAAATAACCCAGATAAGAGTAGGTGACGCATAATGAAATTTGGGTAAATATACTGAAATGCATTTTTATCACCTACATTTGATCATTGGGATTACTTATTTATCAGCGCAGATATTTGAGTATACCCATACCCTCCATTTCCTCCGCTTTCACTATACGTAACGATGGAATCTGTGTTAAAGTAATATCTTATGAAGTCTATATTTCTGGGATAATCATGATCAATTCTATATAAAACGTAATCTTGCCCAAGTAATTCGGAAAACGGTACGTTTACCTTTCCATTTGAATTTTCAGATTCGTAAGAAATGGAATGATCGTCTCCTTTCCAAATTTTTAATATAGTCTGAAATGTTGTATCCGTTGTAGCTCCTTGAAGTCCATTCCAGGCATACTTCTTTATGGTAGCATCATATGAGCCACTAAGATGATCGGCATAATCAATTATTTGAAACTCACTTTTTTGAGAAATCTCGGAATCCACTCCTGTCACTCTCCAATTGTAGGTGTTGCGAGGAGTTAGAAATGAAGGGAACTCAAAGGAAGTACCTAGCACCACAGTATCTAGTAAGAGATCATTGAAACTGCTGTACTTTGCTATTTGAATACGGTATTCATTTTCATTATTCGGATCGTCCCATTCAAAAGAAAAACAACAATAATGCACTTCATCACCTACTAAAGGGTAGGTAAGTTCCATCATTTGCTCAGGTGGATTCTCTACCGGTGGTTCTGATTCTGAGCAAGCACAAAGCAATGAAACTGCAAGTAACGTGAAATAGAAGTTTTTAATTTTCATCGAGATAGTTTTAGTATGCTTCTTATATAAAACTATAACGATAAAAAGATATTGTATGACGTCCTACCGAGTTAAAAACATACTTCTATTTCTATCCAATTCTCGGAAGAAAGGATCATTCAAGTCTTTTATAAATCGAATTGCTTCTCCTGTACTTTTCATTTCAGGTCCCAATTGTTTATCGACATTTGGGAATTTGTTGAAGGAAAAAACAGGAACCTTTATGGCATAGCCTTCCAGTTTTTTCTCTATGGTAAAGTCTTTTATCTTTTTACTTCCAATCATCACATGCGTAGCAATGTTTAAAAAAGGTACTCCATATGCTTTGGCAATAAAAGGCGTTGTTCTGGAAGCTCTAGGGTTGGCTTCGATCACATATACTTTCTCATCTTTGATTGCAAACTGAATATTGATTAATCCTCTAATGCTTAATGCTTCAGCAAGCAAGGCAGTATATTCTTTCATTTTTTCAATGACCGCATCCGATAAGCTATATGTTGGCAACATAGCAGAACTATCACCTGAATGTATACCTGCTGGTTCGATGTGTTCCATGATGCCCATAATCAATACTTCCTCTCCATCATAAATGGCATCAACTTCAGCTTCTTTGGCACGTTCCAAAAATTGATCTACCAATACCTTATTGTCAGGCATATGTTTAAAAATTTCCAACACCTGCCTTTCTAGTTCATCATCATTGATGACAATTTTCATTCGTTGACCTCCCAATACGTAAGATGGCCTTACGAGTACAGGATAGGTAACTTCATTGGCCACTTTTAATGCCATGTCAGCATCTTCAGCAACCCCAAATTTTGGATAAGGAATCCCCAAGTTTTTCAACAAATCGGAAAATCTACCTCTATCTTCAGCCAAGTCGAGTGCATTGAAACTACTTCCTATAATATTTATTCCTTTTTTGTGTAGTGTCTCTGCTAACTTTAGTGCTGTCTGACCTCCCAATTGAACAATGATTCCTTCTGGTTTTTCCAATTCAATGATTTCTTCCAGATGCTCCCAATAAATAGGTTCAAAGTATAGTTTGTCAGCAATATCAAAATCAGTTGATACCGTCTCCGGATTACAATTGATCATGATGGCTTCATAACCAGCTTCTTTGATGGCCATGAGTCCATGCACACAACAATAATCAAATTCTATTCCTTGACCAATTCTGTTGGGTCCAGAACCAAGGACTATAATTTTCTTCTTGTCTGAAGGAATACTTTCGTTTTCTTTGTCAAATGTAGAGTAAAAGTAAGGAGTTTGCGCTTCAAATTCAGCGGCACAAGTGTCTACCATCTTATATGTTCTACGAATTCCAAGTTTCTTTCTTTGTTTGGTCACTGCTTGTTCTTCAATTCGCAACAACCAAGCAATTTGCGCATCGGAATATCCAACTTCTTTCAAATCTCTGAAAAAATCAGCTGGAATATCTTCGGGAACATTGTACCGAACTACTCGATCTTCCATTTTTACCAAACGTTTGATTTGGTTGATGTACCATGGGTCGATTCGTGTCAATTTTTGAACGGTTTTCGCAGGTACACCTAGTCGGAGTGCATCTTTTAATCTGTAAATACGATCATCACTTGCCGCTTCTAATCGAGCAAGTATATCTTCTGTCCGTATCCACTCTTTTTTATCTGCTCCTAATCCACTTCTATTATTTTCTTGGGATTGACATGCTTTTTGAAGGGCTTCTAAGAAATTTCGACCAATGGCCATTACTTCCCCCACTGATTTCATTTGAAGACCGAGCCTCTTATCTGCACCATTGAATTTTTCAAAGTTCCAACGTGGCATTTTTACAATTACATAATCCAATGTCGGCTCGAAATAAGCAGATGTAGTCTTTGTAATTTGATTTTTCAATTCATCTAAGGTGTACCCAATCGCAAGTTTTGCTGCAATTTTTGCAATAGGATATCCAGTTGCTTTACTGGCCAAGGCAGAAGATCGAGATACTCTCGGATTGATTTCAATACAAATCAACTCTTCAGTTTCTGGATTTTGAGAGAATTGAATATTACATCCTCCTGCAAAATTACCCATGGATCGCATCAATTGGATCGCATCATTTCGCATTTTTTGATAAGCTTTGTCTGATAGTGTCATTGCAGGAGCAACAGTTATACTATCCCCAGTATGGATACCCATTGGATCCAAATTCTCTACGGTACAAATGATCACAACATTATCATTGGCATCTCGTAACAACTCTAACTCATACTCTTTCCAACCCAAGACTGCTTTTTCTACCAACACCTCGTGCGTTGGTGATGCATTTAATCCTCTTCGCAGCGATTCATCAAACTCATTAGGTTCCATAACGAATCCTCCACCATATCCTCCAAGTGTGTAGGAAGGTCTAATAACTAATGGAAATCCAATTTTTTGAGCGGCTTCTTTACCTTCCAAAAAACTATTGGCTATAAAAGAAGGAGCTACTGCTTGTCCCAGTTTTACCACATGCTCTCTAAATGCTTCTCTGTTTTCAGCTAATTCAATTGCTTCAAGGTCAACACCGATAAGTTTAGTACCAAATTCGTCCCACAACCCTTGTTTTCCTGCTTCAATGGCAAGATTTAGGGCAGTTTGTCCTCCCATCGTTGCCAAAACAGCATCGATCGGCCGTTCACTGAGGATCTCTCTAAGGCTCTCTACAGTTAATGGTTTGAGGTAAATATGATGTGCAGTTATAGGATCTGTCATAATCGTTGCTGGATTACTATTGATCAAACTAACTTCAATGCCTTCTTCTACGAGAGATCGAGAGGCTTGAGTTCCAGAATAATCAAATTCACATGCTTGTCCTATAATGATGGGTCCGCTACCAATTATTAGTACGGATTTGATTGAAGTATCTTTTGGCATAGTAGGTGGTGGTTGGCTAAAATTTGCGCAAATATAAACGGAAAATAATAGATAGTTAAATTGATAATATGATTCTTAAGAAAGTTATCCACTTTTTGTTCAGACTTTCGTGTATTTTGTTTCAGTAGATGATGATTTTTTAAATTAAAATTGTCTTTTGGTAGGGTAAACAAACGATTAACTGTCTCATCAATACAACTCTGCTTTTTATTTATCGAATTGAAAATAATTGAAGATGAAAAAATTTTTACCAACGCTTGCTTTCATTTTTACCCTTCAGCTTGTTTTTAGTCAGGCCTACACAGATTATTTAGGTGCTGGACATGCTCAAGATTTTGTGGTGACCAGCAGTGATGCACAATCTGATGGATTGAATACTGTCAATGGAAATGGATTGGATTTGGATATTCTAGGGTCGTCCAGATTTCTGGCACGTACAACTCTCGGATATACGATTGAAGACATTCAAGAACTGACTGAAATCAATTTACAAGATTGGATTGATGCTCAAATAGTTGTAGAACCTTCGTACAATACGCTACCAACAATCGACATCATTTTTAAGTTGTATAATACATGCTTGGAAGAGTTGGGTCCAGAATGCTTGTTGCAATTTAACTTGAATACCAGCATGTGGAGATATTCCTGGTGGAATAATGTGATGAATGGAGAAGACAGGCTGAGACAAAGAATTGCATTAGCGTTAAGTGAAATATTGGTTATTTCCGATAAGTCAATGCTAAACAGTTATCCTCATGGACTTTCTAATTATTATGACATCCTTATCCGAAATGCCTTTGGTAATTATAAAGATATATTAAGAGAGGTAACCCTGAATCCAAGTATGGGTTTTTATTTGAGTCATATCAATAACCCCAGATCATTTCCTTCTTTAAACATTCGACCTGATGAGAACTATGCGAGAGAAATCATGCAACTGTTCAGTATTGGTTTATTTGAATTGAATAATGACGGTACCAGGAAATTAGATCCAGTGACTGGATTGTGGATACCGACCTATGACAATGATGATATCAAAGGACTGGCAAAAGTATTTACAGGTTTGAGTGGAAGTAAATGGGCAGATGATAATAATACATCCCCAGTTACATTTGGAAGAAGATTCTCCGCCTATTCCTTATTGGATCCAATGAAAATGTATGAAGAATGGCACGAGCCCGGAGAGAAGCATATTGTGGGGGATTATACCATTCCATCAGGACAAACGGGCATGCAAGATATAGATCAAGCGATAGATCATTTATTTAATCATCCTAATGTTGGTCCTTTTTTGGCCTACCGGTTGATTCAGCGGTTGGTAAAATCCAACCCTTCGCCGGAATACATTGATAGAGTGGCATCGGTTTTTAATAACAATGGTTCAGGTGTAAGAGGGGATATGGCAGCAATGATTCGTCAGATTTTTATGGATGAGGAAGCATTGGATTGTTATTGGTCAGAGGATGAAAAAAATGGAATGCTTCGTTCGCCAATTTTGCGCCTTACTCAGTTATTAACAGGACTGAAGGCAGAAACAGAGAATGGTACTTTTTGGAACTCAGGATTGAATTTTGAAGGATTAGCAGGCCAACATCCTTTAGGGTCACCTACAGTTTTCAATTTTTATGCTCCGGATTATGTTCCAGATGCAGAATTTGCCTACTTAGAAATGGTAGGTCCAGAATTTCAAATACTTAACTCGTCTACCTCTTCCAATTATGTCAATTATATGTTGATTGCATTGATGAGAGATTATATAAATACGACGTACGGAACTACTTTTGAGAATATTTTGAATGAATCTTTTGCCATTCCATATATTGAAGATAAAGAGGCCTATGAAGCCTACCTATCAGATCCTTTATGGATGGATTTAGCGTTTTCTCCTGAAGAATTGGTGGATTATTTAGACATTCTTTTAGCAAATGGACAATTGAGTGAGGATACCAAATCCTCTATCGTAGAATCCATGAAACGAACAGATATTATTGATCCGATGAATAGCGCTTATTATGCAGCGTACATGATTATGATTCATCCAGAATATGTCATCATGAAGTAATCCATTCTATTCCATTATTAAACGAATAATAAAAAAGATCATGTCAATACATAAACATTCAAGAAGACATTTTTTAGGAAGCCTACCTTGTCTCGCATTAGGAACTACCACTCTGTATTCATCATTGATAAATCTCAAGGCGATGAACTCAATTATGGGATCTACTAGTGTAGTAGGCGGAGATTATAAAGCTATTGTTTGCCTCTTATTAAGTGGAGGAAACGATTCTTATAATATGCTTATTCCTAGAGGAAATGCTGAATATGCCGAATACGCAACGGTGAGATCCGATATGGCGATTCCACAAGAAGATATTATTCCTATCAATCCAGAGGTGACAGATGGAAGGGAATTTGGATTACATCCTTCATTAACAGGTTTAAAAGACTTGTTTGAGCAAGGGAAAGCTGCATTTATTAGCAATGTGGGCACTTTAGTGGAGCCAACAACTAAAGAGGGAGTGCAAAGTGGTTTGTCAAATTTACCTCTTGGATTGCTTTCTCATTTAGATCAAGTGATGCACTGGCAGACCGCATTTCCTCAAGATCGTACCAATGAAGGATGGGGTGGAAAAATGGCAGATATTCTTAAAAGTATGAATGAAGATAATGGGGTTTCT
This sequence comes from Saprospiraceae bacterium, assembly GCA_029212405.1. GTDB lineage: Bacteria > Bacteroidota > Bacteroidia > Chitinophagales > Saprospiraceae > CAJXUU01. Next base: position 10,549 of record JARGNR010000011.1, read on the forward strand.
ATGAATATCTCATTAGCAGGAAATAATGTTTTCCAAAGAGGCAATACCGTGACGGAATATGCTATTAACACAGATGGTGGTGTTGCCATTGCAGGATGGAACGAACAAGCACCATTTCTTCAAATGATGACCGAAGACATTACGGATATGATGAACAAAGAATATGAAGATGTATTCATGGACTCATATAAAGGGGTCTTAAAAAGAAGTGTAGAAAGTAATGAAGTTTTTAATGATGCAATTGAAGGTGTACCCGTATTAGGGACAGTATTTGGACCGTCACAGTTGGCACAACGAATGAGAATGATTGCACAAACCATTGCAGCCAGAGAAACACTCGGTACAAAACGACAAATTTTCTTTGTGGATTTAGGTGGATTTGACAATCATGATGAGTTGATCAACTCCCATGCAGGACTCATGAGTATAGTGGATGATGCAATGACCTCTTTTTATTTAGCGACAGAAGAAATGGGAGTATCCGATTGTGTGACTACATTTACAATTTCTGACTTTGCTCGGACACTGACCTCCAATGGAAATGGAACAGATCATGCATGGGGTGGAAATGCATTCGTAATGGGTGGAGCTGTTAAAGGTAAAAACATGTACGGAACTTATCCAATATTGAATTTGGGAAGTGATTTGGAGTTGGGTGGAGGTATATTGGTACCTACTACCAGTGCCGATGAATATTTTGCTGAGATTGCCTTATGGTTTGGTATCTCTCCGAATGATTTATCACAGATTTTGCCCAATATTGGTAATTTTTATGATGTGGCTTCGTCTGAGCGACCACTAGGATTTATGCTTTAATTTAAACCATTTCAAACAGACAATTATGAAACAGATACTATATACATTATTGATTTTTACGTTCACAGCTTTTTCTTCGAACCCATTGCATGCTCAATGCTTTGACGATGGACACAGTCCTTTTCAAAATCAAGGGTGGTTATCTTGCAGTACGAATGTAGGACCTATACCTGAACGAGGAGATGCACATTGGATTTTGTATGATTTTGGACACTCTTACTCATTGGACTCGCTTCATTTTTGGAATCATAATGTGTGGGGAGAAACAGGAATGGGAGCCAAAAGTGTGCTCATCGATTTTTCATTGGATAAAGAAAATTGGAAGACAGTAGGACCTATTAATATTGACAAAGCACCAGGTTCTTGGAAATACACAGGTGTAGATGGCCCTGTTTTAGACAATGTTTTTGCACGATATGCACTAATTACTGTGTTATCTACTTGGGAAGATGGTGCATCTTGTGCAGGTTTAGGAGAAATCAAATTTGGTGTTAATGGAGTCGTAGATGTGGAAGATGTTGAGCCGGACGTGGAATGGTCAATCTCGCCAAATCCAGCCATCGATCGAATCAATGTGCAAATGCCAGCGGATAGAGAAATAATCCAACTATCAGTGTACAATGCAGTGGGACAATTAATGGAAAACATTCAGATTCCTTCTAGCAATGAAATGATCGTTCCCATCCAAGACTACCGAGAAGGAATGTACTTCTTTACAATAACAACAGAGAAAAGCATATTAACAAAATCGTTTATTAAAGGATAGAAAAAGGGATAGTTGTAACTGTCAATTCAAATTTACTGGAAATATGCTCCTTCATATTGATAGATATTTACACTATTTTGAACTGAATAAAGTAATCCGTTCGACTTCTGACATACTGGAATTACTTGTAGTCATACTCATACCTTTAATGATACCTGAAGAAAAGTCAGCGTAATACTTGATGTTGACATTTTTTCCCTTTAATTCTACATAGGCGGTGTTGTCTTCATCAGAAGTAATGTAATATTTCAAAAAAGCTTTTTCTTTATTCAATCGGGCAGCAGGGTAATCCTTATTGGTAGATTCTGATATCGTATATCCAAAGATGTTTTCTAAGGTATAAAAGCTTCCCTGTCTCAAATATTTATTGTTTGCAAGGTTAATGTTCTGTACAGCAATTGCAAATTTGTCCACAGTTTTTACAGGCTGAATAGTAGTCATTGAAAGAATGTACTTTCGAGAGAAATTGATTTTTTTATTAGTAGATCGTATGGTAGTGGTAAACTCCTTGGTTTCACTGTCATAGTCAATTCGAAAGCGGGTAGCATGTAAGATTTTTCCATCGGAAGCTCTAGTTCTCGATAATACTCCATTTAAGGGATAATTCTGATAGGGAATTCTTTTTATGGATAATTTTAGATCTTGGTCGGTGTCACTTTTTTTGAAGTTGTAATCGATTGGAAAACTTTTGGATTTAGATTTAAAGTCCACTCGTATTCTGTGTTCGACAGTGGAATTTTTTATATTCTTTTGTTTAAAGATCATTACTACGGGCCATAATTTCCCCTTGTATTTTTCTCCCATTTCTTTAGGAATAAGCTGACCGAAATATTTATGTTTACTAGGGAGGATGTCTACATCATATGTAAGTTCAGTCAGTGTTTCACGATCAACTCGATTGACTAGTTTTGCATTCAGAGCATGTTTTTTATCTCCTGAATAATCTTTTAGTACTTCTTCTTTTGTTCTTCTATGATTAAAGTCCTTTGATTTAGTGTTTTCAGCTATTTTTTGTTTTGGGGTAGGGGTGTAGGTATAGGGTTTTTTGTTGTAATTCTTTGAGGTGTAGGTTCTATTATTATAAGTATAAGATTTGTTTCGCGATGAACTCGAATTGCTAGAACACTTGCCTATAAATATTATTAAACGTATAAATACGATGATAAAAATTATGACTTGCCAGGCAGATGTTCCTGATTCTACCTTGTTGGCTGTTGTTCGCTGTTCCAAATAAGATTGGATTGCTTTGGCAATCTTTAAATTTCCTTCCGTATTGACTTCTTTTGCAGCAATTCGAGCTGCATTGCGAATGATACTCAAGGTATCACGGTTGTATTTGTAAAGACTTTTTTGCCTTTTCATTGATTCGTATACAATAGCATTATTACACCAATTGCAATATTGTCGAGTTAATGCTTTAAAGGCATCGGGCAATTCTTCCAATACCGCATAAAATGAAGAGCTTACATATTGACCAATATCTGATTTGAAATAGGTATTGCTATCATTTACGAAAGGATGTGAAAATTCTTCTTCCAAATATTCCAAATGATTTTTCACTTCAGCAAATGTAGAAGAGTAGGCTTCGTCCATCAAAGAACCATTGAGTCGCTCTATAAAACGGTGGATGGTTTTGAGTTTGTGAGGAGCATAAACATTGGAATCTTGGACCAGGGCCAAAATCATAGGTCTCAATTTATCAACAATTTGAGTTTCAACTCCTGGGCCATAAAATTCAAGATTTCTTATCTCTTGGATCGTTTCTTCATCTTTGAATAAGGCTGTATCTCCATCATTCAAAAAAGATAAAATAGAGGGGTTTCTGTTTATGAATTGATGCAGTGGAAGATTATGTTCCAACTCATCAAATAATTCCAACAAACTATTTTTATCAAATTCTTCACCATTAATTTGTATGGTAGATTGATTGGTCAATTGAAATTCTAATAAAAATTCTTTTTTCAGATTTTTCAGATTTCCTCGCTCAATGCTTTTCAACTGATCGTCAGAAAATATGCGTAATGGATTTTTCGTATTCATTGATAGACCTTAAAGTTTATTGTTCATGCATCCAATAGTTATTTGCTCTCCACAATAACTACGCCTCGCTGAATAATTTGATTTGTATTTCCTTCTCTTAAGAAAACGATGGGTTTGATTACCTCTACAATATGAAGATTATCTGTTTTGTCTCCTGCCACTGAGGCTTCACAGTCAATACGAGTCTCATCGTACGGTTCATCGATTGGGTTGTGTACGTGCAAGTCCAATTCTTGAAATTGTTGTTTGATTCTGTTGAATCTTCGATCTAGTTTATGATTTTCTGGTAGTTCATTAATCTTATTTTCTATGGCGTGCAATTGGTTGATGATATTGCAAAGTATGGATTGAGTTGGCTGCATAAGTGTTCAAATAATTGTAATTCGTGATCAAAAAGTTCAAATTAGTATGATGCTATTGGCTTTATTTTAATGGGTGAAAGATAAGGAAATGGATGCAAGGCACAAAAATTAAAAGAACTGCGGCAATTTTTACGTTTAGATGAATCTATAGATTAGTATATTCATGTAATATTAGATAGATTTGTTAGCCAAATTGATTGATGTTGAAAAGCCTTGTATTTGTTATTGTTTGTACGATGAGTTGGTTTACCTCTTTAGCTCAATGTAATACCGCTTATCCTCAAGACCAATCTCCAAAAATCGCCAGCTACAATATTGAAGCATATCTGGACCATGATGCAAAACGTGCTACGTGTCAACAAACCATAAGATGGAAAAACACATCTCCTGATACGATACGAGAATTGAGAATGTATATGTATATGAATGCATTCCAAGGCCTTCATACCACCTATTTGAAAGGGGGAGACAGCAACATCTTTGGTCAAGATCTTTTGCAACGAACAGAAAAAGAGTGGGGCTTCATTACCATTAACTCTATGGAGGATGTGAATGGTAATTCATTGAGTCAACAATACGTACAGCCTAATGATCAAAATCCAGATGATGAATCTGTTGTCGAAATTGCGTTGAATCAACCCATCTACCCAGGAGAAACTCAGACATTTACCCTTGATTTTGTGGTGAAATTGCCGAAGACAATTGTGCGTTCAGGTTTTGGAAAGGATGATTTTTTTCTTTTTGTGCATTGGTTTCCACAAATGGGAGTTTACGAACAGAATAAATCAGGAGAATGGGCATGGAACTGCCATCAATTTATGCGTGGGACAGAGTTTTTCGCTGATTTTGGAGATTATACAATAAAGATCAATGCTTCAGATCATTTAGTCATCGGAGCATCTGGATGTAGAATTTCGGAAGAAAAAATAGACGGGCGTCAGATTATCGAATTTCAAGCGCATGATTTGATTGATTTTGGATGGGTAGCCTATCCAACGTATGATGTGTATACCTCAACATTTATGGATGTTGATATTGAAATATTAATGCCTCCTGAACATTGTGCATTTGCAGATCGATATTTGAAGGCAGTGGAGCATGGATTGGAATATTTAGGTAAAAATGTAGGGAAATATCCATATCCAAAAATCACAGTTGTGGACCCTCCTGTTCATACCCTTAATTCTGGGTTTATGGAATATCCAATGATGATTACTGGAGCTACTTTTTTTGGGATTCCCCAAAGTGTACGTTCTGTAGAATCACTCGTTATTCATGAATTTACGCACATGTATTTTATGGCCACTTTGGCTTCTAATGAAAAAGAGGAAGCGTGGTTGGATGAAGGCTTCGTAACCTATTATGAAGATCGGATATTGGACCACTATTATGGGGATAAAAAATCGTTATTTAACGTGCTCGGTTTTACTTCTGGAAATGCAGAGAATTCTAGGTTGGAGTATACTGGATTACCTGATCCTAGTGTTGGAGCAATTGCGCGACCTGGCTGGGAATTCAGAGGGTCTTATAAAGGGTTGATTTATGCAAAGACAGCAACCGTATTAAAAACGTTGGAAGGTATCGTGACTAGACCTGTAATGGATGATATTATCCAGACGTATTTTGAGGCGTATAAATTCAAACACCCTAAAGAAGCTGATTTTCGTGGTATTGTCGATGAGGTATTAAAAAAATATGAGGTAGAATTGCCTTTTGATGTATCCATGTATTTTGATCAATGTCTTCATGGAACAGATATTTGTGATTTTGAAGTAGTCAGTATAAAAAATAATACACTTCATGTTCGACAAAATGGAGGATTGATTGTTCCTGTGGAGATTGAAATTGTATTTGAAGGAGGGAAAAAAGAGGTCGTGGTATGGGATGGAAAAGGAGCAGATAAAACCTATTCATTTAGTGAGGATACGAGCATTCACTCGGCTCATATTGACCCAGAACAAAAGATTTATTTGGATTTAAATTTTATTAATAACTCTAAAACCAAGCATACAAATAGTAAACCACTGGTAAAATATGCTGCAAAAAGTCAAAATTGGATTCAAGTATTGGCACAGCTGGCAAGCTATTTAATGTAAGTCTATGAGTAAGGTAGCACATGTGTTAAAAGAAACGATACTGCAATGGAAAGTGGTTTTTATTGTATATATCTCTCAATTCTTTTTTGGGTTGATCTTGGCGTATAGCATGTATGCCGAAATGTATACGTCGTATGATGGATCGTTGGCTCTAGAGTACCTTGCTAAGGGATTTGATCGCACCGTATTTATGGATATGGTGAATTCTCAAAATGAGATGTTTTCGAGCAGTAGAGGACTTGCTATAATCTTATTGATTGTCTATTGTTTTATGAGTGTTTTATTGCAAGGGGGATGGTTGTATACGATACGAAAAAAAGAGTTCTCCATTAGATCATTTCTCCGAGGGGGTTGGAAGTATTATTTCCCTTTTTTAGGATTTGCGGGTATTTCTTTACTCCTTTTCCTGTTGTTTGGAGGGGGAGTAGGTTATCTATTTACATCTTGGGTAGGTGACCCTTTAATGACATTTTCTTCTGAAAAACCGTATGTCCTTTGGATAATATTTCTGGTTTGTTTGTATGCATTATGGACCATATTGGTATGGTCCTGGAGTGTCACTGCTAGGTTACATTATATAAATCAACCATCGTTTATTAAGGCGGTGAAATTGGGCTTTGATAAAGTCAAGCAAAACCTTGGGAAATACATAGCTATTGGTTGGTTAATCATTGGGATTCATGTGTTTTTAATGTTTTTATATTACTGGATTATGGGAGATCGAGGAGCTTCGTCCTGGTATATAGTGGCGGTGGGCATCATCTTTCAACAAACGATAGCATACAGTCGAGTGCTTCTAAGAGGTTTTTCTTACAGTTTAGTGGAAGACTTAAACCCAATACCTACAGAATAATTTTTTAAATAATAGACACACCATTTTTTTTCTTTTGTACATCTTCTTTGTACGTCGCGACTGGAAATACATTTTTCACAACCAGAACAAACTGGTACAAATTTCCAGATTATGAAATATCAGAAACGTTTACATTGGGATCGACATCGTCCGGAATTTCTCAAATTAGGATTTGTTATGGCCCTAGCTATCACACTTATGGCATTCAATTACACCTCTCAGAAACCAAGTATTGAACCCTTTGAGTCTGAACCTTACGAGGTGGATTATTTGATTACCCCACCTCCAACTGTGCACAAAAAGAAAGTGGTTCCTCCACCACCTCCTCCACCAAAATTGACCCCTAATTTGGAGATTGAGCCAGTAGATGAGCCCGTTGTAACTTTTGAAAAAGAAGTTGATGTGAAAGAAACAGAGAAAGTGATTGTAGGTGAGTATGCGACAGCTCCAATTATTGAAGCTGCACCTATTGTTGAGGTGCATATTCCTGATGAACCTGAGGACAAAACTCCTCTGTTGTTGGCAGAACGAATGCCCATTTATGGTGATTGTGATTTGGATTTGGATGAGGCAACAAGAAGGTTGTGTACACAAAAAAATCTTATGAAACACATCTATTCCAATGTAAAATATCCTGTAGAAGCAAGAGATATTAATGTGGAAGGAATGGTGGTCGTTTCGTTTATTGTCAATAAAAAGGGCGAAATTGAAGACATTGATATTGTAAGAGACATTGGATTTGGATGCGGACGAGAAGTAGTAGCGTCCGTAAATAAATTGGGCAAATTTCTACCTGGCAAACAAAATGGAAAGCCTGTAAGAGTGATCTATCGCTTGCCTGTGAAATTCAAATTGCACTGATTTTTATTGGAATAGAGATTTGGGTTAGGAATACTAGAAAGATGAGTGTAAACATGTTTCCTGGTTGAGAAATGATTTTTGGGTTGAGTTGTCCAACATTTTGTAAAGTGTTATCGTTTTCTTAATATCACAATATGAAATAAATCACAAAACGCATGAAACCACGATTTACATTTACTCTTTTAATACTACTTTTTTCTCTCTGTCAAATTCAGGCAAAACACCTGCTCGGGGGTACAGTATCGTATAAGGTCCTTGGAAAATCAAGTTCTTCAACACAGGTTGAAATTTCTTTTTTTATGTATAAAGATGATACTGGAGGAGGAGCCAATTTTGATTCGTTTGCACCATTTGGCGTATATGGAGCGAATGGTAATAATTATAATTTTTTGTTTACGATAAATGAAAACCCTTCTAATGTTGAGCAGATAGAGATAATGAGTACGGATTCATGTTCATTCTTGAGTTATTCTGTTGCGAGATATACATTTGAGGTGGAATTGCCTAATTCGACGTATGAAAAGTATGTGATTGGTTATGTCCGATGTTGTACGGCAACCAATATTTCTAATATTGATCCGATGGAGTCAGGAATGGCGCTCGCATTGACATTATACCCTGCAGCATTTGAATTTGAGGAAGAAGCAAAAGTTGTACCCGTCACTTCTATTCCTTTTTTTACTGGGGAATATATAGATACCTTGATTGACATGAGTATTGATGATGAATACACAAAGGAATACCTATTGACTCGTCCATTAGTTGGTGGAGGGATTGCAGGTGTCAACTTTGGTGACCCCCAAGCATGTGACGGAATTACACCCAATCCTTTAAACTGTCCGCCTCCTTATGCTGGAGTGGTTTATCTTGATGAGGACACGCCTTACGGAATGGGTTCGGAAGTGAATTTAGATGCTATGACAGGTGAGTTTCATTTTAATATTCCTACACTTGGTATTATTCTTTTTGAAATGACGATTAACCGCTATGCTGAGGGTGAAATTTTGAGCAGTGTCAATCACCGATGGACGACCAATACTTCAGTATGTATTGAAACGAATGTAGAAGAACCAGAGCCCTCTTTTTGTCAGGATATTAAGATTATACCGAATCCTACTGCCGATTTTATTTCAGTGAATTGCAATATTCTAGATGTAGTTATCTTGGATGCTACGGGAAAGGTGGTTAAAAAATACGATGCTTTTTTATTTGGGTTGTCCACGGATGTTTCTGATTTAAGTAATGGATTATATACGGTAAAGGCAACCACCTTTGATGAAGAACCAATCACCCTGCGATTTGTAAAGACTGGACCCAGATAATTTCGAGCAATTTTAAAACAGTTTGAGTTGAGGGCTTTTATCCCGATCAAAAACGGAGGTATTGTATTGAAAGGGCGGATTATCCAACAAGTACATCCGTTTTGCCATTTTGAATTGCTGATCGATCATATCGGCAATGATACCAGTGCCACGCATTCGTTCTCCATAGACAGAACTGCCTAGTTTTCCGTTGTGCATTTCAGCGACTTTGTTCAATACTTTTTTCGCTCTATCTGGGTACGACTTGTCCAGCCAATCAGAAAATATTTCTGGAAGGTCTCCATTCAATCTCAGTACAATGTGTGTAATCCTTCGTGCACCTAAACTTGCTACCTTTTTGACCAAGTTAAAGATGTCGTGATCGTTCAGTCCTGGAATAATGGGAGCCGCTAAAACGGTAACGGGAATGCCTGCGGAAGTCAATCGTTTGATCAAATCCAGTCGTTTCGAGATAGAACTCGCGCGAGGTTCGAGTTTCCTTCTCAATTTGTCATCTAAGGTGTTGATGGATATGGCTACAGAGACAAGGTTGTATCGGTTCAATTTTTTCAGAAGATCCAGATCTCGCAAAATGAGTGTGTTTTTTGTGACAATACCGACTGGGTGTTTGTATTGTAAGAATACTTCCAACAATTGTCGGGTAAGTTGTAATTTTCTTTCAACGGGTTGATAGCAGTCGGTATTACCAGAAAGCATAATAGGATGAACTTTCCACCGCTTGGAGGTAATTTTCTTTTCGAGTAATTCTGCCGCATTCTTTTTGGCCAAAATGGTGGTTTCAAAGTCTGTACCGGAACTGTATCCCCAATAGGTATGGGTCGTTCTGGCATAACAGTATACACAGCCATGTTCGCATCCTTGATAGGGATTCAATGAATATTCCATACCCGTATCTGGACTCATGACCTTGTTGACAATAGTCTTTGGAAAGGTATCTACAATCCTTGTCTTGGTCACAGGCAATTCGTTGTCAATCCATACCTCATCGATGTCGGTACTTTTGACTCTATTTTCAAATGGATTGTTGGGGTTGATTTGTGCCCCTCTACCTGAAATAACGTCTCGTGAAATTCTGATCTCTCTTCTCATGTGTCGTATAATATGACAAATAATATCGCAATATACGACTATTAATTGTAAGTGTCAAGGGGTCAAGGGATTAAAATATAGAGATGGGTTGATTTTTCCTGTTGAAATACACCAAACATAAAATAGTTGGAATAAGCATGTGTGTTGAAACACTGGAAGTTAAAGCATGGAGTAGGTATACTACGGTTAAAAAATTAGGATCCGATGATTGTAATTAAAATATGTTTGGTAGTTAGTAGGGATTATCATGCTATAGAAATGATGAAGTGTAAATGGTTTATTGTATGTATTTGAAAAATAAATAGAAGCCTAGTATAATCATAAAGATTCCGGTAGACCAGTCTCGTAGTAGTGAATATGAATTTTGATTGGTAAATTTTTTCCCAAGAGCTTCTTTATAAATCCAAAAAACACCAGCCCCACAACATACAATTGCACACAGAATAATGAATATTGTTTTGACCATGTTCATATATTACACTACGTATTTGCTTATGAATTAGAATGCAAACCTCGCTATTTTATATTTGTAACGTAAGATAAATATATTAATGTAGATGTAAACTTGGGATAGCGGGTGCGAAATTATTTTACCACGTAATCTTAAGTTTGTAACCCCGCAATCCACGCAATCTTAAGTTTGTAACTTAAGATAAATATTCCCCATCTAGCATTTCAATTACATACGTATCTTTCTTCAGAACCTAAATCAATATTTTTTACTTTTATAAGATAATCATCCTGTTTATGGTTGCACTAATATCGACTCCTAATCCTTTATTTATAAATGTTTGAAGTTGCCAACTTCAAACTTCGATGATTGATATAAATTTTTATGCTAAACTGATGAATTCTAGTCGCTACATTGAGCGCTCCATTGCCCTCAAAATAGTGGATTTCCATTCCAAAGAGATTGGCATTGGTGCCTCCACCTGGAGTATCGGGTACTTCTGGGAGTTGACCATCAGGGCCAATATCGAGAGCGTCGTAGTTATCCCCTCCCTCTCAATTTATAAACGTATTCTTTATCTTCTCAATTATCGTTGCCTTCTTTCGTGTGCTGATGGGCAATTGAGATTGATCAGAGGTCTCTAGATATCCCCCGTCCTGTTTTTTGAGCGCAACCACATGATGCAGGTTCACCAAATAAGAATGATGGCAACGCAAAAAATTATAGGGCAACAACAACTGCTCATATTCTTTTAAATTGGTAGATGTGATGATTTTTCTCTTCTCTGTCAACATGAAATTGGTATAACTTCCCTCCGCAAAGCAATAAATGATGTCTTTTACCTGAATCAAATGCATGCTATCTTGGTCTTTCAATATAATCTTATTGTCTTGATCGGTTGGGCGACTAAGGTTGGATTCCAGTACTTGTACTCTGTTGATAGACAACGATTGTTGGATGGAGTTTCGAGCTTTTTCAATGGCCTTTTTTAGCAAGTCTGGAGCTACTGGTTTGAGGAGGTAATCCACCGCACTGAGTTTGAAGGCATCTACCGCATACTTTCCATATGCAGTGACAAATATGAGCATGAAATCAATAGATTCTAGACGATACATCAAATCAAATCCAGAACCATCTGGAAGATTAATGTCCAAAAAAAGTAAGTCAAAATCAGTTTCTGTGATCATCTTCAAACCCGTCTCTACACTATCCGCTACTCCGACCACTTCTACTTCTGGGCAAAAGGTGGCCAATAATTTTATAAACCCTTCACGTACATTTGTTTCGTCCTCAATTATTATTACTCTCATGGATATCTATTCTACTGATCGGTTGGGGTTAATTCAAAGCAACAGATGGAACGTTTAAGTTGACAATCGTGCCATTTCCTGATTCGTTTGGTTTTATTTCTAGATGAAATTTTCGTTTCATAAGTTTGGATAATAGATGGAGTCGTTCATTGGTTATGGTGATGGATAAAGATTTCTTCTTGATTAAGAGAGGGCTTTGTCCGTTCTCTTCATCTAAATTGTCGATCCCTACACCATTATCCACAATCTGAATGACCAAATCTCCTTTTTGCTTAAAGATATTAATTTTTAAAAGCCCATTTTCGACCAGGTATATTTTTCCATGATCAATTGCATTTTCGATAAATGGTTGAGTGAGTAAAGGTGGGATAGACAAATACGTCGGGTCGATGTCTGCCGCTATATTAATCTCATATTGGAATTTTTCATCAAATCGTAATTTTTGCAGATTGAGGTAGTTTTTTAAAAATTCAATTTCTTCTTCTAGAGGAATAAAGCGCTCTCGACTGTTTTCTAGCATTTGACGCATTAATGTCGCGAATGTGGATAAGTGGTGGATGGCCTTCTTAGAATCACCTTCGTCAAATAAATAGTTTTGAATAGAACTGATAGCATTAAAAATAAAATGAGGATTCATCTGAAGAGACAGCATTTTTTGCTCAATTTGATTGACTTTTGCTATCTCTTTTTGTCGTTTTCGATAATGCCAAAAATATCCCAATAGTCCGACAACTGCGAGTCCTAAAATTCCTGATAGTAGAAATCCATTGTTTCTTTTCAATTCTAGATTTTCTACCTTTTTTTCTTCGATCTCTTTGTCTTTTTTGACCAACTCGAACTTCCGTTCCATCGTCAGAATCTTTTCTTTCTGTTCGACACTTAAAAGTGAATCGTTCAACGTCTTTAATTTATCCAAATGGAAGTAGGCATTTTTGTAGTCTTCAATTCGTTCACTCAAATCATAAATGAATTGATACAGATTTTTTTTATGCAACACATTGGTTCCATCTAACCTTGATTTCAATTGCTTGATGATTTGCTGGACCTCATCAGTTTTTTGCTGACTTGCCAACCCCTTCCCTTTAAAATAGAGTAAGAACGCATATATCTCGCGATCTTTTCCTTCGGTTTCATTGATCAAAGGCAGTTTTTTATTTACAAACGCATAGAGCTCTTCCTCCTTTCCTTTTTCGTCCAATGTTAGTGCTTCCGCCAAAGTAAGACGTGCTTCTAGATTGAACATCTTCATGGAATCAACCATCAAACGAGCTTTTTTGATCACCACATCATTTTTTTCCATTTGTTTAGTTCTGCGGTAGAGATCGGCGAGATTGATGTAAATTCCAACAGTAGACAAATCTGTTTGTGGCGAATTGGTCTTAGCCAGATAATCCAATGCAGATTCATTGATTTTTATAGCATTCAACGTATCGTTCGTATTGTTGTAAATGATGGCCATATTGGTAGAGATAATGGCAACAGTTTCATAGTCTTCTATGTCTAGAGCAACATCATATGCTTCTTGATATTGACTCAAAGCCTCTTCATATTTGCCTTGCATCATATCCAACGATGCTATAGCATTATTGATCGATGGAATTCGTTCTGTTTCATTGGCCTCTATGACCAATTCTTTGGTAGTGAGAAAATATTCTTTTGCCAAATCAAAATCTTCTTTGCCATACCAAGTACCCATTGCCAAATAATAGTTTGCCCTTTGCTTGCCTTTCATATAGTCCAATTCTTCCGACAGATCAAGGGCGATTTGAGCATGCATTAGGAGACTGTCATATGCGTTGGGAAGAAATTGGTAATGTGTCGCAATAGTTAAATGGGCATCAGCCTTTTGCTCGGCTTCCAAGTTTTCTAAGGTCACGAATACACTATCAATAATGTATCGTGGACTTTGCCCACAACATAGGGCACTCCACCCGACGAGCAGACAAATATTGATCAGTATTCGCATCTTTCTTAATTATTACAATAAACAATACTACTCATTCTATTTGATATTTAGATATACAATCCGTAGGTGTAGGCAATTTTAAAATAAGTGTACTCGAATTTTGTATAAGTGTTATGGGGGACAAAAAACGCATTCACCGATTTCAAACCGATGAATGCGTGAAAAAGTAATTAAAAATGAGTGCTTATTCCGTTTTTACAAATTTTAGTGTGGATACCTCTTTTGATTTTAATTGAACTTGGAGATAGTAAATACCTTCCGAAAGTTGTGAAATATCGATATTTTTATAATTGGAAGTTTGCATTATTTTCTGCCCTTGAATCGTAAACAGGGCTACATTTTGCAGTTGATCCATATCATCATACCGAAGAGAAATAGTGTGCTGAGCAGGGTTTGGATACACATCAATATCCACTACTTCTTTGGGCTCTATTTCCTCTGAGGGTGCATTAGAAAGAGAGGCAGGTTCTCCAAAAATTAAAAATTCATTGATATCATATTCTGGTTGATCCAATGGTACAAAATTGGTACTTGTTCCATAGGCCGTTATGACTACTGCATCTATATAAATCTTATCTCCATTCCCACTGGCATCACACTGAAATCGGAAAGAATTATTGCTGGCAAATGCATATTGTGAAGCAGAAAGCAACACACTTCCAGAATAAAATCCATCGCTGGTAAAGTCTACATTTTTGACATACGATTTTATATTGGTCCAGGTATTATTCTCTTCAAAGAGTAACCAAAAGTCCTCGTTGTTTTCCATGCTTTGAGCATAATATTCAAATTCTACTCGGACAGAATCATAACTCGTTAAATCAAAGTCCTGAGATGTCATGCTGGATGCTACACCACTGTTGTCTCGTATTCGTACAGATTTTGCTCCTTCAGCAGCATATTGGGTAGACATGCGACGACAATCATTTCCACCGTCGATCCAACCATCCCATCCAGTTTCGAAATAGCCTTCATGAATTACTGTAGAAGTAACTCCACCAGTTGTAGTAAACGTAATGGTATTGCTTTTTTCTGAAAAGTTGCCAATTATATCTCGTGAAACAATGAATAAATCATAGGTGGTATTGGGTGACAATCCTGGCAACGTCAAAGATGAAAAAGAATAATCTACCCATCCATAATAAGTGCCATTCAAGAAAAATCCATAGCCAAAAAGTGTTTCGTTGTCCGTAGACGGGGTCCATGATAGGTCTATGGTCGTACTGCCTATATTGCTGTAACTCAATACAGGAGTAGTAGGTGGGATTTTATCTATGACATCTCCATTGGTTTGGTTGACACAGAATTGAGTCACTTTTGAAAAATCATAGTTGGATCCGCTCACTATAATAGCGGTTCCATCAGTAATTTGGTAAGAGCCATTTCCATTGGCACAACAGAGACCGTCTCCTTTTGAATCATACATGACAAAGGCATAATCACCATCCGATAAAGAAGGAAGTGCAATTGAAATTGTACTGCCAGGCAATTGATTGATGTAGTCATTTTGACTGCTAAACGCGTAGGTTTGATTGTTTTTATCTTTCAATTCCCATGCTACTTGATTTGGGTTATTATCAAAATTGATCGTTAATGTCAATGGTCCAGAGGCACATACCGGTCCACTGTTAGAAGTAGTAGTAGATAATGTTGTACTTGCAATAGAGGTGTTTCCAGCGGCATCCACTGCAACTACATAGTTGTCGTACATCGTATTGGCAGATAAACCTACTAGAGCAGTGGTGAGATTGGAGGTGGAGGTGTAGAGATTTCCATCCAAGAAGACGTCGTAATGGTCTACGCCTACATTGTCCGTAGCGGCATCCCATGATAAATCAAAACTATTGGCTGTTATATTGGAAGCCATTAAGTTGGTGGGCGATGATGGAGGAGCTGTGTCGGTGCTGATTAACGTGTTAAAGGTGAGTGTTTGTCCTTTTACCGAAAAGTTGTTCAATTGATCTTGTGCAAATACATCAATCGAATACAATGTGTTTGGAATTAATCCAGAAAGTGAAAGAGAATTGGTGGGTACAGCTTGCCAAACTCCATTGACAAATACAAAATATTGAAACAATCCTGTGTCATCAGTGGAGGCATCCCAGTTCAAATCTGCTGAATTGCTCGTGATATTTGAGACAGTAACATTTTGTGGGACAGTAGGTCGGTTGGTTTCTCGATTTGGACCAGCTTCTACATCTACACAAAATTCAATATTATCCGATAAGTCAAATATTGAACCTGAATGAACCACGGTATTGCCATCCATGAGTGCAAATGAGCCATTCCCACCTGTACAACATAGACCATCCGTTTCCAAGTCGTAAAAATTCAATCGATACAATCCACTACTTGAAATTTGAATGGGCTCATTGATTGTGCTATTGGCTTGATTGATCGAATAGTCGTTGACAAATTTTGCTGCGATAAAGTTGCCTGTTACGTTGTCATTGATATTCCAAGCGATCAAATCTGGACGATCATCAAATGTAATCATCAAAGTAAGGTTGGGAGATGTGCAAGAAAGAGGATTTGGGTTGTTGTAATAGGTTCCGACACCTACAGCATGCCATGCATTGGTTACAGCGATTTCTTCTGCAGAACCATTTCCATATAAATCAATAGCGGATTGGATCGCTCCTGTTCTGGCATCTGCATATCCTGAGGTAGGAGTCAGATAGACCGTAAGATTTCGATAAGCAATAGCTTCCGCTTTGGCTTTACCAATTCCAGTAACAGAATAGGAATTGTTCCAATCATTGCTTCCTGTTCCTCCGTTGACTAAGAGATAAAACCAATGATTTTGCACGCCACTATTAAAGTGCACTCCTCCATTGTCATAGCTTCCAGTAACCCAGTAAGTGCCTTTGTAGGTGTCAGGATGCGAATATGTATTGGGATTGCTCATAGATCGGAACGCTTGACCGGAACCGATTTTAGTGTCTTCTCCTAATAACCAATCGTTTGAGCCTTGGGTGTTGGCTTCGACACATTCACCAAATATATCTGCAAAGGATTCATTGAGGGCACCGGATTCATAACTGTAAATGAGGCCCGCTGATGTGCCCACTACGCCATGTGCTATTTCATGACCTACAATATCTAGTGATGCAAAATTGTCATAGGTGGTCCCATCTCCATTACCAAAGACAGCTGTGGTTCCTGTCCAGTAGGCATTGTTATAATTGGGAATATTTGTAACCATAGTAATCTTGGAACCATTGCCGTCGTACGATAATCTGCCATGTACGGTGGAGAAATATTCAACTGTTTGTTCAGCAGCCCAATGTGCTTGAACCCCGATGTCATCGGTAAATACTGTGGTGTTGCTAGTAATATCGGTAGTAACAGATGGTCCATTGATGGCTTTGACGGTATGGATACCTCCAGATGTGATGACGGTGTTGAACAAACGATTGGAACCATTATAATTTTCGGCATCAAAAGAAACCGGTCCATCAAAATAGGCATTGCCAGTAGCGGGTACATTGGAGTGACAAATAATGGAGTTTTCATAGATGATTTCACCAGATTGTGCATCTACATAATAGTACGCAGCACTCATGGGCTCGATGCTATAAATGAAATATTTGTAAGTCAAATGGGCGGTTTCACTTACTCCAGGAATGGGAGGCAGAATTACCAACTCACCCTTAGGTTTACTGTAATTGGTATAATAGATATCGGGGTTTTCTATTTCCCATAAGTAAGTTTTTGCATTGATGTGATGGGTGGCGATGTCAAATCCTGCTTCTGGTGTTATACTGGGAGCAATCGACAATGCTTGATCAGGTAGGGGAGTACCGCTAATGCTATAGATCGCATTTTGGTTCTTGTGGACCGTATAGTGGCCATACTCAATAGGGATCGAATTGTAAGAAGCAACAAATTTTTCGTGGGATAATCCTTTTGCTTTTTCAGATTGGACAGATACCGATTTGTAAGCAATGGAAATAGAGGGAGCGAAATAATTGCGTAATAGGTCTTGAGCACTTTTGTTGGCCTCGGACTTGGTTCTATCAATTGAGATCAAAGTGGGTTTCAATGTGGAGTGTTGTCCTACTATGGTCATACTAAAAGAGCAGACCATTAAGTAGAGGATGAGGGATACTTTTTTACTTTTCATAATGTGTAATTTTGGGTAATTGAATGTGTTATAAAAATTTTATGTCTAGACTCTAGTGCTTCATCTATAATGAGTTAAGTCTAGGTGTTACAATATTACCCTAGGTGTAAGAATTTATACTTCAAGGATTTAGAAGTGATGGGTTTGGGTAAATAAGTGTGGGGCAAACGGTAAATTAAAGGCCATAATTTATTCAAAAAACCAACATATTTTACTAGATTTTCAGTGATTCAACTGGTTGTGTTAAATTAGGAATGTCGATTATTTCGGTGCTATAGTGTCGAAAAAGCAAACAGTTTTTCCTGCAAAATGATAGGTGGTTTCGAGTGTGGCAAATATTCAATTTTTCATTTTCAATATCGAATTTAAAGATTTAGATATCTAATTGATTGAAAATGAATTTTGTAGGTAAAAACTATTTAACGATATCACTAATTATAAAATATTCTAATAAATATCTTTTCTCAATACGAGGTATAAGTGACAGAAAAGATTTACCTTCATACTTGAATAATTAGCACTATTTAAAAAAATCGTTTTCGGGAGACGTCCTGATCACGATTTTTTTTGTTTAAACAGATCCATTTAAAATGTCACTTTTTAGTTTTCTGTGGATAAGAATAAATGGGCAAAAAAGTAAAGTTGAACTGTGCCTATTCTGCAAATAACTTTTTCCATTCCAATTTATAAATGACGATAACCAAGATTCCAAGTAATAGGGTGACAATTCCAAAATAGGAAATACTAACTCCCAGCACTGGTCTGAGATAGAGAACAAAAATAGAAAGTGCAACAGTAACTCCTACATAGGAAAGAATCCTTCGTACTGGATAATTTACTGGGTAGTACCTCTGTCCTACAAAATACCCAACAACAACCATACTTACATAACATGCAAGAGCCGCCCAAGCAGAGGCAATCGTTCCAATTTTGGGTAATAAAAGCAGGCTGATACATATCGTGATGAATGCTCCCATAAAAGAGATCAAGGCACCGATATACGTTTTATCTTTTAATTTGTACCATATAGATACATTGTAATACAGACCAAGAAAAACATAGGCGAAAAGTAATATAGGAACAATATTGACTCCTGAACGATACGTTTCACCTAAAAGTAAAATAATGACATCAATATAAAAAATGAGTCCTACTGCCGCCAAGCAAGCTACAATAGTAAATGCAAGAGCCACTTTCCCATAAATCTGAAGAGAATCTTTTCGGTCAGCATTATTAAAAAAGAAGGGCTCTGCTGCATAATTAAATGCAGTAGTAAACAAATTCAATAAGATGGCCAATTTTGCAGCGGCCCCATACACTCCTGCATTAGCAAGATTATCCATAATGTCATTTCCTAAAAAGTACTTTTGTAATGGGGCTGCAAACGCTTGATTTATGTTTCCTGCCAAGGCAACAGCAACGAGAGGTAAAGCGTACCACAGCATTTTTTTAAACAAGTCATAATCAAAAGAAGGTCGGAAGGATTTGAATTCAGGTAGCATGGCAATCACTACTGCTCCTGAAGCCAAAAGATTGGCAAAAAAGACATAATCAATTTGTCGATGTACCCCTAGAAATGTATTCAATCTATCAAACTCCGCTGGAAAATAAGAAGGAAGAAACTCCAGAAATGCTAAGACAAGAACTAAGGTGAGTCCCACATTGATCAATTTATATACCATAAAGCGAATGGGCCTACTTTGTAACCTTAATCGGGCAAAAACAAGTGCTGTAATTGCATCTAAAACAAGGATGTAGGCAAACCATTTTATATAGTGTGGTGATTCGTTGTACTTCAATATTTTTGCTAAACTGTCAATATTGGGAAGCAAAATCAGCAATACAATGGCACAAAATCCGAGTACACCTAAAAATCCCGTATTGAATACTTTCTGTAAATCTCCCTTGCTCCCGTAACGAAAAAAGGCCGTATCCATACGAAATACCAATATGGTAAGAATGACAGCGGCATAGCTATACATATCGGTATAAATACCATATTCTGTAGTATCACCATCAAATCTTCGAGTGAGATAAAACGTGAAAACGATAAATAGTAATACCCTAGAGAGGATATGACTCAATCCATAGATCGCCGTTTCACCTGCAAGTTTTTTTAATAAGGACATAGCGGTTTTTAATACTAGGCCGCAAGATAATGCATTCTTACTTTCATTGGGTTACAACTTTGTTTTCGTTGTATTTCACAAATTATTTGGAGTGCTTAACCAAGTTCTTGTAGTTCTCGAGTGATATTTATTCTTGCCCGTTCTTCGAGTTTATTAAAATAGAAGTCCGTATAGTACAGTCGTTTTCTTTCTAGAAATTTATGGAGAATTTCTTTTCTTTTTTGTCGATATAAGAAAAAGGGTACCCATTTGTATTCTTTTCGGATTTTTTTGGTGTACGCTTCATATTCATTATCAGAACGACCCAATATTGAAATATCAATGTCCATAAGGAGGGCTTCTGAACCATTTTTTGGATACTCTATATGCAAAGTGCTCAAGATTAATTCATAGGTCAAGTCCATAGTGAAGGTATCCGCATTTTGCTTTTTTAAAAACTGAATTGCGGCTTCACCACTTTTAATTTCATTGTCTTTTTTATAAGGATTGTAGATAAGATCATGAAACCAAATGGCCAATTCTATGATGTCACGATATTCGATTGTATGCTCGTAAGCATCTAATTGATCCAAGCAGTCTTTTATGTGATTCAAGTTGTGGTACGCACGATGTTTTTCACCATACATCTTTACGAATTGTGCATAGGTGGACGCATTTTTTTCAAAATGAAAAGCATCCATTAATTTTTGCCATCTCTCTTCCATTTTATAAAGTTGGAGTTATGTAAATATAGAAATAGACCAAAGTCATGTACAACCAAAAGAAAGTAAAAACGATATGCATTATGGTTTCGAATGTTTTACCCTTCCACAATTTGGAGGAATACCCAAAAAATTGAAAAAATAGTCGAATCATCCAAAAAATTCCAAGCCCCAAACAAATAAACTTTCCTAATGGAGTATGCACTAAATCCTTTGAATAAAAAATGCACAATATACCTACCATAAAAACCATAAGTGCAATAAAGAACGTATGAACTTGCATCATTTGTCGATTGATCAATTGAAGACTTTTTAAGTCCTCCTTCCAATTAAAATAGGAAGGGAAAAAGGCATGAACAAGCGACAAGGCGCACAGTAAAACTCCAATAAATTTAAGGTGTATTTCCATCAAATAGGATGTATTTTGTTATAAATGGGGTTAGTTTTTCCTGATTTGATATGACTAATCCGGCAGACGCAAAGGTATCACACCATGTTTTGTTAGAATGGAAGTGTAAAAACCCAATGGTGTACGCAATAAAATTAGGAAGATCTCTCAGGTGTTCAACCACTATGATTTTACCGTTTGGTTGAAGCATTTTTTTTAGTTCACTAAAAAATAGAATTCGCTCCTCGGATTTTCTGATTTCATGTACAGATAAAAAGGCTAAAATGATGTCTTTAGAAGCCGGAGGAATATGCATATTTGTAGAGTTAATAGATACAGTTCCTGGAAAGGGAGGATATATTTTTCGAGCTCGTTGTATGGAAACTTCCGTATGTTTTTTTGCATCGTAAAAATCCAATACAGTAAGTGGACAAGATGGATATTTCTGATAAAGAATGGGGCTTATTTCATCAAATCCAGCAGTGATATTTACAATAGAAGAACCACTTTCAATTGGAGGTAGCCACTTCAATTGATACAATCCAGATCGATCATAGATGTAGTACGTAACACCTGTAGAGACCAGCAAATTTAAAATAAAAAGAACGATAAAAATGATGCTGATGGTCAGCAAATAAGAGGTAAGGTAGGGGAGTAGTAGGATAGAAATGAAGAGAAATACAACAGCAATCACATAAAAATGCCAATTAAATCGAATGACATTCCATACTCCTTGAAAGGGTTTTCTCATGGTTTCCATAGTTCAGTTTTCCCTTTCTTCCAATGATAAGGAATATTTTGAATTTCAAAAGCACTGGCTAGTTGAATGTTTGTAAAGTTTAATTGTTCAATAAACTGAAATTGATGTCTCAATACATGTATCGGCTGGGGTTTCCAATTGGATCGAACGCCTTCAATGATCATTACTTCCTTTTTTTGAGCATCGTATGTAAAAGTAAACGGCAGTGGCCCTGCAAATCTTCTTGCTGTTTTCCAATCTAAAAATGGTGAAGAAGAGGGAAGTTCGGTGGTTGGGGTAGAATTGTATTGGATGGTAAAATTGGATTGAATCGAAGAAATACAATGGTCACTTTCATTTTGAGTTTGTGTGATGTCAGTTGTTGTATATTGATAGTGCGTAAATATGTTTCCCAAAAACTGCATCCTTCTTCGATTGGTCTCCGACTTCAAAATGTATAAACCTCTTAATTTTTTACCTCTTTGATCTTTGTATCGGACAAAAACTCGATAGCCGATTAAGAAAAAATTGTGTCCAAAAAATGGAGGAAAACCTTTCGGGCGGAGGTTTTTGGTTTGTACCATGGCAATGGCCACAAAACCCCATTTATCATCATAGGTGTCGAGCGTGACACATTCTGGTATTAATCTCGCCAACTGGTCTTTGGGTACGGCATAAGTGAGTACGGTGGACCGAGTAAAATATGCTTCCACAGCAAAGGGGTGTTTTTTTGTGAAAAAACTCATTGGCTGATCGTTGGGTTTAGTTTGTATTCATTGAAATAGATAAGGAAAACAAAAAGCAAGGCAAATACTGAATTCAATTTTCCCCAAAGTAACATTTCCGAAGCATAAAAGTATTCTATGATATTCATGGATAGGATTAAAACAATCTGTAACACCGCAGCCCACCTGGACTTTATCCTACTCCAAATCCAGAATGCAAGTAGGATCTCTGATACTCCAATTAATTTTGTTAATAAAAGAGCATGGTCGGCCCCTAAAATTGTAGCCACGATTTCTTGGTGTCTGGGGACCAGATCCAACAGTTTACACACGGAGCCATTGATAAACCAGACCAGTCCTATCAAAAGGTTTATCGAATTATAAATGGTATTGTTTGATATATTCAAAGTAACAATAGTTTTATCAGGTGTATCTTGAAATGATCAATCTGAATAATTATTTTAAATAAAACGGGTATTCGATACTATGATCATTACCATTTTTAATTAGATATAGCCGTTTATACGCGTTTATAAATTCCTGATGGCCTCTTCTTTATTCATCTTTGCTGACAACATACGTAAAATTCACGATTTGTGCTCATTGAAAAATCTAAATTGAACATTGAGAACGATCATCTACTTATAAAATTATTACTTTCGCCATGACAAACTCACCGCCTACATTAATGACAAACTCAAAACAACTTCATGCTATTCTAAAATCAACGTTTGGATATGATACCTTTCGAAGTGATCAAGAAGAAATTATTCAGCATGTTTTGAATCGCAAAGATGCACTAGTTATCATGCCTACTGGTGGCGGAAAATCATTGTGTTATCAAATTCCAGCTTTGGCCTCAAAGGGTCTTACACTCGTGGTGTCCCCATTAATCGCTTTGATGAATGACCAGGTAATTAATTTGGAGCAGACAGGGGTTGCCGCGGCCTCTTTACACAGTAACTTGACACCTGTTGAATCCATGGAAGTAGAGCGGAAACTCAATGCAGGAGAGCTAAAGTTGTTGTACATGTCTCCTGAGCGGATCAATAATGAAGCTACTCAGAACTATTTACGGACGCTGGATATTAACTTAATTGCAATTGATGAAGCCCATTGCGTATCAGTTTGGGGCAATGACTTTAGACCAGATTATGTAGAGCTCGCCCGATTGCGTCCTATTTTTCCAGAAGCAGCATTTGTAGCTCTTACAGCAACCGCAGATCAGACGACCCAGGATGATATCTGTAAGCAATTAAAACTGGTGGAACCCAGAGTGTTTTTGAGTTCGTTTGAACGAAAAAATATTACCACTCATGCACATCCTTCATTAAAGCGTCTGGACAAGATTGCGAGTATACTGCGAGAG
The DNA here is from genome assembly GCA_029212405.1 of Saprospiraceae bacterium. Classification (GTDB taxonomy): domain Bacteria; phylum Bacteroidota; class Bacteroidia; order Chitinophagales; family Saprospiraceae; genus CAJXUU01. The sequence goes on from JARGNR010000011.1 coordinate 34,658, forward strand.
TATACCGAAGAATGTGGTATCGTCTATTGTTTGAGTAGAAAAGATACCGAAAAAGTGTCTACCAAATTGAATATGATGGGCTTGAATACCAAGTTTTATCATGCCGGTTTGGATGCAGAAAGTAGATATAGAGTACAACGCGAATTCCAGAATGATGAAATCAAAATCATAGTAGCGACTATTGCATTTGGAATGGGAATAGACAAACCAAATATCCGTTTTGTCATCCATTATAATATGCCCAAAAATCTAGAAGCCTATTACCAAGAAATTGGAAGAGCAGGGAGAGATGGCAAAGAATCGGTCGCTCATATGTTTGCGAGTTGGGGTGATTTTATCATGCTCAAGCGCTTTATTGATGATGGAGACGGAAAACAAGAATTTAAAGCGGTGCAATTGGCCAAATTGGAACGTATGTGGGAATATGCCTCTACTTCTGATTGTAGGACAAATAGTGTGCTTTCCTATTTTGGGGAGTATAAAAAAGAAAACTGCGGGCATTGTGATAATTGTCTTAATCCGCCTATTAAAAAGGATGGAACGATACCAACTCAAAAAATACTTTCTGCAATTTGGAGGAGCAATCAATCTATCGGTATGGAGTTGCTCATTGATGTATTGCGCGGTTCTCAAAAACAGGAAATACGAGACCGTGGACTAGATGGTATAAAAACATTTGGAGTAGGCCGCGAAACATCCCGTCTAGTATGGAAAGATTACATTATTCAATTGTTAAATAAAGGCATAATCTCCATCAACTACTCTCAAGGTTCCACGTTGAAATGGACCCCTTTGTCAACACCTGCATTAAAAGGAGAAAAGAAAATTCAATTGGCCGAATTTGTACCTACTGAGAAAAAGGTAAAGGCTCCACAGCGTCAGAAACGTGAAGTTAACGTAGATAACTCTTTATTAGGAAGATTGAAAGCTTGGAGATTAGAGCAAGCAAGACACAGATCTGTTCCAGCATATGTAATCTTATCAAACAAGTCAATTGAGGAAATTTCATCTTCTAAACCGACGGATAATATGGAGTTGTTGGATATAAGTGGAATAGGAAATGCTAAGCTGAACCTCTATGGCGAAGCAATTTTAGAAATCGTACAGGAATTTATTTAGCTTATCCTATATATTATCCGATTGCGAATAGGTGCAAATCATAAAATTTAATTCAATACTTATCATATTGAACGTACTAAAACAAAAGTAAATTGAGGTAAAAACTTAACTTTTCCTACCATTTGTTTAGCTAAAAATTATCTGAATATAAACCCTTTCCTATAATCATCACTTGGGTCAAACCAAAATTCATTTTTACCTACAAATGATGCAGTACCGGATACTTCTGGGATCACTGCTTTATATCCATGGAATAAAACTTCTTCTTTTACTTCGACAGTCATGGTACTGCCCAAAATGCTTTCTATGGTGATTTTTTCTCTCAATCCTAATTCTCCTTTGGTATAGTGCAGACTTGCTCGTGCACTGACTCCTGAGCCCGTTGCTGATCTATCCAATTCTCCTTCAGCAAAAATGCACACATTTCTACTGTGATGATTTGAATCAAAAGCACTTCCGGTAAAAATTGTCCCATATAAAAAACTGAGGTCATCTGTAGTTGGATGAATGATGTCAAAATTGGACATCACGGCATGTTTAATCAATTTTCCAACATGGATCAGTGTGTTGTGATTGGAAGCATCCATTGAAATATTCAATTGATCGGCATCTACGAATGCATAAAATGCTCCTCCAAATGCCACATCAAATTTTACTTGGCCCAACTCATTTACTTCGACTTCTTTATTCTGCAGATATAGAAACGATGGTACATTGGTAAAATAAGTACGTTTAACTATTCCATTTTCAAATTTGGCTCTCGCTTTTACTTGACCCGCAGGTACATTTATGACTAGTTGAGAACTATGTTTTGGTACTAATAATTGAGTTTCAAATACAAATTTTGTGAGTGCTATTATGGCATGGCCACACATGGTGGAGTATCCTTCGTTGTGAATAAAGAATACATCAAAATCTGCGTCTGGAGTTGATGGGTCTGAAAGAATTGCTCCATACATATCAGCATGGCCTCTTGGTTCAAACATGAGCCCCGTGCGTAAATGATCAAAATGTGTTTGAAAATAACGACGCTTTTCTAAGACATTCTCTCCTTTAATCTCCGGCAGTCCATGGATAGGAATTCTAAGAGGCTCTCCTCCAGTATGCATATCAATACAAGTGATTTTCTTAAAAAAGTCATGTCCATGAAAATCAAATCCATTTAATATTTCTTCCATCTCAAAAATTGTTTTGTTTTTCAAAAATAGCTTGAGCAAGCACCAAGTCAAAGATTGCATTCCCGACAGACTTAAAAACCATCGTTTTCTTGTTGATTTGTTTGGTGTGACCTGCAAGTACTTGGTCCAAATTAATAATATTTTGAGGTGTCAGCCACTTTTGATCGATTGCATTGATTACATCGCCGACTTCTGATAGAGCTGTTTCTGTATCAATAATAAGTTCTTCTGTCTGGCGGTATACCTGCTCAGGAAGTTCCTGCATTTGTTTAGTAAATGAGCCTACACTAATGAAGTGTTTAGTGGATAGATCCATGCCTGAAGCGTTGAAAACTGGCGTTTGTGATGTTGTACAAGTGAAGATTATTTCAGATAATTGGACCACTTCTTCTGCTGATGAACACCAATGAAACTTTACGTTTGGAAAGTCCAACTGAAGTCTTTCTTTAAATTGTGTGAATTTTGAGGGACTTCTTGAATAAGCATATATATGGGGAATTGTTTTCCTACTTAGCATAAATTTGATCTGCCAATATCCCTGCACGCCTAAGCCGATTACGCCTAATCGATCACATTTTTCAGGGTGTATCAGATCTGCACCGATGTTGCCCACTGCAGCAGTTCGGAGTGCTGTAATGGACGGAGCATCCATGGTGCACAATATTTCTCCAGTTTGACTGCGATTCAGCACTAAAATGCCAGATATAACAGGAAGGTCCTGAGAAAGATTATTGGGATTTACGGAAATTAGTTTTGTACAAGAAAAGTCTATACCAAATGCAGGCATAATTAATTTTGTAGAATCATTTCTTGAAATATGAGTGCGTTCTGGAATTTCATATTTCCCATCGGAAAAGTCTTTAATTCCTTTTATAACAATTTCAATCACCTCTTGAGGAGAAAATAAACCTTCGATTTCTTTTTGGGAATAATGATCCATTATTATTAATTCAATCTGAAATTTACAGAGATATTAGGTGTAAATCGCAACCCTCTTTCATTGATTTCTAATAAAAGTGGATCCTCTTCATTGGAATTATCGAGCAAATAATTTCTACCCAAAATATTGATCCTATTCCCCATGTTTTGAAGAGAAAACCCAATGAATCCGTTTACCTCATTTTTCATAGTGAAGTTGTATATAATTGAACCATCCATTCGAAAATAATCTTTTAACCGAAGTGTGTTTGGAGATCCATATACAATGCTATCATTGTTTAGAAATGCTTGAGTGGCTGGTAATCCGCTACGATATTCAAGTCCAAGAGAGAATTCAAATGATTTGTATTTATACATATGTACCCATTTCAAAACATGGGTTTGATCATGAGAGGCGATGATAGGGTCGAGGGATATTCCTGGAAACTCATATTTTGTTCTGGAAAGGCTATAACTCAACCAACTTCTATACCTTTTTATCCTCTTTTTTATGAGAAAATCAATTCCTCTTATTCTAGAATTTCCGCTACTAAATGGCTTTTCATTTAATTCAACGAAAGTGCTGGTCAGGGTGGTGATTCCTGCCAATTCTTTTACATAGCCTTCAATGTCGAAGGTCCAGCTTCCCTTTTGAAAAAAGATACCTCCCATCCATTGGTTGGATTCAATCACAGGAATAAATCCATTCGTATTTTCTAATTTATTGGTTGCAGTTACCCATATCTCATTATTTAATCCCAAAAAGTTGGTGTCAAACCCAACCAATTGACTCACGAATTGAAAATGTTTTCCAGTACTGATTTTCAATTTTAAATTTTCAGAAATATGAGAAACCATTGAAATTCTAGGTTCAAAGTAATTGTTCTTCAAAATATCTTGGTACAGATATCGAAGACCAACTTCTATTTGAAGAGACTTGGGCAATCTAAAAGAGTATTCTCCATACAAAGCATGTAGGCGATTCTGTAATACTTGATTTGAAGAGGCGGTATCCTTTCTATTGATTTGTGTGATGTCTAGCGAAGTCCTGTTTTCAGTATATTGATATCCAAAATTCACATTTTGGTCTTCGTTTAATACATACTTGTTGTTCCAATTCAGCCCACCATCAGTTATTGAATTTCTTGAATCTAAAGAAAATGGAGCCTTTGTATTGTCAAATTTACTTCGGAAAGAAAATGTATAATCATACTTATATTCCGCATTGGTCAAATCTAATTTTGAGCTATATCTTTCATTCCACTGTCTTTCCCAAGAAAAGATCGCCCCTGCATTTCTTAAGTTTAGGACTTCAATAGAATAGAAATCCAAATCGTCAAAATTAGACTTGTAGTTCAATGTATTTAAAGTGCCTAATGACGTAAATCGGAATTTGTTTTTCCCATAATCCATCATCCATTTTAAGTTGGCATCATTAAATTTATATTCATCGCTGAATTGTAGATCGGGAGAGTTAAAGTCATTTTCTTCTACTCGCGTACCTTGAAATACCTTTTCGGCATATCGCACAAACGTAGGAGTATTCCAAGCATCTGTAATACTTCTGCGACTGGAGATCATCAACGATGAGTTTTTCCATAATGGAATGTCAAAATCCAAATGTGCATGGGTCAGATTAAATCCTGCTCCCATATTAAAATTGTCTGTTATTTCTTCTTTAGAATGAATGTCAATAACACTTGAAACTCTGCCACCAAACTCGCTTCCAATACCACTTCTGTGTACATTGACATGATCAATAATGTTGGGGTTAAATGCTGAAATGGTACCAAAGAAATGACTGGTATGATACATGGGTATCCCATCCCACAAGATTAAATTTTGGTCGGGAGTACCTCCTCTCACATGAATACCATCTAAGGATTCACCAGGTGAGGTAATACCGGGAAGGAATTGCATGGTCGCTAATACATCTTTTTCAACTGAGCCTGGTAAGACATCCATCTCTTGAGGTTCAATAACAACGATATTGGCGTTTTCAGTTTGATTGATTCCATCTGTTAAGTACTCTTTGAGGATCACCGGTTCAAAAGAGACGCTTTGAGAAGCCAATTTATAGGTCAGGCATGGACTAGTTGAGAGGTTTTGTAGAGGGATTTCCAACCTATTGTAACCAAGAAAAGAGATGTAAATGGAACGATCAGTAGGCGAAACAGAAATTTTAAAGTAACCATTCTGATCACTTTCGGCTCCATACGATTTTGTATCGTTAAAAATAGATGCAAATGGAACGGGTTCATCTGTAAGCGCATCGGTGACATAACCACATAGATATTTCAATTGATGAACACCTTTATTTACAGTTAAAACAATGTGTTTGGTGTCTATAAATTCAAAATCCAAATCCGTTTGATTAAATATGTCTTGTAGAACTTGTTGAAGAGAGAAACTTCCCTCTTTTGTTGTTATGAAATGACTGCTAATACGGTCATCATCATAAGAAAATACTATTTGATGTTTTGACTCGAGATAAACCAGAACTTCCTTTAAAGGAGCTTGATCAAATGCATCATAGGTATTTTGTGCCACAGCTTGAATGACAAATTGCGTTAAAAAAAGTGTTGTCAAAAGCACCTTCTTCATCCCTATTGTTTCATTTGATTTTAATCAGTAAAGACAACTTTATGCTGGCCTTCCATTTTGTAGGATATTCCCATAGGTGAAAGTACCATATTTAATGCTTTTTTTAAGTCATTGTGGACAAAGCTTCCAGTAAATCTTCTAGACTTTAACGTTGGAGGCAAGTCAATTGTAACATCATAATTACCGGATAAAGATAAAATGACCTCTTCTAATCGAGCACTTGAAAAATAGGAATCACCACTCTGCCATGTTCCAATTCTGTTGGGATTTTGAAAAACACGACCTTGAAATTTTTGGTTGTCGATTCGGATGCTTTCACCTTTTGATAAGACTATAGAATGTGTTCCAGATTCCACTTGCACTTTACCTGTTTTACAGGCAACTACCAAGATTTCGTCTCTAGAAAAAACATTGAATGAAGTTCCTAAAACTGTAATACTTCCCAAATTTGTTTTTACCCTAAACGTACTGCCTTCTTGCACGTTGAAGAATGCTTCTCCTTCCAAATGCATACGTCGCTCTTCTGTAAAGTCAGGACGATAATCAATAGCACTATTGCCATTGAGGACGACTTTGGAACCATCTGGAAGGATATGGGATACATATTGACCTACATTGGTATATATTGTTGGTGAGTCAGAAAACAAAAATAGGAATGATACGAGCAAGATTCCCACAGCGGCAATCGCCATTATTGTACGTCGAAGCGTAACAATTTTAGTAGGTGTTGAGGCTTTTGAATCAGTCTTGGATATTTTTTTAGTAATGTTGGCAAACGCAATTTTTGTATCCATTTGTGGATAGGGTAGGTGTTCGGTTTCTGATACAATCTTTTGATAATCTTTAAACTCAGGGGTGTTTTCAAAAATAGAAGATTCCTCTGCTGTAAGATCTCCTTCCAGCCAGCGAATTAATAATTTATCTTTTTCTTCTTCCGTTTTCATGTATATATTTTCCTATACCTATTCAATAGACAGTTTATTGTATCAATACCCTACCTTAAATGTTTGAAATAGTTGTTCTCAATTGTTTTAAAGCCAGTGCCATTCGTTTTTCCACAGCTTTTTGGCTTAGCTCTAAGAGTTTAGCAATCTCTTTGTATTTATACCCATCTATTCTGTGCATTAAAAAAACCTCTCGTTGCTTATCTGGTAAATTTTCTATAGCAGATTCTAATTTTAGTTTAAACTCGCTTTCCTCTAGCTTAAAATGGGGGTCAATATTTTCAGTTTTTTGGAGTTGATTTGCTTCGTGCTTCTGGACTACATTTTGGTGTGCAATAATGTTGTAAAGTAAATTTTTTGCAGTGGTGTAGAGGTAGCTTTTTTCCTTTCCTTCTTCAATGGATTCCATTTTATCCCAGTACTTGACGAAGGAATCTTGAACGATGTCTTGTGCTAACTGTTTGTCTTTTGATTTGAAATATATAAAACGAAATAAAGCTTGAGCCCATGCCTCATAATTGGTTTTAAACTTGAGCTCTTTATTATTTTTGTGCATTTAAAATATATTTCAACGCTACAAATGTATAGAATGATTGAAAATTCTTTGGACTATGTAGGGTTTTATATCGATAATATTTATGGATTGATCTAAGAGTGATCAAGAAATTGTGACCTACAGGTACAAGAACGTCTAAATAATAAGTTCAATAGCGTTTGAATATAAAATTGTATGTTTACGGCAAATTTATGGTCTTTGGCCTGATGTTTTAGTGACAGACAATACATTTTGTCACCTTTCAAATACGAATAGTTTTCAATTTAGTGAGTAAAAAAACAAAAAACCAAATCATTTTTGAGGAAGAACTTTTTCCTCACATCGATGCACTTAAAACCTTTGCATATCACCTTTCTTACAATGAGGAAGATGCCAATGACCTGGTCCAAGAGACCTACATGAAGGCACATAGATTCATAGATAAGTACGATTCAGGAACTAATGCTAAGGCTTGGTTGTTTAAGATACTGAAAAACGCCTACATCAACGAATATCGTAAGAAGAGTAAGCGTCCGAAAAAAGTTGATTTTGAAGATATTGTTTCGTATCAAAATAGCGATTCAGCTTCAAGCTCAAAGTACCTTGACCTGAGGCAGGAAATTTTTGAAAATATGATGGGAGATGAAGTTACTATCGCCATCAATTCCTTGCCCATAGATTTTAGAACTGTGATTTTATTATGTGATATCGAAGGATTCACGTACGAGGAAATTTCAAAGATCATTGATGTCCCGATTGGGACCGTACGTTCCAGATTGTTTAGAGCTAGAAATATGCTTAAAGAAAAACTGAGAAAGTATGCGGAGAAGTTAGGTTATGAAGATAAACGTGGTGAGCGAAAAAAATCAGGATCTGAAGAAGAATGACACATTAATTTTTGATTGAAAACTGTGTCTGTTATATTTGCTTTACTTTGTAAAATTATTATATTTGCCAAGTATTAATTTTAGAAATTAATTTTAGGCAATATTTTATTTTGTTTTTATATTTTTTTGCGGAATTAGTTAAACCTTCCAAAAAAGCAGGAATAAAACTGGAAAATATGAGAAATCAGGAAAACGCTAGAAACCTTAGAAGTCAAATCAATCTTTACTTCGACAATGCGTTATCACAAGAAGAGCAGAATAGCCTTCTAAACCAAGTAGACTCAGATCCTAGATGTAGCAAAATGTTTAAAAAGGAAAAAACCTTTAGAGACTACATCAAAAATAATGTCAAAAGATCAACTGTCTCTCCTGATTTGATTCAATCTATAAAAGATAGAATTCGAATCGTTTAATTTTATCTTTTTTCCTACTTCTAGTTCAATTTGTTGAAATGGTTTTCTTTAATACCTTTTGACAAAATCTATGGTAGTTTGATATCTATTTGTTTAGCTATCAGAACATGTTTAATCTTTTTGATTATCTAAATTCTTTTTGGTGTGAGAATAGTATCTTTGGTTCCTTCTTTAACCGAACTTCTATTTGATTTAGGGCTCCATCATAACATTATTGGTAGAACAAAGTTTTGTATCCATCCATCAGACCAAGTACAATCAGTTGCTAAGATCGGAGGAACTAAAAAAGTGGATATTGAACTCACTCGAAGCTTACAACCAGATTTGGTTATTGCGAATAAAGAAGAAAACACACGATCCGATGTAGAGGCTCTTCGCACGTTTACTAAAGTGCTAGTTACCGATATTTTCGATTTTCATTCTGCTATTCAGGCGATGGAGACTATTGGAAAATTAACAGATACGGAATCAAAAGCTAAAACAATTATAGATCAAATAAATCTTGCTTTTAAGGATATAAAACAACGTAATACGACGAAAAAATCTGTTTGTTATCTCATTTGGAATGATCCAATTATGTCAATTGGGAGAGATACATTTATCCATGATATGCTTCATAAATGTGGATATATAAATGTATTTGAGAAGCAAACAAGGTATCCGACCATTAGTGAAGATCTGCTTATAAAGAAGAATCCCGATTGTATCTTTTTATCATCCGAGCCATTTCCTTTTAAACAAAAACATATTCAAAAGTATAGAGAGATTTGTCCAAGCTCTAAAATCGTCATTGTTGATGGAGAGTATTTTAGTTGGTATGGCAGCCGTATGTTAAAAGCGGTAAGCTATTTTAATGAACTTATTGATAGTGTATAATTTTTGTTGAGTTGAATTTAAAAGGTCAAATCAAGGTATTTTTTATTTACTCTGATTAAACTTTTTAGTTAAAACTTACACGATTATTTGCTGTTCTTTTGCCAGTCTAATCAACTCATCGGCAATATTTCTGGTGTTACTCAAATGGGGAATTTTGTTTTGACCACCTAATTTTCCACTGTTTTTCATGTACCTATTGAAAGTACCTCTAGGAACAGGAGAAAGCTTCAATCGGGTGATTACTTTTCCTGTAATGAGGTCTCTGTAATGAAAATTATTGGCCTGCATACACTGGTCCAATATTCTACCAAAAGAGGATAGTTCTAGCGGACTATTTGCAGTTTCGATAATCCATTCATGGTAGGGTAGACCCCCTTCTTTAGGATTAACTTGAGGAGCAACTGTAAATTCTGAGATTTGAATACCTGTTCCTGATAGTGCAGTACTCATTGCTGATTCTACTTCATTGGCTATTATATGTTCACCAAAAGCGGAAATGAAGTGTTCTATTCTCCCCTTTACAATTAAGCGATATGGGTTGAGTGAGGTGAACTCCACAACATCACCTAAAATAGATGTCCAAAGCCCAGCATTGTTATTTATGATGATTGCATAATCTTTACCTAGCTCTACATCTTTGAGTTGGATTCTTTCCGGATTCTCATCATGAATTTTGTTTGCAAGAACAAATTCAAAAAATATACCTCCATTTACATTGAGCAGCATGCCTGCTTCTCCCTTGATATCTTGGAATGCAATAAAGCCTTCAGAAGATGGATAGGTCTCGATACTGTCCATTTCCTTTCCAACGAGTTCTTCTAATTTTTTACGGTAAGGATTAAAGTTGACTCCTCCATAGACAAATAAGTCATAATTTGGGAATAAATCACTAATGGTATCAGCTCCAGTTTGTTCTAATAAGGATTCATAGTACATCATTACCCAAGGAGGAATACCACTGATCATTGTCATATTTTCCTTAATAGATTCTTGTGCGATTCGGTACACTTTTTCTTCCCAGTCAGGAATGGTATTCGTTTCCCATGAAGGAATCTGATTAAATTTTAACCATCTAGGGATTTGATGATTTACAATTCCTGATAAACGACCTGATGTAATTTTACCTGTTTTTGAAAGCTCTGGACTTCCTGATAAAAAAAGCAATTTTCCATTAAATATTTTCATTAAGCCATACTTCAATGTGTAGTTGAAGACTGCATTTCTTGCTGAATTGTAGTGATAGGGTAAACTATCTTTAGAAAGTGGAATATATTTGATTCCTCCCGTAGTTCCAGATGTGCCCACTACGTACTTTGGTTTCCCAGGCCACAAAATATTTTTTTCTCCTTCCAATACACGGTTCATGTACGGACGTAAATCTTCATATGTATTTAGTGGGACATTTTTTTTGTACGTTTCATAATCATGTATGCCTTTGAAGTCGTGTTCTTTACCAAATTCAGTATTTCTACCTCGTTTCACATTATTTTGGAAAATACTCTTCTGAAACTTATGAGGATGGGCAGCCATAAACTCTATTTGTTTATGGACTCTTACTGCTATCGTTCGTACTACATTGGTTATTAGCCCCATTAATAACAACTATTCAATTATGATGTTTAAAAATAAATATTTATCTGGAAGAAACATAGATTCTTCCAGATAATAATTCTTACTTAATATTTCTTTAATACTTTCATGATATTCTATTCTGACGCTTCACTTTTGTTGGTTACTACCTCCACCCATTGCCCTTTTGTTTTGGCTTGGATTTCATTGTCATACATTGCTTCTGCAAAAACAGGTGGTAAATAAAACCTTCCAGCATATGTTGCATTCAATAAGATAGAGTAAGTCATGGTGTTGATTCCATTAATATCAAAAAAAGTATAGACCCGGTCATCTCGTATATCTCGGTAATCATACCTGCTGTTTTGAGTGACATTTGACATACTCGATAATCGTTCATTTTGAATCTCCCAGCCAGATGGAAATATTTGTGAAAGGGCCATTTCTTGAATGTTATTCGCTCTTGTCCCTAAATTCTGTATGGTTACCTTGACTACAAAGTCTGTTCCCTGATTTATTCTTGTATGATCTATAGGAGCACCTTTAATATCGGTATAGGTAACCTTCATATTTATGTGCTTGCTTTCAGCAGGTTCTTCCACTCCAGGTGGCAGTTGTCCGCTCAATACATATCTAACAAACATGACGGCCTCTGATGTGTTTTTTACTTTGACATTTTTTTCACTCGAATTCTCTACATCCACCGTCTTTTGGACAGTAGGTGCAGTAGAAATTCCTGATTCAGTAGCTGCTCCATTAATCGCATATTGGAATTTGAATTCATCACTTTTATATTGTGATAAAAACTTACCTAAGCTCAATAAAGCATAGGAAGTAGTCTGCGTGCCATACCATTGTTGCGAACTCATTTCTTTGGCAATTTGCTTGATCAATTGAGCATTCTCATTTACATTGCCAATGATCAATTGGGCTTCTGCCATCATAGCCATGTCACGTACATGTGAGCCATAGGTATATCCCGTTTCGATATAAGGTTTTATGGTAAGTTCTTTGTTTGCTACCAATTGCTTTGCGATTTCCTTTTTACCAATGAGCGCATAAGAAGCCGCTAGCATGTGCGCTCCAGATAGACTTAAATGTTTATAATTACGCAGAATGTTCATAGCACCAATATTTGCTCTACCTGCTTTTGCTAAGGTATACAAACGATACGCTTGCGTATTGACTCTCCATTGATGCTTATTCTTAAAAGTGCTCGGCAAGCTGACACTCTCAGCTTGGCTGTCTTGGTACTTCAGCAACTTATTCAATAGCGATTGAGAAACAAAGTATCCTTTTTCTTTTGCTTCCAACAAAAAGTGTAGTCCGTAGTTGCTTCCCCATTCATTTGGTCTACTGCCACCTGGCCAATAAGAAAAACCTCCTGAATTGGTTTGAAATAATGCCAATCTCTGGATGGCTCGATTGATGTTTTTTTCAATTTTGTACTTTGTTTTTTCATCCAGTTCTGTCACTTTATCCAGATATAATTGAGGAAAAACAGAAGATGTAGTTTGTTCAATACACCCATATGGATAACGAACTAGATATTTCAGTCTTCTACTAAAATTCATTGGAGGGATCGTACTTAATTCCAATACTCCTTCATTACTACCGTTTGTTCCAAAAGGTATATAATCCATTGCCCATTCTTGCCCTGGTTGGATTGTAGCTTCATATACTTTTGAGGTGTACGGATTTGGATTTCGGATATTGATATTAACTTCATCGAATGCGCCTTCACCATTCCCTTGTGCTCTAATTTTCACATTGGCTGGACCCATCTCATTGCCTACACTCATATCAAAATAGGCTTGTTTGTCACCAATTTTATCAAAGTAGATATTTTGAGTTGTGCCATTTATTAATGAGAGGTTGTCGCTGGTTTCTACGGAGACTTTAACATCCTTCACTTTATCTTCCATTGCAAAAATATTAGCGGGAAGTTTTAAAGTTTCATTCGGACCTAATACTCTGGGTAAGGTAGCCAATACCATGAGTGGTTTTTTCACAGGTGTTGCTTCTTCTGCTTTTCCATAGGCATCGTTATGCCTGGCAACAATCATTGTTCGTACGGATCCAACGTAGTTGGGCATTTGAATTACATGGCTATGCTCTTCACCAGAAGACATTGTAAAAGGGCCCAAGTGTTTTACTACGGGCACAAATCGATTGGCCTTTTTGCCTTTTTTGCTTCCACTCGCCCCCAAATCTCCACCAATTGAAATCAATCGATCGATTGCGCCACCATATCCATCAAGAACCATATCATAAATATCCCATGTTTTGATTCCCAACGCTTGTTTAGAGTAAAAATGATTCCATAAATCAGGAGTTTTGAATCGAGTTAAATCCAATAAACCTTCATCCACAACTGCAAGTGTGTAACTCATGGGACGACCCAATTTTTCAGATACTTTCACCGTAAATGATTGATTGGGTCTTATTTCTTTAGGAAGACTGAGTTCAGGCTCAATTTGGGATGCTCCATCAATCACGGTAATTGGTACAATTCCGTACATACGCATAGGGAGATCATTGTCTCCATTGTTATGCGGTTGGATTAAATGCACATGGAGATAAACATTTGAGTTCATGGAAGACTCAGCTGGAATTGTGATACTTGTTTCATCTTTTTCTCCATCTACCCAGAATGTTTTCAAAACGTCTTTCCCATTTTCTATGGAGACCAATAATTTTGACCCTGCATTGGAAGGGACTTTTAGTGTAATATTATCTCCTGTGGTGTACGATTTTTTATCGGTAGAGAATATCAATTGCTGAGGGCCGTTTTGTTCTTTATTTCGGCTCCAAGAGTATCCTGTATAAAACATATCTCCAGTACAATGACCGCTTACTTCATCGCATACTCGAATCATATAATTCCCATATCCTTCAAACTCTACATTATGCATAGCTTGTCCCATGCTATTTGTTTGAATGGTGGTTTTACTCAAAGCTCCTTTATGTAGGGAAGAATTAAAATTGTATTTTCTGCTGTATCCTCTATCATACCACCAGTTCCATTCTGCTTTGTAAATGCCGATAGTAAGATTTCTATTTGGAATGGGTTTTCCATCTGTATCCAAAACTACTATTGGGATATCTGTTGGAGTATCTTGTTTTATAAATTTACTTCCCCATCGGGTCTTAGGTATATTTAGACCTACATAGGAGCTGTAGAGATCTGCATTCATTGAAAAATTGTCTTCGCTAAAATTTCCTCCTTTTTCGAATACTTTAGTTTTAAAGTTTGCGCGTAATTTACCAGGTGCAAGCCATTGTTTTTTCTGTTTTAAGTTGATGGTGGCATGTCCCTCTGAATTTAAATTGCTATCGTATACAGTGATAGGTAAAGGTTCTACTTTACGTGCAGGATCATCAAATACATAGGTATTAAACCCCTTAAAGCGAGTAGAGGTGGATTGAATTTGAAGATCTACTTTTGCCTTTAGGCCATTTGCAGGTGCACCATGCAACCATTTTGATTGAAGTTTAATAGATTGATTTTGATGTAAAGCTATGGATTGAGATGGATCGATATCATATTCGATTTTCAACCGATTGGGCTTCACGGTTTCAACTTTGAGCGATTTTTGAAAGTTAGTTCCTCCTACTTTGACCAAGGCTGTCCAATTTCCTGTAGGGTCCGAATCATTGGTAGCTACTGGGAAATTATAGATGTGACCAGCATGTGAAGTAGTGGTAACGTTGTATTTTTCCTTCCCTTTGGCATCTTTTACCACCATGGATACTGGATGATTGGAGGGCAGTCTGTTTTCTTTGTCTTCCAATACAAAATTAAGATAGATTGTATCTCCAGGTCTCCACACTCCACGTTCACCATAAATATACCCATCTATACCCTTCGACTTTGATCGTCCTGAAACTTCAAACTCACTCAGGCTGTTTGCATGATGATCCTGCAGATTTATGTAGCCAAAATCCCCATTATGCGTTACAATGGCAAAAGAAGGACTCTTTTCTAATTCTACAGTTAATTTTCCTTCGGTATCAGAAGCTGAAGTAATCATTTCCTGTTTTTGAAAATCGTAAAACGATACATTCGCTCCAGAAAGTGGTGCTATGGTTCTCAAATCACTGACTACAAGATGAATTTTATTTTCTTTATTTCTTTTTGCGATAATTCCAATATTTGAACCCAGCATATTACGAGTAATAAATCTAGAGCTGTTGTAATAGGAACTCTTGCATGGATTATCTCGATCAGACCAATTGTAGTTAGCGGGTCGATTCATGATAGAAGTGAAGCCATCCCTCTGGCTGATTAGGGTAGCTTCAGGTGTGGATTCACTGCACTCGTAGGTACCTATGTCTTTTTGATCAAATCCGATTCGGACTTGGTAAATTGCCCCAGGGTCTGGAGAAATCATTTTACTTAGATCCAGAGCATATCTCACATAGTTGGCATCGTTTTTATCGGTATTAATATCCGTCAGTTTAATGTCTTCTTGGTGGATTATTCTGCCGACGGGCTCTAAACTATAGGTGGTATTCAATCTATTGTATTGTAAAAATTGTAGCACGTTATCACTAAATATCTTTAAGATTTCAATCTTGGCACCTTTTAAATTGATGGCTTCAAAGGGAAAAATGATCTCTTTGTTGTGAGGAACAATGACACCTTTGCCCGCTAGTCGGATGGCAGGTTTTATAGGATCAAAAGACAACTCACTGGAATACGCTTTCTTTAATTTTTTACCACTGGTATTTAGAATGGATTTATTTACAATTATTGAAAATGGACTTACCACTTTATTTTGAGGGTAGACATGAATAACAGAACCAGTAATGTCATACTTGAAACCACCGTTGTAGTCTTTAATTTTGATCAGTCCGTTTAAATCTTGAGATTTATTGACGGGGTCAGTGAGACTAAGACTAATTTTTCTATTATTCCCTTTTGCTACTTCGGCAGAGACAACTTCAAATTCACCTTCGGGATAAATGACGATGGTTCTATCTCCTTTAAAACCCGAATTAAATGAATTATCGTTCCATAGTAAATTTAATTCAGAAGGTGTGTCTTTTCGTTCTATACCTGTTACTTCATATCGATGAAAAAAACCACCGTTAGAGTGAGTCCAATTGATTTGTAGATTTTTATTTCCTTTTTGTTTAACTACTAAGAGGGATTCAACCATTTTTTCATCTACATAGTCATTGGATTCAATATTTCCTGATAAAGAAAGTAGACTACCTTTGTTGGGATCATAAACGATATCGTTTATATCCATTTCAAATGTCATTGGTCGAGTAAAAAAAGGAAAGTTTACTTTCTGTAGGTTGGTTGGGACATCATCAAAAAGTGAACCCAGTTGTAGAGTCACCGTATAATTGGTATTATATTGCAATGGTTTTTTTGGACTAAAAACGATGGTAGACATGTCTTTCCAATAGGCTTCACCTTCGGCTGTAGGAGAAATTGCGAATATGTTGGAATTGATTTTTTCACCTACTTTATCTGCATCGATCACTGCACCAGACAACCTGAATATCAAGTCTTCTTTTACTGAAATTGTACGCTTTGAATATTCGGTGATGTATTTACCAAAATCTTCACTTTGAGAAGAAGGTTCAGTAATGATATTGTTATCTTTTGATTTGCAAGAAAAGCAGAGAAGAAGTATAAGAAGCAATAGATTTCTCATAGTGTTTAGTTTTAAAAGAATGGGTCTAATGATACAATTTCTATAAATTTATTCGATTACTCACATCTTACTGTAGCATAATTATTATTCGTTGATGATTATTATATATTCGTACTATTAACCTTTAATCAACGGGTAGAAAGTACTATTTTGAAACAAAATATCAAAACACATGAAAAAATTATTGTACGTCTCACTATGTCTCTCCTTTATTCTCAGTTCATGCTCCTCTATCCAGGAACCCACATTAGAAAGAATAGAAGACGTCGATATTGTTGAATTCTCAAAAAGCAAATTGGAACTAAATGCCTTTATGGTTCTTAATAATCCAAATAGTTTTGCCTTGGATTTAGAAAATGCTGACCTAATTTTATTTGTTGATGATATAGAATTGGCCACAATAAATCAAACCTTTGAGACCACCATGCCTCAAAATGGCGAATTTAATATGCCAATCAATATAAATATGGATTTGGATAAATTGTATCGAGAGAATCCATTGGAAGCAATTGGGAAGGGTATTCAAATCATGTCAGACAAAAAATTGAATGTGCATTTCAAAGGAACTATTGAAGTAGGCAAAGGGATGGCAAAAGTATCTGTTCCAGTAGACCAATTGGAAGAAGTTAAGTTTTAACAATAGTAGGGATATCAATTAGTTTCTTGGAAGCATTTAAAGTTCTCCATCGTATTGTAATTCAAGACTCCAATTCGGGCAGTGAATAGGTCAATCTTGCGAGAACTAATTTGATCAAATTGCACTTTGCATATTGATACCTTTCAATTATTAGTATCTTGTTCTTAAATTAACTAAAGGTAGATGCAAGTAAAATTTTGTGGAGCTGCGCAGTTTGTTACTGGAAGTAGTCATTTAATCACGCTAGACGATGGGTATAAGATATTATTAGATTGCGGACTTTTCCAGGGGAAAGGTAGACATATTTGGGATTTAAACAATACTTGGCATTTTGATCCCGCTGAGATAGATTGTTTGATATTATCCCACGCGCATATAGATCATACAGGTCGAGTCCCAAAATTGGTCAAAGATGGATTTACAGGCGATATCCATTGTACGCATGCGACGAGAAGTCTTTGTTCTATCATGTTGCTAGACAGTGCCAAAATTCAAGAGCGAGATGTAGAGTGGTTCAACAAGAGACTACTAAAAAAACGGAGGAAAGATCTTAGAAAATTAAGAAAGCCTTTGTATGATAGTGAGATTATTGCACCTACGTTGAATTTGTTTATTGGGTATAATTATAATCGTTGGCATCGGATCAATGAAAAAGTCTCTGTCATGTTCAGAGATGCTGGGCATATTTTAGGTAGTTCCAGTGTAACGCTTAAAATCACTGAGAATGGGGAAGAAAAACTCTTTGGTTTCACCGGAGATATAGGAAGACCCAACCGTCCAATTTTGAGAAGCCCTAAACAAATGCCTGAGGTAGATTATTTGATCTGTGAATCAACCTACGGAGATAAAGATCACCAGCTACCTCCAGAACAATCAGAGGAATTTCTAGAAATTTTGATAGAAACCTGCGTGGAGAAAAGAGGGAAGTTGATTATTCCTGCCTTTAGTGTTGGTCGTACACAAGAGATTGTATACATGTTGGATAAACTGGAGACAGCGGGTTTGCTCCCTAGAATACCTATTTATGTAGATAGCCCATTGGCAGTGAATGCTACTATGATATTTGGTCAGCATCCAGAATGTTTTGACAATGAACTTAATGAGTACTTATTGATCGACGACAATCCTTTTGGTTTCAATGACTTGAATTATATACGAGAAGTAAATGAATCTAAAGCACTGAACAATAGCTCTGATCCATGTATTATCATTAGTTCTTCTGGAATGATGAATGCAGGACGGGTGAAACATCATTTATTCAATAATATTGAAAGTCAAAAAAACACTTTTTTAATTGTTGGTTATTGTTCTCCTGATACTCCAGGTGGGATGTTGAGAGATGGGATTGAAAGTATTAAGTTATTCGGAGAGCACAAGATGGTAAAAGCAGATGTCCGTGTAATGGATTCCTTTTCTGCACATGGAGATAGGAATGAAATGTATGACTTCATTGCGAATCAAACGTCTTTGAAAAAATTATTTTTAGTCCATGGTGAGCTTGAACGTCAAGAAAAATTTAAATCATTTCTAAAAGAAAAGGGATTTTCTGACATAGAAATTCCAGCTGAAGGGGATGAATTTACATTGAACTAGCCAATGAAGTGATTTAAAATCATACCATTAATTTCTTTGCTGGTCATACAAATTATTTCAACGAACGTTTTTTAATCACTTCAATCAATTTCTGGACGATTAGTCGGCAAAACGATTAATTTTTAAATAGGAAACCAACCAATAAAGATATCCAATCGTTTACAACACAGAACAATAATTGTTAACATGCGAAATTCTCATATTCTTTTATTTTTTTTCCTTTTAATGACAATGTTTTGGGTCCAATCATGTGAAAATTATGAAGATTTAAGCTCTATTGATCGTCCAGAAGAAGAAATTGAAATTGCCGTACCTTTGATTAATACCGAGTTTTTGATAAGTGATTTTACTGGTGAAGGGGGACCTGAAAATGTCTCCATTAGAGTGGATTCTGAAGATCGAGTTACGCTGATATATAATGGGGATGTGGTCAGGCAAAATGTAAATGCAGTATTTCAACCGGTTCCATTTTTTGAATTCCCTGTTTTGGACACATTTTTTACCATACCTGTGCCTTTTGCTAGTGATCAACGAGTGGACAAGGCTATTTTTGGAAACACAAATTTTAAATTGAACTTTATTTCTGATTTTGAAGAAGATGTGGAAGTGAAAGTAACCATTCCACAATTGAGTAAGAATGGCGAACAGTTTTCGGTTGACCTTACAGTGCCTTATAATGGATCTATTCCAGTAGAATATACTTCTGACCTTTTTTCTGTTCAAGGATGGACATTAGAAAGCGAAGAAAATATTATTGATATTATCTATGATGCCAGATTGGCGGATGGATCAAAGCAGAAATTCACTGCTGTAATTATGGCTTTTGATGTTATTGTTTTTGATTATGTAGAAGGTTATTTTGGCAGTGAAGTATTTGATATTAATGGTGATTTTATTGCCATTGGAATTTTAGATAATTGGGTGAGTGGAGGTTTGTCTTTTGAGGACCCAAAGGTGAAAGTATTTGTGGAAAATGCGTTTGGATTTCCTGTGCGATCGATCTTTAATAAGATGCAAGTAGTGACTACGACGGGAGAAGTATTGGATATGGAAAGTGAGATTATTGATAATAATGTAGATTTTGCTTACCCAGCTCTGGATGAACCAGGAGTTGTAAAAATAACAGAGTTTAGCTTTGATAAGGATAATTCTAATATTGTCGATCTTTTTAAAGAGAAAGTAAGCAGAGTTACTTATGATATAGATGCTGGAGCAAATCCTGATATGGATGAAAGCATAACGGGCTTTGTAAATGAGGACAGTTATTTCTTAGTTAGTGTTGATGTAGAATTACCGCTTGAGGGAACTGTAAATAATCTTGTTTTACAGGATGAAGTAGAATTGGATTTAGGGGATTTGGATGATATCACACGGGCGGAATTTAAAACAATCGTTGCGAATGATTTTCCAGCGGATGTTTCACTTCAAGGATATATTTATGATGATAATAATGGATTGTTGGATTCATTGTTTGAAGAAAGATTGTTACTCTCATCTGCTACATTGGATCCATCTACTGGAAAAACTTTACCTGCAGACGAAGTCACAATTTTCACAGAATTCACAGAAGATCGTTTTGTCAATTTAAAGAATGGAAAAAAGGTAGTGGTAGATTTGAAAATCAATACAGAACAGACTTCTTCAGGTGCATTGTGGATATACAATGACTATGGTATTCTTTTCAAGGTGGGTGCCAAATTTATAACAAAGCTGTAGTCTTAAAAGGATAGTACATATGCATAAGCTTAGATATATATTTATTTTTTGTGGCGTACTCATTTCAATGAAAGGAATTAGTCAAAATTTGCACTATTTCTTTATTGATAATGCGTATCAAAGAAGCTACTTCAATCCTGCGTTAAATGATGACCATACATTTTCTTTTGCTTCAGGACTAGGCGCTGATTTATATACCAATGGTCCTAGTCTCTCAGAAATTACAACTGAAAATCCAACTGGTGGATTGATCATATCGACAGCCGATGCGATTGCGAATATGAATGAATTCAATGATATTTTTGCCTCCACCACCGTAAATACGTTTGACGCTTCTGTCAACACCCCTTTTTTTAGAGTCTCGGTGGGCCATGCATGGAAAGCACAAGGCTGGTTGGAATATCCTAGAGATTTAGCAGAATTGATCACCAAAGGGAATGGAGCTTTCATTGGACAAACATTGAACCTGGCACCTCAAATTGATTATCTGAACTACAATGAAGTATATTTAGGATTTCAAAAAACCTTTGGCCCACTTAGTGTAGGACTTCGATTGAAAAGATTATCGGGTGTAGAGACAATCCGAACGAATTCTAGTGTGATTGATCTAACTACGTCGGATGATATCTATCAAATCACAATAGAATCTGATTTTGAATTGAATTCTTCCAGGGCTTTTGAATACACAGATATTGAAACGGTTGACTTCGATATTGATAATTTCAGCTTTGATAATTTTTTCAAAAATAATGGCGGTTGGGCATTGGATATTGGCGGTTCATTGGCTGTAGGAGAGTCATTGGAATTATCGCTTGGTATTATTGATATCGGAAGTATAGGTTGGGACGTGGATCCAAAAACATACACTTCAAAAAAAGTGCAGACGTTTGATGGAATTGATATAAGTGATTACATTACTTCGGATGAAGAATTTGTAATTTTAGATTCCATTGAAGCATTATTGGATTTAACTGAGACCAATGAAAAGTTTAGTACAACATTGCCTGCAAAAATATACTTAGGAGGTACATTAACCATTAGTGATTTATGGAGTGTAGGAGGACTGATTCAAAGTAATGGATCGGGTGATCGAAGGTCGAATGTGTTGGCTCTAAATGCTACGGCTAGAGTGTTTAAATTTTTATCCATCGGGGGAATGTATTCAATGAAACAAGGAAACCCTGCAAATATTGGAGTCTTCGGATCATTGAATGTTGGACCTGTTACAGCTTTCTTATCAACAGACAATATCCTTAAATTTGGGTCTTTTGATAGTAAAAATATAAATCTACAAGCGGGCCTCAGTATTCAGATATGAACATGATTAGAACATTGTTGAAAATTGGTATTTGTACGGTATGCATCTTGGGTATATTTCTTGATTTAAGTGCTCAGATGCCAACGATTTCCATTGAAGTTAATGGAGATATTCCAGATGAACCCAAAGTGCCAGCCAATTTTTCATTTGTCGGAGTAGATGGAGAAGTGATCTCAGGAGTAATTGGTATAGAAACACGTGGCGGATTTTCACAGTCCAACCCTAAAAAGACCTATGATATTGAATTTTGGACAGATGCAAGTGGTTCTGATACGAAGGATGTACAATTCGCTAATCTTAGGGAAGATGATGACTGGATTTTAGATGCAATGTATAATGAACCCTTACGCATCAATAGTTTTATCACACATAAATTATGGTTGGACTTGAATGTCTTGTATTATCAAGATGAAGAACCAAAAGCTAAGTCTGGAGCTGATGTCATGTATGTAAAGGTGTCCATCAATGGGGATTATCAAGGGATATATCTTTTGTCTGAACAAGTAGATCGATCTCAACTTAAATTAAAGAAGAATACAAATACAGAGATTAAGGGAGAATTGTATAAATCTTTTGATAATCAAGATGCTGTGTTTTTTAATCATCCAGGCTTTTTGCCAAGCAATAATTCGTTGACCTGGAGTGGGTATGAATATAGGTATCCAAATGATATTATTGATTGGACTAATGTTGAAGAGTTAATTGATTTCGTGGCAAATAGTTCTGAAAATGAATTTGTTGAAGAGGTGTCAAATCGATTTGATGTGGATAACCTTATGGATTATTTTTT
Source organism: Saprospiraceae bacterium (assembly GCA_029212405.1). GTDB lineage: Bacteria > Bacteroidota > Bacteroidia > Chitinophagales > Saprospiraceae > CAJXUU01. The sequence continues at coordinate 57,427 of JARGNR010000011.1, forward strand.
ATTGTTGAACATTGCGAGAATTCTTGATAATAGAGGTAAAAACATTTATCTATGTCGGTATGATGAGGGAGAACCTTATTTCTTAACTCCTTGGGATTTAGATGGAAGTTGGGGCTTATTATGGGATGGATCCAATGATAGTATTACAGAAGGAATATTATCAAATAATCTCTATGATCGTTTGATAGAAAGTGATGCTGATGGATTTCGACAAAAGGTTTCTGATCAATGGAAGACGTTAAGAACTACATTGTTTAGTAATGAGTCTATAAAGAGTCGAATTACAAACGCACACCAGTTTTTGCTATCCAATTCGATTTATACCCAAGAAAGTGGTCCTTGGGAATACACCTATTCTGAATCAGACCTGACCTATATGATGAATTGGATTGATGCTCGGCTAGCGTTTTTAGATTCTTATTTTGATGCGATTACAGATACAAATGATCTCAATTCTACATCTAATATAACCTTCTATCCTAACCCAGCAATCAACTATATTATTTTGAGAAATGTGTGGACCAAAAATCAGTCTTTTCAAATTTACAGTATGGAAGGAAGATTACAAAAATCAGGATCCCTGACACAGCTTGAAGATCAAATTAGTATTTCGGATTTAGAGTCAGGTATGTATATTTTGGCGATCGCTGGAAATTCTAGCCGTTTTTATAAGTTATAAGTCTATAATTATTTTTTTAAATGGAATCATCGCATTAAAAATGGAGATGGCTTCATACTGGTGTATTTGGTCGATATGAATATCAGTAGGCATTACTTTATTTTTATGAAGAAGACGCGCCCTGTTTGTACCCATCAGTAATGGGTGTTTTGGAGTATACCATTGTGTGTTTTTTAGAAGCGCAACGTTGGCGTAGTAGGTGTCTGTTATTATACCATCACGAGTCATAAGGATGTCATCATGATTACCTCGTTGACTAAAGAAATGATTTAATTTACTTCGATCAGCATACTTGTAGTTGTATTCAAATTGCCCAATTTCTATTGTTTTCAAGGTCTTTATTGGACGAAGTATATAGGCTTCATATTCTATATCAATAGTCGATTCATTATACAAAACCCTACATTTTACTTCGGATGAATGGGTTGCATTCGAAGTGTCAATTAAGGCTCTTAAGTCCACTTTTTTATGAATGTTGAATAGTTTTCTTCTAGTTTCGTTGAATCTGAAATTGTGATATTTAATGTGTCGTACTCGTCCATTTTGGATCCGTATGGTTTCAATTAATTTCATCCTGTTCAGTATACTGCAAAGATGGATTTGGAGATGAATTGACCGTAATGGGTAGATAGACCTTATCTAGCATTTCTTGATACTCGTCTTCAACTGTACTCATTGAAGTAATTCCGCCTCCGCTGCGGTAAAAGAATTCATTTTCGATTTGTTCGACGTATCGAATCATGACACCTGAATCCAAGTTTTTTCCATCGAAATACCCACATATTCCTGTGTAATATCCTCTTGGCTGTGCTTCAGCATTTTGAATGATTTCCACAGTTTTACACTTTGGAGCGCCGCTGATACTACCTGCAGGTAATAGTTTGAAAAATAATGTACCTAGATGAGATGTGTAATCATCAGGAAGTTTTCCCGATACCTCAGAACTTACTTGAAGTAAATCTTTTGAGGTTGTTGAGATTTTATCTATATATCTAAATCGATCTACGTTTACTTGAGAAGCAATTTGACTCAAATCGTTTCTGATTAGATCTACAATAGTATAGTGTTCTGCCAACTCTTTTTTATTTTCCAGAATGCTTTGTTCTGCATTGGGCAGATTAGCATCAATGGTACCTTTCATTGGATAGGAAGAGATTTTGCCATCTCTGATTTGAACAAATATTTCGGGGGAGTAACAAACAAATTGATCTTTTAGAAATACCTTATATTTTGCATCTGCAGAGTGGTAAAGATTTTCCAAAGAAATATCTGTAATGACTTTTGTAGCAGAGGATAGATTGAGTAAAAATGAATTTCCTCTTTGGATTTCAGATTTTACAAGTTGGAATTTTTCGTTGTAGTGTGATTTATCAATAGGGTAGGCTTCAAAAAAAGATACAGATTGAGAAGATGTTTCCTTAGAATGGTTGGTATATCCATTCATATCAAATTTTAAAGAGGTATTATTTTCTAACGAGGTAGAAATAATAATCTTTTTCATTTCGTAATCAATCAGAAAAACAAAAGCTTGACCTTTTTTTCCTAATTCATTCATGACCGAGATGGCCTGCATTTTATTATAAATCAACATCAATAATATAATACCAATTTAAAGTCCAATAGTTCAAATATTTTAATTATTAACTCCCTTTTATATCTATGATAAGAAATCAGCTAGAGTAAGAACTACATTAACGTATATGCCATTGCTGCACCAACAATACCTGCGTTATTCAGCATTTTTGCGGGTTCTATGGTAGCATCTGTATCTAAGTATTCTTTATACTTTTCAAACTTTTTACTTATTCCACCGCCGATAATAAAGTGATCTGGAGCTAGCACAAATTCAATATGGTTCAGTACTTTATTTAATTCTTTTCCCCAGGTTTTGTAACTTAAATCTTTTAATTCTCTAGCACTATTAGAAGCATACTTTTCCGTAACACTGTCCTTGTATTTCAAATGACCCAATTCAGTATTTGGTAACAAAACACCATTGTAAAATAATGCTGATCCAATTCCTGTGCCCAAGGTTAATAAAATCACCAACCCTTTTTTATCGCTTCCTCCACCAAATTTTTTCTCCGCTAAGCCAGCAGCATCTGCGTCATTGATTACATTTAGCGGACACTTCAATTTTTTATTCAAAAATCCTACAATTGGGAAATTCAACCAGGTATCATCGATGTTACTCGCTGATAAAGCTACTCCTTCTTTGATTATTGCTGGAAATCCTACTCCTACAGGCTTTCCCTTCCAATTAAAATCAGAAATAAGCTGTTTCATGACTTCTGTCATCGATTGGGGCGTAGCTGGTTTGGGTGTAGGGTACTTTATTCTTTCAGTAATAAGTTCCCCTTTGTCAAGATCAACGATTGCTCCCTTGATGCCCGTTGCTCCTACGTCTATTCCTAATATCTCTTTCATTTTGTTTCGCTGTGACCTGAGGTGGTCTTCAATTTAATAGTTTTTATAACAAGGAAAGTAAACGGACTCAGTCATTTCCATTTACTTCATTATTTTATGACTCGCATTTTAATTATTTTTACATCCTCTAACGGTCTGTCCGACGCATTGGTCTTAGTTGTGGCTATTTTATCAATCACTTCCATTCCTTTTTCTACAATTCCATATACCGTGTAGGCTTGATCTAATGGCGGGAATCCTCCATTTTTTAAATACTGTTCTTTAATTTCTTCTGGGTATTGAATGCCCTTTCTCATTTCATTATTAGCCAGATTGTCTTCATTGATTTCTCGACCATGAACGATGTAAAATTGCGATCCAGAAGAATTAAATTTAGGATTGACATTATCCGGTTGACGTGCTGCTGCCAATGCTCCTTTTACATGTGCATATTTTTCTGTTATTTCTTCTGGAATGGTATATCCAGGACCTCCAGTTCCAAGTCTTTGCTCAGGCTTTGCATTTTTAGAATTGGGATCTCCTCCTTGAATCATGAATCCATCGATAACTCTGTGAAATAATAATCCATCATAAAACCCAGATTCTGCTAATTTTATGAAATTATCTCGGTGTTTTGGAGTTTCGTCATACAAGCGAATGGTAAGATTCCCTAAGGTAGTTTCTACCGATACAAGACAGTCTTGTGGAGGGTTGACAATCAATTCCTTTTCCATGGTATTTTCCTTTTTCCCTTTTTTGGCAGTCAATTTTACAATATACTTTCCTGATAAAAAGTATTTGTGCTCTGGAGATTCTTCTGTAGATGTATTACCATCTCCAAAGTCCCAAATATAGGTCTCCGCTTTTTCGGAAGTATTATTGAAAGTTACGGTAGATGGTGCTCGATTATCGTCATTTTCCAGTGCAAACTTGGCTAAAGGTTTTGCACATCCAAATAGCAAAACGGCACAGAAAACAACCCAACTATATTTATTTAACTTCATATGTCCTCGTGTATTAGGCAATCCAATTTATCGAATAATATTCATTTTGATGTCTTTCAAAGGTCGATTTGCTGCTCCTACTGGGACTGCTGCTATCTGATCAATGATCTCAATTCCTTCTACAACCTCTCCGAATACAGTATACTCTGCATCCAAATCAGGTCTTCCTCCTAACGTTTTATATTTTTCTCGTTGAGCAGCATTGTACTTGAATCCTTTTGTTCTTTCCCAGTTGTCCAATTGTTGGTCGGATTGAGGAGAACCCTGTACCAAATAAAACTGAGACCCAGAAGACTTTTTTTCTGGATTTGCAGCATCAGGTTGTCTTGCAGCGGCTAGTGTTCCTTTGAAATGAGGAGCTCCAATTTCAGCATCCACTCGCTCTTTTGGTCCACCACCACCTAATCTTGCTTCAGGTCCTGCATTTCTAGAATTAGGATCACCGCCTTGTACCATAAAACCTGCAATCACTCTATGGAATAATAAGTCTTTATAATATTCTTCATCGACTCGTTTTAGAAAGTTTTCTTTGTGATTGGGTGTAGAGTCATATAATTCTACTTTAAGGTCTCCGAATTCAGTCTTTATAGTGACGTAAGTTTTTGAATCTGAATTACATGATACCATAAAGAATACACATAATATAAAAGCAAAATAGTTCAATTTCATCTATCTAGATAATTTTATAAATTTATTTAATAGCATCTTTTTCAAGCTCTTGTAATGCTTGAAAATAGCGGATCACTTTCTTCTTTAAAAAGAGTTCTTGATCAGCAAGGCCAGCAATGTCAAACGACTTGTTTTCACTCCAATGAGGCCATCCATCTTGGTCTCTTCCTTCAAAGATGTAATATCCCTCATCTTCTAAAAGTGTGCAAACAGCGATATGCATTAAGTCTTGCTTTTCTTCTTTGGTAAAGGATTTTTCACCATCCCATCTACCCAATTCCTGTATTCCAATCAAATACAATATGGATTGTAAATCAGGTAAATCTTTTTTACCCATAGCATCTTTTACTATATGCCTCACTTGCAACCATTCAAAATCCAACTGCCATTCTTCCATCCTTAGGTCTAAGTTTTGTCTTTACAAGATCGATTTTATGCTGCACAAATATAATATTTCCGCATTAAGTCAATGCACCCTTGTGTTGAATACCACTTAATTTTTTTTGCATGTAAAATAGAGGACATAAAATTCATATTGCTTTAGCAGAAAATAAGGGCTGGATGCTACCATCTAAACCAAAAGGATATTTAAAATAGAAGTTGTTAAATGGATGTTTTGAAGCTCAACTGTCATCATTTTGGCTAGAAAGAAGGATGATTTTACCTTGATTGACACTTAATTTTGATGTTTGACATCATTAAATCAACAATTCTATCGTTTTTTATATTTTCTATAAGATGAAAAGGAGTAAATTTTATTCATATTTGCATCCTTTGTTTGGAACCAAATTCCTAAAATAATTTAAGTGATTAACGAAATAACATTTCAATATCCATCTTGGTACATCGTTTTATGTGTCTTATTAGGCCTCATTTATGCTGGAGCCTTATACTATAAGGATGATAAATTTTCAGAATCACCTGGCTGGTCAAAGTGGGTGATGGCTTTCTTACGAATGCTGGCAGTAACTGGTATTTCTTTGTTATTGCTCACTCCATTGATTAAGACCATTTCTGAAGATGTCAAACAACCCATTGTAATTATTGGGGAAGATAACTCTCAATCGATAGTAGCGAATCTAACGCCTGAAGCCACAGATGCGAAAAAGGCAGAAATCAACCAAATTGCGGAGAGTCTTGAAGAAAAGTATGAAGTTAAACGCTTGGTGTTTGGAGATAAAATTGAAAATGGTGCAGTAGATAGCTTTTCCAGTAAGGTGACGAACTTGTCAGAGTCGATGGAATATATCTATGATAATTTTGGAGATCAAAACCTAGGGGCTATAATCTTAAGCACAGATGGGATTTATAATGAAGGGAAGAACCCCCTATATTCAAACATAAATTTTACAGCACCTGTATACATTGTAGCACAAGGAGATACAACGATTCAAAAAGATCTTTTAATTAAAAATGTGTTCAATAACAAGATTGCATATTTAGGGGATAAGTTTTCAATCCAAGTGGACATAAGTGCAAAGAACTGTATAGGAAACTCTTCTACATTGTCTGTGTCAAAGGTGGATGGAAGCAATGTAAAGAGACTCCAGTCTGAACCTATCCGAATCAATAAGGATAATTATTTTAATACCTCTGAAATCATCCTAGATGCAAATACAGTAGGCTTGAATAAATATAGAGTGGCGATTTCACCCGTAAACGGAGAAGTATCCAAAGCAAATAATTATAAAGATATATTTATTGAAGTATTGGATGCTAGACAGAAAATTGTGTTGTTGGCGAATGCGCCACATCCTGATTTATCAGCGATGAAGTCCTTGATTACAACCAATAAAAATTATGAAGTGAATATTCATTTCCCAGAGGATCGAGATTTGAATTTGGCTGCTTATGATTTGGTTGTATTACATAATTTGCCGTCTGATAAATATCCGATGAATGTGGAGATTTCAAATATGGATAAGAAACGAACACCAAGGCTTTTTGTAGTCGGTGCTCAAACCAATCTTGCTCGAATAAATAAAGTGCAGGATAATATCCGAATTGTTGGTAATAGTACCAGTCTTGAAGATATTCAAGCAGATGTTTCACCGAGTTTTAATAGTTTCACCACTAATCCAGAAATTGGTCGGAAGTTAAAATCGTTTCCTCCATTGATTGCACCATTTGGACAATATACTTCACCAAGTGGATCGAATGTTTTATTAACTCAGAACATTAAGAAGATCCCTACAAAATATCCATTGATTAGTTTTAAGGATAAGGATGGATTCAAAACAGGAGTATGGGTTGGAGAAGGTCTATGGAAATGGCGACTCTTTGACTTCTTGCAATACAATAATTATGATGTAGTTACCGAACTCGTAAATAAATCCGTTCAGTTTTTAAGTACAAAAGAGGATAAGAGAAAGTTTAGAGTGAGCACCGCTAAAAATTTATACAAGGAAAACGAACAGATTTCTTTTGATGCACAATTATATAATGACAATTATGAAATGATCAACGAACCAGATGTATTTTTGATCATTGTAAATGAAGAAGGGAAAGAGTTTAAGTATACCTATTCGAGATCAAATAATTTCTATACACTTTCGATTGGAATGTTACCATCGGGAAGATATAGATATACCGCCAATACAAACTATAGTGGTGAAGCTTTGACACAGAGTGGTTCTTTTTCTGTTCAGAATATTCAGTTAGAATTGTATGATTTGACGGCTAGACATGATCTACTCACAGCAATAAGTGAAAAATATGGAGGAGAGGTTGTTCAAGCAGGAGAAGGATCATCTATAGTAGAGAAAGTGCTGTCTAATTCTAAAATAAAACCTGTAATCTATCAATCTACAGAAACCAAATCTGTGATAAATTTCAAGTGGTTGTTTGCATTGTTGATGTCGTTGTTGAGTATAGAGTGGTTTTTGAGAAGATATTTGGGAAGCTATTAAATAGATGAAAAAGTGGAATAATAAGGGAATTAAGGCAGCATTCCCATTGATTTTTCTGTCTAATACACGGAAAGAAGTTCATTTTTTGAAAAAATACCTTTAATTTGGGGTTCGTTTAAATCCTAAATCAATTTAAAATCGATAATAAAATGAAAAAGATTGTATTGTTCATAGCCTTTATAATGGGTGGAATGTTGGCACAAGCTCAAAGTACTCAATTGGAAAGAGCTCAGGCAAAAGAGATGGATGCGTTGGTTAAAATAATAACCTTTGAGCATAAGAATCTTACATTTAATAAAAATCAAGAGGCTAAATTAGAACGAATATTTTTCAAAAAGTCTACTGAAGTAATTGCGTTACGAAATAAGGAAGATGTGAGTAAGAGTGATTATATGAATGAATACTTAAGAATTCAGAATAAGTATGAGCCTATGATCGAAGCGGTGCTTTCTCCTGCTCAAAAAATTGCCTTTCGCAAGAATTCTAAAAAGAAGATTAAAAAGTTGAAGGATTAGTCCTTTAATATAATATATGTAAAAAGGGATGTGCAATGATTGTACGTCCCTTTTTTTGTTTGCTGCGCCTCGTCTTAATATAGTGTTTCACAAAAAAATATGGTTAGGAAACTAGATCAATCTTGGCCTTTTTGATTCGCCTTATAGTTATGATCGCTTTTAGTCGTATCGATTATTTCTTTTGTTCACGAAGCTGAGCAAACCTACTCACGGGCTCTTTCGCTTTCACAACTCTTCTATTTCCCAATACTTCTCCCGTGACAATACAATATTGTGCAAGCATGTAGGTCAACATCACCCAGATATCTGCGTATAAAAATCCATCCCCGAATTTATTGAGTGCTAAAAGGGCATCAGAGGCGATGAATAGACAAACTCCTAGAAATAAAATGTTGTATCCTCTAAGTTTTGGATGTCTTAAATATGCGAAAATGGCCATAGTCACAATAGCAAAGGTATAAATAGCGACGGCCCATTTCATAGTTCCTAAGCTGTTCCAAAGAAATGTCAATGTACCTAGTCCAATTACACCAATCAATATAGGTACGATATAGTCTTTGGTGCGAGGGATTCTGCGTTTTTGATTAAAAGTGTTGGCATAACAGATTTGCATAATCAAGAAGGCGATCAACCCAATCATGAACATATCAGAGGTCCCAAAAAGTAGAAAACAGTCTCCTAAAAGCGCAAAAATCAACCCTGTGAGGAAGGCATGACTTTGTCTTTTTTCTTCCAGAATATAAAAACCGATCAACCCGGCAAGAATCATGGGTTTACTCACAATATGATACGAAGGAATAACCGTAAGTCCGAGTATCTCAAGGATCATCAATACGATGAAAAAAATCGTAAACTTTGGAAATGTCTTTATGGAATCCATACTCGTTTTTCTTACGTTCTGAAATTAGCAAAGTCTGTCACTAATCGTTGAGTTTTCTAGTTTTGAAACATACCTACTCGTCTCCGCCTTTCATTTTTTCTGCATTCTCAGCAACTTGAAG
>JARGNR010000011.1:66709-86410 GCA_029212405.1 Saprospiraceae bacterium
GTAAATCGAACACCAGACTCTGTTTTATTGACGTGCTGTCCTCCTGCTCCACTCGCTCTAAACGTATCTGTTTTTAGATCGTCTTTTTTGATGTCCAAATCCTCTTCTTCGTATTTTGGGATGACTGCAACGGTTGCTGCAGAGGTATGCACTCTACCTTGACTTTCTGTTTTAGGAACTCTTTGCACTCGATGCGCACCCGACTCGAATTTTAACTTACCGTAGACGTCTTTGCCTTTTACTTCCAATACTACTTTGTTGTAGCCTCCTACTTGATTTTCATTTTCATCGATGAGCTCTACTTTCCACCCTTGGGTTTCAAAATATTTGGAATACATTTTTAATAAATCTCCTGCAAAAATACTCGCTTCATCTCCCCCTGTTCCAGATCGAATTTCAAATATCACATCGAGGCTATCATCTGGATCTTTTGGGATCAACAATACTTTTATTTCTTCCAGCAATTCATCTCTTCTCGGGATCAATTCGTCCAATTCCATTTTAGCCATTTCCTTCATCTCTGGATCTGGATCTTTTTGCATTTCCTGTGCATTCTCAATATTGGACAGAACATTCATGTATTGGTCAGATGTGTTGACCACATCTTCTAGGCTTTTATACTCCTTGCTCACCTTGGCAAATTGTTTCGGGTTGGAACTCACTTCCGGGTCCGACATCCGTTCGAGCAGATAGTGGTATCGCTCTTTTATGGCTTGTAATTTTTCGATCATTTGCTCTCCTTCATTTTCTGAGGTGCAAAAATACCAAATTAGTCTTCATCTAGGGGGAATGACGTGTTTTTTTCATTTTTGCATTGGTTAATTTTCAATTGGTGCGTGCATAACAAAAATGATGGATGGAGCATCCCATCTGTAAAATAGATCGAAATTCTTAAGAGAAATTTAAAATTATGTAAGGTTTCTATCTATTTTTTTGGCGTAAAAAAAGAGGGTGTTATTGCTCTAGAAGTAAGCAAATTGCACTTCGAAAAGTGGTAGGAGGAATTAGGTTACAATCTATGGGCGACTATAGAAACTATGAGACCTAGTAGGGCAACAATTTAAATGTAACAAGGAAATAGTATGCGATCTATACGAGATTTATTTAGTTTGAGCTTATTTTAAAAGGCGCTGATTTGTGTTAATTTTCTTTGTTTTTTGATGCAGCATTTCATGTCACTATGTGCAGCTTTCAAGATGGTGTCGATTTTGACATTAACCGTTTTATATAGTTGAATGAATTGGTAGTTCTTGAATATGATTTAAAAATATGATTATATTTAGGAAGTTGAGAGCGCGAAAGCCATGATTATTAGTTTTCTTCTATTCGTTTTAATCCGTTTCTATGCATTTATTATCTGAATATATACAGATAGAAACAGATGGGTGAATTAGATTAAAATGATGATAATCAGTTGGTTAGGTTAGAGTGAGAGTGCAAGTATAAGTGAAATATCATTACCTTAGTCGTTGATATGTTAATGTTATAAGCAATTACGACCAATAGAAAATAGAAATTGAAAAGAACGAAATACATCCTAATTTTACTTACAGCATTATTTTTCATTGAATGTCGAAGTAAATCAAGTGACAATACAAATGCAGCTAAGAAAACCGAAAATTTTGATTTAGATACGATTAAAACAAAACTAATACAGACTAAATTCAAAAGGAAGGAATTAATCCAGATAACAGCTAATGATAAATTCTCAATAACAGATTTTAAAAATATGAAGTTCGTTTGGAAAGGAGTTAGGAACATTAATGAATTAACTGGAATTGAATATAAAAGAGAAATAAACAGAAAATTAGATCCATTTGAGAATGAGAATACTGTTGCAATTTTAGCTGACTACTCGGATAAGATTAGTCCAAAATTATATGGTGAAAAAACAGTTTTACTACCTATGAACTTTCACAGTCATGAAGTTTACACTATTTGGGAAACGGAACAGGATACATTCAAGTTTAGTAAAATTCTTAAGCCAATTCAAAACGGAAGATATAGTAGTTCTCAAATAGATAGTATTTTTGAGGTGTAAGGAAAGACGATTATATCAGGAATGACTTTAGGTGGCGAAGGTGGAGATACATGGAATAGCTTTTGGGTTAAACAAGTCAAAAATGATAGTATCTTAGAATTGGAAAAGACTCCAATAAAATATAATCTGCATTTAGAGTCCCAACAATATTTAATTGATTATGAATATCCAAATATCACTAGAACAACTTTTAGGGATTCAATTGGCGAATTTCAGGACACAATACAATCAACCATAAATGTTAACCGATTAATAGAAAAAGGCTTATAACACCGTGTCACCATGCCAGACTTCCTTTGGTCGTCCGTCAGGTACACTTAATCCGTTAGCAATAATATAGAGGCCAATAAAAAAGTCAACTAAATTAAACTAAACCTGAATTGAACTACAAAGAATCACACCGTCTAATTCTTAATAACATAGCTAGGTTTATTGATTTAACCGAGTTAGAAAAGCAAAAATACCTCTCTTTACTTACTGAAATGAAAGTTAAGAAAAAGGCATTTTTAATGCAGGCAGGTGAGATTGCTAAATATGAGTATTTTATAACTAAAGGATGCTTAAAGGTTTATACATTAGATGATGATGGGACACCTCACATTTCCATGTTTGCAGTAGAGGATTATTGGACGGGTGATATGGCTAGTTTTATGACGAAAGAACCAACAAATTATTTTATCAAGGCTACAGAGCATTCAGAATTATTAGGTATATCTAGAACAAATTATGATTTACTTTTTCAGGAAATACCGAAATTCGAACGGTTTTATCGCATACTATATCAGAAGTCACTTATAAGTTATATTCGACGTTCCAACCATGGAATATCCTTATCAGCTGAAGAAAGATATATTGCCTTCAAAAAGAAATATCCAAAAATTGTCAATCGAATTACTCAGAAAGATCTAGCAGGTTATATTGGCATTACACCAGAATTTATGAGTAAAATTATTACTAAAGTCAATAGAATGAAAAAGTCTTAAACTAGTTCATTTTTTTTCATGTGTTTCTGTCTGAAATTTGAAGCATGAAAAAAATAGTACAAATTACTTCGTTTTTAACACTTGGATTTGCAACCTACTTGCAAGCACAATTCACACAGGTAGAACTGTTTTCTGGTTTTGATAAAACAGATTTTACAATATACTCTAGTTATAATCTTAATGAGGATAAGTCCTTTAGTATTAATACACTGGCTTTCTTTCAAAAGTTTAAAGATGAAGAAAACCAAGACTTTGATGAGGCAGGTGTCCAACCAACATTATTCTGGAATATTAACAAGCATATATCATTAGGGCCGTCCCTCTATTACAATAGTTTTTCTGGGTATTCAAAACGTTTCTCAACTAAGTTTACACTGAAAAATTCGCGTCTATTATTTGTAGTTATTCCAACCGTTGCGCATTCCGAAAAGATGAATAACATCTATGCTGAAGCATTTGCGCAACTTCAGTTCAATACACCAATCAATGACAAGATTTCTCTTTGGTTAAACGGACAGTTTTTGACCGTTTGGGATGAATTCGAGATGCATTCAAGAAGCTTTCAGCAACTGCGTGCAGGGATGTCATTCAATGATCATCAATTTGGTATTGGTTTGGACATTGACCAGTATGGACAGAAACCTCTTGGGAAATCATCTTTCGGAATGTATTACCGAAATACTTTATAAACAATTTTAATTCTTAAACATCATGAAACATTTAACACAACATCTTTTAAAAACGCATCCAAATATGGGATTTAGCATTGCACGAATAACACTTGGTATAGTAATATTTCCGCATGGGGCTCAAAAACTCTTAGGTCTTTTTGATGGATATGGCTATTCCTCAACAATGGAATTTTTCACTACTCAAATGGGATTACCAAGTATTGTAGCATTCTCAATAATAATGATTGAATTTTTTGGCTTAATCTCACTCATTCTAGGTTTCTTCAGTAGGTTTTGGGCATTATCACTCACAGGAATGTTCATAGGCATCATTTATTTGACACAGTTAGAGCATGGCTTTTTTATGAATTGGTTTGGTACTCAAGCTGGTGAAGGATATGAATACTCTCTTCTAATTATAGGTCTTGCCTTAACCATACTAGTAAATGGTAGCGGAAGATGGTCAATAGATATTTTAATCTCTAAAAATTAAAAATCATGAAAAAAATAATCACAATTGCAGGGAGCAATAGTCAACAATCTATCAACAAAAGCTTACTATCCTACTCCACTAGTTTATTAGAAAATGTAGAAATTATTCCTATCGATTTAAACGATTATATTTTACCAATATATGGGGTTGATTATGAAGCCGAAAACGGTATACCTGCTGCGGTAAAAAGATTAGATAAATCATTGAATAAGGCGGATGGTTTTGTTATTTCTCTTGCCGAACATAATGGGTCTTATGCAGCAGTATTTAAAAATACTATAGACTGGTTATCTCGTGTAAACATCAAAATTTGGAGAGAAAAACCAATGCTCTTAATGGCGACTTCACCTGGCGGTAGAGGTGGTATTACAGTCTTAGAAAATGCTAAGGCCTATTTTCCGTACTTGGGCGGTACGATAGCTGCAGATTTTTCCTTACCAAGTTTCTATGATAATTTTTCAAAAGATGGGATTACTGATAAGGAATTACAAGAAGAACTGAATAAAAAAATTCAACTTTTTGAACAAAGCCTGATTAAGGTATAGCTAAGCGTTTGTCTGGGACGGATTAGAATTGAAAATCAATGGATTATGGATACAGGCAAACTTCGGTGTAAGCACAAGTGGAACAAATCATTTGAATCCGAATTTGGCGATCAACTCTGAAGAACGTTTTGACAATCACTGAAGGCAAACGAATTTTCAGACTTAAAATCCGTCTTATTAGAACATGTTTTCAATATTTACAAGTCCCAAACATGCTTTTGCTGTAAAAAAAACTATAGCTAATAGAGTCGGATACTTCACCAATAAATGCCAGCGTTCACCACGTCTTTAATAAGAATCTGGTAATTTGTTATTAAATAATGAAAAACATAAAAATTCAAAATACTTATATTTATTCAACTGTGGAAAAGGCTACCCCTTATTGGATCGACATTGAACAATACACTTTCCATAGATAATAACTTAAAGAAATTGAATAACAGTTGTTTTTAACCCAGTAAAAAATGCAATATTTTTCTGTAAAACTATATTTTAAGTTGATTAATTGTGCCATTGCAGAAGGCATGACTAGAGATGATTTCATGCATTTGCCAACTTCTATCGAAGATGCGAAACATTTAGAGGTTGTACCTGCTGAAGAATTCATGTATTTACATGAGATGTTAGATGACAGACTTGGTCCTGGATTTGCAGTTCGTGTAGGTCAGCAAATGATTATCGAAGATTATGGGGTATTAGGGCTATCGTGGCGCACTTGTTCTAAAGTGGGTGAAATCTTTGAACGTAGTGATCGTTACTTTAAACTTCTCTCAAATACCTTTGTATGGCAGATTAAGGAAGACGGAAACGTTTCTCATGTCATCCTTAATAGAGAAGCACATCGCAGAGGTATGGAATTATCAACGGAAGCTAGTTTATCTGCGACAGTGGTCGTACTGCAAGCCATGTCCGAGAAAAATATTACTCCCATTCAAGTTCGCTTTAAACACAGCCCACCTCAAGACTTATCAAGCTATCATGTTGCTTTTAATTGTCGAATACTCTTTAATCAGAATATCTATTCTATAAGTTATGCAACGTCTGACTTAAACTTAAGAACTGCAAAAGCAGATGCCAGTATAAATAGTTACTTACTGAAGCAAGTAGATGAAAATACCAAAGGGATTAAAATACCAGGTAATAAATTTGTATACGATGTAGAATCTTTAATTAAAGATGGGCTTCCAACAGGGATACCTACTATTCAAAATATTAGTGAACTTTTAGCGATGAGTAATAGAACGCTTACAAGAAGACTTTCCGAAGCAAATGTTACTTATCGGGACTTAGTTAAAAAGACACAAGCAAAAATCGCAAAAGATATGTTGCGAGATAAAAATCAAAGTATAGGAGATATAGCTTTCTTAACAGGTTTCTCTGAACAAAGTGCTTTTAATCGCGCATTTAAAAAATGGACGAACCAAACTCCTTCAGAATTTAGAAAAAGCAACTAAAATTTTCATTTTGGCTTAAAATGTCAAAATGTTGTCTCTAAGTGTCAAGAAACTCATTTGACCTCTTCTCACCTTTGTATCATCAATATTAAAACAAGATATGATGATAACGTTAGAAAAATTTATAACTACATTTTTACTTTCTCTATTATTTGTTCTATTCCTAAGTTGCAATAGGGCAGTAATTGACATGCAAAGTCAAATCAATATCAGTGCTTTGCCGGAAGTAGCCCCAGCTCCAAAGGATAATCCTATTACAAAAGAAAAAATTGAATTAGGAAAAAAGCTCTTTTTTGACCCTATTCTCTCAGCTAACAATAAAATTTCATGTGCAACCTGTCATTCCCCTAAGAAAGGCTTTGCTGATGGATTGGATAGGTCTAATGGATTCTCAAATGGATTAAAAACCAAAAGAAATGCCCCAACGATATTAAACGCAGTTTTCAACGGAATTGACTTAGCCGGTAATCTCGATCCAGGAAATAGTCCTCAGTTCTATGACAATCGTGCACTCTCCTTAGAACAACAATGTATAGGGCCATTGCTCAATCCCGAAGAAATGAAAGGCACAGAATTGTCGAAGGAAAATTACATTGAATTTTTGGAGCAAGAAGTTACCCAAATCAAAGCCTATCGAACACTTTTTTATAGAGCTTTTTCTGACTCTACAGCTACTATTGATCGAATCACGAAAGCCATAGCTACATACGAACGTACATTAATTACTCCCAATTCTCCATTCGATCGCTACATGCGGGGAGATTTAAATGCCATGACAGAAAAGCAGATAAAAGGAATGAGGGCGTTTATTACCACAGGATGCAACAATTGCCATTCTGGACCTATGTTCAGTGACTATAAACTCTATGTGCTTGGAGTTGAAGACCATCCAGGTTTACAAAATTACGATAAGGGAGATGGAAGATACGCATTTAGAACACCGACCTTGAGAAACCTTTCCTACACTGCTCCATATATGCATAATGGTAGTGAATCATCCATTGAAAAAGTAATGAGTTTCTACCAAAGAAAGAGGAGTAAGCATCCAGAGGTATCAAAAAAGGATCTTGCGCCAGAGTTTAGAGATCTTAAACTCAACCCTTTCGATAGATCCAAAACCAAAGAGATTATTGCTTTTCTAGAAGCGCTAAACGATCCCAATTTTGATCAATCAATTCCTGTAAGTGTACCTAGTGGATTGTCAATCAATTAACTGGCAGAGGAAGGCTTCAGTTTTATCAAAGAAAAATCGAAAAATAACAACATCATTTATTCATCAGGATACTATCCTCCAAAACTTCAACATATGGAATTTAAAATACAATTTATCGTACTAATGTTAGGCATATTATTTACTGGTCTCACAGCTGGCCTATGCTTTACCTGGTCTAATGCTGTTACTCCTGGGATTGGAAGTCTGGATCATATGAGCTTCTTAAAAGCCTTTCAAGCCATGAACAGAGCAATAATTAATAAGAGTTTTATGATCGTCTTTTTTGGTCCTGTAATACTACTCTTTTTGAATGCCTATTTATTTAGGAATGATAGCATTAGTTTCTGGTTATTTCTTGCTGCTGCAATACTCTTTTTTGTTGGAATCGGCTTAGTAACCATTTTAGGAAATGTTCCCTTAAATGAAATTTTAGATGCATCTAATTTAGAAACCCTCTCAAAAATAGAATTGCAAGAACTTAGAAACAAATTTGAAGACCCTTGGAATCGCTGGCATATCCTAAGAACAATCTCATCATTTACCTCTTTTGTGCTTTTAATTATTGGCATGCTCTACGCAAAATAGAATAAGCTTTCAACTAAAAAAAGAGATTAATCAAAAAACAAAAAATCATGAAAAAATTAAAATCTATTGGCATTGGATTTATTATCTGGGTTCTTGAAATAAGTATTTACACTGTTTCCTTTTACTTTCCAATTTTGGAAGACCTAGAACTGCAGGCAAATATTTTACAGTTTTTGGGAGTACTACCCCTAGTATGGTTTGAAGAAAAACAATACTTCAGAATTCAAGACACTTCAAAAAGATACTGGTTAGGGGTAAGTTACTTTTTATTAGCAACAGTATTGGATGCACTATTTAGTGTCTTTACTTAATAGTACCCAATAGAGCAACGTATTACAATTTCTTTACGGCTATTGGTTTTTGCCTTATTGGTCTAGACTTTATAGAAATGACAACCGTGTACTGGCACATAAAGGTGATAAGCAAAAGAAATACCTCAAATTATTTATAAAATAAAATCAAAACGCTTCAGGCATTTGAAGTGTGAGCAACATCAATTAAAAAAACAAACAATCATGAAAGAATTAAGAGCTATTGGTATTGGAATTATGATCTGGATTATTGGAGTAAGTATGTATACCATCTCCTTCTACATTTCAATTTTACAAGACCCAGAACTAC
The DNA here is from genome assembly GCA_029212405.1 of Saprospiraceae bacterium. GTDB lineage: Bacteria > Bacteroidota > Bacteroidia > Chitinophagales > Saprospiraceae > CAJXUU01. The sequence goes on from JARGNR010000011.1 coordinate 75,316, forward strand.
AGGCAAATATTTTATTGTCACTAGGAATACTACCCGTAGTTTGGTTTGGGGCACAACTATTTTACCGTAATCAAAGCACTACAAAAGGATACTGGTTAGGACTAGTTTTCTTTTTTACCGCAACAGTTCTAGACGCTTTAATTACGGTGCCCTATTTGATAGTTCCCAATGGAGGAACGCATTATGATTTCTTTACGGCTATTGGTTTTTGGCTTATTGGAATTGAGTTTATTCTCGCAACTACCATGTATTGGTACACCAAAGTGAGAAGCAGAAGAAATATAGTAAGCTACTAATAAATATAAAATTATAAAGTTTCAAACAATTGAAACACAATTAATAACAATTTTAAAAACGAATAAAAATGAAAACAGAGAACATTTTAGTTATCGGAGGAAACGGTAAAACCGGTCGCCGAGTTGCAGAAAACTTAAGACAATTAGGTCACAACATAAGAGTAGTCGGTCGAAAAACAAATCCAGGGTTTGATTGGGAAAACACAGATACGTATGACGCCGCATTAGAAGACATGGATAGAGCGTACATAGTCTACTATCCGGATTTGGCAGTACCTGGATCAAGAGACGCTATCACCACACTTACTGAAAAAGCATTAAAAGCTGGTTTAGAGAAAGTGGTATTACTTTCTGGCAAGGGAGAAACTGAAGCCGAAGCTTGCGAAGATATTGTAGCAAACTCTGGTCTAAATTACACTTTGGTTAGAGCGTCGTGGTTTAATCAAAACTTTAGTGAAGGTGCCTTTTTAGAGTTTGTACTCAATGGAACTGTTGCCTTACCCATGCCAAATGCAAGAATCCCTTTTGTTGATGTCAATGATATAGCAGATGTGGTTTCTAAAGTAATGATAGATGACAGCTTTAATGGACAAACCATAACCGTAACTGGCCCTCAAAAAAGAACCTTTAAGGAAGTGGTTGAAATTATGGCAGAAGCTATGAACAAACATATTCAATTTGTACCTATTTCTATTGACGAATTCAAGGATGGAATGCAAAAAGCTGGCCTACCCGATTCTTATGTGTGGCTATTCGGTTATTTGTTCCAAGAAGTATTAGGGAATCCAGAGAACCAAGAAGTGTCTGATGATGTAGCCAAAGTTTTAGGTAGACCAGCCATTGATTTTGAAACTTATGCTAAGCAAACTGCTGAAACGGGGGTTTGGAATCAAAGGGTCATGGAAACATTTTAAAATTAAAATCAAGGAAAACATTCATGCAACAGGACTTTTAGTTCGATCAATGATTCAATTATTGGTCCTGTTGTTAATTACAAAAAGGAATACCTATGAACACAACAAAATAAATGAATTTGAAACCTATGACGATTGAAAATGCTGATGCTATTTCAAGTCAAATTTTGCAAAAAACAAAACCATATTTTTAATATACCCGTTGATACTGCTTTTAAAAATAGAATCTGGAAAAATGATAAAAACACAATATGAAAAATAAGAACATAGTACTAGTTTTAATTTTTGGAGCAGGAATTGGACTGTGTATTGGAATCTTGATAAATAGTATTGCTATTGCTTTGTCACTAGGAGCTGGTGCTGGTTTAGTTATTGGAGCTGCTCTTGAAACTGGCAATAAAAAAGAGAATGAGAGATAGAATCACGAAACTCAAAATCTTCATTAAACTCTTGCCATCAATGTGTAAAACAGAAAGTGGTGCTATGTTCGGTCCTTCGTTTATGTGAGAATGTTGTAAGTAATTTCCCCTATTGGCTGTTTTGAAAAAAGTTGTTCGGATAAAAAATTGGAGTGACATGAAATTATGAGGCTTTATCTTCGTCGTTTTATCGATTAGGATATTGTGAAATTATTCCTGATGACTCTCTTTTTTGCCGTATCAGTAAACGAATTTTGCTATATGTATTTGAGGATGCATATTATTCATCAAAAATTTTTAATTCACTATTCAGTTCACATCGAATTTGAGCACCTTGATATAAGAGAAGGTCTTTACAATGAGCAATTGAATCCTGTTGAATCACACATTCTAAGTTATGTGGAATAATTACATAACTGCTATCATTTGGAATGCTATTGTTTCTCCAATTTAATGGATCATGCCAATAATTGGTGGTTGTCGAACCTAATAAATTAGTAGTGCTTTCTTCAACTTCAAATATAAACAAAACGTCTTGGCAATCTTTTTCTAACTCGATGAGACCATTACAACCAAGACTATTACCACCGATCACTGCAGCATTATTTTGGTCACTTATATAGTTGCATATTGAAGGATATCCACATACACCCAACATTGGATTTCCTTGAATTTCCAATTCTACAACTGACGAAAAGTCTGCATTTCCGATGGCTGAGATACTGTTTAAGCTTGCATTATCATTTATATACACTTCACTATATCCATAAGTCGGTACATCCATCTTGATCAAAGAATCTAAACCATCTAGATTTTCTAAACTCGGATTGCCCCATACTTCTATCTTTCCCAAATTGGTAACATTCGGTAGTGAGGTGAGTTCTACTATGTTGTCACAAAACCAGATTTTCAAATGATCTAGCTCTTCCAATGTTTCTATTCCAGACAAAGACTGTAATGCGTCGCATTGTTCAATTCTAAGTGATCCCACACTTTGTATGCTATCCAGACCTTCTAAAGAAAGCATTGATGCATTGGATTGAAAGACAAGGCTAGAAAAATGTTTTAGACTTTCCAACCCTTCTAAATTAACTAAATTATCACAATGTCCTACTCGGAAATAAGAGCCCGTACAGGTGTCACCATAGCACCCAAAATCTTTTAAAGAATTCAATCCTTCTAAATTCGTTAAGTTATTAGAAAACCTTATTTCTATTGTATGATAAACGGTATCTAAATTGTGTAAACCCTGCAAACTTGATAGATTTGTTTGATAGATATTCAATTCGCCCATCACTTTTGTGATGTTGTACAAACTATCAATATTTGTAATATCGCTACTCACTATACTTAGGTCTCCGCCAATTGTTGTACAATTCGGATAGGAACCAGGGAAAGCATCAACATCACTTTGTGAGCCAAACTCAATTCCATTTTCAAAACAAATTGTAGTACTCGGTGGACACCATGTAGTATCTTGAGCACAACAAAGTCCTATTAATTCAACTATGCCGTTACATCCCGACATATTATTTCTAATACTTACCTCATTATCTGAATCTATATAATCACAAATCGCCGGATAGGCACAAACACCTAGCATTGGATTTTCTTCAATCTCCAAGACGGTTACAAAGGATAGGTCCGCCATTCCGATGGCAGAGATATTATTTAAACTTGCATTGTCATTTATATATACTTTGCCAGATCCATACATCGGTGCATTCATCGTGATCAAAGAATCCAGTCCATCCAGATTTTCTAAACTTGGATTACCCCACACTTCTATTCTCTCTAAATTGGTAATATTCGGTAGTGAGGTGAGTCCCTCTATATTATCGCAAAACCAGATTTTCAAATGATCTAATTCTTCCAATGTTTCTATTCCAGACAAAGACTGCAATGCGTCGCATTGTTCAATTCTAAGTGATCCCACACTTTGTATGCTATCCAGACCTTCTAAAGAAAGCATTGATGCATTGGATTGAAAGACAAGGCTAGAAAAATGTTTTAGACTTTCCAACCCTTCTAAATTAACTAAATTATCACAATGTCCTACTCGGAAATAAGAGCCCGTACAGGTGTCACCATAGCACCCAAAATCTTTTAAAGAATTCAATCCTTCTAAATTCGTTAAGTTATTAGAAAACCTTATTTCTATTGTATGATAAACGGTATCTAAATTGTGTAAACCCTGCAAACTTGATAGATTTGTTTGATAGATATTCAATTCGCCCATCACTTTTGTGATGTTATACAAACTATCAATACTTATAATATTATTACTCACTATACTTAAATCCCCTCCAATTGTAGTGCAGTTAGGATAAGTTCCAGGAAAAGCATCAACATCACTTTGTGAGCCAAATTCAATTCCATTTTCAAAACAAATAGTAGTACTCGGCGGGCACCATGTAGTATCTTGGGCACAACAAAGTCCAATTAATTCAACTATGCCATTACACCCCGGCATATTATTTCTAATACTAACATCATTATCTGAATCTATATAATCGCAAATCGCTGGATATGCACATACACCTAGCATGGGATTTTCTTCAATCTCCAGGTCGGTTACAAAGGACAGGTCCGCATTTCCGATGGCAGAGATGTTGCTTAAGCTTGCATTGTCATTTATATACACTTCGGAAGATCCATACATCGGTGCATTCATCGTGATCAAAGAATCCAGTCCATCCAGATTTTCTAAACTTGGATTACCCCACACTTCTATTCTCTCTAAATTGGTAATATTCGGTAGTGAGGTGAGTCCCTCTATATTATCGCAAAACCAGATTTTCAAATGATCTAATTCTTCCAATGTTTCTATTCCAGACAAAGACTGCAATGCGTCGCATTGTTCAATTCTAAGTGATCCCACACTTTGTATGCTATCCAGACCTTCTAAAGAAAGCATTGATGCATTGGATTGAAAGACAAGGCTAGAAAAATGTTTTAGACTTTCCAACCCTTCTAAATTAACTAAATTATCACAATGTCCTACTCGGAAATAAGAGCCCGTACAGGTGTCACCATAGCACCCAAAATCTTTTAAAGAATTCAATCCTTCTAAATTCGTTAAGTTATTAGAAAACCTTATTTCTATTGTATGATAAACGGTATCTAAATTGTGTAAACCCTGCAAACTTGATAGATTTGTTTGATAGATATTCAATTCGCCCATCACTTTTGTGATGTTGTACAAACTATCAATATTTGTAATGCCGCTACTCATTATTCTTAGATCTCCACCGATTATTGTGCAGTCGGGATAATACTGCGGAAAGAGATCTACATCGCTTTGGGATATAAACGTGATCCCATTTGGAAAGCAAGTTTGGGCTGCTGTTGAATTATGAAACAACAGGAATAAAAAGAAAATTAATGGATACTGCTTCATTGGTCTCGTAACTAGTCTAAATCAATATAAGTTTAATAGTAAGAAAAATAACAATAAAAATGGAAATCGGGTGAAGAAATTAGCATTTCTGTAAGCGGATTTAAAGGTGAAATATGCATTCAGTCGGAGTATGAGAGAAGTCAAGATGTATTTATGCTGATCAATGTGGGAGCATTCTTTTTAGGAATAAAATTGTTTCAAGGAAGATAAAATAGAAGAACCGGACTTTTGTTTTGGTCAATCCATATAGGAAGAATATATTTTTGGTGATGGCTTTTTTGAGAAATAATAACCTAAATAGATAAGGTAAAAGTAAAACGTTCACCAGCTTTCAATTGGGCCAAATCATCTTGTGATTTTTCAGATAATTGAAGGATTCTTGGATATCCACCCGTCGTTTGAGTGTCACGCATTAAACAGATAATATCTCCACCTTGTGTGAGTTGTACGGTTCCGGGTAAGGTGCCAGAAGAAAGTATACTATGATTATGTCTTAGATTTAAGGCGTGGGTGACACGATAGGCCATTCGATTACTTTGAGAAAGTATAGTAAAATTGTGTTCCATCAAAAGCTTTTGTTGGATAGGGCTGAGGATGGTAAATTCTGGTCCTTTGGATACGTGCAGATGTGTATTTCCAAATTTTCTAGAAATAGAAAGCTGTGTATCTATCGTATTATGATATGGGAAATACGAGATGGTATCTTCTTTTTTTAGTGGCTTTAATATCCCTGCAGTATAGCAAGTTGATCTGCTCCCATAAATTTCTTCAGTCTGAAATCCTCCTTTTACGGCTATATAAAATCGACAGCCTTTTTCAATTTTACCAAAGGAGAGAACGTCATTTTCTTGCATGTATATGATAGAAGAAGATGAAACAAGTTCGTTGTTTATTAAAACAGAGACCTGTGCGCCTTTGATTGCAATAACTGTTCGTTCATCAAATTGCAATGTAGGACCAATAAAGGTACATTCCAGCACAGCATCATTTTCTTCATTGTTCAATGTCAGATTTGCGAGCATTGCACTTTTTCGATCCATTGGCCCTGAAATAGGGATACCCAAATGAGCCCCATAAAACCTTCCAAGGTCTTGGATTGTTGTTAACATGCCGGAATGAAGAATAGTAAGCAATAGATAATATTTAGATGAGCTTAAAAATATATTTAGAGTAATTGAAATACATATGGACTTCTACTTTAAATCATTCGCTTTTGATCATTAAATGTACCTATTTTGCATCAAATTTTAAATAGCAAATAAAAGAAACTATGAGTATCGTCGAAATGAGAGTGCCTACTATCGGAGAATCTATTACAGAAGTAACCCTTTCACAATGGTTGAAAGAAGATGGTGAATTTGTAAAATTGGATGAACCCATTTGTGAATTTGAATCAGATAAAGCAACCTTGGAATTTCCAGCAGAGGCTGAAGGTAAACTCATTTACGTAGCAGCAGAAGGCGATGACATTGAAATTGGAGCCCTGGTAGCCAAAATTGATACAAGCGTTTCTGCACCTGCAGGAAGCGATACTCCGAAGGCTGCACCAAAAGAAGAAGTAGCTGCTCCTGCTGCTCCAGAGGCGACAACAAGTTCTGAAAGTTATGCAACAGGACACCCTTCACCGGCTGCTGGAAAAATATTGAGAGAAAGTAATGTTGATCCTTCTACTGTGAGTGGATCAGGAGTGGACGGAAGAATCACAAAAGAAGATGCTCAAAAAGCAGTTCAACAAAAAGCGGCAACTCCTGCAGTTGAAAGTACACCTGCAACACCAGAGATTAAAGCTGCACCTGTAGCTTATAATAGAGAAGAACGTACAGAAAAGATGAGTCGAATGCGTCGAACCATAGCATCTCGATTAGTATCTGCCAAAAATAATACAGCTATGTTGACAACGTTCAATGAAGTGGATTTGTCTGAGGTGATGAAGTTGCGTAAAAAGTATCAAGAGAAATTTGTTGAAAAACACGGTGTAAAATTAGGTTTCATGTCATTGTTCGCAAAAGCATGTTCAAATGTACTTATGGAAATGCCAAGTGTCAATGCAATGATCGATGGGAATAATCTTGTCTACCATGATTATGTAGACATTTCAATCGCAATAAGTACGCCAAACGGATTGGTAGTTCCTCCTGTTAAAAATGTGGAATCCATGGATTTTCATGAAATTGAACTGGCAATTAAAGGTTTGGCAGGAAAGGCTCGTGATGGAAAATTGACATTGGATGAGATGAAAGGGGGTACCTTTACCATCACCAATGGAGGAGTTTTCGGATCTTTGGTGAGTACTCCGATTATTAACGAACCTCAATCGGCAATTTTAGGCATGCATACGATCAAAGAAAGACCGGTTGCAATCAATGGTCAAGTAGAAATTCGTCCAATGATGTATTTGGCACTGTCTTATGACCATAGAGTTATTGACGGAAGTACTTCGGTTACATTCCTTGTAAAAGTGAAAGAGCAATTGGAAGATCCTGTTACCTTACTTATGAATATTTAAAAAAGATGTTACAAAGTTGGGGCTTGCTGTTAAAACATACTACAGCTTGGAATTAATGAAAAATTTTCATTGACACTCTTGGTTTTTTAGTTGTCTATTTTTACTATATTAGCTGGTAATAAACCAAGCTTTTCGGGTGTTTGATAAACTTTCATATACAACATTACTGGTACTATTTATTGGTTTGGCGCCTATTTATAGTCAATACGACTTTAGTGTTGATCGAATACCTGATTCTCTTATCCAAAAGGCAAATAGTGTCATTCGCCATAGTAAAACCAAGATTGAATTAGACAATGAAAAATTGGTGTATACCTTTGACTATGCCATTACAGCATTGAATAAAAAACACGAAAACAAGCTCTTTTTTGCAGAGCATTATCGTAAAGGGGAAAGCAAGGTAAAGGACATTCAAATTTTAATTTACGATGATCAGGGAGATTTAGTCAAGAAGATCAAGAATAAAGAGATAAAGGAATATGGTCTTCAAGATTTAGAATTTGCACATGACTTGAGGAGTATGATTTACATGCATAGTGCTCCTGTTTTTCCTGTTACCATTCATGTTATGTACACCCACGTAGTAGAATCTCCATTTTATATCCCTACCTGGTTTCCTATTCAAGATTTTAGACAATCGGTTGAGCAATCGAGTATTGAAGTGATTGACCACGTTGGGGAAAGTTTTAATTATCAGCAAGTTGGACTTGGTCGACCAGACTTAAAAACCGATCATAGCGTGTTGTATGAATGTAAGCAACTAAAAGTGTTAACCAAGGAAACGTATATGCCCAATAAGGCTGAGTGTTTTCCCAGACTTGAGATTGCATTAAAGCGAATCAAGTATTTTGATCATACGGGAGTGGTTAATAATTGGTCAGAGTTTGGTGTTTGGACCTATAACGAAATGTTCTTGCCGAAGCAGGACATTGATCTGATCACACTTAAAAGCGAAACGAGTAGTTTAATTCAAGAGACGGATGATGCGTTGACTATTGCCAAAAAACTATACCAATTCATCCAAGATCAAACGCGCTATGTACTGATTTCCTTGGAAGATGGGGGGTGGTCTCCCTTACCCGTTTCAGTCGTGCATGATCGAAAATATGGAGATTGCAAGGCATTGTCTTTTTACTATAATTCGCTGTGTGAAGCATATGGAATTGATGCTACCTTAGTTTTGGTCAATGCAGGCTCGAATAAACGAAGTGCCCAATCTAATTTTTATAGTACTGCTCAGTTTAATCACGTCATATCAAAATTAAGTATCGAAGGAGAAAATTACTGGGTGGATTGTACTTCTAAGGTCAATCCGTTCAATTTTTTGGGTGATTATACAGACGATCGAAATGTTTTGCTTATTACCAATGAGGCAGGAGAAATCTCCAAAACGCCATCGTATAAATGTATTCAGGAGACCATTACAGGGATTAATTTGTCTGAAAACGGAAATGTAGATGCTACGATTAATGTGAGAACAGAAGGAATAGGCATTGGTGACAAGCTATATCAATTGGACAAGATGTCTGTGCAAGAAAAGAAATCCTACCAAAAAGCATTGGTTTCAAAGTACGTAGCACCCCGTATTAATGATTATCACAATGAATTTGATACTGCTCAATGGGCGTTTCAAGAGGAAGTATCCATTTCTTGTAAAGATGAAGTAGAGCATTTGGGAAGTCACCTTAAACTTAAGGTAAATAGAGGTGAGCTGGATATTCCTAAAATTAAAAGAGACAAAAATAGAGTTTGGCCGATCCAATTTTTAAGGAATAAAAAATTTACATCTACCACTATTATTGAACACGATCTATCGCTGGTGCCCACTATTGATGAAGATGTTTTTATCGAATCTGAGTTTGGTACTTATTCCTTTTCCACAAGTGCTTCAGCAGGTCAAATACAAATTAAAAGAGAATTTCAACTATATAAAGGGAATTATGAGTCGGATAGATACAAAGAGATAAAAGCCTTTTTTGACAAGTTGAAGAAAATAGAGAAAAGATCTTTAGTATTATCATCTAAATCATGAAAAACCACCATAATGAATTTAACTTCAGCAGCGTTCAGATTAATTGCATTTTCAGCATGCTTCTTTTTACTATCAATAAACAATCTGTACGCACAGAAATTTGGCAAAATTGATAAAGAGCGATTACAAGAAAAACAGCATCCATTAGATCCGGATGCTAGTTTTGCCTATATTTTCAAAAACTGCGAGACATCTTATGATTTACAATCTCGTTCGCCAAGATTGATTACTTTGTACCATTACAGAATCAAAATTTATGATGATGAAGGCGTAGATCAAGCAAACATTGTACGCTATTTATATCGGAATAAACGGAATCGGGAAGACATTAAAGGCATTAAGGCTGAATGCCATAATTGGGTAGATGGAAAAGATGAAAAAACTAAATTGTCTAAAAAAGAAATTTTTAAAGAAGAGTTGGATGAGAATATAACTAAGGTTTCTTTTGCTATTCCCAATGCCAGAGCAGGATCTATCATTGAATTTCGATTTAGAATTGTTTCTCCTTTTTTATATTCTACACCCAGGCACTATTTTCAGGAAGATGTTCCTGTTGATTATTCAAATTTCAAAATTGATGTTCCCGGATATTTTACCATGGCACCCTCTGCCACAGGATCCATTCCGCTGAATAAGAGGGAAGAAGAGAAGTATGTTTTTGGTACGAATGTTAGCCAATTTGTTTTTGAAGTCTCTGATGTTCCTGCAATTGAGGACGACAAATATGTATTGGATATCAATGATTACAGATCTTCATTAAAGTATGAATTAAGTGTAGTTGATTTTCCTGGAAGCAAAGCACAAAATTTCACGAAAGACTGGAATTCTATTTGTAAAAATTTGATGAAATCCGACTACTTTGGTAAAGCGATAAAAATGAAGGTAAAGCCAGCCGAGGATTTAATCAGCGAAATCAAATCGTTAGAGGAAGGGGATAAGTTGATTAAAATTGTAGACTTTATCAATACAAATATAGTCTGGGACAAAAATGTAGGAAAGTATGGTGCAGAAAGCTACAATGATCTGTTTCGAGAAAAATCGGGGAATGCTGCAGAGATTAATCTATTGTTGATCAATTTGTGTAAAAAGGCAGGATTGGAGGCATACCCAGTCTTGACCAAATATCGATTTCATGGCATGTTTAACACGATATATCCCAGTTTGACAGAGATCAATTATGTTTTTGCTATGATAGAAGTAGATGGCAGTCCACTTTTTGTGGATGCTACGTCGCCTTATTTTGAACCAGGTACATTGCCACTTCGAGCATTGAATATCCAAGGGATTTTGATAAAGGATGAAGCCAACCAAATTATAGAGTTGAAAAATACCAATATGAATTATCACAGGAAGGTTGGAAAATACACTTTAAATATAGAAGAAGGTAGGCTTGATGGAACAGGAGCCTATAAGATGAAACAATATGCATCAGTTATGGCTCGCAAAAAAGCTGTGGAAGAAAATGAAGATGAAGACCAGCAAGATCTGATCAAAGAATTGGACGAGGGAAATGAGGAAGATGAAGATG
>JARGNR010000011.1:86510-91819 GCA_029212405.1 Saprospiraceae bacterium
GATGAAGATGTTGATGAAGATGTTGATGAAGATGTTGATGAAGATGTTGATGAAGATATTATTCTATACAATTCAGTTCAAGGATTTGATAATAAATATGGCGAAATATCCAGCAAGTTTGATGCGCAGCTTTATTCTCCATTTGAATCTATTGGGGACGAGATTTATATCGATGCATTTGTTACCCTGGAATTTAAAGAGAATCCATTTATTGATGAAAAAAGAGAATTTCCTGCATTTTTTAATGCAAAACATTATTTAAACCATGTAGCAACTATTGATATTCCAGAAGGCTACCTTGTCAAATCAAGACCTGAAAATATTTCTTTAAAAATGATCAACGATAAAGGTATCTTCAATTATATGGTTCAGGAGGGATTTGGAAAAATTACGATTAATGCGTTATTTAAAATCAATGATGATATATTCTTACCTCAAGAATATGCTTCTTTGTATGCTTTTTTTGACAAAGTCTTGCAAAAGCAAAAAGAGAAAATAGTTTTTGGGAAAGAATAATTCATTCCAATAGTAAACAATCTGACGTTGCTTCAATTCAACTTTGTGTAGTAGGCCAAAATTGAATTCCTTGAAAACAGAATTGTAAAAGCTACCATTATTTCGAATTTTGAATCAAAATTAAAAAGTATCTTTGCGAACAACCATTCGTAAAAAAATATGAGTACCAAGTTTTATAATCTCCAAGTAGAGGATGTTCATTCAGAAACTGAAGACAGCGTCGTAGTTAGTTTTTCTGTACCTACCGAGTTGCAGAGTGAATTTCAATATACGCCAGGACAATATTTAACACTTGAAACAGAAATCGGTGGTGAAGATGTACGTAGGTCTTACTCATTGTGTAGTGCGCCTCACGAAAAAGAATGGAAAGTTGCTATAAAGCAGGTCACTGATGGAAAATTTTCAACTTTTGCCAATCAGAAATTAAAAGCGGGAGACCAAGTTAATGTCATGGCTCCAACTGGGAATTTTAAATTGGTCACTCATGCAGAGAACCAAAATCATTACGTGGCATTTGCTGCTGGAAGCGGTATTACACCGATCATGTCAATGATTAAATCGGTCTTGAATGAGGAAGCAAACAGTACGTTTACTTTATTTTATGGCAATCGTCAATTAGATTCAATCATATTCAGGGAAGAATTAGAGGCATTGAAGAATCAATTTTTGAATCGGTTATCACTCCATCACATTTTAAGCAAAGAAAAATTAGGAAGTCCATTATTTTTTGGGCGGATTGATGGTGAAAAATGTAAGAAATTTGGTGCTGTATTTTTTGACCCAGCTAAAGTTCATAGCTTCTATTTATGTGGACCTTCTCAAATGATATTCGCTATTCAGGATGAGTTAAAGAATTTAGGAGTGGATGGATCTAAAATCCATTTCGAATTATTTACTACAAGTGATATTAAGATCGAAAAGAAAGAAGAGGAAGCTTCATTTGATCCATCGACAGAAAGTAAAGTGACGATCATTTTAGATGAAGAAAGTTTTGACATGCCACTAAAATATGGGGGCCTTTCAGTATTGGACGCTGCATTGGCAGCAGGGGCAGATTTACCTTATGCATGCAAAGGTGGGGTGTGTTCTACATGTAAGGCAAAAATAATGGAAGGCGAAGTTGTCATGGACCTCAATTATGCCTTAGAACCCGATGAATTAGAGAAAGGATATGTTTTGACTTGTCAATCACACCCTCGGACTGCTGAGGTAACCGTAAATTTTGATGAAGCGTAGTAAAAACAGAAAGGAGGAAATATATGCAGTTTCAGCCAAATTGTTTCGAAAAAGAGGATATGTGGCTTCTACCATGCGTGATATTGCTGAATTAGTAGGGATTGAGCCAAGCAGCCTTTACAGTCACATAAAATCAAAAGAAGAAATTCTAATAAAAATATGCATGACATGTGCTCAAGAATTTGATGATGGCATGGTTCGAGTAATTCAATCGAATAAGGGAATTCATCAAAAAATTGAGGACCTTATTGATCTTCATTTAGATATAGCACTAAATAAACCCAGTTCGGTCACGGTATTCAATGATGAATGGAAACATTTACCTGAGAAAGAGTTGAATGAGTTTATGGTGATACGGAGTGAATATGCATCAAACTTCAAAGAGATTTTGATGATTGGGATAAAAAAAGGTGAGATTGTATCTATGTCTGAATCGACTGCATTTCAATTGATTATAAATAGTGTTAAATGGTTACATTTTTACGTTAAAAAACTGTCAGAAGCCGAGTTGAGAGAAAAAAGAAAAGAAATAAAACAGTTTATTATTAGAGGCTTATTTCTATAAATAAATTAAATTTCGATATTTGTAATAACAAATGGTGACTGAGATCACAACTATTTCTCATTGGAATTGTTATAACTCAGCAACAAGGTATTATCTATTTATATATGGCAGTATATTCAATAAACGATGTGGAAAAGTTATGTGGCATTAAGGCCCATACCATTCGTATATGGGAGAAAAGGTACGCCATTATACAACCTAGAAGGACCGATACCAATATTCGTTATTATCTAGACGAAGACCTTCAAAAAATACTCAATATCAGTTTATTAAACAGAAATGGGTATAAGATTTCAAAAATTGCAAAACTTTCTGAAGGGGAAATCAAGAATATTGTTTCTGAATTATCCGATGTTACTTTAGAGTCTGAAGACAATTTAGATGCCTTGATGCATGCCATGTTAGAATTGGATGAATTCAAATTCAACAAAATATTAGATCACAATATTGATTCCAAAGGATTCGAAGTCACGATGGATGAAATTGTGTATCCCATGATGGAAAAACTAAGCATGATGTGGATTGCTGGATCTATCAAAGGGGTTCATGAAAATTTTGTTGCCAATGTCATTCGAAGAAAAACTATTGTAGCCATCGATCAAATAGAATCCGACTACAATCCTGAGGGGCTTAGGTTCTTAATTTATTTGCCAGAGAATGAAACGCATGAATTGAGTTTGCTTTTCCTTCATTTTTTGTTGAAAGATTCGGGTATCAATGTCATCAATTTAGGAGCTGGTATACCTTTAATTGATGTCTTGGAAGGCCAAAATATTTGCAAAGCCGATTACATTTTCACCATTTTTAATGATAGTTTTTCAGAATCTCCATTGCAGCCTTATCTCAATGAATTGAGCAAGCACTTGGAAGGAACTACCATTTTAATTTCAGGATATCAAACAGCGATACAAAATATTAGCCCTCCATATAACGTTCATGTGCTCAAGAGTCTTAGTGACGTAAAATCATTTGTGCAGGAAACAAAGAAACAAGTAGGAGTAAAGCAAAAATGATTTCTTATCATTTTTCAATCTAGAATAATTACAATTTATCTTAATCATAAAAACGAAAATGAAGAATTTAATTAAAATCACTTTTTTAATGGTGACAGTAAGCATGTTTGTTGCTTGTAAAAATGCACCTAAAGGAGAAGAAGCAAAGGTTAGTGACACTGCAGGGACCGTATCAAAAGCTGAAGGAAAAAACTATACTGTTGATACGAATGTAAGTAAAGTAATGTGGGAAGGATTCAAACCAACCAGCTCTCATAATGGAACAGTGGGTCTTTCAAGTGGAACAGTCATTGTGAATGGAGAAGCAGTAGTTGGAGGTAGTTTTACATTGGATATGAATACAATTACAGTTCTTGATCTGGAAGGGGGAAAAAAGGACTACTTAGAATCTCACTTGAAAGGTCTTGGAGATGATAATGCAGATGATTTTTTCAATGTGAAAAAATACCCAACAGCTAAATATGAAATCACGAAAGTGACAAAAAAAGAAGGCGATCCAACAGGAAACGCATTAGTGTATGGGAATCTTACCTTAAGAGATCAAACCAAAGAAGTAGGATTCAAAGCTAATATTGATATGGCGGATGGAATGGTACGAGTAAGTACGGACCAATTCAAGATTGATAGAACGCAGTGGGGAATCCAGTACAACTCAGCTACTTTTTTCGAAAACTTGAAAAATAAAGCGATCAACAATGAAATGGGTTTAAAGATCAATTTGGTAGCAAAGTAAAATTTGCTGGGCAAAAAATAATAATAAGAGCTTACTGCATTTGTAGTAAGCTTTTTTTGTTGGTGTCTTTGTCTTTTCTAATGTTGAATTGAGCCTTCATTTTTGGAAACAGGAAAGGAAAAGAATTATATCTAAAAAAGCCATACATTTGCCCCCAAATTAGAAGGTCGTATCGATGAGCAGATTAGAAGAAATCAATAGGAGAAGAACTTTTGGCATTGTGTCTCACCCAGATGCAGGTAAAACCACCTTAACTGAAAAGTTGCTTTTGTTTGGTGGTGCAATACAGACAGCTGGAGCTGTAAAGTCGAATAAGATAAAAAAACACGCCACTTCCGATTTTATGGAAATCGAAAAGCAAAGAGGGATCTCTGTTGCCACCTCCGTAATGGCTTTTGATTATCGAGATAGAAAAGTAAATATCCTAGATACACCTGGACATAAAGATTTTGCTGAGGATACTTTTCGGACTCTTACTGCAGTAGATAGTGTGATAGTGGTGATAGATGTAGCGAAGGGTGTTGAAACACAAACTGAAAAGTTGGTGGAGGTATGTAGGATGAGAAAAACTCCGATCATTGTTTTTATTAATAAGTTGGATAGAGAAGGAAAAGATGGCTTTGATTTACTTGATGAAGTAGAGGAAAAGTTAAAATTAAATGTAGTGCCTTTGTCGTGGCCTGCAGGAATGGGACAACGATTTAGAGGAGTTTACAATAGGTATAAAAAGGATTTGGTGTTGTTTAGTCCACACAGCAAACAATCAGAGGAAGATATAATTAAGATTGAGGACTTAACCGATCCTATTTTAGATGAAAAAATCGGCGATGCTTTAGCCAATGAATTGCGAGAAGAAGTCAATGTAATTGAAGAAGTGTATCCCAATTTGGATAGAGAAGCATATCTCAACGGAGATCAATCTCCTGTGTTTTTTGGTAGTGCAGTAAATAATTTTGGAGTCAAAGAACTTTTGGATTGTTTTGTGGAAATTGCACCTTCTCCGAGGTCTAGAGAAACAGAAGAAAGACTGGTTAGCCCAGAAGAAGAAAAATTTACTGGATTTGTGTTCAAGATTCATGCAAATATGGATCCCAAACATCGAGATAGAATTGCATTTTTAAGAATCTGTTCAGGATTGTTTCAACGGAATACAAATTATCTCCATATTCGAAAAGAGAAAAAAATGAAGTTTCCGAATCCTACGGCATTTATGGCTGAGAAAAAGGAGGTCGTTGATGTAGCATAT
>JARGNR010000012.1:0-69084 GCA_029212405.1 Saprospiraceae bacterium
CGTATTTTAGTTAGATTCCACGGAAGAGAAACATACGTTCACACCTTCACCACCTTCACATAATGCACCTGCAACTCATTCACCCGCAGCGCAATAAAATAATGCCCACTCGGCAAAAAAGAATCTGGCTCCCAAATCGATGTATATTTTTCAGCCTCCATTGGTTGATCTTCCAACAAAGCAATTTGCCTGCCATTAGCATCAAATACGACTAAGCCTACTTTGGCAGACTTAAACACGCCGTACTTGATTTCTACTTCATTCATAAATGGATTGGGTGACGCGGAATAGATCATTCCTTTATCCAAATGGATATCATTTGTTCCTACTGCAATACCTTCTCCATTGATGGTAATGTCAAACTGCCCTTCGAGTATACCGTCTTCATTTTCTGATAACTCTATAATCCGATTTGAGGCATCGTATGTCCCTGAATCAATGGAAGCAGCTGCATCTCCATCTATGCTGGTATCTCCGTCAAAGTACAATTGTGTAATTAAAGTAGGAAACCCTGGAGGTGTAATTTTGAAGTGGATATGAGAGGGGCGAAATGAGCTCCCGTTTAAATACTTTCCTGGCTTAATGGTTTCAAAAACATAAAACCCTTCCTCGTTGGTGGTTGTGAATCCTCTTAATGTATACCCTTGATTATCGTATTGCCCAGCATCATTGGCGTGCCACACATCAATTACTGTGTCTGGGATGAACTCATTGCAATCCAAATTCAATACACGTCCACTAATAATCATGGTTTGACCCGGTTCATTAGGACCCGCTAATTTAGTGTTGTCAATCATCGGTGGATTATCGGTATAAAAAGGCCCCTCGCCATAGAAGTCCTTCGTAGTGGGATCACACATGATGAGGGGAGTACTTTTTATGTTTGTAGTATTTTCCAGTTTAAGCATGGAAGTTACTCCTAATGACAATGCCCCTAAAGTTGTATTTTTCAAAAATGTTCTTCTGTTTTTCATGATTTATTAGTTTAGATGATAGAATAATCCGACCTCTAATTGATGTCTTCTTGGCCATTTAATATCAACTTCGCGGATAGGCATAATTAAATTGTAGTCTATATATAAATGTAAGTATCTATGTATAAAGTATTCGAGTTGAGTTCCAATCCTTGCATCGGATAGTTCAAATGTTCGACTTGGGATTTCAGACACCAAGACGATTGGATCATTGTAGGATTCATAATTGGATTCGATTTGTCCAGAACCTATTTTTCTCATTTGTAATCCTGAATGAATGTTCAATTGGAAACGATTAAACGAGTAAATAGAGTACCCTATGCTCAAATCTAAATGATGGGTTTTATAAGATAGGGTAGATAAATAGGGATTGCCATAGCCATATATAAAATTGAAATCTTCTATGTTATAGGTGGAAAGTTGAGAAGTAATCGCTCTGTTAATGGATTGATAGCGATATCCCAGTTTCACCCAATACTTGGAATACTGTACACGGATGCCTGTTGAAATTCCAAGGGTACGTTGATTGTCTAATGAATCTTGCACTAATAATTCAGAAAAGAGTCCCGCATTAAGCCTAAATCTGATTGGCGTTTTTCCAGGGAGGCAAATGGGTATGCTTGTCGCATGAATTTGAATTTTTTGGTCATTTTCATAAAGTACAAATGGATGAATCAAATCTAAAAGGTTCAATGGAAACAATGCATGTGTCTTATTCCCAATTTCAGATCCACCGGGATTTGATTCATTGACACTGCGCTCATCATTGAGTGCACTCGGAGTACGATAGAGGTCATTAATATCAGTTTTTCCCACCTCAGTTTTATGCTCAGTTCGGGCATAAAGGTTCGATTTATCGTGATTAAAAAGAGGTGGTTTGTTATCGGGCTTGTCGAACGCTATTGAAGTTGAAGTTGTACTTTTCTGAGTAGTAGAATTTAGGTTGAGCGATTTACTAGAGGAATTCAAATCAAGGTGTGCCTTATTTTCATTCTTAGAATTGGGTTTAGTTAATTGATGTACTGAATTGGGATTTGATTCTACCATAGATTCATGATCATTCGGTGGAGTATCGATGGATTGATTGGATTGAATCAAGGAATGATCAGTGGCAGTACTACCTATCGTGGAATTATAGATTAATCCTCCAATAATTACCATGCCAAATACGAATGGAATTAACCAAAATAAAAAAGCCCTCCGATCCTTTTTTAATCGTTGTGAAACAGTTTCCCATTGTTCTGCTTCTCGATCAAACGAATGCACTTTTGACAGTCCTTCTTTGAACAAGATATCTATTTCATCATTTTCTTGCATGGTCATAGATTTTATTATGTTGTTTAACCATTTCTTGCAGTTTTTTGCGTGCTTTAGAAAGATTACTTTTTGAGGTTCCCTTGCTTATGTTAAGCTTTTGAGAGATTTCTTCATGGCTATAACCTTCAAGGGTATGAAGGTTAAAAACCATTTTGTATTGAGGAGGCAACGATCGAATCATTTGTAACAAATAGTCACTTTCCATTTGTGACATTCCTTCGTTTACGGTATTCCCATACTCTTGAGCAGCACCAACTTGAAATTTCTTAGATTTTCTAAAGTGGTCAATTGCACAATTTATGATTACTCTTCTAACCCATGCTAAAAACGGAGCTTTTAGGTCATATTTCGAAATGTTTTTGAGTACTTTATAAAAGCCTTCATTTGCGATGTCTTCAGATTCAGCTTGTGTATTGCCATACCGAGAGGCGATAGTCATTCCATAGTCGTACATATGACGGAACAACTGTCGTTGTGCATTTGAGTTATTTCTCTTGCACTCTGAAATAATGCTATTGAGTTCTTTTATATCCAATTTTTATTCTCTTCGATAATCTTCTGTAAGCAAAATAGTTTCATCGGGTGAAAAATCTTCTAAGGGCGAAAAGAATTGTGCAGCAATGATTTCTCCTTCTACAGTAAACAGTGAGTCACTGTATGATATGATTTTTAATTTTCCTGTTCCGCTTAAGTCCAAAACTGAATTGTCGAGAATACGCCATTCTCCTGAATTGAAGTTGAAAAAGTAGGTATTGTCTTCTCGCAATCCCAAAATATTCAAAATAATTTCAGATCCATCTATGAATTCAGTTGCATCAATTCCATTGATATTTAGATTTTCAGAACGCCAAGTACCCAACAAATCTGACTCTTCGACACACAAATTTTGTTCGGAACAAGAGATGAAACCCACAACTAACATTAAAGAGAGTGCAAGAACGATGTTGTTTATTTTATTTTTCATGATGACGTAATTTAAGATTAAAACTGTATTGGTATGATCGTGAGACGATGTGAATCCACCTCTAAAATCCTTAGACTCAAATTCTACTGGGTTCATTTTGCTATAGCTTCAAAAAGTTGAAAAGAATATATCATTTTTTTTAAGATGTTACTTATTCCAATACACGGAAAAAATGCAGAAAGGGTTGCCTGATGGTCTATTTTAATTTTGTAATTGATTCTAAGGAATTAGTTATTTGTCTATAAAGATGAACTAAGAATGAATATAATTTACAATCTAAACCTATAATTATGTGCTTGAATATCTTGCGCTGAGCGTGTTGGTCATTTTTTCTGCACTCGGTGTTTAGTTGATATCGATGGTTTTTATCCACATTTATCTTCGACGATAATCTTCTTTAAACAAAATGGTTTCTTCTTTTTCTATTCCTTTCAATTGCCAAAATAGTTGTCCTGCTATTATTTCTCCTTCCATCGTAAAAAGAGAATCTGTGTAAGATGTAATTTTAAATTCGCCCCAATTGCTTAATACCAATTCATTGTTTTCCAGATTCCATTCTCCAGAGGAATAATCTAAAAAATAAAAATTATCTTCTTTCAATCCTAGAATATGAGAGTAGAATGGAGCTCCGTCAATAAATTCTGAGATGGGACTTCCGTTCACATGAGAATTTTCACCCCACCATTCTCCTAACAGATCTGATTCATCAAGAATAATAGTTGGCTCGGAACAAGAACCAAGACAAAGAAGTAAAATCAAATAGGGTAGTATCGGTTTCATAATAATTGCTTTTGTATCACTTTTTAATTATCGGTAATAATCTTCTGTAATAACAAGGGTCTCGTTTTCAAATAGTCCTTCAAATGCCCAGTTTAATTTGGCCGCATCCATTTCTCCTTCTATTGTGAACCGGTTTTCACGAAAAGAAATGATTTTAAATGTTCCTCTATTACTCAAATAAAGTTCATTGTTATTTAGAATTGACCATTCGCCAGCACTATAGTTTAAATGATAGAAATTATCTTTTTGGAGCCCCAATGCATATTGATAATAGGAAGGATTACTTGCATATTCAGATGCAGGAATTCCATTAATTCTCATGTTTTCAGATTTCCATGATCCCAATAAATCAGACTCTTCCAGTACAATTGGTTTAGAACAAGACATCAAACCAGCAAATAAGCATAGAAGAAGCGTCAAGTAGAGGTTGTTAATATTCTTTTTCATGTTCTTGTAATTTACGTTTAATTAATAGATATTTTTAGTGGGGACAGCGTTCAATGCTTTCTTTCATTTATTTTTTTCGTCCAAGCTCATGATTCTGTCTCCATTTTAATTGAATTGACTTCTCTTTTGAAGTAATTGGTTTATCATGATGCTCTTTACTTCTATACACGTGAAATTAATAAAAGGGGTTGCCTGTTGATTAAAAATAATTTTCAAACAAACTTATTTACTCCTATTTCAATGGTAGCCTAAAGAATGAATATATTTGTATACTTAATTAAATCTTAAGTTTGCGAATATGAATCGATTACTTTTTACATTTTGTTTGTATGTATATTTCTTGATTTCAGCTACAGCACAAGTAAATTCTGTCCAATACAATCTGGTTTACAATGAGGCAACCAACACATATGGTTGTAGTATGATCGTATTAAATGGTTTTGCTGAATCTTCAGAAAACCGAAAATTAACGGATGCCAAGTTTTCCATAAAGGTGGAAACGGGTACACAGATTTCGGTTGTTCAAAGCAATGCTCCTTTTCTCAACAATGAATTTTTTGGTGGATTTAGTCCAGTGGAATGGAGCGCTGAAGATGTTGTTTTGAGCCCACAATCTGATCCGGATTATGATTATTACTCTTTTACTCCCGATCCTTTTGAAGACAGTTGGTTTTTTAATTTGTATGCCGACAATGAAGTATTACTCTTTACCTTAGCTATAGAAGGAAGTTGTGCATCAGGAGTTCAGATTTTTGAAAATGGAGTGGATCCCGGTCCTTTTTCAGCAGGTATGAATGGGGTTGACTTTTCAAATAGTATGTCCATTGGGACTGCTGGAGATCAGTTTTCAGGACTCAATGAGGATATTGCACACAATCGACAAATCACTTTAGAGAATTATTTTGCCTGTGAAGGGGAGTGTGTCACATTTTCTCCTAATGCTTTATGCGGGCTGGAGTATTTTTCGTGGGTATGGTATGATGGCAGCACAGAAGCATCCATAACGATTTGCCCAGAAGGAGATGTACCGGTCAGTTTACAAGCTACGGATGATTTTGGTGTTATGCATACCGCTGAAGCCATTGTTTCAGTTGTTCCTCCTCTAGAAGAAATTTGGTTTACTTCCGATAGTATATGTTTTAATCAACCAGAAGGTTTTTTTTATGCATATTCTGAGAACAGTGCCAACGAAATTTGGGAGAGCCTGAATCCTGATATTGCCACGATAGAACAAGATGGGGAAATTCGCCCTGTTTCACCAAGAGCAGTTACTTTCCGATTGACGGATTCAATTACAGGATGTTCGATTGTTTCAGAAGAATTGTATGTAAGAAATGAATTGAATATTACTTCACTTGATGGATTTTCTATGAAAGTTGGTCAAAGTTTACAATTTCAATCGAACGCCGCCGGAAATAATGATGTGCTTTGGATCCCTTCTTCCACTGATTTAGTAGCAATGAATGAAGGAAAAATGTATGGACTCAAACCTGGAGAAGTGGATTTGTTTTACGTTGCAATAAATAATTATGAATGTTTATCGGATACGGTGACCGTCACGATTGAAGAGAACGAATCGTGTAATGACGAGGGAGATGTGGTTTGGCGAACTGCACAAATAGGAACTTTTGATCCTACATTGGAAATTTCAGCATTTGCTTCTTCGAATTCGTTTTATTCAAATGATGAAAACTATTCCTTAATTGGGTATGATCAAAATACGGGGGATATCTGGCTTAGAAAAATTGACGATCAAGGAGCTTTGATGGATGAATTTGTAATTGAGAATCACGCTCAACACGATGAAGGGGCGAATTATAAATTTGAATTACATGATCTAGACCAGGATGGATTAATGGATATTGTCCTATTAGGAAACGGTTCTGCTTCTGGTAATACGATAACAAGTTTTAGAAATTTGGGGAGTGGTGAATTTACATTAGGGTATCATGTCATAAGTTGCTTTGAGAATATCTCCCAAAGAATCGAAGTTCAAGATTTTGACGGGAATGGACAATTGGACATATTCTCTTCTTGCAGAGATAATTATTATCAGGTAATTTATAATGATAACTGGGCTGAAATAGTTACTGAATCCTCTGAAGGAAGTCGATATAATTTTGTAAGTATGGATTATGATGGAGACGGAGATATCGATATAATTTATAGTGATATTGGTGTATTATTAAACAAAGGATTCATTGGTTTCGATTACGATGGTAGTAAGAATGCCAATCTGAGGTTATTTGATTCATACAACTATTATGAGGAATTTGACTTAATTGTAGGGAATAGACATTTTGTAAATATTCTAGATTTAAATGCTTTGCAGTTTGAAGAATGTACCGATCTGCAATTCAATGATTTTGGTTCTCCCAACAGAAATTTTATTTCAAAGATTAATGGTGAAGATGAATTAGTCATAATTGGTAAAAGTGGTTTCGCTGTTTTTCCATTAGATTTTAATTGTTTGAGCATTGAAGACGGGATGGAGAATTATAATTATAGCGTTGTTGCGGATGAGTTTACTCAAATAGATATAGGAGGGGATGGATACACTGATTTTTTTCATGTAGAGGATAATGTGATTTATGCATCTGTTAACCCCAATTCGGATACAAGTATCAAAGGTTTTTGTTATATCGATGAAAATGAAAATGGAATGTTTGATCCCAATGAAACTCCCTTGAAAAATGTGATCATTGATGTAGATCAAACCAATATACAAGTATTCACGGATGAAAATGGGAAGTATACACTCATCCCACCTAAAGAGCCGTATGTGTTGACAGCCAACATTTCTATTGGCCAATGGGAACAAAATACATTGGTTTTGAATAGTGAAGACGTTGGAAGTTCTTGTTTGGATAATAATAATTTTGGTTTTATCCTCTCTGAGAATGGTTCTACTTTTGGCCAGATTAGCATTGCCAATTCCATCACCCGATGTGATTTTGAAACTAAGTTTTATATCACTGTCGAAAATCTGGGAACAGAAGACTCTGAATTTGATCTAGTATTTGATTTTGACGATGAAACTACATTTTTTCAAAGTGACATTCCCGATTATATATTGAATGGAAATACATTTGAGGCCAACTTGGGCATGGTGTCGCCATTTGAACCAGTAACGTATACCATTACACTCAAAATGCCTTCCGGCTCAGCTTCTCTCCCTTTGTTGAGTTTTAGTGGACGTCTGTTTTCTGAAAATTTAATGTTGGATGAATATGCATACGAACAGCAATTGCGATGCTCTTATGATCCCAACGATAAACAGGTAGTGCCTGATAGAGCAGGGGATGAAAACCTCACCTTATTTGATGAAACGATGACCTATACCATTCGTTTTCAAAACAATGGAAATGATACTGCATTTACCGTCGAAATTATTGATGCGCTTCATCCCTTTGTTGATCAATCAAGTATACGAGTATTAGATGCAAGTCATGAAGTTCAAACTCGTATTGAATCGGACAACTTAATCTTCTTTTTTCCAGATATCAATCTAGTAGACAGTACGACCAATTATGAATTGAGTCAAGGATATGTCGCCTATGAATGCAAAGCAATTGAGGGCCTGGAAGAGAATTCTACCATTGAGAACACAGCAGATATTATTTTTGATACCAATGATCCAATCGTCACGAATACTACCGTGAATACAATGGTCTCTGTGATTTGTGCACCTATTATGGTAGAACTCACTGAAACAATTTGTGACAAAGAGGATTTTCTAGGTTTTAATGAGACAGGGGTGTATACCATTGAGTTATTGACCAATGAAGGATGTGATTCTATCATTATTTTGGACCTGAATGTTGAACCCATCCTAACAGAATCCATCGACATTACGGTATGTGATAATGAAGAAGTTGAAGTGCTGGGAGAACCTATGACGTTTGATAGTTCTATCCAATTTGTAGATACGATATTTATGCCAGATGGGATTTGCCCTTATACCTTAGTGGATGTGAATGTAGTTGTGAACAAAACGAAGAGCACCACAACAGATTCTACAATTTGTGAGGGAGAAATGGCCTTTGGGTTTACCGAGAGTGGCTCCTATATTCTTGATTTATTGACGAGTGAAGGCTGTGATTCCACGGTTACACTTTTATTGGATGTTGAATCTATCCAAAGTGATTCTATTTTTATTATAGCATGTGAAGATGAAGAATTAGTAGTGTTGGATGAAGTCATGACATTCAGCAGTTCAACTCAATATGTGGATACCGTATGGACTTCTGGAGGAATTTGCGCTTATGACTTGATAGAGATAGATGTAGAAGTAATAGAACGAGAAAGTGTAACCATTGACACAACCATTTGTGAAGGTCAATCCTTTCTTGGGTTTACACAAACTGGAGTATATCAGGTGGATAGTATCAGCCCAACGACGGGGTGCAAGGTGGATGTTGAATTGGACTTAATTGTTCTTCCCATATCGGATCCAAACTGTGTTGTTTCTACGGATGAAATCAATGAAGAAGGAATAACCCTATATCCAAATCCTGCGATCGCTTATTTTAGTTTTGAATCGGAACGCCAAATTGAAAAAATTGAGATTTTTGATATCAATCATCGGTTGGTCATGGCACAGTCAATTGGGGCTCGGAAGGGCTCGGTTCAATGCCCGGATTTGAATAAAGGAGTATATATGGTGCGATTTGATACGGGGAATAAAAATCCTCGGTATAAAAAATTGGTAGTGAATTAATGTTTACTGATTAAAATCTCTTGCTTAAAAAATAAATCATGTTTTTAATATTGATTTGGTCACCTGTTCTTTATACGCTCTCCCAATAGGAATTTCATGATTTCCATCAATGATTACATGCGTACTGCTGATTTGTTGAATTTTGTCTTTATTGACCAGGTAGGATTTATGGATCCTTAATAAAATGTGCGGGAAATCGTCCAGCCATTGTTTGAGAGATTCTGCAGAGATTAGTTTCTTATCATCAATATAGACTTCCGTGTAATCATTGTCTGATTTGATGAAGAGGATGTCTTCCAGAAATACCTTTATGTGGTCATATCCCGACTTTATAAAGAGACTGGTTTTGGCTTTCGTTTTTGATACATCTTTCTGTTCACCCAAAGAGACCTTGTTGACCGCCTTTAAGAATCGTAAGAAGGAAAATGGTTTGAGTAAATAATCCACAACATCTAATTCATAGCTTTCGAGGGCAAAGTCAGGATAGGCCGTCGTTAGTATAACCGAAGGAGGATGCTTTAAGCTTCGCAAAAAATCTATTCCAGTTAACTTTGGTAAATGTATATCCAGAAAAATAAGATCAACTTCATTGGTTCTTAAAAACTCTAGTCCTTTAATGGCATCTCCAAATGTGCCGACCAAATCCAAGGACCCATAGTCTTGGATGTATTTTTTTAATATTCTTTGAGCCGGTGGCTGATCCTCTATAATAATACACTTCATTGGGACGAATTGAGATCAATGGTGAGGTTAACGGCATAGGTTCCTTCCCCTTTATTAATGGTTAAAGTATGTTTGTTTGGGTAAATAAGATTCAATCGTTTACGCACATTTTCTAATCCTATACCCTTGTCTAAATTTGAATCAGCAAATTCCGATTCAAAAGTGTTGGAGCATGAAAAATTAAGTGTACCCTCCTTTGAAATATCTACATCAACATCGATTTCAATTTTTTCAGATTGACTATTTTGACTGTGTTTAAATGCGTTTTCTACAAACACAATCATTATTAACGGAGCAATTTGAAAACTACCATCAATGTCGCCTGATTGCATAGTCACCTTGCCACGATCTTCTATCTGAAGCGTATTGAGATTAATAAAATTCTCCAGTTGTTTTATCTCTTTGGCCAGGTCAACGAACCTACTTTTACATTCATACAACATGTATCTTAATAAACCTGATAATTCCAATATGATTTCAGGTGTCTTCTTTGACCCCTCCAAAGCATATGAATACAGATTGTTGAGATTGTTAAACAAAAAATGAGGATTGATCTGAGATTTTAAGAACTGTAATTCACTTTCCTCTACCAATTTCTCTAATCGATCCACTTCATGTTGTTTATTTAATGCATCCCATCCAAATTTTATTCCTATTAAAATACTTACCACCGGGATAATGTCTAAAAATGCATACAACATTTTAACTGTTTCCGCTCTTGGTCCTGTAAAAAACATTTGTTCTACAATGTATTCTTCTGCAAGTGCAGATGCAAGGACACATCCTAAAATTAGGGCAATGAATAGAAAAGAGTTTTTCTTACGGTAGAGTAAGGGAAGGAAAATGTAATTGATAATTGCTGCCGTGAGGGCATAATTAAAAAAGTTGGCAAACTTATAGGCTTCAATATTCGGATTTTCTCTATCAAATGCATAGAATACAAAGACTACGATGTGCACCAAGATCTGAAATATAATTTCTTTCATGAGGAGCGCTTTTATGGGCTCTTTGGGAGATGTTTAGTAAAGTTATTACTGAAAACTAGCATCCAATTAACTACTATTTGGATAAGCCCAATTTAGCCATAAATATACTAGCATTTACATTCTAATCATTTTGAATTCGGTAAACGACAAAATTTTGCAGGTCATCGACATTTTGAACTTTTACTTTGGTGTTCAGTTGATTCATTGTGCTGTTCACCGATTTTGGAAGAAAGAACAATGATTTTGTTTCACCTTTGCCTAAAATAATTCGAAAGTAATGAAAAGCTTTAAAAATATACTCACTATTTGTTTTGTCTTGTTTGCTACTGTACTCCTGGCACAAAAAGCAGAATTTACCATTAAAGGAAAAGTAGTAGAAATAGGAACATCCAATCATATCGACTATGCCACAATTATTGCGAATGTCGCTTCTACAGGAGAGATGCTTTCTGGGACTACAACTGATAATGGAGGTGAATTTGAATTGACTGTTTCCAGCACAGATGTGGAGATTGAGTTGAGTTTTATAGGATTTACAACAAAGACAATTCGTGATATTCAATTTGAAAATAAAATTGCCAATTTAGGAATTATAGAATTAGGAGAAGATGCACAGACCCTTGATGAAGTAGTCGTCACAGCAGAAAAATCAACCACTGAGTTTAAATTGGATAAGCGCGTGTTTAATGTAGGGACGGACTTAAGTAGCACAGGAGCAAGTGCGTTAGAAGTACTGAATAATGTGCCATCGGTCAATGTAAATATTGAAGGTCAAGTTTCGCTCAGAGGTGCATCTGGAGTCCAAATGTTGATCAATGGAAAACCATCTGTCTTGGCGGATGAGTCAGGTAATGCATTGGGGTCGATCACAGCAGATATGATTGAAAAAGTAGAGGTAATCACCAATCCATCAGCTAAATATGAAGCAGAAGGAACAGCAGGTATCATAAATATAATTTTGAAAAAGGAGGAGAAACGTGGAATGAATGGCTCTCTTTCATTAAATACAGGAACACCACACAACCATAGTGTGGGACTAAGTCTAAATAGACGAACTGAAAAATTTAATTTGTTTAGTCAATTGGGGATGGGTTATAGAGAATTGCCCAATGATAATGAAAACATCAATCGAGATTTGGTCAGGAATTCTGAGCTTGTAAGTACAGGAGAAGAATTTAGAAATGAAACATTTTATAACGTTATTCTTGGATCAGATTATTATATCAATCCTTTAAATGTAATCACTTTATCTGGTAGCTTCTCGTACGAAGTAGAAGATCAGCCTTCGGAGACATCCTTTTCATTATTGTCCAATGGTGAAGAAGAAAAAGCGTGGACCAGAACGGAAGATACAGAGGCGACCAACCCGAAATTTCAATACGAATTCAATTATAAACGTGATTTTGAAGACAATAAGGAGCACCAACTCTTGTTTAGTGCAATTGGAAATTTCTTCGGAAAAGATCAAGCTTCCGTTTTCACAAATAGGTTTACGGCTGGTATTCCCGATCAAGGAGATCAGCAAACAGAAACTTCATTTAAGGAAGGAAAATATACGTTCAAACTCGACTATACCAAACCGTTTATGGAAAAATGGACATTGGAAACAGGAGCTCAATATCTAACCAATCATGTGAGCAATGAATTTGCAGTCAGAAATGAAGTTGAGGACGAATTTGTTGTTGATGAGAATCTGACCAATCTATTTGAATACGATCAAGATGTACTAGGCGTCTATACCACTACCGCGTTTGAAGATGAGACGTGGGGAGTGAAATTAGGCTTAAGGGTAGAGCATACTAATTTATCCACCTTGCTCGTAAATACAAATGAGGAGAACGCTCAAAATTTTACTAATCTTTTTCCTTCGGCACACACTTCATATAAGATTTCTGATGCGATTTCTGTTCAAGGAGGTTATTCCAGAAGAATATATCGTCCACGATTGTGGGATCTTAACCCATTTTTCAATATTCGAAACAACTTCAGTGTTCGGGCAGGTAATCCGAATCTCTTACCTGAGTACACTGATAGCTATGAAGTGGGAAGTATATTCATTTTTAGTGATGTTTCTTTGAATGTTAATGCGTATCACAGGTATACCACAGACAAAATTGAGCGAGTTTCTACATTTGAAAACAACGTGAATATCTTTCGTCCTGAAAATATCGGTACAAACAGAGCAACAGGTTTAGAAGTCAACTTCAAGTATACACCAATTAAGAAATTGACATTAAATGGAGATGCGAATTATAATGTTTTCTCCAGGGAAGGGTCTTTTAATGATCAAATTTTTGATTTTTCAGCAGATCAGTGGTCGAGTAAGTTTACAACCAAATACAAAGTGAGTAAGGCATTAGATGTGGAAGTAACTGCCAGACACGAATCAAGGGAGCAAACCATTCAAGGGACATTGGCAGCCAATACATTTGCAGATCTAGGAATGCGTTTCAAAATATTAAAAGGAAGAGGAATTTTTAATTTTAGTGTTCGAGATGTGTTTGCATCCAGAATAAGACAAAATACGGTCGACCAACCAGAGTTCTTCTTATTTAGCAGTCGGCAACGAGGAAGATTTATCACATTTGGATTTAGTTATGGTTTTGGAAAAGGGGAAGCCATGGAATATTCGGGCAGAAGACGCCGATAGAGAAGAATTCAAAAATATAAGTAGTCAGCATTATTAGTTCTAATTTAAACTCCGTAGGAATAATCTATTTCTGCGGAGTTTCAGTTTGGTTTAATTGAGACTAGTTTCTTTAGTGAAGTTGCTTCTGTCTTAATTTGCAAACCTCTAAAGTTGTCACCAAATATATTCGACATTTGATACAGTACAATTATGCTATTGATTAAATCGATTATCTTTAGGAGCTAATTTGCACTCTGGAATATGTCATTTTACAATTCATTAGCATTTAAGAACGCAATCTTTTATCTGATCATATTTTTGGTCGGACTAGGAATTATGGGGGTTTTATTGTTAGAAAAATCTTCCAAACGGATTATCGAGAATGCCGAAAATCAATTGTCTCATTCAGGAGAAATTATAGAAATTCAATTTCAGGAATATGTTGATGAACTGATTTCAGATGTATTGTTTTTATCTGGAAGCCCAGTTTTAAATCAATATTTAAAAGCAGATTCAAAAGGGAATATTCAACTCTTAAATGAAGAATTTTTCTCAATGGTCACGTCTAATGGAGACTATGCTCAAATAAGATATATTGATGCGGGTAGTGGAGACGAAATAGTTCGTGTGGAGCAAAAAGAAAGTGGTCCAATAATTATTCCATTTGATCAATTGCAAAACAAAAAAAGCAGACCATATTTTATCAATAGTATTCAATTGGATCATTCGAAGTACTATTTATCTCCAATAAACTTGAATAGGGAATTTGGATCAATTAGTATACCCTATACACCTACCTTAAGAATTGCAAAACCCATTTTTTTAGAGAAGAAATTGAAAGGTATTGTTGTGATCAATACGGATTTGACAAAGTTATTTGATAAACTCAGCAAATCCGTAGGCGGTGATTTCAATCTGAGAATTTTGAATGAAAATGGACAGTATCTCTTGCATGAAGAAAAAGACAGCACTTTTTTATTTGAATTCAATGTAGACCGATCTCAGGTGAATTTGCAAGAGGACAAATATCAAAATAGCCTAATCCATCAAAATGACGAAATGATCTCCAATCATAAAATGGATATAGGAGCCATAAACTATTCGATCGTTTACCACATCGTTGCGAATAGATCAAAACTGCTAAAATCCTACTTTGAATGGAGAGCTCAAAGTATATATCTCATTCTTGCATTTACTCTAATTTGTGCTGGATTGGCCTTTTTTGTCTTGCGACGGCAATCGAAAAATTTAAAGCGATTGACCACCAATATGAAGGAATTCCCATCGAAAAGAAAGGTTTCAGAACTTCCACTGCATAGAAAGGACGAAATTGGGGATCTAGCTAGGAGTCTAGAAAACATGGCAGGCATTATTAATATTCAAATGGACTCTATTGAAGCAGAAAAGTTGAAGGCTGAAACAGCAGAAAGAGACAAATCAAATTTCATTGAGAATATATCTCATGAGATTAGAAATCCATTGCAATCCATCATAGGACTAAGTAAACTTTTGGAACAAAATAATCCAAACCCTAATCAATTGGATATAATAAAAAGCATCCGACTAAATTCTGCCAATTTAAAAGATTTGGTTACGAGTATTTTGGATTATCAGCAAGTTTTAAAAGGAATGGTTCAAGTTGAAAATGATTGGACTGATTTACCTCAACTTATACAAGAATTAATTACGGGTGTGCGATATTCGGCTATCGAGAAGAATATCCACGTTCATGCATTAGGATTGGATGAACTTGGTCAGATTGAAACAAAAATAGATAGACTTAGGATTAGTCAAATTTTGAATAATATCATCTCTAACGCAATCACTCATACTCCCTCGAAAGGCGAAGTAACTGTGAAGGTAAAGCATAGTATAAAAGATGATTCTATATGCGCATTGCGATTCTCGATCATTGACAATGGGGTAGGGATGTCCCAAAAAGAAATGGATGAAATAAAAAATAGATATTTTACGACTGCTGATAATACTTTGATTAGTAGCAATTTTGGCTTGGGCTTAACCATTGTTCATGAACTGCTAAACATGATGGGCTCGGAGTTGGAAATTGAATCTCAAAAGAATGAAGGATCAGTTTTTTCTTTTGTGGTTGAGAGTGAATATAGATCAAAAGTGAATAAGGAGAATCTGGTAAGTTTTGATTCTGGAATTGTAAAGGATAGCAAAATATTAGTAATAGAGGATGACATACAGATCATCAATTTGTATTCCTATTATTTCGAGGAACATACTACCCAATATATTCGCTCTTTTTCAGAAGTAGAGCAATTGGATTCGACGGACTTTGATGTGATTATTTCGGATTTTAAACTGAAGGATGGGATTCTCACAGAACAACTCGATCGTGTAAAAAAAGTGACCCACCAGAACTCTAATCTCGTTGTGGTGAGTGGTGATAGAGTAGACTTGATGGACATAGAAACCTATTTTCCATGTGCAGTAGCGGTACAAAAGCCCGTGAGCAAAGAATCGTTGTATTTTGCAATTTTTACTGGAAGTGTTTGGTTAAAATTTGGTAAGCCTTATTTGGAAAGTATACTGAAAGATTATGATTACAATCAAGAAAAATATCAAAAGGCGGTTTTATTGTTATTGAATGAATGGCAAATTTATAAGGTTCGTTTAGAGGAGACCATAAAGACGAATAACAAGCCTGAATTTGAAGAAATTTTACATAAATTGAATAATACACTTCGAAGGCTTCGATTAGATGGTCTGGAAAATGAATTGGTCGGTTTAAAAGATCAATTTGAACAGAACAAAGATTGGAAACATGAAAGCAGACATGTTTCGGCTATTATGGAGGTTTACTTTAGATTCATTCAGAACACGATTTCTTAAGAATTCGATTCTATAAATTTCTTGATATTTTCTTTGAACATTTGACTGATTGGTATTAGGGTTGTTCCGATTTGAATTTCTTCCAAGTTTATTTTTGAGATATAGCTGGTGTTCACAATAAAAGAGCGATGGCAACGAATGAAACTAGGTGGTAATTTTACTTCCAGGTCTTTTAATTTAGCCAATGACATTGTTTTTCCATTTAGAGTATAAAAAACACAATAATTGGATTCAGATTTGATAAACTGTATGTCCTTAAAAAGAATGGGTATCCAATTGTTCCCATCTTTTACCATTAAAGAATCTTTTGTCTTTTCTTGAGGTTGACTGGCAAAATCCTTTCTCTTTGTTTCTATTCGTAGTATTGATTTTAAAAAACTTTCATAGTCTAAAGGTTTAAGCAAATAATCGGTTACATCTTCATATTGATAAGAGTCAACAGCAAAGTCTTTGTTTGAGGTGATCATTATAACCTTGCTTTTATCTTTTTTTAATTCTAATAGATCACGTCCATTAAAATCAGGCATGTTATAGTCTAGAAAAAGGATGTCAAAATTACTGTTAGTCAATAACTTTAAGCCTTCCACAGAATCATTGCAAGCTACACAATATTCAATGAGTTCACATTTATCTGAGAAATGCATGACCAAATCAGTAATCAAAGGATCGTCATCAATTATTATACACTTCAAATTCTTAATTATTTATGTTCATCAAAGATAAACCCTATTTCACAAATCAGATGAGCCAATTCACATATTCTTGGCAGTTTGGATTGAATTGATTAATAGTTTTACGCATCAAAACCAACACTGTTATGCAAAATAAAGAAAGATTTTTACGGTATTCTATTGCGTTGATTTTCCTGATTTTCGGAGGATTAAAGTTTTTCCCTCAGCTAAGTCCCGCTGAAATTATTGGTTCAGAAACGGTGATGAAATTAACGGGAAACATGTTACCTAAAAGTATATGTATTACGGCCTTAGCACTATTTGAGGTCAGTATTGGCCTTTTGCTTTTATCACGTAAATACATACGAGTAGCCATTCCATTGGCAATTGCTCATTTGGTGCTCACATTTACACCGTTTATATTCTTTCCAAGTGAGGTATTTAACCTTTCAGCAAATAGCTTGAGCTTGTTGGGGCAATACATTCTGAAGAACATAATTATTATTTGTTCTCTATACCTCATATATCCTTCTAAACAAAAGTATACCACTGTACTATCTTAAAATATATAGATTAAATTAAATAGACAAATCATGAATTTTAAAATGAATAAATCGTTGATATTTAGTGTGTTATTCCTATTTGGCGTAATATGTGTTACCAATGCAAACCCAGATACTGATCCAATTATTCGCAAAGGGGCGGATAATGTAGCGTATCAATGGGGAGCAATGGCTTTAGATGCTACAGCAAATGACACCGAACGATTCAACCCCAGACCAACCATAACTTCCCGATATTTGGGATTGATTTTTACATCCGTATTCGATGCTTGGTCCAGATATGATGCAACTGCCACACCTGTTTATTTGAACGGAATCAAAAGGTTGGCTGAAGCAGAAAGAACAGAGGCAAATAAAGAGATAGCAATCAGTTATGCTGCGTATAGAACGTTAAGTGAATATTATTTTACAGATATTCCAATGTTTAGAGGCCTTATGGAAAAATTGGGATATGATCCCGACAATATGACGCTAGATCCTTCTACTCCTGAAGGTATAGGAAATCTTGCTGCTTTGGCTGTAATCAATGCAAGAAAACAAGATGGTTCCAATCAATATGGTACAGCGGAAGGATCAAATGGATTAGCCTATTTTGATTATACAGGCTATGCACCTGTGAATACGATAGACAAAAATGTTGATCTCGAAAAGTGGCAACCCAAATATTTTGAAGATCAATATGGTAAAAAGTTTGTTCCTAAATGCTTGACCCCATTTTGGCAAAATGTTACTCCGATTACCTTAACATCTGCAGATCAATTCCGTCCAGGTCCTCCACCTTCTGTAGGTTCAGAACAATTAGAAAAAGAAGTGAAGGAAGTAGTTGATTTACACGCTAAATTAACGGATGAAGAAAAAGCGTTGGTAGAATTTATGCGTGATGGTCCAAAATCTGTACAACAGGCAGGTCACTGGTTGTTATTTGCGCAAAAAGTATCGGTAAGGGATGAACACACATTAGATGATGATGTAAAAATGTACTTTTTGAATCAAATCACAGCGATGGATGCGTTTATTGCATCATGGGATTCTAAAATGTATTATGACTATGCCAGACCTTACGCCTTAGTGCATGAATATTATAAAGGGAAAAAGATTTATGGGTGGATAGATGCCATTTCAGGTTGGGGAGAAATGGATGGAAGCGAATGGAGACCTTATTCACCAGCAGCTTTTCTTTGCCCGCCGTTCCCAAGTTATGTTTCAGGTCACAGTTGTGTGAGTGGAGCTTGTGGAGAGGCATTGAAATTATATAAAGGTTCGGATGAATTTGGTTCATCGGTAGAACTTCAAGCTGGATATTTGACTGAACCCAATCATTTGGGGAAAAAGGTCACATTATACTTTCCGACATTTACCGAAGCAGCAGAAATGGCTGGGCAGTCGAGGGTTTTAGGAGGATATCACATTCAAGCTGATAATGTTGCTGGGCTGGAATTAGGCAGAAATGTGGCTAGAAATGCCTATAAGTTTTATTTAAACCACCTTGGGCAAACAAAAAACACATCGATGGACGATTAATAGTTACCCTTAAGTAAATCTAATCATAGTAAAAGAGGCTGTCATTAAACACAGCCTCTTTTTTATTTTTATTCATTGTCCTGTGCTAAGATAGCGTTACACAAAAAAGTAACGAATGAGTAAAGAATTGAAAGTCAACTATGTAAAACAGATTCCAAGAACTTAAAAGCATAAGTTGTATTTGATGTAGAGCTAGGAGATTTATCTGTAACTGGAACAAAAAGGATATATGCATGAGCAAAATGAAGTTGAAATCAAAGCAGATAGAAGAAAAAAGCAGTAAAGGATATATGTCCTCTACTGCTTTTTTAAGTTTTTTATAGAATGTATAAGTCTATATTAGTACGGGATGACTATTTTAGTTTCATACACCGAAATATATCTTTGATTTGGTTCAAATTTCATGGATGAAAGTCACATAAATAGTAGGTTGTATTATTTGCTTTTTGGAACAATACAAAAATAAATTATTGATAAGCTAATACTTTGATTGCAAAATGAAATCAAAATTACAATTTAGATGACCTTAATTCCTCAGAAAGTTACATTTTTTAGTTTACACGAACCAGTGTTTCTTTAAGTTGTTCTTTGACAACGTTCCATTCTTCTTGATCCTGTTTAGTTAACCCTTTAAACTTTGGAGTTTCTAACACCTTATCACATAATCGAAGTGCTTGAGGTAAATTATCTTGCTTAGAATTGAGATCAATTAATGCTCTCTGATATCTAAACCAGGTTCCTGTACCTTCCTCACATTTTGGTAAATGTTTGTGGATTAAAGCTTCCGAACTTATCAAGTTATCAGTTTTCAGATAGTGATTAATAAGTTTGTTGATGAAAATACTAATAAACGAAGTGTGTAAGAAATATAAATTATCATAATATTCAATTGCTTCTAAACAAATATTTTCATACTCGTTATCTTCGGCTATCATCAACATACATTGATAATAATAATAGTAAATCATGCAATTGGTTGTCTTCATCTTTCGCTTGATGAGAGACAAGTTTCGAAGAATATCTTGTTTTTCTACCGGAAGACCTCTTTCGTAATTGTAAAGTAAATCTCCATAAATTATTTGACTATCGTACTCTAATTGTATGATCTCAGTATAGTGTTTATACATCTGATCGTACAACCGAATTTCTTCTAAGTCTTCGGTCAAATAAGCGTTTCGCACCAAAAGCTTACATATGTTTTGGGCGATGTCAAAGTGTTGAAACCAATCCGCATTATGGATTACATCTTCGGCCAATTTGACGGCTTCGTTCCTTAGCCCCATTTGAAATAATTTTCGAACGGCTAGGTGGCTTTCCATTAATTGAAAAGAGTCTTTTTGGAGTTTACTACCTTTACTTTTGGTCTGGGCAATTATTCTAATTGCATCCCTTTCTGTTAAATTTTCAATGTCACAAGGAAATGCCTCAGGAAATTTTTTTACCGTAATTACCATACTCATTTTGATAGTTCATTTTAAATGTTGTAATTTGTAGTGAATCAAAACTACATATTATGTCAGTATTTATTGAAATCATTATTGCTTTCATTATTGACGATGCAGACGAGCTCTAACTCATAAATGCATTTTCCATAATGATCTAAAGGTACACCCTCTATTTGGAGGGTGTATCTGTTTTACTCCAAAAGGGTGGTTTTGAGTCATGTATTTTACTTTATGTTTTCACTTTTGTCGTCTTTTTACTTATTTCTTCTGGCTTAACTTGGTTGTTGATTGCTATTTTAAGTGTTTCAACAAGTTCTCTATGCCATTTTATTTCTTCTTTTGCACTTTCTAGTTGATTTTCATACCAACTGATGTCTTTTCTTTTATCGATTATCATTTCTCCTTCACCAGTTAATATCCAATCGATATTAATTTCTGGGTATGCCGCTTTGATTTTAAGCAATGTTGCAAAGGATGGAGCAGACTCACCTTTCACTATTTTATATATGGTTACATTTCCAGTTAAACCAATTGATTTACTGAAACTCGATACGTTTAGTTCGTAGCGGTCAATCAACTTTTTTATTCTTTCATCAACTCCCATAAGTTTGTGTATTAGTGGTATTATAAATGTAATTGATAAATATTATAATTATTATCAGGAGTGTTGTGATTGTATGCCACTTTACATTATTGATGGACCATATGCCAAAATGAGCAAAGAGAGTTAGTGACAGACTTTCTTATTGGTATGTCTGTATTTATTATAGATGTGAATAAATGATTGAACTAGGATTCTTTTAGGATGCAATTACTATAAAACAAAAAAAACACTCTCAATCCGAGAGTGTTTTTTTTTCAACATACAAAAGGGTATTTTTGAATATGCTGTAAGAACAATTAAATCTTTGCTTTTAAGGGCGTGGTTTTTTGATTGTCGGGAACCAATTGCGTGGTAAGGGCAATTTTTAATGTTTCCACGAGTTCTCTATGCCATTTAATCTCTTCCTTAGCGTTTTCGAGCTGGTCTTCATACCAACTAATGTCTTTCGTTTGTGTGATCAACATTTCGCCTTCGCCTGATAAAATCCAATCAATATTCACTTCTGGATATGATTCTTTTATTTTTAAAAGAGTTGCAAAAGAAGGAGAGGATTCTCCTTTAACGATTTTATAAATTGTGACGTTGCCATTTAAACCAATTGATTTGCTGAAACTCGAAACATTGAGTTCATAATGGTCAATTAAATTTTGTATTCTAACGTCAACTCCCATAGTTTAATTTGAGAAGGTTTTTTATTTAATATTTATTCTTTCAATTAAATCTATTGCAAATGTAATACATTATTATAACAATTATAATAATTACTATGAAAAGTATAATAATTGGAATTAAATGTAAAGTATTTTACACTATTTGGGGGTATTTCTATAATAATTATAATAAAAGTAATAATTAGATGCTTCAATGACTTTCAGGTAGATAAAGATTATATTTGATTGCTCAATTGAATTTGCCCTACCTTATTATATATACTTACAATATTGCTCGGAACTTATGAACCGTATTTTTTCATTACTTGTAGTTTTTTTGAAATTGTTTTTAGTTCTTATCATGGTATGCAGTATAGGTCCTATATTGGCCCAAAGCATTATTATTCATCCATATTTACAAGACCTTGCTCAGGATAAGGTGACAATAATGTGGGAAACAGATGACGAGATCGATGGCAGTGTATTATATGGTACCGACCCATTCAGTTTAAATCAATCCATTGCAAGTACTACGATTGTGGGCAATGGAACTTCTCGTATCCATGCTGCAATACTTTCTTCATTACAGGAATCTACCAAGTATTATTATAAGGTGACATTAACAAATGGGGTCCAGAGTCAACTGAAAACATTTAGAACACTACAATTATCTTCTGAAGAGCAAAACACTCAATTTATAGCAATCAGTGATATGCAGAGAGATGGAAGTAAACCAGATAAGTTTAGAGAAATTATTGAAGAAGGTATTGTACCAACTGTATTTTCAGAAATTGGCGATTCTTTGTATGATCTGGAAGCGATTCTTATTCCTGGAGATTTGGTAGTTACGGGTGGAACCTATTCCCAGTGGCAAAATCACTTTTTTTCCAAGGCAGATAGTATAACTCCAAATGTACCTCTATATCCTGTACCTGGGAATCATGAATATTTTGGAGGGGGACTTCCCAATTTTTTGAAATACTTTACCCTTCCGGACAATGGACCAACTGCGCTTGAAGAACAGTGCTGGTACAAAGACATTTCCAACGTGAGAATTATTGGACTGAACTCCAACAGTAATTCCAGTGATAAGAACACGCAGCTCAATTGGTTGAGCGAATTATTGGATTCTACATGTATGAACTCTACCATAGATTTTGTATTTGCAGAATTGCATCATCCGTATAAGTCAGAGTTATGGACACCTGGTGAAAGTAGTTTTACAGGAAGTGTAGTGGATTCTTTGGAATCATTTACTACGGATTGTAAAAAAGCGTCTATACACTTTTTTGGCCACACCCATGGATACAGTAGAGGTCAATCCAGAGACCACAAACATCTTTGGGTGAATGTCGCTACTGCTGGAGGTGCAATAGATAATTGGGGTGAATTTCCGAATGCAGATTATGCAGAGTTTGTCAAAAGTCAAGATGAATATGGATTTGTATACATAGATGTAGTAGCGGGTGAAGATCCTACATTTACATTAAGACGATATTCCAGAGGAGATCAAGATCTTATTCAAGAGAATATATTGCGAGATGAAATCACAATTTTGAACAATGACATCAAACCATCTACTCCTATAGCGCTATTTCCCAATGGTGATACTTTGCCTCCTAACTGTCTTCAATTAAAAGCATCCGAATTTTATGGAGTGGATGATTCCCACCAAGCTTCACATTGGCAAATTACGGACGAGTCTGACTTTTCATCAGTGTTGACAGAAAAGTGGGCGCAAAATGAAAATTTTTATAATGAAATAAATACGCAAGAGGACGACGATTTGACCGACGAA
Source organism: Saprospiraceae bacterium (assembly GCA_029212405.1). Lineage (GTDB taxonomy): Bacteria > Bacteroidota > Bacteroidia > Chitinophagales > Saprospiraceae > CAJXUU01. The sequence goes on from JARGNR010000012.1 coordinate 23,652, forward strand.
TCATTTGATAATTTAAGTTCAACAGATTCTCTATTTTGGAGGGTAAGGTATCGAAATCAAAATTTGGAATGGAGCAATTGGTCAGAACCTGCCTATTTTTTTACTCAAGGTAACATTGATACCTTGAGTTCAAACCTTGTTGTTAATGGTGATGCCGAGAACGGGATTCAGAATTGGATTGGAGATATTGAATCTTTAGAATCAGGGGAATGCAATTCTGTTTCACCTTTTGAAGGAACACATAACTTTGCAGTGGGTGGAATATGTCAAAATGAATCTCCATTGGGTATTGCAACTCAAACAATAGACTTGACCAGTTTTCAAAATGAGATTGATTCAGACAGCCTTAAATTTGCGTTTAGCGCATATATGAGAGACTTTTCAGGTTCAGATGTACCCGAAATCTACGTTGATCTATATAATAAGGATTCAATTGTAGTTACCAGTGACGTATTATCCAATGCCACCAGTACATGGATTAAAAAGGGGGGGATTGTTGCAGTACCTGAAGGAATAGATAGCTGTATCGTTGTATTAAAAGGCATCCGAAATGGTGGAACAGATAATGACAGTTATTTTGATCTCATAGAAGCATATTTAATTGATGTCGATGATTGCATCCCTTGTTATGGAACGTCGGGTATAGATAGTGATAATGATGGATTTTGTGATGACTTAGACTGTCAGGATACAAACAGTGCAATTTATCCAGGAGCAATAGAACTCTGCAATGGAATAGATGACGATTGCGATGGTAAGGCCGATTTAGGAAATACTGTAATCTGGAGTGGAAATGGTGGAAGCAATGTCTGGAGCAATCCAATGAACTGGAATCAAGAATTGGTTCCGTTACCTTGCCAACATGTTATTATTAATGATTTTAGTAGCGTCATAGTTGATGGTATCTATGAATGTGCAAGTTTAGAGATAGATTCAGGAAGTCAATTGGATGTTGTGGAGAACAGTACACTAATTATAAATAGCCAAAACAATAATAGTATCCCATCGGCTAGAATATATGGTTCGATGTTTATAAATGGTAGGTGTGATCTCAAAAACTCATCGGGTTTAGGATTTGATGTGTACGGTGTCCTAAAAAATTATAATAAGTTGAATCTATTTGATGTTAATCTTGATCGTATCCGTCTAAGGCCTGGCAGTCGATTTGACAGTCTTGGGAAAACAGTGTTGAAGTAGACCTTTAGGAGAAAACTACTCGACTAATTAAATATACTTTTATTTAACAATGCTTTTTAATCTTTATTTAGGCATTTTTATAAATTCTTTATATTATTGTTTTTATGCGAATTTTCTAGTAATATTAAATATTAATCTTACTTAAATATTTCTCATTCAGAATTACTTATACTTCTTTTTTAATAAAACCCATTCTTTCTATGGTTAAAGCTCACTCCCTTTTTACCGACTATGATCTTGAATTATTCGCAGCAGGTTTTCATACAAGACTATATGAGAAATTTGGAAGCCACACCCTAATGGTAGATGGGGAAGAAGGGACTTACTTTGCTGTGTATGCACCTGCCGCTTCATCCGTAGAGGTTATTGGTGATTTCAATCACTGGCAAGGACATGATCATCGACTAAATGTACGGTGGGATGGTTCTGGTGTATGGGAAGGATTTATACCCGGAGTAGCGAAAGGTACTCTGTACAAATATCGATTGCATTCTCATCAAGATGATGTGGTTCGAGAAAAGGCAGATCCCTATGCGCGATTGTATGAAATGCCACCTAAGACCGCCAGTATTGTTTGGAATGATGAATATCAATGGGAAGATCAAGAATGGTTGATCCATCGATCTGAAAATAATGATCTCAACAAGCCGATGACAGTCTATGAAGTTCATCTAGGCAGTTGGAAGAAAAACTCAGATGGAAGCAGATCCTTGCACTATGATGAATTAGCGGTAGAGCTGGTTACTTATGTGAAGGAAATGAATTTTACGCATGTAGAATTTATGCCTGTCATGGAACATCCATTTTATCCTTCATGGGGCTACCTTTGTACTGGATATTTTGCACCCAGCAGTAGGTATGGAAATACTGAATTATTTAAATTATTAGTAGATCGTTTACATCAAGCGGGAATAGGAGTTATTCTGGATTGGGTACCTGCTCATTTCCCCTCAGATGTACATGCTTTGGCTGATTTTGATGGCTCTGCATTGTATGAACACCCTGATCGAGGTAAAGGATTTCATCCCGATTGGAACAGTTTAATTTTTAATTTTGAACGTCCACAGATTCGCTCATTTTTACTATCCAGTGCTCGGTTTTGGTTGGATCAATATCATACTGATGGTTTGAGAGTGGATGCTGTCGCGTCTATGTTGTATTTGGACTATAGTAGAGAGGAAGGGGAATGGAGTCCTAATATGTACGGAGGCAATGAATATTTAGCAGCAGCAGAATTTTTGCGGACTTTAAATAAAAGTATGTACCACGACTTTCCTGATATCCATATGATAGCGGAGGAAAGTACCGCTTTTCCAGGAGTAACCAGACCAGTAGATATGAATGGCCTTGGTTTTGGATTGAAGTGGATGATGGGTTGGATGAATGATGGATTAGAGTATTTTAGTAAAGATCCGATTCATAGAAAATATCATCATCACGAGATCAGTAGAAGTCTTACCTATGCATTTACTGAAAATTACATTTTACCGCTTTCCCATGATGAAGTAGTCCACGGTAAAGGCTCTCTTTTTGAGAAAATGCCTGGAGATGATTGGAAAAAAATTGCGAATCTTAGATTATTGTATCTGAGTATGTATACCCATCCTGGACAAAAATTGCTTTTCATGGGCTGTGAATTTGGGCAAACATCAGAATGGAATGTGAATTATTCATTACACTGGGAATTATTAAATTCTTCTTTACATTCTGGACTGAAAACGTTTGTTTCTGAGTTGAATCACATATATAAAAATGAAGAATCCTTATACCGGTTAAACTATACTCCAGAAGGATACGAATGGATAGATTATTCAGACAGCGAGAATACGGTGCTTTGTTTGATGAGAAAATCTCAAAAAGAATACGTAGTCGTGGTTCTTAATTTTGCTCCTGTTGTTCGTGAAAACTACAGAATAGGCGTGCCAGAACATACAGAATATGTCGAAATAATGAATAGTGATCGAATAGAATATGGAGGAAGCAATGTATTAAACTCAGGAGAATTAATGGCTGATGAAATGGAGTCTCATGGTAGGCCGTATTCACTAAACCTCACACTTCCTCCATTGGCTGGAATCATTTTAAAATCAAAATAAATAGTTTACGTTGACAAAAGTAATACATATATCCACAGAATGTTACCCTGCAGCAAAAGCAGGGGGGATGGGAGACGTTGTAGGGGCTCTTCCCCTATATTTGCCAGGGCAAGGAATAGAAGCAAGTGTCATTACTCCTAGATATAAACGTACTTGGTTTGAACAACAAAGTTTTGTTACTCAATATAGTGGTGAACTAAACCTCGATGATAGAATAGTTGATTTTCGCATACAGCGATTAGAGGGAACATTGCCCTACCCATTTTACTGTGTAGATATTCCAGGGCTCTTCGATAGAGAAGATATTTATCTAGCTGAAAATGGCCATGGATATCCCGATGAACCAGAACGAAACATTAGCTTTCAATTGGCTATTCTGGATTGGCTCAGTCATGAAGCTGACTTATTCGATGTTTTTCACTGCCATGATCATATGACAGGGCTTATTCCATTTTTTTTAAAGTGCTGCCATCAGTTTGAAATGTTATCAAAAAAGCCAACTGTTTTTACAATTCATAATGGGCAATACCGAGGAATATTCGACTGGAGCGTACATCGCTATTTTCCTTACTATGATCCGAGACATGCTGGATTGTTGGACTGGGATGGGGCAATAAACAGTTTGGCTACTGCTATCAAATGCTCTTGGGTAGTCAATACAGTTTCTCCATCTTACATGCAGGAATTAATCAATGATTTTGATACGCTCACTCCTTTAGTCTCCAGCGAGAGAGAGAAATGCGAAGGAATAATAAATGGTATAGATAATGAGCTTTGGGACCCAAAAACGGATGAATTTCTTGACCATCATCTTAAGGGAACCAATTGGAAAAGTTTTAAATCAAAAAACAAATCTGCGCTAATCAAGCGCTTAAATCTTAAGTCAAGGAGACCGTTGATTGGTTTTATAGGAAGAATGGCTACCCAAAAAGGAGCTGACGTTTTAGCATCATCGATCGAAGAAAGTTTATCGAAGGGCCTTCAATTTTCTACAGTGATTTTGGGCTCAGGAGATAAAGCTATTGAACAGGCACTGACTGAATTATCAAATCGTTATCCTAGAGACATTTCTGTAACCATTGCCTACGATGAAAAAATGGCTAGAGCTATTTATGCGGCATGTGATTTTTTGATGATGCCCTCAAGATTTGAACCTTGTGGATTGAACCAAATGTATGCAATGCGATATGGAACGATTCCAATGGTATCCAATGTTGGCGGTTTGAAAGATACGGTTCCGGATATTTCTCAAAAAGGAAATGGTATTGTCGCAGAAACCATAGATACCGCTGGATTTGCTAAAGGAATAGAAAGAGCAGTACACCTCTATAAATCTAAAAAAGAGTTGGGACAGCTCGTAGAAAAAATCATGGGGATTGATTGGTCATGGGATCAATCAGCACAAAAATATGCAGAAATGTACCAACAATTAAATCAATAAGAAAAGTTAACTTAGTAATCGTCAAAATATAAAATATGTCAACAACAGAAAGAACAGTAGCTATTATTCTGGGAGGAGGAGTAGGATCCAGACTTTACCCTTTGACTGCTCAACGATCTAAGCCAGCAGTCCCGATTGCAGGTAAATATAGATTAATTGATATTCCGATCAGTAATTGTATTAATAGCAAAATTCATAAGATGTTTGTATTGACGATGTTTAATTCAGCATCTCTAAATATGCATATTAAGAATACCTATCACTTTGACATGTTTTCCTCGGGATTTGTGGATATTTTGGCTGCAGAGCAAACTAGAGATAACTTGGATTGGTTTCAGGGAACAGCAGATGCGGTGCGTCAGTCTATGTCTCGACTAAAAAAGGTAGACCATGATTATGTATTGATTCTGTCTGGAGATCAGTTGTACAATATGGATTTGGAAGAGATTTTAGAGAATCATAAAAACTCTGAGGCGGATCTAACTATTGCAACAATACCTGTGGTAGAAAAAGAAGCAACTAGTTTTGGAATTATGAAAACTGCGGCAGATGGGAATATTGATTCCTTTGTTGAAAAACCATCTTTGGATGAAGTAGGCAATTGGAAATCTGAATTGCCTTCTACTTATACAGATCAGGGTAAAGATTATTTGGCATCAATGGGGATTTATGTGTTCAATAAACAAGCCATGGACGATTTATTTGCTGAAAATGAAGGCTCCAATGATTTTGGTAAAGAGATTATCCCTTATGCTGTAAATACAGAAAAGTATAAAGTAAAGAGCTATTTGTATGATGGCTATTGGGCGGATATTGGAAATATTCATTCTTTCTGGGAAGAAAACTTGAAGCTGACCTCTTTTCTCCCTGAATTTCATTTATATGATAACGTCCGTAAGATTTATACACATGCTCGGATGTTGGCTCCTACAAAAATATTTGGTACGGTTATTAATTTTGGTTTGTTCTCTGAAGGGTGTATTTGTCATGCAAAAGAAGTAGCCAATAGTGTAGTAGGTGTACGTTCTAGAATTGGTCGAAATACTGTGATTTATGATTCGATTGTAATGGGGAATGATAGACATCAGACGGTGAATGAAATTAATGAACTAGATGATAACGAATTGTTGGGTATAGGAAGTCATTGTTATATCCAGCGCGCAATTTTGGATAAGAATGTGCGGATTGGGAATAATGTTACCATTATAGGAGACGATTCATTGGAAGATACAGAAACGGACACTTATTGTATTCGGGAAGGAGTTGTTGTGATAAAAAAGAATGCATATATCGAAGACAATATTCAAATTGGAAAATCCAAAGTGTAATTCTCACACTAAGTAAATAAACAATAGTATATTTGCGCCTTAAAATTTTCCTTCTTGTAATAAGAAGGGGCAAATAATACAACAATGGAAGTTATAACACCGATCATATATTCTGATACAGAAGGGTATCCATCAGCTATGTTGTCGTATGACAAACAAGAGGATTTTGTAGAAATTAAGGACCACAATGGAGTTGCCTTACGAGTCTATCCACTTGATGAATATATATTAAGATTTAGATATGCGGTAGAGGGATTGTTTGAAGATGACTTTTCTTATGCAATCGCACCTGATTATCAAGCAAAAAAGGTCGACTTAGATATTATCGAAGAAGAAAAGTTGTTGACAATTAAGACAAAAGCGGTAGTCTGTAAAATAGCCAAAAGAGATCTTCGAGTAAGTATTTATGATCATCAGGGACGAATTATTGTAGATGATGATAAAGGGTTTCATTGGGAGCCCAATGCAGAGTATGGCGGGTACATTGTTCAAAATAGCAAGCAAATTCAATTCAATGAGGCGTTTTATGGTTTAGGGGACAAACCGACTGATCTGAATATAAAAGGAAAGCGTTTTCAAAATTGGGGAACCGATGAATATGGCTACCACTACAATACCGACCCATTATATAAGAGTATTCCGATGTATTATGGATTACATAGTAATATCGGATATGGGATTTTCTTCGACAATACATTTAAAGCTTATTTTGATTTTGGGCATGAACGAAAAAATGCAGCTTCATTTTGGGCCCAAGGAGGAGAAATGAATTATTACTTCATTGCAGGTCCAGAGCTAATGGATGTGTGTAGAAGGTATACTTTATTGACGGGCACACCCGAACTTCCACCGATGTGGGCATTGGGTTTTCAGCAATGTAAATGGAGCTATTACCCAGAAACAAAGGTGAAAGAAATCACATCAACCATGCGAAAGCTTGAGATTCCATGTGATGCCATCTATCTGGATATAGATTATATGGATGGGTTTCGATGTTTTACCTGGAATAAGGAATATTTTCCCGATCCAAAGAAAATGGTGGACGAGCTAAAAGAAGATGGTTGGAAAACCATGGTTATTATTGATCCGGGAATTAAAAAGGATTTGGATTATCCGATATTTAAAGAAGGGTTGGAAAAGGGATATTTTTGTAGAAGAATGGATGGTCCCTATGTAGAAGGCAAAGTTTGGCCGGGTATGTGTTATTTTCCAGATTTCACAAGACCTGAAGTAAGAGAATGGTGGGCTGGATTATATAAAGAGTTGATTGCAGAAATCGGAGTTGCTGGAGTATGGAACGATATGAATGAGCCTGCTTTATTTGAGGTAGAATCCAAGACTTTTCCAGTCGATGTATTACATGATTATGATGGACATCAGACAAGTCATAGAAAAGCCCATAATATTTATGGAATGCAGATGGCTAGAGCCACTGCTGAAGGAGTGAAAAAATTCAAAGATGGCAAACGGTCATTGATCATTACTCGATCTGGATATGCTGGAATGCAGCGGTACAGTTCAGTATGGACAGGAGACAATATCGCAACTTGGGAACATCTATGGTTAGCGGATACCCAAGCACAGCGATTGGCCATCTCAGGAGTATCATTTTGTGGATCAGATATTGGTGGATTTATTGGACAACCTACACCAGAATTAATGATTCGATGGATCCAAATGGGAATTTTTCACCCTTTTTGTAGAGTGCACTCTTCTGGAGATCATGGAGATCAAGAGCCATGGGCATTTGGAGATGAATGTACGGCGATGTACAAAAAGTTTGTTGAAATTCGATACCAACTTCTTCCTTATTTATACACGACCTTTTATCAGTATCACAAGGAAGGATCACCAATGTTGAGACCGATTGTATTTTATGATCAAACCGATCGAGAAAATATAGATAGAGATTATGAGTTTTTGTGCGGAGATCACATTTTAGTGTGTCCAGTCATGAAACCAGAAATATCAACCAAGCATTTCTATTTGCCAAAAGGAGAATGGGTAGACTACTGGTCGGATGTGAGTTACTTGGGGAATATGGAATACAATTTTTTAATCGAAATTGATAAAATTCCAATTTTCATTAAAAAAGGAGCAATTATTCCAAATTACCCGATCCAACAATACGTGGGTGAAAAAACGATTGATGAAGTCACCTTAAATGTATACCATAAAGTTGGGACGGAATACAGTGAATATTATGAGGATGGGCTTATGAAAATGGAGGATACAGACTTGCCAAATTTGACTTGCTTGGGGACCAAGATAGTCTGACAGTTACGCAAGATATTGAGGGGGACTATTCTGCTTCTTTTGACAGGTATAGACTGAATTTCAAAGGAATGCCTTTCCAAATCAAGGAGGTTCACGTAGATGGCACTCGTATGGATATAAACAATGGAGAAATAATTGTTGTTGATGCTAACTTCCAGAAAATAGAAATCAAGTAATATTTATTAGAAAGGAAATTTTGGCTTATTATAATTGATGATTAAAAGAGTCTGGCGCTTGTAAACGACATGTTTTGCATGCTTTAGGGCATTTTTTACAGTTGGTTTTCCCTTTTTTCTTGTATTTCTTACAGCATTTTTTTTTACAGCAGCTCTTCGCCATTATCAGCAGTTTTGTTGATTCATGTGAAAATATGGTATGCTAATTTCTATCATGAAAGTAACTTTCTAAATAGTATAAGAAATTAATAGAAATATAGTTTTACAGATATCGAAATAAAAATTTTACTTTTAGAGCGAATCTGTACTCCATGAATAAATACAAATTTAATCGGTTTGTCAATTTTCAAAGTCCTTTACTGGTCTTTTTAATTTTGATTGCCTATTCATGTCAATTTACGCAAGAGGAAAATGATGTAGTTCAAGAAAATCCTTCTATACCTTCTGAGACCATTCCTGAGATTATAGATTTCAATTTTCATATCAAACCTATTCTTTCAGATCGATGCTTCAAGTGCCATGGGCCCGATAAAAGTAAGATTGAAGCAGGACTTTCCTTTGTAGATTTTGAATCAGCGACAAAAGCATTAGGTGAGCAAAAAGATCAATATGCAATCGTTCCTGGCAATGTGTTGAAAAGTAATCTTATTCACAGAATTAATACGGCTGATCCTGCAGAAGTAATGCCTCCACCTGAATCAAATCTAGTATTGAATGTTTATGAAAAAAAGCTATTAGAAAAGTGGGTCGAACAAGGCGCAACCTATAAGAAACACTGGGCACTCTTGCCTATTGAAAATAGAGTTCCAGAGATCAATCCAACGAATTTTGTAAATAACGATATTGACAAGTTTATCGTAAACAAAATAGAAGGACAATCTTTAGCAATTGAACCAATTGCTAGAAAAGAGTATTTGCTTCGTCGGATTTCATTTACATTGACAGGATTACCGCCCAGCATTGATGAAATAGATCGATTCTTAGAGGATGATTCAGAGGATGCGTATGCTGGCATGGTGGATTATTACCTCGAACAAGATGCCTATGGAGAGCATATGGCTACCGATTGGCTGGATTTGGCGAGATATGCAGATACACATGGGTATCAAGATGACTTAGAGCGTACCATGTGGCCTTGGAGGGATTGGGTGATTCATTCATTCAACCAAAACATGGCCTATGATGATTTTGTCAGCTATCAATTAGCAGGGGATCTTTTACCCGAAGCTAGCAGAGAACAAATTATTGCTACCGCATTCAATCGGAACCACAGTATTACTCAAGAAGGAGGCGTCATTCCGGAAGAATACCGAACAGAATATGTAGCGGATCGAACCATGACTTTTGGAAAAGCATTCTTAGGGATGTCTGTGGAATGTGCACGTTGCCATGATCATAAATATGACCCAATTACTCAAAAAGACTACTACAGTTTATTTGCATTCTTTAATAATGTTCCAGAAAAAGGGCTCATTGAGGAATATGGTGCGATTCCAGAACCGTACATTGAAATTCGTCAAGGCGAAATTGACTCTGTACTACACTTTATCAATAATTTAGATACCCTCAGTAAAATACCTCTTTTGGTTATGGAAGAAATGCCCAAACCAAGAGAAACATTTATTCTTGATCGAGGAATGTATAACAAACCCACTGAAAAAGTAGAACCCAATGTACCTGCGTCGATCTTGGATTTTGCTGATTATCCCAAAAACAGAAAAGGACTTGCGATGTGGTTATTTGATTCAGCTAATCCTTTAACCGCTAGAGTTGCAGTCAATAGATTGTGGCAAAAGTGTTTTGGCAATGGATTGGTCTCCACATCCGATGATTTTGGTGCCCAAGGAGCACTGCCTTCACATCCTGAATTATTGGATCATCTGGCCTTTACGTTTATGAAGAGTGATTGGGACATAAAATATATGTTGAAGTATATCTTAATGAGTCAGACTTTTCAACGATCGTCAAAAAGCACAAAAGCTGCCTTGGAGAAAGATCCTGAAAACAGATGGTATGCAAGAGCACCACGAACAAGATTAACTGCAGAAAATATCCGAGACCATATTCTAGAAACCAGTGACTTGCTCGTACATACCATGGGAGGGCCCAGTGTGAAACCCTATCAGCCACCAGGATTATGGAAAGAAAAAACAGGCGGAGGTGGAGGAAGTACCTCAGAATATAAAATTGATGAGGGAGATCAACGATTCAGAAGAAGTTTATATACGTTTTGGAAACGTACAGTACCTCCTCCTAGTATGATGACATTTGATGCTGTAAGTAGAGACTTTTGTATGGTGAAAAGAGAAACAACCAGTACACCTCTTCAAGCATTAGTCATGATGAATAACCCAGAAATAATTGAGGCATCTATTGCTATGGCTTCACGATCTATGAATGAATTCTCTAAGGTGGATGAACGCATATCGTTCATGTTTTTGAATGCAACTTCTAGATCACCAGAAAAAGTTGAAGTAGATTATTTATCGGATTATTTGAATGATCAAATTACTAGACTTAATAAAAATGAAGCATTGGCTGAGGAGTATTTAAGCAATACGATGATCCAGTTGCCTTCATCCCAAAACCGGTCAGAACTGGCTGCGTATGGCATGTTGGCGAGTATAATTTATAACCTTGATGAGACTTTAACCAAATCCTAATGCATAAAGAAATTCAGGAACGAAATTACGGAATGAATCGCAGAGCCTTTTTGGCTAAATCTGCTTTGGGAATAGGAACTGCGGCATTAGCTTCCTTATTCGGGTGTGGTGGAGCAGAAAGTCAGGAAACCAGCAGGATCATTCAGCGTATTGGTGGAGCATTAGGGAATCTGGACTTTGCGCCCAAAGCCAAACGAGTGATCTATCTTTTTCAAAGTGGTGGTCCTTCCCAACTAGAGTTATTTGATCATAAGCCGCTGCTTCATAAAATGAGAGGGCAGAATTTACCTGCAGAGATACGCATGGGACAACGACTTACGGGAATGTCCTCAGGTCAGGAAAGTTTTCCATTAGTAGGCTCCCCTTATACATTTGCACAACATGGAAAATCGGGAACATGGATGAGTGATTTATTGCCCTATACATCCAAAATTGCCGATGATATTTGTGTGATAAAGTCTATGCATACAGAAGCCATTAATCATGATCCAGCCATTACGTTTTTCCAAACTGGATCTCAACAACCAGGAAGACCTAGCATGGGGTCTTGGTTGAGTTATGGACTAGGCAGTATGAATGATAACCTACCCACATTTACTGTTTTACTATCTAGAGGAACAGGTAGAAAATTTGGACAACCATTATATAATCGATTGTGGGGCAATGGTTTTTTACATTCGTTGCATCAAGGCGTTCAATTTAGAGCTGCTAAGGATCCTGTGTTGTATTTAAAAGATCCTAAGGGTATGGATCGTAAGGAAAGAAGAAAAATGCTGGACCAAGTTGCAGCACTAAATGAACTACAAGCCCAACAATTTGGTGATCCAGAAATTACAAGTAGAATAGCACAGTATGAAATGGCTTACAAGATGCAAACGTCTGTCCCGGAAATAATGGATGTAGGTACGGAACCTGATTATATTTATAAAATGTATGGGGCGGAATCAATGATGCCTGGCACCTATGCTGCCAATGCATTACTAGCCAGACGATTGGCTGAAAAAGGGGTTCGCTTTGTGCAATTGTATCATATGGGTTGGGATCATCATGACAATTTACCAGATGCAGTTGCAAAGCAGGCTAAAGATGTAGATCAAGCATCCGCTGCTCTAGTGATGGATTTGAAACAAAGAGGTATGCTGGATGATACGCTGGTCATTTGGGGTGGTGAATTTGGTCGGACAAATTATTCTCAAGGGACGTTAACTGAAAACAACTTTGGACGAGATCATCATCCTAGATGTTTTACGATTTGGATGGCGGGAGGAGGAATTAAACCAGGTATAACGTACGGAGAAACGGACGATTTTGGATACAATATTAGTAAGGATCCTGTACATGTTCACGATTTTCAGGCTACCCTCATGCACCAATTGGGGATCAACCATGAAAAGTTTACCTATAAGCATCAAGGTCGTAGATTTCGGTTGACAGATGTCTCTGGTCATGTCATAAATGATATCTTGGCATGATGAATCATAATTATTATATATCAAGAAGATCCTTCCTTAGGCATGCCAGTATACTTACGGCAAGTATGACGATGAGAAGTGTATCTCTGCGGATGTTTGCGGAGAAAGATGTGATTATTGGTCATGGAGCATATAGATACAAAGTAGATATGAATTGGGGATTGTTGGATTCATCCAAATTTCCAGTAAAGGATTGTCACGAAATGGTGTATACGAAAGCGGGAAATATTATTCTACTGACCAATGATATTCGGAACAATATTCTCATGTACAACAAGGACGGTACACTTGTGAAATCCTGGGGTAAAACCTATCCAGGAGGACATGGATTAACCTTAATGGATGAAGGAGGAGAGGAGTTTCTATACATTACAGATACAGTTCGACATGAGGTGATTAAAACAGATTTAGACGGAAAAGAAGTGTTGATACTTCCGTTTCCAAGGGCTGCAGCGAATTACACTAAGCCAGAAGAATATCTTCCCACAGAAACAGCTATTGCTTCCAATGGAGATATTTATGTAGCAGATGGATATGGGAGTCAATATATTATAAAATACAATCAATATGGAAGAATTGAAAAAGTGTTTGGTGGTAGGGGAGAGCAAGAAGATCAGTTTTTTAATGCGCATGGAATTGCAATTGATTCCCGCAATGGAAAAGAGCGTTTGTTGATTACAGCGAGGCAACAAAATAAATTGAAATATTTTGCCATGGATGGGACTTATGAGTCCAGTATACATTTAGATGGGGCATATATTTGTAGGCCTGTTATTAAGGATGATACTGTTTACTTAGCAACTATATGGTCAGGTAATGGTAGTTCCAATACGGGATTTGTGAGTATATTAAATAAAGAGAATCAATTGGTTTCTGCACCTGGTGGATGCATGCCCAAGTACACCAATGGAAAACTGAATCCACTATATCAAACATTACAAATTTTTAAGCACCCTCATGATGTGTGCATTGATGAAGATGAAAATATGTATGTCTGTCAATGGAATGCTGGCAATTCATATCCTATTAAACTGATAAGGGTATAAATCTTACAAACAGAAAAATAAAAATGTGATAGTTAAAAAAGTACATAGAATCAATTTTATATTCTTCTCCTTTTTTTGTTCAGCAATTCTAATGCTTGTAGGATGTCAAAGATCTATATATCTCCAAACTAAATCTATCCAGCTTTCTCCACCCCAAATGAGAGTTGATCAACCATTTTTTGACGATAAAATATCTCTTCATATTGGACCAACTGAGAATAAAGCAAAGATTGAGTATCGGTTGGAGGGTAATGAAAAATGGCAGAGTTATAAGATCCCCATATCCATAGATAATTCTACGAAAATATTTGCTAGAGCAAGTAGTAAATCATTTATAGATAGTGAGGTGAAATCGTTGCAGTTGGTGAAATTGCCAAAATTCAAGATGAGTAGTGTAGAAACTAAGAGAAAAGCGCATCCAAAATATGCTTCGCAAGGGGTGTCGGAGTTAATAGACAGACAAAAAGGACAAGTAGATTATACGGAAGGTTGGCTAGGATACAGTGGAGGAGAGGTAGTATTTGATGTGGATTTTGATCCAAGAATGGTAGAGAAGGTAATCGTATCGACGCTTCGAAATCAAGATGCTTGGATTTTTTCTCCTTCGAGAGTGCAGGTATTTCATGGAAAAACAATGGTGGGTGAAAAAAGTATATCCAACGCAGGTCAAGCCACAGAAAATGGAAATGAATTTATTGAAATCCCGTTGCAAAAACTGAAAAGTGGTCGGTTAAGTATTCGAGTAGAACTGTTGCAAGAAATTCCTAGTTGGCACATTGCATCTGGGCAAAAACCATGGGTTTTTATCGATGAACTATTAATCTATTGATGTAAATTCTGTTTCATGGCGCTCATTCAACTATTTGGTAAATTACATCCATTGATTTTACATCTTCCCATAGGCATACTTATCTATGCATATTTGCACTTGGGCTATGTCAATTATATTAAAAAGAAAGAGACAATAGACATTTCATTTGCTTTACTTTTAGGATGTATTTTTTCTCTTCTAAGTGCGGCTTCAGGAATTGTTTTATCTAATAATGGAACGTATGAGGGAGATGGTTTAGAGGTGCATAGGTGGTTGGGGATAGCAACTGCAATTGGATCAATCGGGTTGTGGTACTATTACAAACGCGTCCAAAACAAACATTTATTTTTTGGAGTATTTACCATAATAGTTGTATTACTTGTTTTGACTGGTCATTTTGGAGGAAGTCTCACTCATGGAGAGGGATTTTTATCTGTTGAAGACGCCCCTAATGGAGTAGAGAATGAAATAGCAGATATTTCTCAGGCCCATGTGTTCAATGACTTGGTCATGCCTATAGTGAAACGTAAATGTGCAAGTTGCCATAATCCTAAAAAGAAAAAAGGAGACTTGTTGCTCCATACATTGGAAGGATGGAAAAAAGGAGGTGAAACAGGTCCGTTTATAACATTGGGGGATTCGGAAAATAGCTTGCTATTGACTAGAGTTCACTTGCCTAGTTCAGAGAAAAAACATATGCCTCCTAGTGGGAAACTGCAATTAAAAGCTGATGAAATTGAATTTTTGGAGTGGTGGATTGGAGCTGCTGATGATTTTTCTGCGACGGTCGAAATGTTAAGCCCTCCCGAAAACATACAACAATTTATTCAATCCAAAATAGATCCATCAAGTGCAAACATTCCCAAAATAGACAAATCTAAACTGCTAGCTATTCAAAAAGATGGAGTACCTGTTCAGCAAATTTCAAAAGACCTTCCATGGTTGGCTGTTCATTATCCTAAAGGAAGCACTATAAATAATAAAGCGATGAACAAGCTCATGGCATTTGATGAAAACATTCGAGCGCTTCATTTGAGTGAAACTAATTTGAATGATAAAGAGCTAGAGAAGATCAACAGGTTTCAGAATTTAACAACGTTGGATATTAGTAGAAACTCAATTACTTCTAAAGGAATTGCAAAACTCACAGATTTAAATAAATTGGAAGTCTTAAACTTATACCAAACTAAGGTGGATAAAAGTTTGATGGGCTACCTCAGTCAATTTCCAAAATTGAAACAACTTTATTTGTGGCAAACCAACATTACAGAAGATGATCTGTCCAAGGTATCATTCTCGAATTCTTTATATGTTGATTTGGGGCAGGATTTAGATGTATTTGGTGCCGTACAGCTCTTACCGCCGACGATTGTGGGAGGAAAGACCATTTTTCAAGACAGTATAAGCGTGGAAATCAATCATGTTGCAAGTAATGCCAAAATCTACTACACGTTGGATGGAAGTACACCCTCAGCAAATTCGGAGTTATACATGAATCCTATCATCTTATATAAAACTAAACAAATAAATACAATGGCAACAATGGAGGGTTGGCAACCTAGCAAGTTAGTTTCCAAATCGTTTTTGAAGTCAACTTACTTGCCAACGGAATGTAATATTGTTCCAGAACCTAATGAAAAATATGCCGCAAATGGTAATGTCACTTTGATCAATGGAGAAAAGGGATCAGAACAGTTTTCAGATGGGAATTGGTTGGGCTTTAGTGCCTCCGATGTGTCTATTATATTGAATATGGGAGAAGTAAAAGAAGTAAATAGTGTTTCGTTTGGATGTCTACAAGACTATCGATCATATATCTTTAAACCTTTAGGCGCTACCATTTCAGTTTCAACAAATGGCAAAGATTTTAGTGAAGTGAAAAGTGAAACATACGCACAAATAACAGGCCCGGATGATGTCGCTGTAAAAGATTTTATCGTTGAGATTCCGTTTACAACCACACAATACATTAAACTTGAAATCCAAGCTCAAAAAAAGAATCCTAAGTGGCATGCTGACCCAGGTGCAGATTGTTGGCTTTTTTTGGATGAAGTAGTGGTGGATTGACAATGTAAAAGCACACTTGTTTTTATGCTTAGAAATAAGAAAATGACTCCAAATTAATTGATAATTCTTCGTGTAGTGATTTCGTGTGTATCATCTTAATTGTTTCACCCGAGTACTCCAAAATTGGAAATCCAGACTTTCGTTCTCTGGAAGTTGGAAGTAGTTTTTGAGGCGGATATAATCCTATATGTTCGTGATATAAACGGCAATAAATATCAGCTTCCTGTTCTGAGCTTCTCATCCAAGTGACCAAAGCTTCATCTCTGGAGTTAATTGTGACATCTACTCTTCCAATTACATCCACATCGTCAATTAAGATTGGTTGTTCTGAAAAAGTCTCTCCATCATCTCGAGAAATAGATAAGTAGACTTTTGCTATATCATTCATTTGAGTATACCAAGCTACTGCCATAATACCATTTTTGTATGCTACGGCAGGACCATTCACGGGGCATCCTGCAATTTTCCAATTATCCCTATGAATACGCTTAATGGCCCATTTCCCATTCTTGAATTTGGCAATGGAGATGTCTCTGACTTCATTTTCGTCTCTATCTCTGAATACGACCACCGGACCTGATTTTGTTAAGATGGCGTCCGTTTGACAACAATCACAAACTCGATTGTCTATTTCAATATCTTTACTTTTTTTACCATTTTGGTCTATCCATGCCGATCGTAAAGTCATAGGTAAATGGTCCTGATGATTGTGGTTGTCATGATGGCTGTCATCGTTTCTTTCAGATGTGGAAGAAAAAGGTGTTTTAGTATTCCTACCGTCCAACCAAGTTATAAAAGCACCTGTTGGAGTGGTACACATAGAAACAAAACCATGTTCTGCTTTTACACCATCATCATGCAAAATGGAGGGAGGTCCCCATGACTTTCCTTTATCATTTGAAACTGAATATTGAATATCATAATCATAGGTGCCTGACGCACTCATCTGCAACCAATGCGCTAATAACCGATTTCCATTTTTATCCAAATTCACAATCGAAGGAATATCTGCCCAGTTGACAAACCAATTTTTCCCATGCGCAATTTCTATTGGGGTGTAAAGAGAGTCATTTATAAGATGGCGTAAAATTAATGCATCATTGCCGTCTGCTTTTTGTTGGATATAAGTGATGAGTAAAGTTTCATCATTAACTTTGTGCAAGTTAGGAGATTGGCATTGAGTACATATCTGTTTAGATGAAATTTGCTCTAAATTATAGAGAGGGCAGATGCTCTCATTACAAGACCCAGAAACCAATAGTATCCATAACAACAAAATACGTTTCATAATGCCAAGATATGAAATTGTTAACAGGTCCACTGAAAAGTACTATAAACTAAAAAAAAGTTGCCTGCAACTTAAGATTCCATTATTAAAAGGGTGTCATTAATGATGAATCTTGAATAAGTTACTCGACAACTTTTGCGTGAGCGTCATGTTGTGTTTTTGAGAATGCTTGTTTTGTTAAATTACTATATTGGTACTGTACCTTAAGTGAAATATAAGTGCAGAAATAGGAATTGATCTTTTAACCTTTGTTAATCATTTTTTAGACGCGAAAAATTGATTAAGTCACAACTTAAAGGAATATTATTTTAATTGTTTTCGAAGTGCTTGAATATCATCAATTTGAATACTATTCCAATCGCTGGTATATGTGCTTTTGAGATAACTAATCAAATCATAAATATCCTGATCAGTCATATTTTTATCTTCAATATAAGCAGGCATCATGATTTGATATGAACTGTGTTCTGTGGAGTATCCCTCTAGAATTATTCTTGCAATTGTTTTTTCATCCCCATCAATAATGGCCGATTCTTGCAATGAAGGAGCAACATTTTTTTGACCTTTACCATCAAATCCATGGCAAGATGCACAATACGTTTTGAATTTTTTTAATCCATTTGTTCGGTCATCATCGTAGGGTGTTTCTACAATTTTAGGAGTTTGAATATCCTTGTTTTTTGTGTTGGAAAGGATATTTAATATATTGTTAATCAATATGTTGTGTGTTTTTATGTCAAGCATATTTAGAAAGTGGTTCTCTCTACCTTCTATACTATTTATCAAGGATTCACAGATTGCTTCATCTTTTATATGTCGATTGGCCAATGTCATCCAGATCGTATCAAATTCAGGATTTTGTCCTACGCTTGAAGCTACCAAGAAATCCAAATGTCTGTCAGCATATGCAATGGATTTTTGATAGAGCTCTTTGTAGATCGATGAATGAGGATTGATTTGTTTACTCAAAGCAATGAAGTGAATTAGAATTTTTGGATTTTGAATAGAAGGGCCCAATTCAATTAGGTCTGAAGACTTTAATTCGCCCATTCCTTCCAATGTCCAAAGGGCATGAGTAGAGGCGAAATATCCATAAGAATCTGAGACCATGTACAACAGTTTATCGACGTTTTTAAAATCATTTATTTCAACCAATTTTTTCTGAGCAAATAGTCTTATTTGTAGGTTTGGATGGTACAACAATTCGATTAAACCTGCTGATTCTAATTGGTTCAAATTCAAGGTAGGAGCAGAATAGTTTTTCTGTTGAACAGCATATATTCTTCCTTTACCATTGATTTTATCGAGTTGTTTTGTACGTATCTTCTCTCGGAGATAGCTTGACATATATGCACTATGTTGAATGATGCCCTTTCGCATGTCAACAATGTATAATCGTCCATCAAATCCTGTTATCAAATTAACTGGACGAAAGCTCTCTTCTTTAGAAGTTAAAAACTCCCTTTTTTCTATGGTTCTTCTTGCTGCAGGAAATTCTTCCTCATATTCATATCGAGCGATTAAATTTCCTTCTGGTGCGGCTACAAATGCACTGGTTGGTTTATTCTCACCCAATCCCTCCCCATAAAATACATGTGGTGCGCATGCTGATGTGTAATTGATCACTTTACCAGTCGCATCCAAGACTCCTTCTTGATATCCTCGATTTACAGAAGTGGCTTGAATGGGGAAAATGCGCATGTTATCCGTTAGGTACCTCCCAGTAGCACGTTTTCCTTTTGCAAAAGGGTGATCAATCGTTTGATTAGGTAGTGTAAAGTCACTGATTAATGGAGCGGAATTGTGATTATATATCAATCTTCCAATTGCATCATTGCTAATGCCCCATTGACCTCTAAACGTTGTCGCCTCCTTTATCCAATTTCCATTCTTATATCGATATCGTACATTAGATTTAGCACTGTAAATCCAGTTGTCCAGATTATACAGTAACCCATTGGGTTGATGTTCTATATTGCCACCGATGACATAAAAAGAATCAACTACAATTGTATGCTGTGGTTCATCGTTTTCTATTGCAGTCCATTTGAGTAACTTGCCATCGGAGAAAAGTAGACCATTATTGGCGAAACATAACGCCCGGGGATTTTCCAAACTATCTAAAAATACGGTTCGCTGGTCTATCATACCATCTTGGTCAGTATCCGAAAGTATGACAACCCTTCCATCGGGAACAGACTCATCATTGCCATCAATATCCCTCATATATCCGGGCATTTCGACGACCCACCATCGATGTTGCGCATCTTCAATCATGGCTACGGGAAGAATGACATGGGGTTCACTGGCCACCAATTTGATTTCGAGATTTGGGTCGATAATGAATTCTGAGAGATAATCTTCGGTGGGGTCACTACATGAACATAAAGTAAAGATCAATGCAACAACAAAAACATAATTGATTAATAAATGACGAATCACTTCTTATTTTTTATTAGTAATGAATAATTTTGCCTCTGGTGACCTCTTCCACTGTGCTTTTTTTAAATCGGTTGTTTTAATTTTGATATTCTTCCATTTGATCTGTCTATTTTCAAGTTTGGAATCTCCTCCTATGTCATGTACTTGAAAACCAATAAAACCTGAAGCAGTAACATCATCTTTTAAATTGGCGCATTGTATTGAATTTACCCAGGTCGCAATTTCATCACCAATGGCTTCGATTCTATAATGATTCCACTCGTTTACTTTGAAAGCTTGTTGACCTTTAGGATTTGAATCCAAGGGATACAACCAACCTCTTTTACCCTCTTCATATATACCACCTGCCCATTTTCTATCACTGGATTCAATTTCAACCTGATATCCATGCACTCTTCCATCCATTATATTCGGGTCGCTTATACTTCTGATCTGTACTCCAGAGTTCAATAAAGGATCAGCCCATACCTCAAACTCCAGTATAAAATCGCCATATTTTTCTTTAGTGCACAAAAAAGTATTTGGTGTATTTGACTTACTTGTTCCAATTAATTCATTTCCTTCTAGATAATAAGAGGCTTGTCCATTTAGCTTTTCAAAATTTGCCAATTGGTCATCCACTAGTAATGACTTCCAGCCGTTGTTGTGCTGCGGTGAAAGTTTTGGAGAACAATGGATACTAAGGAAGACGAGAAAGGATAATATTAACAACATAATTCGGTTCATGATCTTCTAAGTATTTTGAAGGTTTGAATATAGGCACTTAATCAATGATTTTACGCTTATTACCACGTATTATTTTCATCCTTTAGAATATTATGGTTTGACTTTAAATCAATAAATATTTAATGTATATTTCGATCTATATTTTGAACTTAAACTTTGTAAAGAATTGAAAAATAACAATTCAAGACGTTCCTTTTTGAAAAAAGGAGGAATAGCCACACTTGGAGTTTTAGCAGGTATTGATATTGTATATGCCGCAAATTTTCCAAAAAAACTGGAATATATAGGATTAAATACAGTAGATTCATTGATCGGAAAAGATGGTAGAATGGTCGTCCTAAACGATCGACCGATGAATGCAGAAACTCCTCCTCATCTATTAGATCCAGCATTGACGCCGAATAATCTATTTTTTGTTCGTAATAATGGTTTGCCACCAGTCAATGTAGATAGCACTGCATGGACATTGACTATAGAAGGAGAGTCCGCAAAGACAACCAAGACGTATACCATTAAAGATTTGAAAACAAAATTTAAAGAGTATACCTATCAATTGACTTTAGAATGCGGCGGAAATGGACGTAAAGAATTCAACCCTCCAGCAAAGGGAAATCAATGGGGACTAGGAGCAGTAGGATGCGCTGCTTGGACCGGTGTTCGACTCAAAGATGTTTTAGAAGATGTCGGAATGAAATCCAACGCAGTATATATTGGATATTATGGAAGTGATACACACCTGAGTGGGGATCCAAATAAAAGCGCCATATCTAGAGGCGTTCCAATCTCAAAGGCAATGGAAGATGAAAGTTTGATTGCATGGGCGATGAATGGAGAAAAACTTCCAGAATTGAATGGATTTCCATTGCGTTTGGTATTTGGAGGTTGGCCAGCATCCTGTTCAGGAAAGTGGTTGTCCAAAATTGTGGTGCGCAATAAAATTCATGACGGAACCAAGATGAAGGGTCAAGCGTATCGAGTTCCTTGCAAACCTGTTTCTCCAGGTACCAAAGTGGCAGATGAAGATATGTGTATCATCGAATCTATGCCAGTCAAATCTATATTAACTTACCCTAAGACAGGGGCCATGATTAAATTAAAAGACCAACTTCCTATCCGAGGACATGCATGGGCAGGTGACCTGAAAGTGGCCAAAATGGAGTACTCTATAGATTTTGGATCGACATGGAAAATGTGTACGCTAACACAACCGAAAAACAGACATGCATGGCAACAGTTTTCTGCAAATGTATCTTTTCCACAAACTGGATATTTTGAAGTATGGGCAAGAGCGACGGATACCGATGGAAAAAGCCAACCCATGATATTACCGGGGTGGAATCCAAAAGGGTATCTAAATAATGCTTGCCATAGAATAGCGATAAAAGTAGAGTAGGGATGAAGAAAAATAAAGAAATTGATCTTTTAATGCTGTTGGTCAGGTTGGTGACAAGGGGCAGTTGGATATTAGTTTTTGGAGGATTGTTGGCTTTGATTTATATCCCATATGCCGATAGTATAAATTCTATGTTTGATCCACCACCACCTCAATTGACAGGAAGCTATGCTTCTGCTGCGGATATGGATCCAGATAAAGTAGTAGATGGAATTCATGTGGCCTCCGGAATGAAATATGATGACAATTTT
The DNA here is from genome assembly GCA_029212405.1 of Saprospiraceae bacterium. Taxonomy (GTDB): domain Bacteria; phylum Bacteroidota; class Bacteroidia; order Chitinophagales; family Saprospiraceae; genus CAJXUU01. The sequence goes on from JARGNR010000012.1 coordinate 46,326, forward strand.
ATGATTGTGAGAGCAGCATGTACCTCTTGTCATTCTGCAAAACTCGTAACACAAAATCGAGCTACCAGAGAGGGGTGGAAACAGATGATTCGTTGGATGCAGGCAACACAGGGCCTCCATGACTTAGGCAAAGATGAAGGAAAAATATTGGATTATTTGGCCAAGAATTATGCTCCAGAGGATGTTGGGAGGAGAAAAAGTTTAGACCAAGATGTAATTGAGTGGTACACATTAAAATTGGAGTAAATGAATCACTAAGTACAAAGATTTTGAGTTCAATCACATTTTAGTAGTATCCGTCGAGATTACTTCGCTTCATAATAAGCTTATCTTATATTGGAATGATCCAATTCATTCGTTTTCCTTAATAAAATAGGGGTTTTTCCTGTAGCGTTCCTTTTTAATTCATAGTATCTTACGGATGTAGTTTTGTTAAGATATTGTCAGATATGAATTTCTGATAAGAACCTCCTAGAATCAAATTGGATATGATTGATACAATCATTCTACAATCTGAAAACACCAATAATAATAAGATCCTCCGCTTATTAGAAACCTATTGCCCAAAGGTAAATATAAATCAAGTTGTAAATCTTGACACTTTTACTTTGGATAACTTATCAGAAGATGAAAGTCATATGATATTGTATGATGTTCCAAATCTTTCAAAATTGCAATATGCTGTAATTGAAGAAATGAATGCAAAGAAGTGTCATACCATCCTTATTTCTCCCGAAAAAGAATGTAAGTACTATAAACACCATACTGCGATATGCGGTGTGGTCCACAAACCCATAAACGAAGCTGAATTTGTTATCACCGTCAAGAATGCAATTGTAAATATGGAATTAGAACAAAGAATTAATGCTATTGAAAATAAGTACAAGTCAATTTTTCCTAACGACGTAATTGGTATTCCTACCATGGAAGGATTTGAATACCTCCATATCAGTGATATTATTCGTTGTGAAGGACTTCAACGTTGTACTCGAGTTGTGTGTACTGATCGGAAAGATATCATTAGTGCATATCCCATTGGTCAATTCCGTAGTCTTTTACAAAATTATCCATTCTATTTAAGTCATAGATCCCATCTAATTAATCTGAAAAAAGTTGTTAGATACAACAGAGAGGGTTTTATTTTTCTCAAAGATTCATCCAGAGTACCTTTGGCCAGAAGAAATAAGGCAGACTTTATTTCAAAATGGAATCACTTATAACTCATACCTTCCTTGCTTTCTATTTCTCTTTAGAATACCTCTCGTGATGTCCATCACTTTGCGATAGGTATCCTTCTATTATGTTCAAATTTTTCAGTTGTGAGATAATTAATCCTATGCTGGAAATACCACTTGTACGCATCGAAGATCCATTTGTACTTAATCTTATACCGCTGGTGTGATACCTATTGTGTACACCCAACATATTCACCAATTTACAGACTAAATACATTAAACAAATTGTCTGATAACCTGATCGTTGAGCATATTTATTTGTCCTTCTTTGATAAAGAAAATAAGATTGACAAAATGGAGAAGGTAACAGATGTGATCGTAGGGATGAAGGATAAGTCCACCTATATTTCTACGTTTTATACCTATGATTATTTAAAGGAATTAATCATGAGAGAGCAGGTGAAAGATAGATTGTATTGGTGTATGAATTCGTTTACACTGATTGCAAAAATGGATCAAGAAACCATCAAAAGGACAATTGATAAAATGATAGAGTGTGGAGATTTTCAAGTGATGTTTAAAAAAATAAAATAACAAATGATAGAACAAACGCTGCAATTTATAAGAACTCAACTGAGTGAAGATCCAACAATTGACTTGGATGCAGATGAGATCGTTGCAGATAATTTACATGTGTTACAAAGTCAGACGAATCAAGATGGATTGTTTTACTCTTTAATTAATATTGAAGAAGAACCTTCGCTGAGAAATCAACCCAATTACGATAAGATAAACGGACAACTGAGAAGGATTGAACCACCGATCATTCTGAATCTATATATTCTTTTTGCATTTAAAATGACCACGTACAATGCTAGTATCTCCAAGTTGTCCAAGTTGATTGGGTTTTTCCAGACGAATAAATGGTTCAACATAAATGAGTTATCGGATACGCAATCCTTTTCTCCTCCTTTAGATAAGATTGTATTTGAATTGTACAACATGAATTTTGAACAAATGAATCATATCTGGAGCGTGTTAGGAGGCAATCACTATCCTTCTGTGGTGTATAAAGTAAGAGTGGTGAAAGTACAAAGAGACGTGCAACATGATGCTTCAGAAGTCACATCGATAGAACTAAAAAGTGGAGTAAGCAATTAAGTATGGGGTTCAATTTAACATATAATCGTTTTTTTTCTGTTCGTGTAAAAGAACATGGAACCAATAAGGAAATTCGCGACCTAAGGTTTGCCCCAAATGCAGAATGCCAAGAGTTTATGAATAAATATAAATTGGTGTTTAGGCATAATCGAGATGGTTTTGATGTGTATTACCGCAGCAATGCATTGGCATCTGTTCCCATAACAAGTCCGATTGAGGAAAAAACAAGATTCACGTTCAGTGTTAAGATCTTAAATCTTGGTTTTTATGATTTATATAAACCTGATGTTTTAAAACTGCCTCAGTTTTATTTGGACAATCTTACTCCATCAGGAAATATCAGTAATGCAGCTGCTGGGAACTTAACCTCAGGTACCTCATTCGATGTCGATGATTTAGGAATAATCAAACCTCAGTCGTTCAGGCAACAAACAGATGTGTCTATGGGTGATCCACCTACGGAATGGAGAATAAAGAAGAAATTTTTACCTCAAGATATCATTAAAACGATCCCTATAGAAAATCCAGATGGACTGGACTATATAGAAGTTAGAATGAATGACCCTTTATTAAGTCCAGATGATTATCTATCAGAATCGGGTGTGTATTCCATGGAAACGAATAAGGCCAGTTTTACTGAAACCACATTGTACTTGAGCAATAATCTAGGAGGAAGGTCCATCAATGGAGTATTGGATATCTATTGGGAAAATTCCCAAGCGACCGCACCTGCTGACACTGGAAAACAATATCAAATAATTTTTAAACTGAAATAAAATTTAAGAAATGGCGACATACAAAACCCCAGGGGTATACGTAGAGGAGATCAGTATCTTTCCTCCTTCTGTGGCGCAAGTCGAAACCGCAATCCCTGTATTTATTGGATTGACACAGACTTCTGAAGATACAAAAGGAAACGATCTTGAAGGAATACCTACCAAGATCAAGTCTATGGTAGATTATAGACTGTTGTTCGGGGGACCTGAGAAAGAGTTGCCTACATTTACTATATCAGGTACTGGTACAGCAACCGATCCTTATACAGCAACACCTGCAACTGATATTCCGATCACTCCAACCAACATGATGTATTATGCTTTGTTGATGTACTTCGGTAATGGGGGAGGACCTTGTTATATTCAGTCCATTGGAGCATATGGTTCTGCACCAGATTTGGTCAAATACACCAGCATGTTGGGAAATGTGAAAAAGGAAGATGAAATTACCTTATTTGTTTTTCCTGATTTGATTAATCTAGCCAATGACCCATATCATGATGTGTTGAAATTGGCACTTATGCAATGTGCTGATCTTGGAGATCGATTTGTCATATGTGATGTCAGAGAAGTATCAGGGGGGATCAATCCTGCAGAAGATTCTTCTGGACCATTCCGCACAGGTATAGGAACAAGTAATTTGATGTATGGCGCAGGGTATTATCCTTATCTCAAGACAACACTCAATCACGTAGCTGCTGATGAAGATATAGTCATTAATGGAGTCTCTGGTGCTACCGTATTAAGAGTAGCAGAAAGTGCATTTGAAGGGTTAGATCCAGTAGCAAAAGCAGCATTAGAAGCTACTTCATTGTTCCATGCTAGTTCAGGTGATTTTAAACAAACGTATTATGATATTAAACAGATGATTTCTGATACGAATTTGGTACTACCTCCAAGTTCAGCTATGGCTGGAATTTACGCAGCAGTAGATGCCAACCGAGGTGTTTGGAAAGCTCCCGCAAATGTCAGTTTGAATCAGGTAAGTAAACCCAATGAAGTCTTGGATAATACGGATCAAGATGGATTGAATGTACATACAGGAGGGAAGTCGATCAATGCCATTCGATATTTTACTGGAAATGGAACGTTGGTTTGGGGAGCTCGAACACTAGATGGAAATTCAAATGAGTGGAGATATATTTCAGTGCGACGGTTTTTTAATATGGTCGAAGAATCCGTTAAGAAAGCCTCTGAGTTTTTTGTTTTCGAACCCAACGATGCCAATACCTGGATTAAGATTAAATCAATGATTGAGAACTTCCTCATCCTTCAGTGGAGAGACGGAGCTTTGATGGGGGCCAAGCCAGAAGACGCTTTTTTCGTAAAAGTAGGATTGGGAGAAACGATGTCTGCTGATGATGTTCTCAATGGAAAATTGATTGTAGAAATAGGAATGGCTGTAGTACGACCTGCAGAGTTCATTATCCTTAAGTTTTCACATAAAATGATAGAAGCATGAATTATAAAACGCCAGGAGTATATATAGAAGAAATATCTTTACTCCCTCCTTCCGTAGCACAAGTTGAAACTGCCATTCCAGCATTTATTGGTTATACAGAAATCGCAGAAGATGCTGATGGAAATGATTTAGCAAACACTCCAACACGGATTAAATCCTTTTTGGAATATAAAGAAAAATTTGGAGGAGCACACGATCAGGATTTGAAAATGACCTTAGGCGAGACTTCTCCTTTTGCTCCCAAGAAAGTTGAGATTGATGGTGCGGTTTCCCCATACAACATGTATTACGCTTTACAAATGTTTTTTGCCAATGGCGGAGGGCCTTGTTATATCGTTTCAGTGGGAGATTACGACAAAGATGATGCTACTAAACCAAGTCTGGATAATATCGATGATTACAATGAGCTGAAGGGAGGACTGGATGCCATTAAAAAGACGGATGAAATTACTTTGATTGTATTTCCAGAGGCCATTCGGTTGAGTGATGATCTCAAAGCTACCTTATACAAAGATTCCTTGATGCAATGCAATGATCTTCAAGATCGATTTTCGATTTTTGATGTGTCAGAACACGATACCGATGGTACGATCTTTAGGAATGGGATAGGGAACCAATATTTAAATTATGGAGCGTCCTATTACCCCTATTTAAAATCATCTCTCCCCTATGTGTATGCGCCCTCTACGGTGAAATTTGTACAAAGTGTATCTACGGTTTTCAATGGATTTACAATGGAACAAATAGGCACATTGGCAGATGCATTAAATTATGAGGTGCTCATTGATGCTTCTGCCGTTGTAGTTGAAGATGCAAAAGTTTCCTCTGAAGAGGTTGGAATCGCACTTGCGGATAAAATTGTATTCTGTAACATCATGAAGAAAGGTGTTGAGAAAATGCGTGATAATATTCAAGCTACTTTTGACTTGATTACTGCAGACCCTTTTACTAATGATAACAAAACAGATGGAGACGGTAAAACGGATGATGCTTTAGCCGTTGTAGGCGAAACGGAGCCTGACATCGATTCTAAAATTGCATTGTTGGTAGAGGCCAAAGATTTTTATAAAGCCTCCATACACCAATTAATTGCTCAGGTTAATTTAGATACTGGAACAGATTCCGGTGATAATGATGTGGTTTTAGCAACCTACACGAATAGTTATATCGCTGAATTAAAGACGCTATTATCCTCATTTACTGTAACTCTACCGCCTTCTCCAATTGTAGCAGGCATCTATGCCTCTGTAGATGAAAATAGAGGAGTTTGGAAGTCACCTGCTAATGTTTCAATTAATAATGTGAGCGGTCCAATCGTTAAAATTGACAATACGGATAACGACAACTTTAATGTACATTCTACGGGGAAATCCATCAACGTAATTCGAGCATTCACTGGGAAAGGAACCTTGATATGGGGCGCGCGAACCTTGGATGGAAACAGCAATGAGTGGAGATATATTTCTGTACGAAGATTTTTTATAATGGCCGAAGAGTCCATTCAAAAGGCTTCTGAGCGGTTTGTATTTGAACCCAATGATGCCAATACTTGGGTCCGTGTAAAAGCGATGATCGAAAATTTCTTGATACTACAATGGAGAGCGGGTGCACTTATGGGGGCCAAATCCAGTGATGCTTTTTTTGTAAAAGTAGGACTGGGGGAGACCATGACACCAGATGATGTTTACAATGGTAAAATGATCATTGAAGTAGGTTTAGCAGTAGTGCGACCAGCCGAGTTCATCATCCTACGCTTTTCTCACAAAATGTTAGAATCTTAATTTAAATAATCATTTAAAACAATAATATAATGAGTGAATATCCATTAGTAAAATTTCATTTTCAAGTAGAATGGGGTGGAACAAAAATTGGCTTTACAGAAGTATCAGGTTTGGACGTTGAAATCGAACCTATCGAATATCGACATGGAGCGAGTAAGGAATATCTAAAAACTAAAATGCCTGGTATGCAAAAGGTAGCCAACATTACCTTAAAAAGAGGATCTTTTGCAAGTGATAATGAGTACTATGACTGGTACAATTCTGTACAATTGAATACGATAGAACGTCGGAATATTACGATTAGCCTATTAAACGAGTTGCATGAGCCTTCTGTGGTATGGAAAGTGAAACAAGCATGGCCCGTGAAGATTCAGAGTACTGATTTGAAATCCGATGGAAATGAAGTAGCCATAGAAAGTATGGAGCTGGTTCATGAAGGTCTCACCATAGAATATAGATAATGGAAGTCTATTACCCACCGGTCAGTTTTTATTTCAATGTCACGTTTAATGGAATTGGATCAAAAACGATTGATACCCATTTTCAGTCGGTTGCTGGCTTGTCTGTGGAAATGCAGACGGAAACAGTCAGAGAAGGAGGTGAAAATAGATTTGAACACATCCTTCCTGTAAAGACGAAGTATGGTGACCTTACCTTAAAACGTGGACTGTTTGCCGATTCAGATTTGATTCAGTGGTGTTTTGATGCTTTTGAATCAACCATAATCAATCCAGTCACCTTGGATATTTCCATGTTGGATGAGGAAGGTAACCCATTATTCAGTTGGCATATTGTACATGCTTGGCCAAAGAAGTGGAGTGTAAGTGATTTGAATGCAGAACAAAGTTCTATAGCAATTGAGTCACTTGAATTGAATTATCAATTTTTTAGAATCTCTAAAGGATAGCATATGGCAGTCGAAATATATCAGTTGAATATCAATATCAATGTACAGGATGGCGAGAAGAAGGATGCTGGAGGAGGAGGTGGAAAAGGAGCTGCAAATCAAAAAGAAATTGTGGAGACTTGTGTAGATGCAGTACTTGAAATAATTAAGCAAAAAGAGATGAGATAAGATGGAAACAGCTATGAATAATAAAATGACGATCAAGTCGTATTCTGATCCTCAATACGAGGAAGAAATGACCGATGTGGAACCATTTGTCGTTCATGTTAATCCAGCTACCTATACAAAAACCACTCAAATCAAGTTCTCGGAAGAACAAGCTGCAGGTACGAGTGGTGGGCAAAGCAACCATGACAAGACAGAGCCTGTAAAATTGAACTTTGACTTTTTATTGGATCGGACGGGGGCTTTGGGTAATGAATCGAATGCCGAAAATGGAGTAGAGGATGATATTGAGCATTTTAGAAAGATCGCATTGGATTTTGAAGGAGAAATTCATAAACCCAGATACCTCAAACTCTGCTGGGGATCTTTGATTTTTAAGTGCCAATTGGAAAAGTTGGACATCGAGTATAAGCTCTTTAATAAAGAAGGGAAAGCGCTCAGAGCCAATTTGAAATGTGGGTTTCGGGAATTTAAAGAAGATACAGAACGAGTTGCAGAAAATAACAACAGCTCTCCGGACTTAAGTCATATGAGAGAGGTGAAAGAAGGAGATACATTAGCCTTGATGTGTCACAAGATATATGGAGACACTCGATATTTTAATCAAGTTGCACGACATAATAATTTGACAAATTTTAGACGATTAGAACAAGGACAACGAATATTTTTTCCTCCGATTGAAAAAGTACAAAATGGCTGAAAAGCAAACCATATCAACTGCACAAACCGCAGATTCTGTCACATTTACCGTTTTGGTGAATGGAGAAGCTATTCCAAGTGAAATTGGAGTGCAGAGTACCAGTATATGGTTGGAGTTGAATCGTATTCCCAGAGCGAAATTGGTGATAATTGATGGTATTCCAGCTGATAATGATTTTGCAATAAGTGCACAAGCGTATTTTGTTCCTGGAAATGAGATTGAAATTCAAGCTGGATATCACTCTGATGAAGAATCCATTTTTAAAGGAATCATTACCAAACACAACATAAGAATGAGGAGTACAGGAGCCAGTCATTTAATTGTTGAATGTTCTCACGAATTGGTAAAAGCCACTCAGCTAAAAAAGAGTCAATATTTCTATGATGCTCCAGAAAGTGATATGTGGACTTCAATACTATCTACCTACGGTGTAGATGCAAGTATAGAAGCTACAGGATTTAACTTTCATGAATTATTACAATTTCAATGCACGGATTGGGATTTTTTGGTTACTCGAGCTGAAATTTATGGCTATTTTATAACGATAGATAAGGATGAAATAACGATAGGTCCTGCAAATTTTGATCAAGAAGTATCCGAAGCAGTCAACTTTGGTTCTACTATGTTGTCTTTAGACGCAGAAATAGATGCATCGAATCAACTTGGTGGTGTGGTAGCGAGATCATGGGATTATTCAAAAACAGAACCAACAGAAATAGAAGCTACATCACAAAGTCCAAAATCACCAGGAAATTTGTCTACTTCTGATTTAAAGGATGTATTTGGAAACGACCCTTTAATTATCGATAGTGTGTCAAAACAACCCGATGAATTGTTGCAAAAATGGGCGGATGCCACTTTACTGAGACATGAATTGGCAAAAGTCAGAGGTCGAGCTCAGTTTACTGGAATTCCCCAAGTTCTCCCTGGGAAATTAATTGAATTACAAGGCTTGGGCGATCGATTCAACGGAGAGGCTTTTGTGAGTGGGGTGTACCATTCTATTGAAGGTGGGAAATGGTTGATGGATGTTCAATTTGGTTTATCAAAAGAATTTTTTTCGGAGCGGTATGATATCCATGCAAAACCAGTCTACGGACTAAGTCCGTCAGTGCATGGCCTTCAAATTGGGATAGTAACTCAAATTGAAGGTGATCCTGAGGGGGACGATAGAATTTTGGTCCATTTACCGATGGTAGAAAGCGGTGGACAAGGAGTGTGGTCAAGAATGGCAACCTATGGAGCTGGAGATTCAAGAGGAATAGTGGTTCGACCAGAAATAGGGGATGAAGTGGTTGTAGGGTGTGTCAATAATGACCCGAACAGCTCTATCATTTTAGGAGCATTAAACAGCAGTAACCTTCCTTCTCCCATTGCACCGAGTGATGATAATTTTGAGAAAGGGTGGATAACTAAAGGAGAAATTAAACTAGTCATTAATGATGATGAACTTTCTGTGAATGTAGAATTGCCTTCGGGTAGACAGCTGTTGATGAGTGATGGGGATGAGGTCATAGAGATCAAAGATGACAATGGTAATATAATAAAAATGGATAGTGATGGAATTACTATTGAAAGTGGTAAAGATATCATTCTCAAAACGGCAAGTGGAGATGTAAATATCGAAGCTGCCAATATCAATTCTGATAGTCAAATGGCTACAACCTTAAAGGCAGGATCGACAGCAGAATTATCAAGTTCAGGATCAACGACAGTAAAAGGTGGGGTCGTACAAATAAATTAATTATGGGAATGCCAGCAGCAAGAGTAGGAGATATGCATGTTTGTCCAATGGTGACAGGAACAGTACCCCATGTGGGTGGACCTGTTTTGCCTCCTGGTGCACCTACTGTTTTGATAGGAGGAATGCCAGCCGCAAAAGTGGGAGATATGTTGACTTGCACAGGACCTCCAGATAGTATAATTGCGGGATCTGGAACAGTATTGATTGAAGGAATGCCTGCCGCACGATTAGGAGATAGCACTGCACATGGTGGATCAATAGTACTTGGAGAACCAACAGTTTTAATAGGATAAAATATATGAGTACAGATAGAAAATTTACAGGAACAGGATGGGGATTTCCACCCACATTTGAGAAAACCACGAAGGGAGTAGTCTTGAGCAGTGATGTGGAAGATATAGAACAAAGCTTACGAATATTATTAGGTACCCTGAAAGGTGAACGCGTCATGCATCCTTCGTATGGGTGCAATCTCAATGAGTTATTATTTGAATCCTACAATCTTACGATAAAGAACTACATCATTGATCTGGTCAAGACCGCTATTTTATTTTATGAAGCGAGAATCGAACCGTTGAAAGTGAGCATTAATGAAGCTTTTATCCATGAAGGTCAAGTGGTATTAGAAATTGAATATTTGGTTCGATCGACCAACTCGAGGTTTAATATGGTGTATCCATTTTATATCAATGAAGGAATTGAAATTCAGCAATTAATCAAATCATGAGTGAAACCTGCAAACATAGCAATCCATTAAAAAGAGAAGGGACTACTCAAATACAGCGTCTTTTAGATGCTTTGGTTCCTGAAAATGTAAAACTCCATGAGTTGGATGTGGAGGATTGGATGAAGTTTGCGCGCAATTACGCTTCACAGATCAATTATTACAAGCATGAATTGCCTGATGGATCAGAAGATGAAACGGGAACATTCGTAGCAGAAAATTTTAAGTCTGGAGATTGGGAAGATTTTTTTATTGATGAAGATGAAGTTTCTAAATTTTTAGCTTCAAGTGAGGATGGCAATCTATCCCCACATCTTTCCTTATTTATTGCTTTTTTAAATTTACTCCAACATCCCCAGGAAAGTCTGAATTTACTTCCAAAAAGACATTTGGATTTTTATTACAAAGATGTGCTTCGATTGGAACCCAAAAGTTTTACTGCAGATTCTGTTCATTTAATTTTTGAATTAGCCAAGAATGCCGTTTCAGAACTTGTGGGCGAAGAAAGTAGATTAGAAGCGGGAAAGGACAGTAGTGGTAAGATTTTAAATTATCATTTGGACAAGAATATTGTAGTCAATCCAGCGAAAGTAACCCAACTAAAAGCCATTTCTCTAAACGATGGGAGTACTCTAAAATATGCTTCTGATTGTAAAACAGTAGACGGAATAGAAGAGCCTTTGGAAGACAATGCTTCATGGAGTGCATTTGGTGATGATCAATGGACCAATAATTTGCCAGCTCAAGCCATTTTATCCAGTGATGTTTTATTGATGAAAGAAGGGAAACGTACTGTCACCATCACTTGGGAAACTGCACAGAACTTACCGATCACAGGTACGGCACAAGCTATAGTAACTGGTGAAAAAGGATGGCTAGATCCAGTAAATGTGGATATTGACGTAAATCCTAAAACATGGACTTTTGTACTTCCCGAGGATATGGATGCAGTAGGGGGATATGTAGAAAAAGTGCACGAACGAACCATTAACACTTCAAAGCCAACTGTGATCATTAGTTTCGCTGATGACAGTAATTATGGAGCCTTTCAGGGAGTTACGATAACATCCTGTACGATTTCAGTGGAGGTAGAAGGAATCACCAATTTGATAGTTAAAAATGAACTAGGTACACAAACAGGTGGCATTCCTTTTATGCCTTTTGGACCAAGACCAAAGAAAAATTCTAAGCTCTCAATTGAAGTGGAGGAATTCAATAATAAAAATATCACAGGGTTTGATATCAATATGCCCTGGTTAAATATGCCAGCTAACTTTACAACCCACTACGATAAGTATGAAGATGCAATTGCTAAACAAAAAGAAGAAGAATTTAATAATTCTTGGTATTTGCAAGGCAATATCCCCAACAAGGTAATTGTTGCCGGAATAATAGAACAAGAAGAGTATGTATTTGGGGACATTGATCCAGGAGAATCTATTCTGAAACTAGAATCCGATGAATTAAGAGCAGATTTTAAAGTAATGGTCAGTTCAGTATACAATAATTCTGATACGATTCATGAGATGTTCAATGAACCTTTGATTGCTGTTTCAGGAAATCAGGTATACACAAAAGGTGGAGCAATTGAAGTGCGACTATTGTCTTCGTTTTACCATGACTTATACAATTCAATTTATGTGTCAGCCATTACAGCGGATACGACAATAATCGATACTTCGGTAACAGCCAATTCCACGACAATAGTAACGGGAATTGCAGCGGACTCACTTCCTAAAGAACCATATACACCTTTGACTAGTGGCCTAAGCATCAATTATCGAGCAGAGAGTACGGTAACATTTGATACTTCACTCGCTGATGTTAAGGAAGTTGAATTTCATCATAGTTCTCCATTTGGAACAGAGTTGAAAAAGGAAAGTACAACACTTGTCCCTCAAGTTCTTAGAAATAGTTTGTTTATAGGTTTGGAAGGGGCCTTGCCCAGAAATGTCATTTCATTACTCTTTCAAGTGGCTGAAGGAACAGAAGATCCCAGTGAAAGTACCTTCCAGACTGGTGAAGACATTCAATGGTCTGTATTGGATGAAAATGGATCTTGGCTGTCATTAGATAAAGATTACATCTTAAGTAATGCAACCAATAATTTTCTTACTTCTGGCATTGTGGAGATCACCTTACCGAGAGAAACGGGCTTGGATCATTTTCAGTTTGACTCAAATATGGTGTGGTTGAAAGTAAGCATGAATAAAGTGCCCAGTAGTGTTTGTAAATTCTATGATATTTACTCCCAAGCGGCATTGGCTACGTTTAAAGATTCATCCAATGCCCTCGACCATTTAAGTGCTGGATTGGATCCAGGAAAGATCAAACAACTGGCTCAACGAAAATCTAAAATTAAAGGTGTTTCTCAACCTTATACTTCTTTTGGTGGAAAGTCAACTGAATCTGATTCTGACTTTTATAGAAGAACCAGTGAACGATTAAGACACAAAGATAGAGCCCTAACGATTTGGGATTATGAACGACTCATTCTTCAAGATTTTCCTCAAATACATAAGGCAAAATGTTTGAATCATACTAAAAAAGAAGATGGAAAGGTAGATGAAGTTTATCCTGGGGCTGTGACCATAGTGGTGATCCCAAAGATTAAAGAAGCGGGCTCAGAATACATGTTAGAGCCGAAAGTAAGCCAAAATACCAAGGATGAAATAAAGGCTTACCTGATGCCTAAAAAACCATTGCATGTAGAGTTAGGTGTTGAGAATCCAATATATGAAAAGGTGCGATTTGCTTTTGAGGTTAAGTTTTATGATGGTTTTGATTATGAATATTATAAAACGGTAATCAAAGAAGACATCAAGGGATACATCTCTCCTTGGATAAAGGAAGAAGAACAAAATTTGACATTTGGAAGAAGTATTTACAAGTACGAAGTAATCAATTTCATTGAGAATTTGGAGTACGTGGACTATTTAGAAGATTTCAATATGTCCCATGAAGTTGAAGAAGGGGTTTGGGAGGTGAAAAATGAAATCTTTCCGACGAATTCTTTGGCCATTTTGGTAGCCCATTCAGACCACGATATTAGTGAAGCGACAACATGTTAGACAAATGACAGGATCTAAAATATACAAGCACATTCCAACAGTAGATGATCAAGACTATGATTATTTAAGAGCTGAAGGTATAGAGTACATCAAAAAAATGGCAGGCAACGTATGGACTGACCATAACCTCCATGATCCTGGGATTACAATCTTAGAAGTGTTGTGTTATGCCATAACGGATCTGGGGTATCGAATTTCTGCACCGATCGAAGACCTGCTCACCTATGAAGAGGATAGTCTGACAAAACTGGCAAAATCATTTCCAACTGCGAAACAAATTCTAACAACAAAACCGATAACAGAAAATGATTACCGAAAGCTCTTTATCAACATAAACGATGTTAAAAATGCATTCATTAAAGCGTACAAGGATGATACCGTGTATATGCATTGCTCTACAAAAGATGAGGTGTCAAAAGATCATAGAAAAGGGGTGTTAAGCTATGAACCAGAATTGGATGATTATGCACGTCAGCATTCGTTTAATTTGAAGGGGTTAAACAAAATATTTTTTGTTCCAGATATATCCATTTCCCAGGAAAAGAATGAAATTTTAAAGAATAAAAAGATTGATGCTTTAAAGGAAAAAATAAAAGAGGAGTATCACGCAAATAGGAACTTATGTGAAGATTTAGTAGAGGTTTGTGTAGCTGAAGAGTATGAAATCAATGTCTGTGGGGATATTGAAATTGAAAAGACAGCCGATGCAAAAGAGGTGGTGGCTGACGTACTTTTTAATATTCAAGAGTTTCTTTCGCCATCAATCAAACGATATTCACTTGAACAATTAATAGATCAGGGAAAAACGCCTGAAGAAATATTTAATGGACCTGTATTATCAAAAGGATTTATAACAGATGAAGAGTTAGAAAAAGCCAATTTTAGAACAGAAATAAGACTGTCTGATCTTATTCAAATTATTTCTGAGACTAAAGGAGTGCAAAGGATTAAGAAGGTATTAATGAGGCCATGTCCGTGTAATAAACCAAACGATGAAGCCCCTTGTGCTGAATTGATCAATCCATGGAAAATTTGTTTGCCTGAAGATTTTAACAAAGTCATAGTGGTATGTTTGAATAGTAGTATTATCAATGCTTTCAAAGACATTATACCCATAGATATAGATCAGTCAGAGGTGGAAAATTTGGTCATAGAAAAACTTAAAAAGTTTAATGCTAGTAATGAATTTCCCTACGATGATTTTGATATTCCGTCAGGGAATTACCTGAATTCAGGGGCATATTATAGCTTCCAGAATGATTTACCAAATATCTACGGAGTAGATGAAATTGGCTTGTCCTCACAGTTGCCCAATAAAAGACATGCCCAAGTACTTCAACTTAAAGGCTTCCTTAGTTTTTTTGATCAAGTATTGGCAACATACTTCAGTCATTTAAAACATGTTGGTGATTTACTTTCATTAGATGTTTCTGCATCAAATACCTATTATGCAAATGATCTTTCTGACATCAAACATTTCAAAGATAAATTGGTGAAGGATACCGTTAGTTTTGATCTTCAGACGCAAGAGTATTTGAATGAGTTGGATGATTATATCGATCGGAAAGGGGTTTTCTTAGACCATTTGCTTGCTCGTTTTGCTGAAAATATGAACGATTATGTTTTTTTAATGATAGACCTTTTTGGTGTTGAAACCAAAGATGCCAGCCTCATTCACAAATCAAAATTTTTAGAAGAATATCCAGCATTGGGGTATAAGAGAGGATGCGCTTTTAATTACTATGACAAGACAAAAGGAGTATGGGATACAGAGAATGTATCTGGACTTCAACACAGATTGGCGCGATTACTTGGATTTCGAGATTTTAAACGAAGAGATTTAACGAGCTTTAATTATGAGATATACCCTGAAGTAGATGATGATCCTACAGATGAATGGCGTTGGAGAATTAAGAATAAGGCAGGGGTAATTATGTTTTCCAGTAGTATGCATTATGATTCTATTGAAGCAGCAGAAGATGAATTGTGGAAAACAATATCATTGGCATGGGATGAAAATAATTATGATTTATTACCCACGGAGGATGAAGAACAATGGTATTTCAACTTGATTGATAAATCGAAGGAAGTTGTAGCCAGACATATCCAGTACTATAATGATAAATCGGAAGCAGAAGCAACGATAAAAGCCTATGCAAAATTTATATATGAGAATGTAACCGATGAGGGCATGTATCTCTTTGAGAATATTTTGTTGAGACCAGATCGTAAGAATGATCTTTCTGCTACCTCTAAGTTTATAAAAATCTGCGTAGACAATGACTGTACACAATGTAAGCCTCATGATCCTTATTCATTCCGACTGACTATTGTGCTGCCTGGTTGGACCAAACGATTTAGTAACACCTATTTCAGAGAATTTGCAGAAGGAGTAATACGAGAAGAGGTGCCAGCGCATATCATGACTAGAATATGCTGGATAGGATATCCGGCTTCGAATGAAGGAGAAGAACCTTCACAAATGGAAAAACTGGAAACGATTTATAAAGCTTGGCTAACAAAGAAAATGGAAAGCCCATTAGATCAAAGTAGTAATGATAAACTAGAGCCATTAGTGGATCTACTGCACGATCTAAGTACTATATATCCGACAGGAAGACTTCATGATTGTAACACAGAAGGAAGTGCTTTCTCACCCATAATATTAAATCAATCATCTCTTGGTGATATAAAAATAAAAGAAGATGGCAATACATAATTTATTGAACAATGGAGTTCCTGTATATCACAGGTTTGTGGACAATCAGGTGTTGACTAACGATCAGCTGAATAATGTTTTGGATCATATCAACTATCAAGATAAACAATCTCGAGCTAGTCTTATAGGGGTGGGGAACGTGTGTGGTATTGAGGTCAAGAAGTCGGGAAACATAATCAAAGTTACAGGTGGAGTAGCCGTGACCACAGATGGAGATTTGATCAAAGTCCCAGATGTTCAATTCAATGGATATAAACTTTTTAAAGATGAAAAAGCGAAGTATGGTCATTTTCTAAACGGAGATAACGTCGTGGAGCTATATGAATTGAAAGAAGATACGGGCCCCAATAATGTGATTTCTTTATCTTTATTTGAGTCCAATACATCTATTTCCACTTCAGAAATGGTATTTATTCTTTATTTGGAGCATTACCTAAAAGAATTGGAAGATTGTTCGCCACACGAATGCAATGCACAAGGGAGAGAAGTAATATGTAATGTAAAGGTACTGGTAACAACTATTGCAAATGCAAAATTAATTTGTAGTAAGGATTCAATATTTAATTCTTACTTGAATCCATTTAAAAATAGCTATGTTCAGGAAGTACCTCCATTGTATATTAAAAAGGTAGTAATCAATTCCGTCAACGGTAGAACTGTTACAACGCTTAAAAATGCATATGCTATAGACTTTTCTACAATAAGATCTGCAATAATTGATGCAAGCGGATTGAATTTATTTAAAAGTAAGATGGAGGCTTTTCCTATCAATCTATCTACTTTCTTTAATAGTATAAGTCAATCCAATGATAACTTCCAATATGTCTATGATTTTTATAAAGACTTGGTCAATGCTTTTAATGATTTGGCCAATGGGATCAATGAAGAATATACGTTGTGTTGCCCTGATCCAACTGCTTTTCCAAAACACATTATGCGGGGAGGATTAGTAGATGTGACCAATGCCATAAAACATAAATTTTACCCTTCACCTATCCATGAACATAATAACAGTTACCAACGGTTAATGTCATTGTTTTCAAGGATACTTGAGATGATTATCAGTTTTGATGTTTCAAGGAAAAATAGGATTGAAGTTGTCCCATCTCGGCATCACCACTTTGAATTAAGTATGCGAGCACTTCCATTTTACTATAATCTGGATCAATTGGTAAGTCCGCTAAAAATGATAAATGCTTGGAGATTAAATCAAAACTTGTTGACTCCAAACTATTATGGATATGGATATCCGGGAAGTATAAGTGATCCATTGGACTTTTGTTTGGATGGACATGATTTTTATCGCATTGAAGGTCATGTAGGTCGGAATGTAATTTCTGCGATGCAGGATATTACTTCAATACGGAATACTAAAGGACTTGGTTTTGATGTCTTACCTATAGCGGTAGGCAATGCAGCGGATGTAAATACCTTGGACTACGAAAAGTACAACATGTATTTTGAAGATTTACAGATAATCTTGCAAGCTTGGAATGAGGAAATCAATTGTATTCTAGAAAATTCAAGTAAGTTTCTTTCTAATTTTTCAACAGAAGATGAAGGAGCACACCTTGATTATCAGAAGAAAAAGGCAGCTGCTGCTGCCGGGTTGGAATCTATGGCCATTGGTGGTATAGAAAGAGCAGCTTCAAAGGCAATTTATGTGCCTTCTAAATATGAAAGTAGAGGAGCATATGAAATGTACACAGGATATGCCACTCAATCCAAGGAGAATACCATCATAGAAAATATTGTCACGAATGAAGGTTCTACGGGTAGCATCTGGAAAGACTTAATTGCAAAAGATGACAACATCAATGATATTCGGATAAAATTGGAAGATGCAGTAAGTGAGAAGATGAAAGATTGGTCACAAGAAATGCAAGATGCGGCATTGAAAACTCCATCTGTTATGTTGGGTGCTATGAAAGTATCCGATGATGATGTATTGCAGAATATTGAAGACTTTTCAGAGGAAAACCTTGAACGGTTTATTGATTCATTAAATCAACTTTGTACTACTGCAAAAGGTGAGAAAAAGAAACTACAAAGTTATGCTTCTGCTCAAAATAGCGTATTGAGAAATCAAGAATACCTAGAGCAATACTATTTTGTACTCAACAACAATATTTCGATTTGTTGTATGATCGAACGATTCAAAGTTTTGTATTCTGAAATTATAAAACGAAAACAAGAATTATTAAATCGACTCGTCTTAAAGGAATATGTAAAGTATCATCCCTCTGCAGAACATAAAGCTGGAGTTACAGAAGGAGGAACCTTTATTCTTCTCTATTATTCTTCTTCGCAAAGACAAGACAAAGACAGGAACTTAAGTGCCAAAGATGAAATTCTTGCACAGGCAGCCAAAATGAAAGCGAATAATGAAGCAATGCGATATATTGCCTTACTTGAAAAAGAGATGGAGAAGAATAGGAGGATTGGAATCAGTGATGTGTCTGGTCGTCCAAAAGAAGGACAACTGAACGACCCAGTTTTCGCTCCAATATCGGGTACAGATACTCAAATATTGGCCGAGGGAACAGTGATTGGCGATTTGTGTTTGCCTTACATTTGTTGTTCAGAGACACCAGCCACCACATTTGTATTTCCAGATAAAGAAATTGATTTATTTATAGGGCAGGATCATGTGTGCATGCCATTGGAAGGGGGTGTTGATTTGGTAAATCTAGAGCCCACTCCTTCAGATGGTGAA
This sequence comes from Saprospiraceae bacterium, assembly GCA_029212405.1. GTDB lineage: Bacteria > Bacteroidota > Bacteroidia > Chitinophagales > Saprospiraceae > CAJXUU01. The sequence goes on from JARGNR010000012.1 coordinate 65,427, forward strand.
ATAATAGCTTCTATTGGAGGCAATGATTTGCCAGATGTAATTTCAAAAAAGGATGGAAATGTGTTTTTTGACCCGAATAAGGTTGAAAAGGACTTCTATGGGCAAGAAATTTCATTTACTGTTAATGGCCAAAATGTATCTCCTAAATTAGTCTTGTATTTGAGACCTAAACCTTCTTTTACCGTAAGTGAGCCAATTTTCTCAGGTGAAAATACACAAGCAACTATAGAAATAACAAATACATCTCAACCAATAGCTGGACAAACATATGATTGGAATATAAAAGGCGAAACTTCCACCAATCAAGCGAGTAATTTTACTCATCCATTTAATATAACTCCAGGTGAAAATTTCACATATACTATTGAATTGGTTGCAACCAATGGAGACTGCAGAGTGCCAATAAGTAGAAATTTTGATTTTGATGTTCCTTCAAATGAAGAAGAAATTATAGACCTAACTGTTGGGCGAGAATTTATTTGTTTTGATCCAGCCATAAGTAACCAAACCGTATTGTTGACTCCTATTCCTGAGGGAGCTGAAGTGAAAGCATTTATAGATGGTAATCAATTGGAAAGAGTAATCGAACCTGTTGGGGCAAGTCTTTTTTTTAACCCAAATTTATTGAATTCTGAATTGTTTGGTAGAGATATTGAATTTACGGTCAACGATCAAGAAGTGGACCCAACGCTCATAGTTATTCTGAATGAAAAACCTTCTTTCTCATTTAAAAAAGGTCCAGATTTACAAGAGAACAATACGAAGTTAGTCGGTATTGTTGAAAACACCACGAATTCAAATCTTGAACTTAGTTATAAATGGTTTATAAATGGTGATGAGAAAGACGGGGTGGATGAGCTTCCTTTTGAGTTTAATGTTACTCCAGGAACAATATTTCCGCTAACCATAGAATTGATTGCAAAAAATGGTCCATGTGATAATACTGTTTCGGAATCTTTAGAAATAAACGTTCCGAAAGAAACTGGTATAGATACGGACACGGATACAAGTACAGATACGGATACAGATACAGATACGGATACAGACACAGATAACAATCCAGACTGCAAAGAAGAAACGATATTAAAAATTAATGAGGGTAAGGATCGGTTAGAAGAATTTAAATTAAAGAATGAGAATGACCTAGCTGATGATTTGGGAATCTATGATAATTCAGTCCTTCCAATCTATGACCTGATAAAGTCCAAATTTGATAGTGTAATGAATGGAGAACATGATACTTTCATCAAAGGAAATATGAAATCTATTCAGAACCAAATCGAGGAAAAGATGGCAGGAATAGAAAATCCAAATATTAAGCAATGGTACCTCAGGATTTACTTCGAAATGATGCTTCTGTTTTTCTATATCCAGGCATGTAGAGGAAAAACGATAAAGGCAATGGCCAACATCACTGGTAAATGGAAGGATTTTATCACTGGAATGATTACAGCCAATAAAAACATTATGATTCAATTGATGGAAAATGTACCATATATTGATTTGTTGACGGAATTACTAGGGCAACTTAAAAATGATTTAAGTCAAACGCTTAAAGAATTATTGACAAATATTATTGACCAGTTAAATGAACTCATTGGACAATAGATCAAGACATATAATTCATAAAATAAATACAAATGTAAATTGTAGTGCCGCTTCATTCAATACAATGCAAGGATTGGATATCAATGAATTGATAAAAAGTGCTATTGGAGATGTTGAGGATAAATTGGATGATTTAGGTATAAGTAATCGATTATTATTTGACTCAATTACTTTAGATCTTCAAGTAGAAAAGATGGATTTATATGCATTGAGGGAAAAAATTGTTGAGGAGTTAATTCACAAGTTGGACGCTTATATAATTAGTGAACAAAAGGCAGAAAAGGAAGCTTCTATTCAACTATCGAAACAATTTTCTGATGTAGAGGCGCTCATTTATTTTTTGAAAAATGGTTCCTTGCCCTGGTCGGTAAAGTCTGTATCTTTAAATTTTGAATCTTGTCAACCAAATAAAGATCGTTCTCACTGGGTCCAAGCGTTATCAGAATGTCTTTATCATCAACCTCAGACTGTGACACGATTGGTGAATCAGTTTAAGCAAGACGATATTCTGAGTTTTTTAAAACGATTAACGACTGATCGGACAGTTGAAGATATCAGAACATTAAGTGCATTGGTCAAAAACAGATCAGCAAAACATTCAAAAGTTTATGATTTATCCTATCGATTGAATTTGATTTTAATGGAATTGGTAGTAATTCAGGCCACAAAAGTATATCTAGATTCAAGTATCAATGATTTTAAATGGGAACCAGTTCTACTTGGATTTGTGCAACGGATAATTGATGATTATCCACAACTTTCAATAGGTTTTTATGCAGCCGTTTTTTCTGATATTCCATTCCTAACTTCTGATAATTGGAAGAAATGGGTAAATATTCCTCAAAATAATCCAAGTGCATCTGCAGAAAATGCCATTCTAAAGGAATTGGATACTAATAATGCAGATGAAAGCTCAACACTAGAAATCCACAATTTGAAAAATCCATTTGATGAGAAAATAGATTCCTTAGTCAATGATTTTAAACCTTCCGTATCCAGTGAAATTGCAGATCAGGAAGACCTTAAATATGGGGTGCTTGTTCAAAATGCAGGCATCATTTTATTACATCCTTTTCTTACTACTTTTTTTAAGAAAGTTGGCTTGCTAGAAAATGGTAAGTTCATATCAAATGCATGCAAACAAAGAGCAATTTGTCTTCTGCATTATATTGCTTCTGGTGAGGAGGAGTTTCCAGAAGAACTACTCAGTTTTCAAAAATACATTTGTAATTATCCTATTCAGGCTGACATTCCCAAACACCTTCCAATAAGCACTTTTGAAAAACAAGAAGTGGAAAGTTTGTTACATGCTGTTCTGAGTCATTGGTCAAAAATGAAAGGAACGTCGATCCAAGGACTACGTGGTAACTTTTTAATCCGCAAAGGAGTATTGCGTGAAGATGATAATGAAGCGATGGTCCATGTAGAACATCAAACTGCGGATGTATTACTGAATTCTTTGCCTTGGGGGTTAAACATTGCCAAATTTCCTTGGCATACTACTTTGTTAACAATTAAATGGTCATGATATGTTTTCAAAAAGGACATTTTGGAGAAAGAACAAACCAAAGCAAAACAATTGGTTGGAAGCAAGTGATCAAGGTAAAGAGACTCCCTTTGTTGCTCCTATTCAGACAAAATTAAATATAGGAAAGCCAGGTGATGTCTATGAAAAGGAAGCCGATGCGACAGCTGATGAAGTAGTAAGTAAAACTGGGGACCAACCTCAAATCCAGAGAATGGGAGAGGAACAAGAAGAGGTGCAAACCAAAAGCATTGCAGGAACATTAACACCATTTGTTCAAAAACAAGAAGAGAAAAAAGAAGACATACAGTCCAAAGAAGAGAAAGAAGTTCAGATGCAGGAAGAAGAGGAAGCAGTTCAGTCTAAGGAAGAAGGGGAAGAAGAAGTGCAAATGAAGGAGGAAGAAGAGGCTGTTCAGAAGCAAGAAGAAGAGGAGGCTATCCAATCAAAATGTGACGATTGTGCGGAGGAAGAAAAAAGTATTCAGAAGCAAGAAGAAGAGGAAGCTGTTCAATCCAAAGAAGA
>JARGNR010000012.1:69184-84865 GCA_029212405.1 Saprospiraceae bacterium
AAGAAAAAAGTATTCAGAAGCAAGAAGAAGAGGAAGCTGTTCAATCCAAAGAAGATAAGGAAGATGTACAGACGAAGTCAGAAGGACAATCAAATAACTCCAGAAGTGTAGAAAGCAAATTGAGTTCACATAGAGGAGGAGGTCATACTATGGACGCGGGAACACAATCAAGCATGGAACAAGCATTCTCTAATGATTTTTCCAATGTAAAAATTCATACTGGATCCTATGCTCAGGAAATGAACCAAAATCTAAAAGCTAGAGCCTTTACCAATGGAAATGATATTTATTTTAATTCAGGAGAGTACAATCCTGGATCAAAAGAGGGGAAACATTTATTGGCGCATGAGTTGACACACACTATCCAACAAAAGGGTGCCACAGATAAAGTTAATAAACAAGCCCAACCGAATGCTCAACAACAATGTGTTCCCGGTTCCGTATTAACTAGGGCACGTTCTACATTGTATTTCAATCAAGATACGACTAACTTGAGGGGAGATAGCGCTCTTCATCTAGTACAGCTCATCAATGAAGTTAACCAATATATGACTGCTTCTGGAGGATCTGGAAATCTGTTGATCCATGGATATGCAAGTGAAGAAGGAAGTGCAACTCACAATCAAACGCTTTCTCAAAATAGAGCGAATTATGTAAAAAGTCTTTTGGCAGCATCCGGTGTTCCTGGAGGGAGAATGATTCCTGTAGGGCATGGAGAAGATGTATCTAGGCCTACTTTAGAAAATAACAGAAGAGTAGAAGTCACATATGTGCCACCAGTGACGTGTGATCCTTGTCGTTTGACATGTAATGGTGTTCCAAGACTGTTAGAAACAAGAGCAAGAAATTATGGTTCTGGTCCTGATTGGACAACTGCTCCTCAACCTGTAGGTGGTGCTAGAGGGTTGGCAGTCAATACAATGGATTTCCTTAAATCGGATCTGGAATTGCAAAATATTATGAATATTGAGCTTGGCCTATTAGCTGGTGGCTTAGGAAGAGCTATGACTGCCCATTTTAGGGGAGGCTCCAGAGCAACGGTACGACATAATCCTGGGACTCCATTAGAAGTGCTTACCCATAGGAGCTCTTCTGCACGAACTTATTTTAATACGGTTGAGGCTCAATTAGCTACTCAATTGCATATCATGAAGACCTTAGGTAATATAGATTGCAACTTGTTTAATATTACGGGCATACCTCATTTACATTTTCCAATAACATCGATGGGTGACCCTGCACCATTGAGAGCAATTATTGGGGGTACCCAAGGACACGAATTATACATTACTGGTATGCGAGCATTGGGGAATACATTCCCGTGTGCTTATCAAGTGGATGTGAAGTTGATATTGTTTGATGATTTTGGTGTGGATACATCAGATTTGTATTCTCCTTCTTTGATGGCATTTTGGATTTTACAACATAGAAGAAGAGGTAACCGTCCATTTATAAATAGAATTGAAACGAATAGATCATTTATCTTATAGATGTTTACGAAAGCTGGACATATCAAACCTTCTGCTAACAAAGCACATCATCCGGCTTTTCAAAAAGTGCAGCAAAATGATTCGTTTGTTCCTGCAATCCAACCCAAATTGCAGGTGGATAGCCCCTCGAGTTCGTATGAATTGGAGGCCGATAGAATGGCAGATCATGTCGTAGCAAATGCTTCATTTGTCGCTCCAACAAATTTTGTATCCTCTCCTCCAGTACAAACTTCTGCAGAACCTATTGCAACACAAAGTCCTGAATTGGATGCGGGGGAAATTGCTGATCAATTGTTGCCTCCAATGCCAGGAGAAGATGCGAGTGTCACCAACGAAGACGCAGATCCCAAAACAAGTGTTGATGAGGAGAAAACAGAAAAACAAGAACCAGAGGTAGTAGAAGAGCAAGTCAAAAAGAAGGATTCCAAAGAGCCAAAAGGTGGAAAAGGAGGTGGAAAAGGAGCTCCAATGCAAGAAGAAGAACCACCTGTTCCAGAATCTCAGGGAGAAGAGGTAAGTGCAGCAGATGCGGCCGCCTTTGCTGGGGAACCTAAGTTGGAACCTGTTGGCCCTATCGAAATCACACCAGACCTTACATCTCAATTTGTACAGACTAAGATGGATGAATCTCAGCAGTTTGAAGAAGAGCAAGAGATTCAAGAAGAGTCTACGGAGGGGACTGTGCATTCCAAATTATTTGATGAATCAGGAGGTGCCTCTCAGGATGATTTTATCCAAAGGAGTGGAGATGGAGCACCAGAAGTTTCTTCTAAGACAGAGCAAGGAATTGCCAATAGTAAGTCAGGTGGTCATGCTATGGATGGACATACCCAACAGTTCATGGAGTCTCAATTTCAGTCCGATTTCTCAGGGGTGAAAGTGCATACAGATGATTCTGCAGTAAGCTTAAACAATCAGTTAAGATCAAAAGCCTTCACGCATGAAAATCATATTTATTTCAATGAAGGACAATATGCTCCAGGCACAACAGAAGGACATCATTTACTGGCGCATGAATTGACCCATGTCGTGCAGCAAGATGCATCCATTCAAAGAAAACCACAAATTAGTTCAGCACCTGCCCCTAAAGTGCAACGTTTGGGTATTAGTGATGCCTTGGATTATTTTGCAGATAAAGCCTATCATATACCCGGTTACAGAATGTTTACTGTGATTCTGGGATTGAATCCAATCAATATGAGCAGGGTAGAACGAAGTCCTGCGAATATTATGCGAGCCATGGTTGAATTTTTGCCAGGCGGATTTTTAATTACACAAGCGCTGGATAATCACGGTGTCTTTGATAAAGCAAGTGTATGGTTTAAACAACAGATTGATACGTTAGGGGTTTCAGGAAGTTCGATACGAAATGCGATCAATGAATTTTTAGATTCTTTGGGATGGTCAGATATATTTGATTTAGGAGGAGTATGGAGACGTGCAAAACGAATTTTCACAACACCGATTAAACGGTTGATAAATTTTGCCAAAGGCTTAGTGACTACGATCATAGATATGGTGAAGTCAGCCATATTACGACCATTGGCTGCATTAGCTGAAGGTACAGCGGCTTATGACTTATTGCGAGTAGTATTGGGTAGTGATCCTATTACTGGGGACCCCTATCCTCCTACAGCAGAGAATCTCATTGGAGGATTTATGAAGTTAATCGGTCAAGAGGAGATTTGGGAGAACATCAAAAAAGGAAATGCGATCGAGAGAGCCTATGAATGGTTTAAAGGAGCTATGTCGGGACTATTGGCTTTTGTTACAGCTATTCCAACTACGATAATTGATACATTGAAATCATTGACTTGGCAAGACATTGTTTTATTGCCTAAAGCATTTGTGAAAGTAGGAAAGGTATTCTTAAATGTAGCGGGAAAGTTTTTGGAATGGGCAGGAGGTACTGTACTCTCATTACTAGAAATAATATTTACAGTGGTGGCACCAGGAGCTATTCCATGGATCAAAAAAGCGGGTGCTGGTTTCTCAAGCATTTTGGAAAATCCAATTGGATTTGTGGGCAACTTAATTAAAGCGGCAAAAGATGGATTCCTAAAATTCGCTGCTAACATTGGCAAGCATTTAAAAGCTGCTTTAATCAATTGGTTGATGGGATCATTAGCAGGTGCGGGGATTTATATTCCGACTGGATTAAATTTCCAAGAGATTATCAAGTTTGTTCTTTCAGTTTTGGGTATTTCATGGGCGAATATCAGAATTAAGCTCGTCAAACATTTGGGAGAACCTGCAGTGAAAGCATTGGAAACAGGATTTGAATTGGTGACATTGTTGATAACGAAAGGGCCGATGGCTATGTGGGAGCGGATCATGGAGCATATCAGTGATTTGAAGACCATGGTGATGACAGAAATTATGTCGTGGGTAGTCACAAAAGTTGTCACCAAAGCTATTACAAAATTGGTTAGTAGTCTTAACCCTGCTGGGGCAGTTATTCAAGCAATCATCGTGATTTATGATACGGTGACTTTCCTTATCGACAAGATCAAACAGATTGCGAGTGTGGGCTTTGCTATACTGGATTCGATTGTGAATATTGCAAATGGGGTATTAGGAGCGGCTGTGAAAAAAGTGGAAAAAACATTAGCAGGTTTACTCACTTTGGCTATCAATTTCTTAGCTCATTTTCTTGGATTAGGGAAGGTGTCAGAAAAGATAGTTTCAATCATCAAGAAATTGAAAGATAAAGTTGATAAGGCGTTAGATAAGGTGATTGGTTGGCTGGTCAAACAAGCAAAGAAGTTTTTGAAAAAGATTGTTACTGCTGGAACACCTAAAGACCCTAAAGCTAGATTGGATAAGGGGTTGAAAACAGCGGTAAGTGCAGTGAATAAATTGAAGGGAAAAGCAACTAAAAAATTAATTGATCCTGTCTTGAAGGCTATCAAAGTTCGATATGAGTTTCAATCCTTGACTGCTGTGGAAAAAGGAGGTCTTTGGGTCATAAAAGGTAAAATAAATCCAGAAGGAGAAGCAAAAACCAATAAAAAGGTGGATGAATCAGGTGAAAATGAAGTTGGTCATGATCCAGCGGCTACTAAGCTGAAAGCAACTTGGGTCGGTAAGACTGTAATTACATCTGCAGGTGCAATAAATAAAACGTTTGAAAAGGCAGCTAAAAAGGCGGGGTATCAATTCTTTGAAAATGAAGGTAAAAAACAGATAAGAAGATCAGATGCTGCGAAAGCTCCAAAATTGTCGATAGTGGACAAAGTACTACAAGAAGGAGCAGGAGGAAGCTCTAAACCTACGCACGATAATTTTATACCTGATGTTATTAAGATTACCGAAAACAATGGAACGTATACCGCAACCTATTCTACAAAAAGTGCAGATGGTACAAAAACGGCGGAGTTTAAAATTGATATCACATTTGATACAGTTGTAGAAGGTATTCCAAATAAAGTGCAGACTAGAAAGGTTAAGGGGACAGGATTAACCAATAAAGGCGCTAATATAGGCAGAGGTAAATGGGATAGTGCAGTGGGCGGATTTGACAATGCACATATTATTGGAGATCAATTTGGAGGGGCAGGTAAAAATGCAGCTATGAATATTCATCCATCTTCTCCAGAGTATAACCGAACAGAAATGGCGGGTATTGAGAATAAAATGGCAAGTACTTTCAAACAAAATGTTGAAAAATATGATTTGGAAGCCACCGCTTATTTAAGTGATGATAATGAAAGTCCTGCAGCATTTAAAAATTTCTTGGCAGCTGAATTTAAAAAGGATAATGCGGCGAATGCAACGATTCCAAAAGAGATTACTTCAACAGCGGAGAATAAGTTGATCAAGAGTTTGCAGAAAAATATAACACAAGATGTGTTGTCTCTACCTGCTAAGTTTATGAAGGTTACCTATCATTCGGAGTCAATTGATGAAAACATGGAAGGAGTAAATATTGATAAAAAATCGAAAACCATCACTTTGGGTGAGGATAAAGGATATAAAGAGTTGTATGACAAACACAAGGCAAAGGAAGCCAGTTCTGGGACAACAACTCAAAAAGCATAATTGAAGAATATTAAATACACAAGCTATGAGATTGAATGAAGAAGTATATCAAGCATTTAGAGCTTTTTTGGGGTCTAAAATAGAACACCATTTATCTGAAGAGAAGAAGGATGTGGTCCTGTTAGATGCCCACAAATTTTGTATTGATCATTTTTCTCATGAGGAATCTATTGTACTTTTAACAGCATTAATGCCACATGTAAATCCTAATTTTTATACTTCTACATTGCAACAATACATGCCTCAAGGAGGGGAGTTTCCTGAATTTGGTGGAGTCAAAGGGAAAAATCATCGAGGTATTTTACCAACTGGGGAGACGGCACAATTTATTTTGGGAGGGATGAACCATACTGCTAGAGTAAATGTATTGGGCATGTTGTCAGATGATGCGCCATTGGTGGATTCGGGAGTGTTGTATTTAGAGCCAATACCAGAAGGAGAACCATTGATGAGTGGTAAGTTGGTCATGTCTCAAGATTTTGTAGACTATTATTTAACAGGCATGAGGTCCAAACCTAAGTTTAGTCCAAATTTTCCAGCACAAGAAATCACAACAGAAATGGATTGGGATGATCTTATCCTTACGGAGGATGTGAAAGAACAAATTCAAGAGTTGAAAGTATGGGTAGAAAATCATGATATGCTGATGAATGAATGGAATATGAAAAGGAAAATAAAACCTGGGTATCGCGTGCTGTTGTATGGTCCTTCTGGAACGGGTAAGACATTGACAGCAACATTGCTCGGGAAGTATACTAAAAAGCCAGTATTCAGAGTGGATCTGTCTACAGTAGTTTCTAAATATATCGGTGAAACAGAGAAGAATTTGGAGCGATTATTTTTAAAAGCAAAGAACCGAAATTGGATACTGTTTTTTGATGAGGCGGATGCCATTTTTGGAAAACGGACCGGTGTGAAAGATGCGCATGATAGATATGCCAACCAAGAAGTAAGTTATTTGCTTCAACGAGTTGAAGATTTTAATGGGCTAGTCATATTATCCTCCAATTTTAAATCGAATATTGATGAAGCATTTCTTCGTAGATTTAATATGATTGTAAAATTCCCTTTCCCATCCAGAGTAGAACGTGAAAAAATATCTGCCAAGTCGTTTCCTGGGCACATCAAGTTTGAAAAAAATATTAATGTACATAATTTGATTAGTCAATATGAGTTGAGTGGAGGTAATATCATTAACGTGGTACAATACTCATGTTTGAAAGCGATTTCCAAAAAAACGAATGTGATCGAACGAGTAGATGTAATGAAAGGGATTAAACGAGAAGTAGAAAAAGCAGGAAAAATATTTAATGAAGTGTATTAATTGTAATAATCAAATGAATGTAGATGATTAGTTTGACAATATTTTCTTAGCAAAGCAATTTAACATATCAATTAAGTCTTCATCTTGTTTTTTAGTACATTTTAAACTTGTAAGTTCAGGTAAATGCTCTGCAAAATATATTTGATTGTTGGACATTTCAAAAAGATTACTGGCCAGACTTGTACTGTATTGGAAGTCAGGATTAATTTCCTCAATTATTCCGGTAATTAATTGAACCATTGATTTATAAGACAAAAACAATCCTGCTCTGTTTTCCTCATCTACCGCTTTAATATGGTAAGACTTTCCTCCTTCTTTGATCACGACTTTATGCAGAATATTTTCGTTGATATATTTGTTCATTGGGTTTTCAGAAGTAGCATGAACAAGATTGGTAATTGCAATTTCTAACTTAATATCCGGATCAGTGATATTTTTGAGATTGATATAAATAAGGTAGTGCACCCATTCCCAATACCAAGAGGTCAAAAATAAAAGTAAGAGGTGTTTGTTTTCAAAATATCGATAGATAGATTTTTCAGCAGAACCTATGCAGAGTGCAAGTTTTCTAAAGGTGAATGCTTCAAAGCCAATTTCGTCTATCATTAAAATACTGTGCTCCAATATTTTTTTGCCCAACTCAGTTTCCTGAGGATCCTGCTTGAACATGCTATTATTGATGTCAAATTTGATGTCAATCATAAAAAATACTGTATTGAAAGCCAGTAATTATAAAATATATGACAATGTATGAAACTTTTATGACAGTATTACTGTCTTAAGTGAATGTTATTTTATATATTTACATTGAAATGCTATCTAAATGAAACTATTTGTGGTCATATTATTAATGTTTACAGTGCTAGGGAGCGAACTTTCTAGCTTGTACGATATGACTTCATTTGACACATGTGTTTTGGATACTTCTATGGAAGTAGAGTTTGAAAAGGAGACCAAAGAAAACGTGAAAGATCTTTCAGAATTTAAGTTCAAGTCAGAACTAACCAATAGCATTTATTTTCAAATGATCAATTCTGTGGATACATCCAATAGATGGAATATTTCTACCGCCTATTTGGAGATTCACAGCCCGCCGCCAGATGATAGTTTTATAGCTTAAGTCTATTAGGCAAAAATCATTGATCCGTATTTTAAAATAATCATGGATACCGTCTATTATAATCTGTGATTTTTCTCTGTTATTTCTAATTTATTAAAGATGAGTTTAAATAAAACGAATTCCCCATTGGGAAATTTAAAGAATGATATTCCATCGAGTATCGTTGTATTTTTTGTTGCCTTGCCTCTATGTTTAGGTATTGCATTAGCAAGTGGAGCACCTCTGTTTTCGGGTTTAATAGCTGGAATAGTCGGGGGGATTGTAGTGGGAGCCTTAAGTGGTTCACAGATTGGGGTGAGTGGACCTGCAGCTGGATTGGCTGCAATTGTATTAACAGCTATTGGCACTTTAGGTGGTTTTGAGAATTTCTTGGTAGCTGTTGTTTTGGGAGGAATTATACAAGTGGTTTTTGGTGTGTTAAGAGCTGGGATTATTGGGTACTATTTTCCTTCTTCAGTTATTAAAGGAATGTTGACAGGAATTGGAATAATCATTATTTTAAAACAAATTCCTCACTTTTTTGGATACGACTCTGATCCAGAAGGTGATTTTGCATTTCTTCAAGTAGATGGTGAAAACACATTTTCTGAATTATTCATGATGTTTAATAATATTAGTATTGGCCCTACTATCATAGCTATCGTAGGATTGGCAATCTTGATATTGTGGGATAAAGTGCTAGCGTCAAAAGGTAAAATATTTAAGATTGTACAAGGTCCTTTGGTGGCTGTTGTTTTGGGGATAATATACTTTGTATCCACAAAAGGTACTGAATATGGTATTTCAGAAAGCCACTTGGTAAGTGTACCAATTCCAGAAGACTTTTCATCATTTATGTCTCAGTTTAGCTTTCCAAATTTTGCTGTAATTACTCAACCTGCGATTTGGGTTACTGCTTTTACTATTGCCTTAGTAGCAAGTTTGGAAACCCTGCTTTGTGTGGAAGCTACAGATAAGTTGGATCCTGAAAAAAGGGTAACTCCAACCAATAGAGAGTTATTAGCTCAAGGAACAGGTAACATTATATCAGGAATGATTGGTGGTCTTCCGATTACGCAAGTGATTGTAAGAAGTTCTGCAAATATTCAATCAGGTGGTAAGACAAAGATGTCAGCCATCATACATGGTTGTTTGTTGTTAGTTTCTGTAGTATTAATTCCAGGGTTATTGAATATGATTCCTTTGTCTGTATTGGCCGCTATCTTATTGATTGTTGGTTTTAAGTTGGCTAAGCCTGCATTATTTAAAGTAATGTATAATCTAGGGTGGAAACAATTTGTTCCATTTATGGTAACGGTTTTGGGTATTGTTTTTACAGATTTATTAGTTGGAATTGGTATGGGATTGGCAGTAGGAGTAGTAGTGATATTGATTAAAAGTTATCAAAATTCTCACTTTTTGCATATTGTTGACAAAAGTAATGGTCGACATAAGATTAAAATGACATTAGCAGAAGAGGTTACTTTTTTCAATAAGGGTGCAATTCTCAAAGAGTTGGATCGTTTGCCAGAAGATTCATTCTTAGAACTAGATGTACGAAACACTAGATACCTAGACAATGATATCATTGAAATATTGGAAGATTTTGCATTCAAAGCGAAAAATAGAAACATTGATATAACATTGGTTTCGAATAGAGGGACAGTAGAAAATCCACCGAGTTATATCGAATTTTTTAAACTTGCTCCAAAGGTGGCCTAGGATTCTTATATTTATGAGACTAATTATTAAACTATAAAAAATAACATGGATTTATCAAATTTAAATGCAAATACACAGACCAAAGATACTCAAGAAGGAATTACACCTGAGATTGCTTTGGATTTATTAAAAGAAGGGAATAAACGATTTGTAGAGAATGGACAAGTAAGTAGAAACTTACTCGGTCAGGTGGATGATACCAGTACGGGGCAATATCCATTTGCAACTGTATTAAGTTGTATTGATTCCAGAGTATCTTCTGAATTGATTTTTGATCAGGGAATAGGGGATATATTCAGCATCCGAATAGCAGGTAATTTTATCAACTCAGATATTTTGGGGAGTATGGAGTTTGCTTGTAAGTTGGCAGGAACTAAAATTATTGTTGTCCTTGGACATACGAGCTGTGGAGCGGTGAAAGGTGCCTGTGATGACGCGTCTTTGGGGAATTTAACTTCCATGTTGGGTAAAATCCGTCCTGCAGTCAATGCCGTAAATGATCCTTCTGATGAAGATATGAGAAATTCAAAAAACATTTCTTTTGTGAATGAAGTAGCAAAGAAAAATGTAGAAATGTCCATTCAAAGAGTACGCAACGAAAGTTCAGTTCTTGAAGAAATGGCAGATGATGGAGATATCAAAATAATTGGAGGAATGTACGACATCTCAACAGGTAAAGTAACCTTCTACGAATAAACGAATCGATAATTATATAAATTATTGAGTTCTGATTGAGTCGGCTACAGTGTTTGTGGCCGACTCATTTTTATTAATTTAGTTTGATTTTTTATTGATGTATTTTCCTATAATGATAGCAGTGACAAAGGTCAAATAAAAATTACCAACGAGCCCCAATAACATGGCTGTTTTTTTGGCAATCTGAGTCAATGGCACAATATCCCCATAACCAATGGTCAATAGACTGACAAAACTGAAATAGCTCAGATTTTGAAATTTGGTTTCTCCAGACCCCAGATTGGAAAATGAATCGGGAGTGGTCAATTCGATCAAAGTAAAGAGAAATGTTCCCATAAATCCTAGCATTATAAATCCAGCAAAAACGGCGGATATCATTTCATTACCCACTTCCTTTGTCATGATGACATCCTGGTATAATTTGGCAGAGGCGAGGAGAAAATAAATGCTAAAAACGGCTCCCAAAGTAAATCGAACAGAAATACCATCGTGAAATATCATCACAACACATTCAGAAACGACAATTATACTCAGTAAAACAATTAGCCCGAATAGCCACTTATTTGATTCTTTAAAGAGAAGTAAACCAACCAATACATTTTGTAATACCAATAGATGTTGCCATATCGCTTCATATCCTACAGGGAGAAACATTTGCCCAAATAGCAAGACGAACAAACTGAATAAATAAGCTTCATATTTGCGAGCATATAGTTTATTAAATAGTGCGATCATACTTGAGGATATTTATAAGCCCAAATGTATTCAAATTAGCAGTCATTCGTTTTTTTATCGAGTAGTCTTTTGAAAACTGATTTGGTAGCGCGCATATATACTTTTGTTTCTCTGTCCAAAACAATCCATTTAAAATTATTTCCAAAAGGACATAATGGAGCCTTGGAGATACTTCCTGAAACCAACTCATATCTATTCGGATCAGATGCATAGACTTTCGCCTTTAAAATAGGTAATCCATATTTTGTAGAATTGGTTGATGAATATGTATGTTCCATGAATAAAGTTTTAGTAGAGAAAGACAGCATGATTAAATTCCATACTGCCTTTCAATTTCGATTTATTGAATTGTATCAGTTTTTCTCAATGCTACAGCATTCATACAAAATCTCAATCCCCCAGGAGGCGGACCATCTTGAAACACATGACCTAGATGAGCATCGCAGGTATTGCACACCGTCTCGATGCGGTACATACCGAACCCCTTGTCTTTATGATAGGCAATTGCATTTTCTTGCAGAGGCTGGGTAAAAGAAGGCCAACCCGTTCCACTTTCAAATTTTTCTCCACTATCAAATAGGGGAGTGCCACAGCATACACATTCATATATTCCAGCTTCAAAGAGGCTGCACATTTCTGAAGAGTGGGCGCGCTCTGTTCCTTTTTGTCGAGTGATCCGAAATTCCTCCGGACTCAGTAAGGTCCTCCATTCTTCATCTGTTTTCATCACCTTGCGATCTGGGGTTGGGTTTCCGTTATTTGCAAATTTTAATATATCTATCCATTGTAACATAAATGTTGTTTTTAATAGGTAATAAATGGTTTTGATTACATCTCAAAGAGCTCTTTCATCTTCAAGTCTAATCTTAATAAGGCATTGTTTGGGTCTGAACCAAAGATAGAATAGATTAGTTTTCCATTCTTATCAACCAATAACCAATGAGGTGTTCCTCCTGCTCCATAATTCAAAAAAGTAGTATCATAGTTTTTATCCTTATAAAACGGAAATCGCATATAAAACTCATCTTTTGCACGCTCAAATTTTGCTTTGGGAATGTCAATCCCTTCAAAATTGGTATGTATTCCGACTACATTGATTTGTGCCTCATTTTCATAAACTATTCTATTAGCATATGGAATCGCTCTTCCCAAACAACCTGGACAACCTAGGCTGAAAAATAGGACCAATAAAGGTTTCCCTTTGAAATCGGCAACATTCGGAACCGTATCTTCAGAAAAAATTGATTCAATGGACCAATTTGGAAGTGCTTTTCCTAGCTCTGTTAAATTCAAATTAAGTCTGTTATTTTCCATTTTTGTTTATTCTGCTATAGGTGTACTATATGGTATTTAAATATTCGATGGCCTTATCAGTATCTAAATGAAAGTCATTAAAAACAACTCTATTGTTTTGATCAATCAAGATAAACCAGGGTGTTCCTCCTGTCCTATACTTATACATTATATTCGAAATATTGTTTGATTCTAAGGAGCCTATATCATGTCCAAAAGGAATAGATAAGGCATAGGATTTCTGAATCTCTTTGATTTTCTCAAATGTATTTTCATGACTTCCTTCAAATACCGTTTGAACGGCAAGAAACACAATATTTGGATTATCTTTCAATGCGTTCGTCATTTTTTGCAAGGAAGGAAGTCCAATGCTATGACAGCCAGGGCACCATGCCTGAAAGCAATAGATCACTTTAAATTTTCCCTCATAATCCTCTAATTTAATCGGTGGACTTAGCTCTCCTTTTGCATCTATCCATTGAGGAATGTCAAAATCGGGTGCAAATTGTCCAGCTATGCCGTAGGTTTGTGTTGTTGTGTTCATTTTTATCATTTTATATATCCATTGATATAATTTTAACTGCTGAATCATTTATTGATGATATTCATCTTAATTGAATCCTAAACTTCTTCCTTCTTCAATTTGTCAGCATAGTGTTTGCGAAGTTTACTTATTTTCGGTTGTATTACAACTCTGCAATAACCTGCCTGACCATTTCTATTGTAATAATTCTGATGGTATTGCTCAGCAGGATAGTATTTCTCTAACTTCTCTAATTGGGTGACAATAGGTTTGTCATAATAATTGGACACATTTTGAATTACTTTTTCTGCAGTACTTTTCTGAACAGCATCATGATACAAAATAATAGATCGATATTGAGTACCTCGATCTGCTCCTTGTTGATTTAATGTCGTAGGATCATGCGAAGTCATAAATACCGTAATGAGGTCCTCATAACTTATGCGATTTGCATCAAAATGTACTTGAACTACCTCTGCATGGCCGGTAGTACCACTACATATGGATCTATAATTGGGATCCAGTGTATGTCCTCCTGTATAACCAGATTCAATAGATTCTATGCCTTCTATTCGCTGAATAATTGCTTCAATACACCAAAAACAGCCTCCTCCAAATGTTGCTACTTGTTTATTCATTGTATTCCTTTTTTGTTTGATACAAATGTAACTACAGAATGATCCGAGTCAGTTAGTGATATTTCCTAAAGAGTTGTAAATATTTCCTGAAGTGGTGGATTTTATGTTAATGTCTATATAGATTCTGCATCCAGGTGTTTGTATTTAATGGTTTTGTTGTGATTTAGGTGAGGTGAGGGTTTGTTTATTATTCCCTTGAGTTGGTGTGGTTGTTTCGGAAATGAGAGGGAGGTAGACCTGTTTTGTCTTTGAAAAAATGACTGAAGGATTGTACATCTTTGAAGTTTAAAAGATCGGCTATGGTTTGAATAGTTTCTGTTGTGTAGGTCAATTTTCGTTTAGCTTCGAGTAATCTTCGTTCGTTTATAAGTTGAATCGGTGTTTTGTCAATATACATTTTAAAGATATTAGACAGTGTTTTTGGAGATTTGTGTAAGAGGCGGGCATAATCTGATACTTTGGTATACGTTGCATAATACTTTTCAACCAGATAATTGTATTCGCGAATGAGATTCATATTGATGTCATCTAATGGCAAATCATGATCTTGCTTTTTATAGACACGAACAGATAGAATTAAAAATTGCTGCAATAGACTTTTTAGCATCTCTAATTTATATCCTTGTTGTGTATCTATTTCATGCATTAACGCATTCCACACTGTTTGAAATTCTTTCTTTCTTAATGTAGGAATGGTAATTTTAGGAATCTGAGCACCACCAAAAAATAGGAGCCCTTTACATCCCAAATCGGTATCCTCTTCTACACAATAAAATTGTCTATTGAATTGTATTACGTTCATTTCTTCAAAATGAAATGCATCTATATTGTGGTATTCTGTTAAAAAAATGATGCAATCTTTATGAATGGTTACTTCTTCTTGATCAATCATAAAGTGCGCTTCTTTTCCCGTATTCCAGACAATACTTAGCCCCGTTTTGAGATCGTGATCAAACATATAACTCCGCTCTGGAACAATTGCAGAGACAAATAGTATTTCATCAATGTTGGTTTGGTACTTCATAGCATTTCAAATCCCAATATACAATTGGAAAGATAGGAATATCTAGATGGATAATTGAATTAAGAATTCTTGTAAAAATCAATATATTTGAAAATGGGAGGTTATAATACTATCCATCACCGTTTTACCTCTGGTTATGAAATGAATTTGTATGAAAAACTTAGCTGACTTACTGCAATTGGGAAATCCCTTATTGTATGAAAAATGTAGTCCAATCGAATACGATGAATTGCCTTTGGTAAATGATTGGGTGAAAGACTTGCATAATGTGATGGAAGAAATCAGAGCTAAATATCACTTTGGTAGAGGTATAGCTGCACCCCAATTGGGCATAATGAAACGATTGGTTTATATAAATATTGATAAACCTATTGTTATGATAAATCCTGAAATTGTACATCCAAGCGAAGAACTATTTGAGGTGTGGGACGACTGTATGAGTTTTCCTAATCTTCTAGTGAAGGTACGCAGACATAAAAGTCTTACGGTGAATTATTTTGATGAGCATTGGCTTTCACAGACTTGGAAGGTGAGCAATGATTTATCTGAACTACTTCAACATGAATGTGATCATTTAGATGGCATTTTATGTACTATGCGAGCGGTAGATAATAAATCTTTTAAATGGAGGTCTTGATTCATTTTTGACAATTATATTTCTCGTAATTATAGGCTTTCAATTTAATGTTCTAATACTGATTTTTACTTCTCTTAACAACTTCCTTTTATCCACACTATAAGAAGGATCTACTCCTCTATTTTACATACAAAAGATGATTTTACGGTCTCTTTTATATCATCGATTTTCCCATCGTGAAATTGGAAATGGAGCTATTTGCTTCAAAAGATTTCTGGATTGGGGTCACATATTCTACCCCCCCACTAGACTTATAGTATTGAAGGCAAAAAAGGGAAAAACCCCCTAGTAGAAATAGGGAAAAATGCCATTGTAGGAGATGCATTCGCCCTTAACTTTAGAATACTACAAAGAACAGAACAAATAACCATAAGCGTATATACCATCCTATAACCAAAGACTACTATTATTTAACTTGAAAAAATCATTTTATGAAAAAATCGAAAGATGAAAATCAGT
>JARGNR010000012.1:84875-90805 GCA_029212405.1 Saprospiraceae bacterium
ATTGTATTTTATTTTATTAAAAAAAAACAAAAAAAAATCGACTCCGGAATTAAGGAAGTAGTGATGCGTGAAATTGCGAATATTGACACTCAAGGTGATATTATAATCAATAGCAATTTGCGTAAGAGTCCTGTAATTGAAAAGTACAAATTGCCCGACCATACGATGGGAATCTGGATCGAACGATTTGATAATTTTCGTAATCGTTGGCTGAAATAATTTGACGAAAAGTTAAAAATGGTATTGTAACGATTCAGTAACTCAAAAAAAGTTTTGAGTTACTGATTTTAAAATTTAAACCCATGAAAAAGAACGAAGACAAGTTGTGCCCTTCCTATTATGCCAAACCTGGTGCTGAATTGTATGGGGTAGTCAATAAGAGTGGATTTATAGACTATTTACAAAGTACGATTGAAATCGATGAGACATTTGTTGAAGAGGCAAATAAGGGCAGAGACCCAGAGAAGCGGTTTCGATTTGCAGGCAGTTGTGCAAAAAGTGGTTGTGCTCAATGGAACACGGGAAAAAAGGGCTGTGGATTGATTGATAAAGTAATTGATATTGTAGATAATGAAGAAAAAACAACATTGCAGCATTGTCCGATTCGATCACAATGTAGATGGTACGCTCAACGACAGGGACTCGCCTGTGCTCAATGCAGTGATATAATCCGAAAGTTGGAAATGAAAGCCTTAGAAGGCGAGGGAATAGTATAAAAACCTATGGGTCAAATCAATTGAAGCCTTCATAACAATTGTGCATGTATTCATAGTATGCTCTTTTTGCCTTATACACTTATTTGCAATAAATATAAATCAACCCTTGATTGTTGGTATCTCCCACATCTGCATTTCTTCCTCCCACAAGAATGAGATTTTCTGAAATGGCGAGACTGGCACCATATAAGTCTGTAGTAGAAACATAATTATCTACAAGATCTCCCACCAGAATGCTTTCCAATTGCCAAGTATCTTCCATCTTATATACGTATATTTTTCGTGTATTGGTCAGGCCAGATTTTTGCACTATGGCTTGATCATCAAATAAGGCTACCTCGAAACTAAATCTAGCTCCATCCTCCACGATATCTTGATAAAGACTTTGCTCCAAGTTCCAAATCCCATTGGTCTTCTTATAAATATAGGCTGCACCTCCATGAAAATTGTTGTTGGTCGTATGGTGAGGAGAAGCAATAATCATTCGATCTCCTGAAACATCAATTCGGTGACCGAATAAATCGCCCAAATTCGGAGTAGAAGAAGGGTTTGCAAGACTGTCTGTGATTTCATAATTGAACAGATTGTTCTTCTCCCAAATTTCAACTCGACCTCCAATTGTTTCATTATCAAAATAATCTGGGTCACCAATAATTAATTGATCATCTAAAAAGGCAAGATCAAACCCATATGTGCCAGAATTAGTTGGACTGACAATAGTTTGATGCTCTTGCCATTGGAGACCATTTTTTTTGAAAATAATAATTTCATCCATTCCGTTGAGGAGATTACTATTTCTAACCGCCGCATAATTACCATCAATGGCGACAGCCCCGCCAAAATTAAAATTATTGTTTCCACTACCATTGTCTAAAGATGCTTCCAACGTCCATGCATCATTAGTCAAAGTGAAAATACGCACTCCTCCATTGCTACCATTGACCTGGATTCCATTGGAAGATGTAATTAATTGATTCCCATCGATCATGATATCTTTATTACCAAGTTGTTCTGACCCAGTAGCATTTACATCTAATAACTTTTGTTGAAAAGTAATATCATTTCCATCTCTTTGGTAAATGTAGATAGCCCCAACATTGCCATTGCCTCCATCATCCAAATAGGGAGCACTAATGGCTATTTTGTTACCATCCATATCCATCGTACTTCCAAAAAGATCAAAATCTTCACCATCATCGGCGATAATTTTGGTAGAAGCACTAGCCGTTGGCGCATTCGTTTTTCCCCAGACCGCTGAAGATTTGGTAAGAGATCTCCATTTTTTGCCATCGTATCCTTCAAAGTCATGAATAGCTGCATTGTATCTCAGCATCCCAGCCAATGGTTCATTTTCGTCGTTAGATATTTTGATTTTTCCGTTCACATCAAGAAGTGCCTGTGGGTTGTCTGTGTTGATTCCAACTCCAGACACTTCTTCGATAAATGTGTGAATGATATTCGTTTCTCTGGAGAAGAATTGCGTACCACAATTTTCGATATTGATATGAACATTTATTGCGGTATCAGATTCAACGGTGTATTCAAGTGGAGTAGTACCAAATGCCAAGACGGTTAGTTGATCTTGAGATCGAAGCGTAATTATGTCATTTTCGGTAGAAGAGGTAAAGATATAGGTGTCTCCAAGTGTGAAATTTATAGCAGAATAGTAATCCCCTGCATAATTCTGATCACTTACTAGTAACGTATCAAAATTTGAAGGGGCAGTTAAATCATTTGCAGGAAATTTAAGAATGTTCTGACAAGGTTGTGCTACTATTTGATGAGAAATAAATATTAATAGGATGCCAATCAAGGTTTTCATATGCTTAATTTTTCTCAAAAGTGAGAAATAGAATAATGCAGACCTACAGGCATTAAGTATTTGGTGGAATGCTATTAGGATTTAGAACTCAAACTTTAATTTGCCTCTTACTTATATTGAAGGTCCAAATACTCAGTTGCTTTTGCCAAATACTCATCGGCTATAGTAACATCAATTTCATAGTGGAATATTTATATGATTAAGCACATTCTGAATGTGGAAAATATAGTGTACTTTACTTTAGCATTTCAGTTAATATTAACCTACATTCAAACACCTTTTTATTGATACTATACAACTCATTTTGAAGATATTTTTATACTATACATGCTTTATTTTCTATGCTTCTACCTGTTGTCAATCCCTTCTGGCAACAGACACGCTGGTATGGAGAGACGAGGTCATGAAGAGTAAAGTTTCTATTCCAAGTATTACTGATATCGAATATGATGTCACTGGAAATCTTTGGATAAGCACCTATAATGGAGTATTCAAATTTGACGGTTATACCATCAAAAAATATTATGAAGATGAGAACAAGCCAATTGGACTCATAAAGAATAAAATTCATGATATCCATAAAGCAGAAAATGGAGACATTTGGTTCGCAGGAGAATATTCTATTTATCGATACAGTCCCAAATACGATGACTTTGAACGCATGACAGAAAACTTTAGATCAAGTGTCAAATCTATATACAATATCATTTATTTTGCAATTGAAGATGTGGATGAAGAACATAAAATCTTTGGTACTAAAAATGGTGCTTGGATTTATCATGTACCCTCTAAGTCAATGGTCCGACGAGTTGATTTAGTAGATAGTCTTATAGTAGATGGATATTCCACTAATGCACATGTTTTCAAAATAATTAGAGATGCTAGAAATGATCGTTTGTTATGGTTGTTTACCAAAAGTGGATTAGTGAAATTTGATAAGTCCACCTACCAATCTGAATATATTCCCTTTCCTTCATCGATAGGAATCAATCGTTTTGGCGACCGTGGACACAGCATCATAGACACAAAAGAAAAATTGTACCTGTTGCATAATTTTTTAGCAATTTATGAATTCGATAAACAAGAGAAAAAATGGCGAAGCATCCCAGTCTATGAACAGGATGGCAAAGGAGCACATATTAGGAACCTTTTACCCTTTAAAGATGGATTTCTTATTGTCTATATCAATTATGATGTAGAGTATTTTAATGCTGTTACAGGTGAAAGAACTTTTTTACGGGACAAATACCTTACTCCAGGAAAAGCACATGAACACTCCCATATGACCTATGATCACACTGGGCGATTGACATTTATTCGTAACAATCAAAGTATTTGTAAATCTACTCAATCCTTTAATTCAACGTCAACAGAACAACAGATTTTCACTAAAAACCTCTTTATTGAAGGAATTTCGAGACCTGATTCTATACCTTTTGATGAACCAATTTTTCTCTCAGAGTATCAACGCAATATTCGTTTTGAAGTCGGTTTAACTAATCGATTAAATACAGATGAAGAGTCATTCTATTACACAACAAACAACAAGAATGATTGGAAACGAATCACCAATTATTCGGTCAATTTGCAAGACTTAAGTTACGGAAGTCAAACTGTAAAAGTCAAAGCTGTTTCAAAGGATAAAACGTTAATAACTACCGTGAAAAAGTTTTACATCAAGCCATTTTTTTATGAGACTTGGTGGTTTCTAACGTTGATCTCTCTTAGCTTGCTAGGGGTCGGGAGTGTTATCTTTTATCTGTTGAACATTCGTAAAAAGGAGAAGCTTCGATTTGAGCAGCAGCTATTGACTTTGGAGATGAATACGTTAAGAAGTCAAATGAATCCGCACTTCTTGTTCAATTCTTTGAATTCGATTAAGAATTATGTGGTGTCAAAGTCTAGGGACGAGGCAGCCGATTATCTGACCGATTTTTCTCGATTGATTCGTATGATTTTGGAAAATAGCAGAAAGAAGGTACTTACGCTGGAAGAAGAAGTTAAAATGCTGGAGCTTTATATAGAAATGGAGCGTCGAAGGCTCAATAATTCATTTACTTATTTGATCGAAGTTCATCCAGAAGTTGACCAACAATTTATTGTTCCTCCGCTGCTTTTTCAACCGTATATAGAAAATGCACTATGGCATGGCTTGATGGGGAAATATGGAGATAAACACTTGTCCGTTAGAATAGAGCCGAGCAAAAATGGAATTATTTGCAGAATTATAGATAACGGAATAGGAAGAAAGGCCTCTCTGAATCAAAAGTCAATAAATCAAGATAGTAAAACATCATTGGCCATGAAAATAGCAGATGATAGATTTAAGATATTCAATCAAATGTATAATATTCATACTTCATGTGAAATTATCGACCTCTATGATGATGAGAGGAAAGCTATTGGGACCGAAGTAATTATTTCTTTGCCTAGAGTAGGAGAGCAATTTGGTGAATCAATATATTCGTAATAAAACTATTAGAATCCTATGTTAAAAGCTGTAATTCTTGATGATGAGCTGAATTGTATTGAAGTTCTAAAATATGAACTCAATAAAATGGGGGATAAGGTACAAGTAACGGCTTCTTTTCAAGATCCAGTGGAGGCATTGAAGAATATTGAAGACATTGAACACGATGTCATATTTCTCGATATTGAAATGCCCAGGTTAAATGCGTTTCAGTTTTTAGATGCCTTGCCAGATATTAAGTCGAAGATTATATTCACAACTGCCTATGATCATTATGCATTAAAAGCATTTCGATATTATGCGGTAGACTATCTTTTAAAACCAATTTCAGGAGACGACCTAGCCGAAGCATTAGATAGAGTTCATCAAACAGTGCCTAAGATGGAAAAGACAATGATCGATGAAATTTACAACAAAATAAAATCACCAAACTCTGTGTTTACCAAAATCGCAATTCCTGTGGAGCATGGATATCAAATGGTGAAGATAGAAGACATTGTTTATTGTGAAGCAGATAGTAATTATGCGCATATTATACTGTCGAATTCGAAAAGGTTAACCATTTCTAAGACATTAAAATACTTAGACAATTTGCTGAGAAGTCATGGTTTTTATCGGGTGCATCAAAGCAAATTAGTCAATGTTAATTATATAGAAAATTACTCCAGAGTCGATGGGGGAGTGATTACTCTGGTAGGTAATTATACTATACCTGTGTCTAGAGCAAATCGAAAGGGGTTTGAATTGTATATTAGTAGTTTTGGAGGATTGAGTTCTTAAATCACTTATTGAACCTATTGCTCAATGATTGATTTGGGCTTCCGCTTTTATTAAATTAATAATTTAAAATTTTCACACCATATTTGAAAATTCATAGGAATTTTAAAAATAAAAAAGAGAGTGTAGCTCAGTTGGTTTGTGC
>JARGNR010000013.1 GCA_029212405.1 Saprospiraceae bacterium
CCAGTAAGAAAAAGTACTGACGATACTAGCGTAAAAATGAAGAGTAAAAGATTTAAGATTCTTCGGTGAATTAATAAATTTCCTAATACCATGACAAAACACAAAATAATTAGTACTTGGATGCTTAAGATTAAAAGATCATTGACTATTGATTTTAGTTCCTTGTTGGACATGAAAAATTGATAGTTTCTTTGTTGCTTTTGAATGAATATCGGTACGCATAGAATGGCTTATTATTAAGCTTTAGGTGATATTATTTTAATCTTCCCACTTGCGAGTTCTTCTAAATTTGATTTGAAAGGGTTATTTCCTCCCTCTTTCCAGCTTCCATTGATATATTTCAATTTAAAATAGGATACAGTTGAGTTGCCATCATCAAGCTGGACAGTAAGGCAATCTTTTTCTTGAGCCAAGTACTCAAAATCAAAGAGCTTCTCTGAATTCAATTGATGCAAAACATTTTCAACTGTTACTTTATTCTCTAAATCTTGGGTTGGGAGTATTACTTTTCCCGTCAATATTGTTTCTTTCCACCCTTTAAAACGGTGCAATGTCCAATTGTAATTTGGTAGAATTGTATTGCTGATTTTACCGTGTTCTTTGCAAGTGCAAAATATAAATGTTTGGGTGGGTGCACACATACTTGTAGTTTTAAAATTGAATTTACATGTATATAGAGCTTCTTTAAATTGACATTTTTAAATCTGCTTTATTCACTATTTATAATAGAATAATCTTCTTAATGGGATCCATAAAAGTCATGATCTCTTATCTCCTGAATACTTCCTAAATAGTAGTATAGCGCTTCTTTTTGAACAACAATAGAATCGTACTCATATATTTTATAATGAGAAAATGCATTTAAACCAAATCGAAATAAAAAGAGGCTATCTGGATTAATTTGAACTATGGTATCGATATCTATACTAGATGAAAACATTGGAAGGGGGTGTTTATTATCTTCAAATTGATACCTTAAATTTTGTGATTGAAATTGAAGTGGATTAATCGCTTCCTTTACTCTTAAATGGGTTTCTTTAAATTGATATACTTTTGGTTTTGGTGGGTCAAATGAAAATCCATCTTGGGTAAATTCTAAAACATATCTTCCTTTTTTTCTAGGAAATACAATTCTAGTATTCGCTGGTTCTAGATTTATACTGCTTGTGTCCCGATAATATACGATTGAATAATCCACTAGTCCGCTGCGATTGGGATGGGTTTTATAAGAACAGTAAAATAGTTGATTTTGATCTAAGACTTTTACAAAACCACCTGGGACTAAACTGTCTTTATAGGTTGATTCAAATACAAAGCTGTCTTCAGTAATTTGATGTAAGTCGTATTGTCCCATGATTCCGTATTTGTTTCTTACAGTGAATTGGTAAGAAGAGTCGATTTTAAATTCAGAATTTCCATTCTGATTCATCCAAGTTGAATCTTTTAAGGAGAA
This sequence comes from Saprospiraceae bacterium, assembly GCA_029212405.1. Taxonomy (GTDB): domain Bacteria; phylum Bacteroidota; class Bacteroidia; order Chitinophagales; family Saprospiraceae; genus CAJXUU01. The sequence goes on from JARGNR010000013.1 coordinate 1,454, forward strand.
TTTGTCTTTGCTAGATTGATGAGAGCAACCTATTGAATTTAATACGATGATCAAGAGGATAATAAGATTAGGGAAAGGATGAGAAGACGAATTTTTTATGTGTACCATGGGTCTAAAAAATGTAATTGGTTAGAATTAAATATAAAATGAAGATACAAATTTTCTATTGCCATGAAAATCGAAGTCCTACACGAATAAGTCGAGGAGGATTGGGTGTCAAAAAGATTGGGTTCTCAAAATCTTCAAATTCTTCAATTTCATCTGGTTCTCCCAACAGTGCAAATGTATTGTATTCTAGATTCAAAAGGTTTTTAATTTCTAAAAATGTAGTAAAATGCTCTGACAATTGATATTTGGCGTCCACATTGATAAAGTGAAAGGAAGGGAGACGATAATCCAAGGTGTTGCTCTCATCTCCTCGAATGATTTGATCGCCATGATAATTCCATAATAGTCCAATTCTTGCATTTTTCATAAACTCGTAATTCCCATACACCTTGAACGAATGTGTTGGGACCAAGGGCATCCGATCTCCTTTCTCTACGATGGTTTCCCCTTCAATTGCAAGAGGATGTTCTGCACTGGGCATTACAAATTCATCGTTGAATTCAGCTTTCATATAATTTGCTGAAACTGCAATATCCCATTTCATTTGATGCAATGAATATTCAAATTCAAACCCTTTCCGAATGGTATTGGAAAGATTGGTGAAATAGCCGCTGTTACGAGCAGGCCCAGCGCTAACAAAATAAATATCGTTGATTACTGTGGAGTGAAAACCTACTCCTTGGATACGGCCCCAATTGTACTTTCCTTTCCAACCGATTTCAAACGTGGAAGAAATCACTGCATCCAACGGAGGGTCAGCTAGAAAACTATTGGGTAGTCGACAAGGGTCATCAGGGTCAGCACAAGTCAATTCAACAGGTGTAGGAGTCCGATTGGATATACTGAAATTGGAGAATAATTGTTGTTCATTTTTAAAATTCCACACGATGCCTAAGGAAGGATTCAATCGCAGGTAGGAATGGTCCCCGTTGAGAGCTGTTCCTATTTGATCTCTCAATTGAATGGTGGAGTAATTGATTCTTGCAGCGGTTTGAACAGTCAGTCGATGATCAAACAAATCTATCCAATCGGCGAAAAAAGCACTCCAATGTAACACATTGATGTGAACATCAGTAAATTGCTCTCTATCAAAAAATCCACTTCCAATGGTTCCTCTAGTCGGGGTAAGCATAGCCAATTCAGTGCTTGCATCAAATTCGGAACGTCCGGTTTCCAACCTCTGCCCAGCAATAAACCTATTGGCCAAATTGAAGAGCTTTCCTTTTGATTGGTATTGCAAAGCGATAGCAAGGCTGTTTTGTTGCGTAGTTGTTCTGTTATTAACAGCAGAAGAAACTGATTCAGAAACAAGTATAGGAAGCCCATTTTGGTCAATTACCACCTCGGCCTCCTCACCATCTTCGTCTTCAGTGCACATAAATCCTTCATGTTCACCTTCACATTCTTCATAACTGCTGTCATCTCCATTAAAGGTCTGAATGTTTCTTGATTTATAATAGACCAAGGTTTGAAACGATTGATTTTTACTCAATGCATAGGTATGGTGAAAAGAGAAAAGATGCATGTTGTTTTCAGTTCGATCCGGGTGAGTGAAAACTGAATTTCTTTGTTGATCCAGTAATTCAACGGGAATCGCTCCATTACCCAAAAAATCACTCTTGGCAAATTGGTAGGTGAAATGGGTAGTGCTTTTATCCGTCTTTCTACTTACTTTAGAGAAAATCTGACCTGATTTTGAAGGAGAAAAATCTCTCCAACCATTATCATCATATCCATTTCCGGTAAGGTAGTACGCCCACTTTCCTTTTTGTATTCCCCATTCAAGATCTAAACTTTTGTAACCATAATTTCCAATTTGACTGGTAATGCTATTTTTATCATGATCGAAACCAGACTTGCTTGTAAACTGCAATGCGCCACCTAATGTATTTAGACCAAAAATGGGATTTGAACCAGCCGCCAACTCCATCTTCTTTAACCCATTGATCGGAATCATTTCCCAATAAACCACGTCGCCAAATACATCATTCATACGGATCCCATCCATATAAACGGCCAGGCCTTGTGATAATCCGAGGAGTGGAGCTGCTTGGAAACCTCGATAATTTAAACTGACTTGTCGATCATTGCCACTTGCCTTGTAAAAGTGAACTGCTCCAATATGTCTTTCCACATGATCCAATGAAAATTGATTGGATACTGCACTGAGTTGTCTTTGCCCAATCTGATGGACAATGGTGGATGTTTTTGAGGAGGGTATCCCACTTCCAGGTAATGGTGCAGCACCTATAAATACAACGGAATCAAGCTGTACAGATGGAATTGAGTCAATCGTTTGAGCATGGACAAATTGAATAGGTATAGGCAATAGAAGTAGAAGTAGAACGTATTTCAAACACTCTTGCATTGTAGAATTATTTGGGGTTTAATGCAAGAAAACTAGATAGATTCAATCTTGCAATGAATGTCGAAGTTAAATAAAATATGAGTAAAAGTCTTAACGCGGTTGTTAAAAGTAAACCTCATTTTAGACACGAAATACTTTTTTAAATCTTTCTAATTTGCTTTGAATAGTCGATTCCAATCTGATTCTGCAGCCAGATAAGCGAAGGAATACTTATTCCCATTTTCCAACAAATCTTTGTAGTACCTTTTTGCAGTTATTGTATCTTGTTTATGGTATAAATACCAATTTCCAAGACCATAATTGTACACATCTGAGGTAGATGACCCTGGCTCTTTGGAAATCAAATCTTCTTCTTTCATTAAGCCTTTGTAAAATAGACACATGTGATAATAACTGGTGTTCTCAATTATATCCATACCAGGTTGTACCGCTTTTATAGCGCTATTTGCCTTATCATTTTGTTGCAGTCTTGACAGAATCATGTACAACCAATGACCACCTGAAACAAGATTGTCATCGTATTTTTCGGTCACTGTTCGATTGCTATATGCTTTCAATGCATTGTTCATATCATTTTGCAGATAATAAGCCAAACCTAAATGGTACCATATGTTTCCATGTAAGGTGCTTAATGGGATATTTCGATCATTGGGCAATCCATCGGGTTCAATTTTATCTTCTTTCCCTTCAATGAGGGTTACTGCATTTTCAAAATCTACAATTGCTTTTTCGTATTGTCGGGTTGAAATATATCGATGTCCTCTATGTCTCAACATTCGTGCATCAGTGGGATGTTTGGAAATTCCCTGAGTGAAAATTTGAATGGCATCTTCGAAATTTCCTAGATATGCTGTCCGTCGACCATACCAAATCAAGGCATCGGCATCATTGGGGTTGGATTCGTATGCTTGCTTCGCTATTGAATAGTTTATTTCTGCTGTAGTGGGTTCTTTTTCAATATCTGTTTGGGTAGTTTGATCATGGACTTTGTTTTTATTTTTTATATCACACGAACTAAAATATAGGGTGAAGAGAATAAGCAGGATAGCATAAAATTTCATAAGAAGAATTTTGATTGAGTAGGTAGTGCAATATATCGTTTTCTATTCATTTCAAATGGAAAGAACTTACTCTGGTATATGATACAATATTCCTCTATCAAACGGCGACCAAATTGATGTCTTAATATCTGCTCTTTTCAACCCTTTATTGACCCAGAAATTACATGTTTGGATACAACTATAGCTGCCATTGGCTTCATAAAATGTATCGTAATACGAGTATCCAGAATTTTGTATTTCCATAATCTTTTGGTTTTGATTCTTTTTGAATGACTTTTGAATATAAAGAAGGAGCGATTGGAGTTGTTTATCGCAAATAGGAATCTTTTTCCAATCTGAATAGGTGTTTTTGTATCTGGAAACATGCATTGCCGTTTCACTGTTCCAAAACATGGCATGGATCGCTGTGGAAAAGGTCAAATCTCCCCAAGTAGGCGTCTCTAAATAAAAGCCTTTGTCTCCCCAACCAAAAGCCACAAATTGAATTGGCGCTTTTATCTTCAAATCTGAGACGAATAAGTCATCTATGTAGACTTTTGGGATGATTATGTCAATATGCACTCCATTGGTAGAAAGATATATTTCCTTATGTTGTCTGCATTGATGCTTCTCAGGAGATGTTCCTAAAATGGAAAGCGTACATGCTAAAAAAGCATACAGTGCTAAAAATGAGACGATTCCAATGGCAATGTATTTTGTGTATTTCAGGCATGTCTTTATCATTAGGTACGATTAAGAACTTTAGTTGATGTAGAGAAAGAGGTTTATATAGTGATTCAATTTCTTACTCTATTGGTGTATCCTTCTTCTTTTTTATGGGAATCCAAATTTCTTCTTCAGAATTGATATCATTATTTCGATACTTTTCACCTAGAACTTCAAAGTGCGGACGATCGTCTAATTCGTAGTTGGAGTTGGGTATCCATTCTCCATAAATATAGTGAAAAATAGATGCGTCTGCACTGGATCCTTTGTAGTCAAAAACAGCATAATCACCACCAGGAATGACTGTATGTTGTATTCCTTCTGGGATAGAATTAAAATCACTGACTTCTACTGCGGCCCATTTTTCAAATTCAGTTTGCGGATTAAAGTTCTGAAAATAATTGGGTTGGTATAGTTGCATTGAGATTTTATCAGAAGAAAGCCTATGCTTTATTTCTTTTATTCTGGGACCAAATTGTTGCCATAAAATCCCTGTTTTATTATTTAAAACGCTCATTGAGGTGGATATACCCAATATGTTTTTTTGTTTGATGTGTGTTATTCGTGGAGTCATAGGAAATATATTCTTGTTTGGAGGTGGTTTAAAATGAAGCAAATTTGTCGGGCTACAAGTTACAATAAGGATAGTGATAAAACCAAGCAAGAAAAGAAGGAAATACCAATTATATTTGTCGAATGAAGAATTTGCTTGTATTGTTGTTTTTTGGATTTTCTATTCTTTCATCGGCTCAAAACACGGTGGGTGTACTTTCGCTAACGGAAGATGCGATGGAGGGGTATACTTTTTTCTCTCCTTTTTCTGGTACCAAAGCCTATATGATAGATAATTGTGGAAACTTGATCAATGAATGGGATCGAGGCACTCGACCAGGTTTGTCTGCTTATTTTTTGGAGAATGGATTGATGATGCGTACCTACAAGGTCAGCCCCATAGGACAATTTACTTCGGCCAGTAATGCAGGCGGGATCGAGTTGGTTGATTGGGACAATAATCTAGTTTGGAAATATGAAATCAATACAAGCGAACAACTTTCACATCATGATGCAGTCATGATGCCCAATGGCAATATTTTGGTCTTGACGTGGGAAATGACTTATCGGGAAGAACTGATAGAATTGGGACGAAATCCAAATGAAATTGCTCCACAAAATTTTATGTGGTCTGAAAAAATTCTTGAATTGGAACCCATTGGAGAAAACGATGCAAAAATTGTTTGGCAATGGCACATCAATGATCATTATATTCAGGACTTTGATGCGTCAAAAACAGGTTTTGGGGTTGTCTCAGAACATCCTGAATTGTTTGATATTAATCAACCCGAGATAGGGAGTATCAATTCTAACTCATCTCGAGATTGGACACATATGAATGCGATTGATTACAATGAGGAATTGGATCAAATATTGATTTCTGTTCGAAATACGGATGAGGTTTGGATATTGGACCACAGTACGACTACTGAAGAAGCGGCCACCCATGCAGGAGGTCGATATGGGAAAGGAGGAGATATTTTATATCGATGGGGCAATCCATCTGCCTATCAAAGAGGCCTTGTTGGAGATCAACTATTATGGGGGCAACATGGTACCAATTGGATCAAAAGTGGACTGGCAAATGAGGGGGCACTATTGATTTACAATAATGGAAATGGTAAACCTGGAACCGATTTTTCTCAAGCACAAATCCTATTTCCACCTCAGGATAGCCTAGGGTTTTATTCTTCAAATGATACAGATCCATTTGGCCCTCCGTCAGCGAATACCATTTATGGGGATTTGAACTCAGAATCATTCTACAGTCCTTTTTTATCCAATGCACAACAATTAGAAAATGGGAATACATTGATCAATGCAGGGTCACCAGGATTGATATTTGAGGTGACTCCCGATAGAGAAGTCGTTTGGGCATATAAGATTCCATTATTTGGGGATGTACCAGCGACACAAGGGCAAAATGTAAGTAGCAATGGCAATTTTAGAGCTTACAAGTTTCCAGTTGACTTTTCTGGGTTTGACGATATAAATATTACACCTGGATTACCAATTGAACTGAATCCGACTCCTTGTAATATTATGACATCGATTGATCTCGAGGAAGAAAGTGCGTTTAATTTTATTTTTAGATCGGAGACCAACAGTATAGATTTGACAGGAGAAGTGCATATGATCGAATCAATTGCCCTTTATGATCAGCAAGGAAAAGTGATACAACGATTTTCAAGTCCAGATAAAGAATTAAAGCTCAAGGATGCGGTGTTATTTGGTTTGTTTTTTCTTGCAGTAGAGGTAGAAAATGGAAAACAAATCACTACGTCCATTTTTCTTTATTAGGGTGATTCAGGAGATAGTTAATTTTAAAAGTGAATTTTCTTTGGATCCAACCAGCCTAAAATTTGGGTAAAGCTTACTGAATATCCTTTATTAGAAGATTTGTGGTTGAATAAAATGAAGTTGTTGTACTACAAAGAGCTTGTTTTATAGTCCCTCCAACCATTTTGAGAAGCTTTCCATCTTGTCAGGATTTGCTTTTACCCATTCCATGGAATCTTTGCTTGCATGCTCTAAAATGTAATGGCAGTAGGTTTCAAAATGACCACCATCAAGAATTTCGTTGAAGAAGGGAATGTAAAACCCTTTCCAAATATCTGAATTTTCTCCTTTGTTTAGCTCTCTTAAAGTTTCAAAGAATGTAGTGGTTTGTTCAATAAATAATTCCTCTTCAGTTTTGTCTTTGTTTTCTTCATTTGAAGCGGACATCATAGACAATAATAACTCTGCTGAGGAAAATTCATTGTTATCATCCAAGTTCAATTGGATATTGGTGGTGTTTGGTTCAGAATCACTTTTACTTACATTTTTATTCATGTTAAACTTCACCATGGCAAGAGCATCTGTCGAACGATTGGTTTGAGGTTCAAGGAAAAGGAAAAAGTGGGAGGCAAGGATGGTTTGAACGGCATATCCTCTTTTATTATAAATATTAGCTAACATAAAATGACTGCTGGAGTGACTAATATTTTGATCCATTGCCAATAATATATTTTCCTCTGCATTGTCCAAGTCATTTAGATTGTAATAATTAAGCGCGAGGTTGTAATGGAGTAAATAATGGCCTTCTGTATTTTTAATTGCCTCTTCGAACAATTGTATGGAGGCTTCTGTTTTACCCAACAAATCAAGTGCAGAACCTTTGGTTAAATAAGCTTGAAGAATATTGTCTTTCTTTTGTTTTAGTACAATGTCTGCATAGGTAATCGACTTTTCATATTCTCCTTTAGAAAAGTAGCTCAAGGCAATTTCATAATTCACTAAAGTAGAGGTAGGATCGATTTTTAAAGCTTTCTTATAGGTGTCTATCGCCTTATCAAATTCTCCTTTATCATGATATTGAATGCCTTCTCTGACAAGTGGTTCAACAGTCTCCTGTGCATGAAGTTGTGCAGTGAAGACAACTAAAAACATAAAATAAATGTAGGTGATTTTCATTTGGTAGCTGTTTTTTAGAAAACTAAATGACATGATTATTTACAAAGATACATCAATTTTAAAGACCATCTTTTACCGATTGTATAGCTAATCCTTCCACCGTTATATAAACGGTGGATAACTTGAAAATGGTGGGTGTAACCTATGTATTACTTAATGGTTTTATTCATTGTTTCCAAACCACCAACAACAGGGATTTCTATTGAGGTACCATCTAAATCGATCGTTAGTTCAGTTCCGGGCTTGGGATGAAGTGTATATTCACGATCGCTTGAAAATATCATCAATCCGATTTGCTGACCTTTAGCAATAATCTGGTCATCTGGCATGAGATCAAACGTTACAGAATAATAATCTCCTGGCACCAATGGTTCACTTTCCGTCAAAGACTTGTGATTTTGAGGGTCGGCCCATCCACGAGTTATGATATTGTCAGTTATTTTAGTTCTTCTTCCTTCATTCCAAGGCAAGGACACCAACCACACAGAAAGGTTGGCAGCAGGTTTATTGCTCGCTAATTTGATCGTCACTTTTGGAGTACCAGAAATATGAAGATCTTCTTTTAATTCTGGAGTCAAATAAATCAATCGATGATTGGTATGTTCTGCTTTTGCCAATGCGGATCCTGAGAATGAATAATTATCTACGAGTGTTTCCTTCTCCTTCGTATCTGATTTTTCCATTTGTAAAACTCCTTGTTCTGGAGCTCCTCCTTTTAAATGTAGCGTAACTGGACTAGCATCAGGATGTGGATAATCAGCATATGCAGTAGGATTACTTGGTTTGTCATCTTCACGAACGATCCATGATTTAGGATCATTTTCCACTCCATTTTCAATTCCATGTAAATATCTAGTGAACCACTTATTCATTTGTGATAAAGGTGGAGGCCCTCCATGCCCATTTTGATGGTAGTATATTTGAACAGGTAAGCCCATTTCTCTTGCTTTATCATATATTCTATAGCTATGTTCTGGCATCACATTCCAATCATTAAATCCATGAGACATCAACAGTGCAGCCTTCATCGGTGCCATATCATTGAGGTAATCTCTACTTGCCCAGAAATCATTGTAATCTCCTGAGCGTCTGTCCATCCCATTTTTCATTTCTTTATCTCTGACTCTTGCATTATTTGATGCTCTCATTTCTTCCGCACCACTATGAATAAAGTCATACAGAACATCAATATCTTCCCCTAAATATCCACCTGGTGATCGTACTAGTCCATTGGATCTGTAGTAATGATAGTAGGAAGTGTTTGGAGCAATCGGAATAATGGCTTCTAATCCTTCTACTCCAGTTGTAGCCGCTGCCAAAGGTATTGTACCATTGTATGAAGTACCTGTCATGCCTACTTTGCCTGTGGACCATGTTGCTTCTACTGGTTCATCACCATCTGGGCTAGTGAAACCTTTCGCCCGTCCACATAACCAATCAATGACTGCTTTGGGTGCCAGGGATTCATTGTCTCCTCCTACCGTAGGGGCGCCTTGTGATAAACCTGTTCCTGGTGAAGATGAATGGACAACAATATAGCCTCTAGGTACCCATTTTTTGATATGAGAATTTGATATGATCGGTCGTTTTCCCACACGAGTTACTTCAGCATGCACTCTTTCTTTAGCCATTTCACCAAGTTCGTGTTTTACATCCCAAAACAAGCCTTCTACATTGGGAGCTACTCCTGCAAAGTAAGGACTAGAAACATAAATTACAGGAAGTTTCAAACCTTCACTCTCCGTTTGAGCTGGACGTGTAACTGAAACGTGCATTCTATCCATTTTAGAATCTGCATCTGAATCAAATTCAGTCTCTACCCACAAATCGTGTCTAATCCATTTTGTGTCATCTTCAAAGGCAGCAACAATTTGAGCTTCTCCATCCTTGAATATAGGGACTGATTTTTCTGCTGCTTGTCCCAATAAGGAACTGTATCCAATAATCAAGAAAAAGAGAATAGTAAAATAGTGTTGAAAGTGCGACTTTGTCATTAAGCGTATTTTGGATTGTTAAAAAATGTTGTATTTGATTTTTATTGTGTTCATAAAAAATCAGTGATATCAACATATCAAAGTCTAAATGTAAGAATAATCTCCTACTTCTGAAGAATAAGTAGAGGATGACTATTCCTATATTTAGACTGTTCCAAGCCACTTTTTCAACTCAATTGTTCCATTGCGTTTTGTTAGGAAAGTTAACAGCCCTCTAAGCCAAAGAAAAATATCAATTCCTGATCGACAGCTTCCCCATTTGAATTGGTTGCAGGTTTCCATTCTCCTGGTATTTGCGTTACTGTAGCAAGGAGCACTTCATCTACGGATGGATACCCAGAAGTTGAGTTTAATTGTACGTTTTCTACGCTTCCATTTTTGGTTACCACAAAACTTACTTTACCGGGTTGTAATCTGCTTTTTGAAATAATGGAAGTGGCGTCTTTGGTATGTTCTCTAAGATAAGTTATTAAAGATTCTCGTCCTCCTCCATAGCTTGCTTGATGCTCTGGCATAATTGTCATATAGTAGGTCAAATAATTATCCGACATATCGAACGGAGTAATTGTATTTTTTAGGAAATTTGATTTCACCAGAATATTACTAGAATAGTCTAATTTGGATAATAAGTCAATTTGTTTTTCATTTAAATTTTCATCTTTTCCACTTATTGAACTATTACAATTTCCGTTTAAAACTGAAATTTCAACATTATGATAATTGGATCTGGAGTGTGTTGCTTTTTCTGGGAGAATGTCAATGATGGTTTTTGCCTGATGTAGTTTTTCTTTGGTGATTCTGTTGGTAAATCTGGAATCTACTTTATAAACTAAATCGATCGGGTTAGCAGGATGCGCGTTGCAATGAGTGATGGTAGCACTCTTTTTTGACGCAGTATTTTTGGTGTAAGTAAATGCCAATAAATAGAAAGCAAAGATGGTGCAAATAAAAATGATGTACTTTTTCATATCTGAATTATTAAGTGATTTAATACATCCAAATATATCGGGCATGCTCCCTTTAGCGTTTAAATGAATGTAAAATTATGTAAATCTTGTGTAAAACACTTTCATATGTTCCAGATTCAAATAATTTTGTAGGATGACATTAAAACAGCTATTATATATTCCATTATCATTCGTTATTATGATTTTGTCCATGAGCAATGCATGGTCGCAGGATTCCTATGATGAAAAACAGATTCAAGTTTCATTACGAATGATTGGGCATCAGGTATTATTGTCTGCTGGGGACAGCACGTCTCGTGTCCTACCTATTATAAAGAATAATAACCGTTATAAAATCGTATTGGATACCGAATTGGAATTGAATCCTGATGCACTAGTAGAATCGGTCAATAAAGTAGTGGCGGATACAGAGTTGGCAGATAAATTCATTGTGGAGGTTGAAGATTGTAGCAGTGGAGAAATTGTATACAGTTACTCCATGAATCTGGATGAGGAATCTAATATTATTCCTTGCAGGGCCAGAAATTTACCACTATCCTGCTACAGCCTTTTGTTTTCTTTGAATGAAAGAGATAGTATGATGCTTGCTCAACAAGCTATTCTTGTACCCTTGGATCATAACAAAGAAGACAGTTCATTAACAGGAGGATGGGGACTTGGATTGCTGGGGGGAGTGGCATTGGTTTTGGGTATCTGGTTTATGATGAAAAATAATAAAAAAGAAGAGCCTGAAGTCGAGGATCCCAATGTTATTCAGTTAGGAGGTTCTAGATTTGATAAACACAGTACGGAACTGATTATAGAAGATAAACGGATCGAGTTGACAGCAAAAGAAGCGGATCTATTAATTCTTTTGTACGATGCGGTGAATACAACCATAGAACGAGAAGTGATATTGAGTAAGGTATGGGGAGATGATGGAGATTATGTAGGTAGAACCTTAGATGTATTCATTTCAAAATTAAGAAAAAAGTTAGAGGCAGATTCTACTGTTAAAATAGTCAATATTCGAGGAGTAGGGTATAAACTAATTGCCAGAGTCTAATTTTAACCTACGTTTTTAAATCACCTCAATACCAATTTACTCAAAGACAACATCGTCTAGAAAGATTTCATGGGGAGAGCTTTGACTACTTGAGAAAAGGACCAGGCCTGATCGAATACAGGTTAAATCTTTATTCTTGATTTTGAGGGTGTATTTTTTCCATTTTTTACTCAATTTAATTTCTTTGGATTGCTTGGCAGTATCATAAAATGGTTTGTCTTTATCAATAAGGCCATATCCAATGGTTGCTTTTATATTTTTTTCACTTGCTTTGGCCCAAAACGTAAATTTTGTAGCTCCACGAATATCATATCCACCTAATATTTCTCCCCAATCATTTGCAGGGTCAACAAATGCTACTCCATACCAATTATCAAATGCATCATACTTGATTTTAACACATGATTCTCCAGAATGTGCTTCTCCTGTATAGTCTACTTTCACGGTAATGGCTGAATAATTGCCCATATAACCTGTGGGAACGTAAGGTAGGTCCGTATTCTCTGGGGTGATGTAGAAGGGTAGAGATGCTTTAGGTACGAGAAAGGCTCTTTTTTCTTCTTCTTTATCGATAACATTGGTAGAAGTAGTGGCCATCCCAATATTTCCATAGTCATCTTTTACATTGACATACACCTTTACGGCTCCATGTACTTTTGGCATTTGAACTTCAAAGCCATCTGTCAAATTTCCTCGATGAGGTAATACGACCAATTGATTTCTTCGTTTTCTACTCCCGTATCGATGGTTATACGTGAAGTAAACTTCCAAATTATCATTTTCTTCATCATTGGCATCAACGATAATAGGTGCCCAGTCACCACTATTAAAAGAAGTACTTGCTAATTCTCTAACATTTACGTTTGGAGTTGTGTTGATGGCTTCTTTTCCGGTAAATGCTTTTCTGATTGCCCAATATTGTGGGCGGATTAAATCATCATGATGTGTCAATAACCATGGACCTACAAATTCATTGGCCATACCGTAATGAAATATATATACACCTAAGCAATTAGGTTTATTTTGAATCCAATTTGGATATCCATTAGCGATTGCATCATATTTTTCTTGATCAGAGGGTTCTTGTTTAATGCCATTTTTATCTTCCTGCGTATCCCATTCCCCCGTTACGCCAAATTCTGTCACAATATAGGGTTTGTCGATTCCCTTTTTATTTAATTCTTCATTGAGTAAGTTGGCTCCGTATCCATAACAATTCAGTCCATAGATGTCTATAGATGGAACGTATTTTTCCCACCAATCCAGACCAAAAGTCCAGGCTTCCACTGAAGTTATAGGATGGTTGGGGTCCATTTTTTTTATGGTGCTGCATACTTTTTCCAAGAAAATGGAGTAGGCTGTTTTTTCTTCGTCTGTAGCCGTATTGAGATAGACTTCATTTCCAATTCCCCAAGTCAGTACTGCAGGATGATGCTTAAGTTTTTCTACCGTTTCAATTGCACTTTGATACATGGCATCTTTACCAGGATTATCTTCCAAGTAATTAAATTTATCATCATCTTCCATTCCAGGTCTGCCATGTCTCATCCAAATACCTACCATTACTTTTATTCCAACTGCTTGTGCTGCATCGAGCAGTTTTTCTACATTGTCATTCGTTCCCCAAAGGCGTATCGTATTGACTCCTAAAAATTTGAGTTCTTTAAAATGGTATTCATATTGGTCTACTTCTTTGTCATAACCAAACGTTACTCCCTTTATGTCAAAGATTTGGCCATCCACCAAAATATTCCACTTTGCATTAGATTTTTCTACAGTTACTTGACCATTAGAGGGTGTAGAAGCAATCAATAGAATAAATAATAAAATAGAGTTAACAAAACAATTATGGATCATATCGGAAGATTTATTGGGACTAAAGATAAGTGATGAAGATGACAATTCTACTTTTCTTATTCACTACATGTCTTATAACTAGGTAGAGGAAAATATTGTTTCGTATATACTGAAAAGAATTGTGTTTTTAGGTATAGGACTTTAAATGAGATTTTATTGGAGCGGATAAATAATAATTTGACATAAGAGATTCAATCATGATGTTTGTCTCCAACTCATCTGTTGACAAGTCGCTTCGTTCAAAAAAGATTTCATCCAAGAAGCAATCGGCGTTGTGTGTCGTATTTTACGTTTTATTGAGGTCTAAAGTATTAGATAAAGAGAAAACAATGCTCATTGATTAGGACGAAGGGGTATTGTTTGAAGGATTCTTTTTTACTCCTTTATAGATTAAAAAAGAACCTATAATTAATAGTATTGCCTTTCCCCAGAATGCACCTTTTTCATATTCGGGTAAGTTGCTGTATTGGTTTACATTTTGAATCAATGTGGCTATGGAATATAACACCATTAAAATCCCAAGAACTAGAAATAGCTTTTTCATGAAGAGAAGATGAAAAATGAAAGGGAGGAATGCAAAAATACAACCTCCCTTTGGTAGTATTACCTTTGTACTATTGTTGTCGTTGGAGTATAAATTCCAAACGTCAATGAATTAAGTAATCCATCAATAAATGTGTGTTTAATGGTTACTTCATAATCGTCTGCACCATTTGCCATTTTTTTAGGGTCAGATTGTTTGCCCTGTGCCAGACCATACACAAAATAATGATTCTTTTCTGTAACAGTTACTCCGCTTTGTGGCCCGTTTCCTACTGTATGCGTGTACGTGTAGCATGAGGACAAACAAAGCGTCATTCCAACTACTAAAACAAATGATAAAAGTCCTTTTTTCATATTGGTTAATTTATGTTATTCCTACTCATATGGCTTTTCGGTTGCGCCCCGTTTTTGATTGTGGTTTCTGGACTCCACTTTTATTATGCTTTTAATTTTTATCCAATCTAAATGAAGAATCTATGCAGGTTTAAATAGATGTAGTGCATAGAACATTTACAGTTAAAACTAAACTTTAATTTTCAACATTTTGAATGATCCAAATATCATATTAAAAATAATAATAATATAACTTTGAAGATATTAATTTTTTCTCCTCTAAACTATTTGATACAACGAGAAAGTAAGATTGATTTTTAGAATTTAATTTGCTTTTAACGATTGATTTAAGCGAATTATGGCTTTATTAAGTATTTAGGTCACGAATATCTAGGGTGGTCGTAGTATTGTTACTTAGATGAAATTCGATCTTTGCGGGGTATAAGTGTTGTTTTGGGTTTATACATCTTGACTTTTGAAGATGGTTTTCATCTTTTTCTTATTCCTTTACATCGTATTTTTGTTGCATATCTATCCACCTTTCTTTTTGAATTTCCTGCATCAATCCTACATTAATTTGATCAAAGGCTCTATGGTTTTTAGGCATCATGAAACTTTGATAGTTTTCTTTTAATGCAATGGGAAGTAATTTGACTTTTTCATTTAAAGAAAGTCGGTTGATGTAATATTGTAAGATGGTTTTGTCGTATAAAAAAAGATCATTGTCTTTTTTGGCTAGTGCTCGTAATGCAAGCACAGGAGAAGCAAATGTAGCATTAATTGGAATATTTTCTTCAATTAAATAAGCTTCTCCGTTTGTGGCTCCGACTACCGAAATGTCATCGGCTAATCGAATGTCCTCTGCAGTTTGAATCTCAGTTTGTAAGCCAGTAATTGTAAGTGTTGATGCTATACTAGCAGTAAAACTTGAAATGATGATAACTGCTGTAAACATCCAAATGATAGCAATGGTCTTACCAATATTTGATTTAGGTGCCTTGTCTCCATATCCCACTGTAGTCATTGTGACGGCGGACCACCATAATCCATCAAATAATCCCAGAAGACCTGGACGAAATTGAAATCTGTTGTGTTTTCGTTCGACCAACCAAAGGAAGAAGCCAAAGATGAAAATGACAAAAATCAGGAGTAAAATAATTTCTAAAAACGCTTTAGAAAAAATGTTGCTTATGAATACAGCAAATGGCGAACGGTTGAGGTAGGGTATTGCCACTCCAATACTTGATACAAAAAAAGGCTGGGTAACATCAAATTTTTGGACACGTAGTGCATTGACTTCCATTGGGTTAATGGTCAGATCAATGTCTTTGTATTCGAGTCTTTTGGTAATTCCAACAAAATCTGAATACAATTGGTATCGAAAAGGTAAATCGGAAGATTGAGCAATATTTTCCCATAATTCAATACTCAAACCTTCAAAATTTTGATTTTCTGTTTTTATAACAAACGGTGGATTATGATATATACCTACGATCAAGGTATCACGCTGTTGTTCTGCTTTAATGGGTAAAGCGATCCATAGAAAGAGTAGGCAGTATATCCATACACGAATCATGTTTTCTTTGATATTTCTTGATGAATTGAAAAGTAAATAAACCTTGCTAATATTCTGAACATTGTTAAGTCATTATTGTCAAAATGGTGTTTTTTAGTACTGTATGCGCATAACACTACAGGCTGATTGTTTTCTAACTTAAAAGGAATAAACAGAAGAGAACGAAATAGGTAAACAGGTTTTTCAGCAACGTACATGCTATGTTCTTTCTCAAAGTCATTGATCACTACTTCCTGTTCATTTGCCATTGCCCAACAGGTCAGACTTGACTTAGGGTTAAATGGTTTGGTTCGAAAAGTAAAGCCGCCTCTTTCCTGATTAGAATATCCTCTATGAACAATTTCATTTTCTTCTTTAAAGCTTATTTCAAATGCATCAATGTCTTGAGAAATATTTACTGCTTTACCCATGGCTGCAATGATGTCGTGCCAAGTTGCCTTTTCTGGCATTTCCTTAATAAACAACTCAAGCGTATCGATATTTTGATTGGCATTGGCTAATTCTTCCTGTTGTTCTTTGAATTCTTGAATCTTGAGGCTTAATTGTTCTTCTTTTATTGCCAGTTTTTCATTCGCAAATTTTAATACCTTTTGTAGCCTCCTGAATCGTCGTCGAACAAAAAATCTAAAGTAGTATGCGATGGCTATGAGTAGTAAACCTAATGAAGCTAGGAGAAACCATTTATTCAAAAACCAAGGAACGAATACATTTATTTTAATTTCTAGAGGAGGACTCCATTGATAGCCTCCTGGTTGTTTTGCTCGTACAAATAGATTGAAGTTTCCTTGCAACAAATCTGGAAGATGTAGGGTGTTATTTGTTCCATTGGTGATCCATGATTGTTCATCAATAAGAAACTGTTTGTCTTGGGTTGTTATTGAACATCCTTTCCTGGAAAAGATAAATTAGTGAATTTAAGTTGAAGCGGATCCCCTTTTCTTACTTTAAAAACCTGATTTTTTGAATCAAAAGTATGGGTAGATACTATTTTAGTGATTTTTGGTGTATTCGAGAAAGGAAGTGATTGTGCAGCTATTCGTGAATATACCAAACCTTCTGCGGTGCCTGCCCAAAGCCTACCTTGTCCGTCAGTTGTAATACATCGATAAGCAGTTATTTCAGCAGGCAAACCAGCAAGTTCTCCCAAAATGGTGGAGGTGTTGTTGTAATGGTAAACTAGTCCATGCGTCGCTGTAGATATCCAAATTGCATTATTAGGTAGATGGGTTACTCCTCTTACTTCTTCATCGTTCAAGATTTCATTTTGAATACGTGTCAAGTTTTCTCCATCAAATCGAAGTAGTCCATCTGTGGTCGCTAGCCATACTACTCCTCTGTCATCAATGGTTAAGTCGTGGGCTTCAAAGTTAAGTTTTGAAGTAAAAGGCAGAGTGGGGCTGACGTTAATAAATTGATCTAGGTCGGAGTCGTATTTATATAGATAGCTTTCCTCTCCAATGCCTACAGCGTATATTTCACCTCTATTACTTTCCTTGATGGCCAACACTCTACTAGAAAAACCTTTCGTTTCATTATACAATTGAGCTTCTCCCTTTGCATTTATTTTACCCAACCCAATAATGGGCTTGTTGGTTGGAGCCTGACAGTACCAAAGATTATTTTTACTATCTGGGAAAAGATAAAAAATAGACTCCCCTTGTTCATGAAAGTCATACGTTGTTATCAATTTGTTGTTATCAAATTTTAACAATTTTACTTTAGGTGTACTCGTAGTGACCCATGTAAAACCCGATTGATCCGTGGCAGCTGCATTAGCTTGTAAATTATTTAAAATGGGTTGAGCGATAAATCCATCTTCATAAGGTTCCGCTTCATAGAGGTAATTTATTGGGATAAGTACTTTGTTTCCTTCAGTCATTGTGATTCCAATCGGATTACTCATGGGGAGATTATCTACCGTCTTAAAGAATTGTTCTTGCAGAATCCAAAGACCATTTTCTGAAGCTACCCAAATTTTATGACCATTGCACATACTGTCTTGAGTCAAAAAAATCTCATAGATGGAGCCAAAATCTAGTTCTTCCACTCGATGCGCTTCATTAGCGCCATAAATTGTTTCAGGTTCCTTGTAAATAGAAGGCAAGTTCAACAGCTTTCCATTTTTTGTTCCGATGATGAATTGATCATCACTTTTTGAAATGATGTCAGAAATTTGATCGTTCTCTAATTTAATGGTCCGAATTAATCTGGGTATTTTCTTTTTGAGCGAATATATTTTTAATGTATTGCTTCCAATGAAGAGATAGTTTCCCTCAATGTGTAAGGTAGTTCCATTTTTGACTGTTATTTTTTTCTCAAAAATATCCTTGGTAGGATTATATTTAAATAAACCATCTAATGGACTGAGCGCCCAAATATCACCTTGTTTACCATTTGCAAAGGCAATCTTTTGTGCTTTTTTAGCGTCCGAAAACCGATAGACTTTGAATGTATTGTTTTGAAGTCTTCCTATGCTGTGATTAGATTGACTTACCCATAATGTCGAGTCTTGTGCCACTATAAAATCATTGGGATAAAAAGGACGATCTTCTGTCTCATTTATCGATCCTTCAATTATCGGTTTGACTGTTGGATTAGTGGATAAATTAGTAATGGTATACGCTCCAATGTCATTGACAAAAAGTAAATGGGAAGAATCGGTATGTATTTGATGAATAAATTGGCTTTTTGTATGTAGGGTATATTCATCATAGTTGTTGCCATCAAATCTGTACAAACCATTTTGACTTCCTATCCATATATATCCTTCTTGACCTTTGACTACTGAAGATACTTGATCAAAAGGTGCCCCTGATTCAGTATTGTATTGCACATAACTGTACTGTTGCGCAAAAAAGGAGACAGAATTGCAGCAAAGAAATAAGAGTAGCAATAATGTTTTTGACAGCTTTAACATAACTGTGTAATATAAGGAAAAATTCTTCTCTTATTATGCGTATTTATTGAGATTTACTAGGTGTGGGTGCAGTTCCTTAGGAGCAGTCTCCACTACTAAAGTTTTATTTAATTGATAATTGTACGTCCAGGGTACTGCAAAAGTGCATGTTCTAAACAATCCATTGATTTTTCAAGATCGTTGGTATTCAAAATGTATGCAATACGAACTTCCTTTTTACCCAATCCTGGACTCGCATAAAACCCAGAACCAGGAGCCAGCATTACAGTTTGACCTTTGTATTCAAAGGACTCCAACAGCCATTGGCAGAATCGATCTGAGTCATCAATAGGTAATTCAACAAAACAGTAAAAAGCACCTTCTGGAAGGTAACATGTAACACCGGGCATTGCTTTTAACCGATTGTAAAGATGAAGTCGTCTACGATTATATTCCTCCACAGCTTCCGTTAAATATGAACCTTGAATGTCAATGGCAGCTTCTGCCAAAATTTGTCCAAACAAGGGAGCACTCAATCGAAATTGAGCATATTTCAGTACAGCACTAAGAAATTTGTGATTTCTGCTGATGATTGAACCTACTCTTGCACCACAGGCGCTGTATCGCTTTGAAATGGAGTCAATCACTATGACGTTGTCAGACACATTTTCTAGTTCCAGCGCAGAATAAAATTCTTGATCGGAGTAGATGAACTCTCTATACACTTCATCAACAATTAAATAAATATCATGTTTGGCAACAATTTTGGCCAATGCATTTAGATCTTTTTTTGAATAAACGTATCCAGTTGGGTTGCTCGGATTACACAACATGATGGCTCGAGTACGGTCATTGATTGCAGCCTCAATATCGGTGACGGAGGGGAGTGCAAAAGCATCTTTTATGGATGAATTGATCGGATGAATATGTAATCCAGCCATGGTAGAGAAACCCTGATAATTGGCATAAAATGGTTCAGGAATAATAATCTCATCTCCAGGATCTGCACAAGCCATTAAACTCAAATAGATGGCTTCTGAGGCTCCAATTGTGATCAGGATATCTTCTGGTTGAATGGATATTCCGAATCGTTTGTAATAGGTTGGGAGCTTATTTCTGTATGAAGTTAGCCCTTTTGAAGGACAGTACTTAAGTACTCCAAATTCTGTAGAAGTTAATTTTTCAATGGCCTCTATTGGAGCTTTGATGTCCGGTTGGCCAATGTTTAAATAATGAACCTTCCGACCTTTACGTTCTGCTTCGTCAGCAAATGCAGCTAATTTTCTGATTGGTGATAATGCAACAGCTTCACTTCTTTTAGAAAGTTTGGTCATTCCTTTATTTTTTAATTCAAACTGAATGAGTAATGAAAAAGTAATTCAGAAAGAAATGCAAAATTACGGAAAATGATACTGACTTGAATCTTATTTAGCCAAACAATATAGATGTAAATACAAAGTAGTTGAATATTGTATTATTCAGTCTTTAATATTAACCCTTCTAAGACTTTATTATCCGTGGAATTTTGAACATGTTTTGAGTTTTCCAGCAATATGGTCTGTTTTAAAGATGGAAAAATGTGCTGGGCCCTTTTGATCATTTTTTTACCAGGGAATATGATGTCCTTCTCTGCACCGACAATCGTGATGGGGGTTGTGATGCGTTTTGCATCTGTTTTTGAAATAGTAGGTACTGGGGTGAAATCCATACTAAACTGAAGAAATACGACAGATAGAAATTTCACTGCAAATGGGTCTCGATCTGTAAATAGTGCGGATAGAAATTTTTCGACAAATTTGATTTTTTTAGATCTCATGTATCGTCTCATAGGGAGGAAAACGTTGAAAAAGGCAACCAATGGATTCCCGTTTACAATATAAGCAGGAGAAGCTATAAATGCTTCCTTTATCCGTTGTTCATCATACATTAAGGTTTTCAGAATGATCAATCCTCCCAAAGAAAATCCTGCAAGAATTAAGTTGTTTAGATGCAGTTTTTCAATGAGTTCATTCATCCATTTGCCATAGGAATCATCTTTCATACTCACTCTTGTTTCTGCACTTTTAGTCGGTTGTGCAATAACGTCTACGGCATAGACTCTATACTTTTTGCGCAGCGCAGGATAACACTCCAAGGCGATGGGCGCACATGCGTTTGAACCATGCACCAGTAAAAGTGGTGGGTTGCTGGGATCTCCTGTGATTAATAGATGTGTTTCTCCAAAACTTGTAGAAATAACCTGACTTTCAAACGGTATTTGTAATTCGTTGAGTTTCTCATGGTACAAGGCTAGAATCTCTTTTTTTCCTTCTTCAGATTTGAATAATGATGTCATAATTGTAACTTTAGGACAAATTTACTAAAAAATAGTAATTAGGACAAGTTTACTAATGAAAAAAACAAAACAATCTATTCTTGATTCAGCTAGAAAATTGTTTAATCAAAGTGGATATAGTAGAGTCACCATTCGAATGATTGCCCAAGAATTAAACATGAGTTCTGGGAATTTGAATTATCATTTTAAAAAGAGGGAAGATATTTTGGAGGCCTTGTACTTTGAAATGGTAGAGACATTTGATGAACGAGTAAAATCACTAGGTCAACAAGACATTACTCTCGCACATATGAAATCCCAAATTACATCTAGCATGGAAAGAATGCTGGACTATCAATTTTTTTGGACAGATTTGTATTTCTTGCTGCAATCCAGTGAGTCCATTCAAACTCATTTTCAAAATGTGAGAGCAGATAGATTAAATGGCTATCAATTTGTTTTTAATAAGTTGGTCCAAGATAAAATGATGCGTATGGCGGACTATCCGAATGAGCATCTTTATGTAATTCATCGGATGTTGGATTATAGTAACACATGGATCTACGTGTCTTCGATCTATTCCCACCAAATGAAAACATCTGAATTAATTGATTTGGCTTGTTTTCAATTAATGTCCATGATGGATTCCTTGCTTACTGAGAAAGGCAAAGGTGAAGTCAACGCCTTATTTGCAGACTTTTATCGTTAATAAATTTCTTTCCAATAAAATCGATAATAGAGTCCTACCATTACGACGGACAAAGGATCTGGTTCTGCAAGTACCCGAATCGAATCATTAAAACCATCAAATTCAGGTGAATTGCCTAAATATTGATACCGCACGGAAAGAGTGAGTCTGTCAATGGTTGTTCCAATTCCTATACCCGAAGTAAGGTTGGATTTATAAATGGTGCTGGTCTCGTCTGAATCGATGTGTTGAAATAATAAAGCATACCCGATTCGTGGTTCAATAAAGAATTTTTTATAAACTGGAAGTCGATATGCAAATGTTGCCATATTGAATCTAGAACTACCTGCTAGAATGGATTCTTGCTCTGCCGAAGAAGTGCTGTTATCACCTGGTATAAAATCACCAGCTACGGTTATTTCCACTCCCAAATCTCCATAACTTAATTTTTTGAACATCCCGAGATGGAGTTCAACTTTTCCCAGAGTATGATCCTTATTCACAACGTTTCCGATTCCTGCTCCACCATCAAAGAAAAAACTTTGACCTATACAGTTTGACAAAGAAAACCAGAAAGAAAATAAAGTAAAAACGAATAATGATTTTTTCATTTCTTAATTTTTTAGATACTAAAGAAGTTGTCAATGATAACAAATCATAAACGTTAGAAATCAATCATTTGTGACTCAGTCTACGGTTCCATGAGAAGGTTGAGTATTTGCCAATATTTCCAGCTAGGTGTAAACCTTCTATAAGATAAGCCGAGCATAGATTGAAGATCCATATTTGATTTGTGCGCAATGACTATATTCTTTTTGGGCAATACAGTAATATATTGACCTCCAAAACCGCTTGCCGTATATGCTCCTTCAAAATCTGTATTATTGTGGAAATCTTCAAACAGCCACCACATCATTCCATATGAAAACTGAATGGGATAATCAGATGGAAGCTCATCTCTCTTGCTTACAGTATCTTTTGGTGTGGTCATCGTAAGTAGGCGATTAATCCAATCTTCAGTGATGAGTTGTTTTCCATTCCAACTTCCTTTTTGTAGCATAAGTTGACCAATTTTGGCCATATCCCTCGTCGAGAGATGCATATGATAAGCGGAATATAATGATTTATTGGTGTTTACTTTTCTCTTTTGATTTTGAATATTCCAATCTTGAAAACCTAATGGTATGGCCAGTTGTTTTTCCACTTCCTCATACACTGTTTTTTTACTGTGCAATTCTAGAATATGTCCTGCCACATTAAAGTCCCAGTTGTTGTATACAAAGTAGGAACCAGGCTGCACACTTCCTCGTGCTTTGATGTTTTTTTTGTCGTATCCTCCGTTGGATGGGAGATGAAAAACGCCAGATCGCGATGAAAGAATCTGCTGGATTGTCGCTTGCTTTTCTAAAGGTAGTAAACCATTTACATCATCAATAGCAAGATCTTCCAGTGTCTGAGATAAATCTATTTCACCTTCCTGTACATAGTTTCCATACAGCATAGCCAACACACTCTTACGACAAGAAGAGATAATACTGATGTCAGAAGGGTCACCATATTCATAAACAACTTTACCATTCTCTAGTATTAGCATGCTTGTTGTTCCAGAATTTTCCTTAAGAAAAGAGCTGACTTCATCCAATTTCTCTTTTGTGAATGTAGAGTGAGTAAGTGAGTAATTTTGTTCAAAAGGAAGCCCTTCAAAACTAGGAGATTTGTATAGCCAGGATCTGGGGTTAGTAAAGGAAAATGCAAATAAGACGATCAATAGAATGAGTATAGTCCCGAGCATGTATATGATGTATTTTTGCATATTGAACAATATTAAGGTATTCCTCTATAAGATTGCATATTTTCTAAAACTAATCATAGGGCTTCCCTCTCTTATTAAATTTAAGATTCTAAATCTATCATTTTGAAGCAGGTAAGTATGAAAAATTAGATGTCAATACATTCTAATTCGATCAACGAAAACCTAATAAGACAAAAAATAGGAAGAAAACTATGTATTTTTTAATGCAGGATTAATTGTTCGGTTGAACTAAAAATGTGATATCAAACACCCCTTAATCGCCTAAAATTTGATGTGGTTTTCATCTCATTATTTACACAACCAAAACCATCAGAGGAGATCTTGGTACAAATTCAAGAGTTGACTTTCAAAATGTGGATTGTCGTATTTTTCGTACAATTTTTGTCGACCATTTGTACCTTGAAGTTTTCTCAATGCCTGATCATTTACTAGTGTAGTAATACATGCTAAAAATTCTTCCTGAGTGCTGTACGCTAGCCCACAATTTACTGACTCAATGAGGTCTTTTTGGGGTTTGCAATCTGAAACGATGATGGGTTTCGCCCCATACATATACTGAAATATCTTATTGGCTACTCCCGATTCATGCTGCTTGTTTTTTATTAAAGGAGATAGGAATATATCACTAATATGCATGTAGGTTACAAGATCGGAAAGCTCAATCCATGGAACATGAGTGATGAATTTTTTAAGTTTTGGATTGTTGATTTCATTAAAAAAGCGGACTTTGTCGGCTTTATCAACAGGGCCGATAATCAATAGATCGATAGGTAATCCCTCTTCAATGCCTTTTCCAAATACGTCTAGGGTTTCAAATATTCCTCTTCTTTGTCCAACTACTCCAAAATACATAAGTGTTACTCGATCACTTCTTTCTACCGATGGATCAACTGAAAACTTTTCAAATCTTCGTAGATCAATCACATTGGGGAAAGAGAGGATATTATCAGCAGTAATAAAGGTATATCTGTTGATTAATTCCTCTTTAAATGAGTCAGATAAAACGATTAACTTTTGAGGATAACTCAAGTATTCTTTTTCTTTTGAAATCCAAGCTTTAGGTTTGGAAAGAAAGTTTCTAAGTAGTCCTTTTGTCCAATTATAGGATTGTATAGCTTCGGCAAAATTTTCGTGGAGATCAAGGATCATGGGTATGTTTTTACCACTCGCTTTAATACCCAAATGAGCAGCTCTGGACATGTACAAATCATGAACATGGAGGATGTTAATCTGGTAGTTTACAATAAAGCTATTGATCTCCTTTTTCCAAAGATGTTCATAGAAGGGAAAGGTATTGAGTATAAACTGCAAAATTTCTTTTCTCCTCTTTTTAATTCTGATTCTATGTACTGTGATTCCTGGGTGCTCATTGTATTTTTTTTCATCAAAAGCAAAACACAAAATATGAATAGAGTGTCCACTTTTTTTTAGGATTTCTATCTCTTTTCGAACTCGGATATCCAAGTCAAAATCATTATCTACAATAATTCCAATATTCTTCTTAATCTTCATTCACAAATCCAGTTTTGAGCTATACGATTTAACAAATGTTAGGTATTTTAAATGTATAATTCCTTGTTTTTAAAACACTTCAGTAAAGACAAATATACACAGCAAAGTGGAAATATCTATTTTCATTTATCGGCCCAAAATATTTGCAACAATTTTATTAAGTGTTTTGACTGCAGGTCAACGAAAAAAAACAGGAAAAAACTTGCCAACAATCACCAAATCACTTGCTCCATTCTTCTCTCAAAATTCCGTAGCTGATAGAATCGTAATATACACCATTTACAACTCGTGCTTTTCTATAAACCGCTTCTTTTTGCATTCCCAATTTTTCTGCCAAGTGTATCATTCCTGTATTACCAGACCAGGTAGAAAGCCCCAAACGGACTATCGTCGAGTGGAAATCAAATAACTCTGTAATCCAAAGTGTTAAAGCTTGAAATCCTATACCCTTGGACCAATGCTGAGGATCAAAAATTAGAATACCTATTTCCATCCAAGCAGTTTCCTCAGATTTCCAATACCAACTTACTTCACCTATAATTTGATCGTCGGAAGACATGATCAATTTCTTTCGGTCTGTACGATTTTGTTCTCCAGCAGTTAATTTGATTTTTAATTCCTGAACATATGCATCGACTTCTTCCACACTTTTTTTTGTGAAATATGGACCATTGTATGCATGGTAGGAATGATGAGGAAGTAGCCAATGGTGGTATGCCTCTAAATCATGGAGTTCTATGTTTTTTAAATGAATGATACGCTATCTGATCAATTACCAATTAATTAAGCGTTGACGACGGAGGTTACGCTTTGATATACTTCTTTAATAGAACCCATTCCATCCACATCTGTGACGTTAATTTGAGCCTTTAAATATTGAATTGCGGGTAGAGTATCTTTATAGAAATCAGTTATTCGTTTCAAATGTACCGCTTCATCTTGGTCATCTTTACGCGTTGAATTTTTTGCTCTTTCTTTCGCTCTATTGAATAACTCCTCTTTATCTACTTCAATATTTATCGCTGCATCAATCGAAATTCCTCGTTCCTTTAAAAATTGAAGGAGGGTGTCAACTTGAGAAACAGTCCTTGGATATCCATCAAAGATTATGCCTTCTGCATTTCGGTTTTCTTCGAGAATTTGAGCGAGTAATTTCTCCATAATTGAATCTGGGACCAATATTCCTTTGTCATTGTAATCCAACATTAGTTTTCCGAATTCTGTTTTCTCCTCCTTTTCTTTTCGAATTCTATCTCCTGTGGAAATATGCTGAATCTTAAGGTTTTTAGCAAGCAGATCACATTGTGTTCCCTTTCCAGAATAAGGTGGTCCCAATAGTATGATTACTTTCATGATAGTGATTTATTTGATTTATAATTTCAGAAATTTCGAAGCTCCAAAATTACCATATTTTTTTAATAGTTGATCCACTCGTACATTGTCTAATATACATGATATTGGAGTAAGACAAAAAACAAGAAATCAACTTAGCGTAGAACACTTTTGTGGGTTTTCAGTGTTTTATAGGCTAAGGATCCAATCAGTACATTGTAAGTTTAGGGTGCATCATGACCATCCGTTTTATTTTTCAAATCCAAATAGATTTCCTCCAATTGACTTAATATTTCTCCTACTTTAGTGGATTGTACATGTGTGGCTTTTCCATAAGTTAAAGATGCATTGTACGGAAGGATTAGATTATCTCCTTTGGGCATAGATTTACCCATGCCTTTCATATATGCTGGGACAAATTTCACATCTGGACGTTGAGATAGCACTAGACCAATACCAGGTTTTAAAGGTTGTTCTTGTTCAGGTTCACCCCGTGTTCCTTCGGGGAATAATATCAAAGAATAGCCATTATCCAATGCTTGGATCATTTTGTGGATGGGATCATTTGCTGGATTTTCTTTATCCCTTTTTCTTGGTATGAGCAAGGTGTTGATGAAAAAATTACTCATTCTTTCTTGAAATTTTGTTTTACCAAAATGGTCAAGAGCCGCCACTGGTTTGACTTTATGGACTAAACTTCGCGGCAAAGAGGCCATTAAACTCATCGTATCTAAATGACTATTGTGATTGGCTAGAATGATAAATTGTTTTTCCTCTACTAAAAAGCTGGAATCATCAAATTTGACTCCGACAAATAGTTTTAAAAACCATCGGACAAGAAATGTGTATATCAATTGTAAGGTGAGCTTTTTCATCAGTAAATAATAAAGTATACAAGATGAAAAAATGTTGGTGCGGTATATGCCAAGGAATCAATCCGATCCAATATCCCTCCGTGCCCAGGTATTGTGGTCCCTGTATCTTTTACTCCAATGTCTCGTTTAATAGAAGACATAACAATGTCGCCAATAAAGCCAGAAAGGGCAATTAAAAAACTGACAACCAACACTTGGGGTACGGTGAAAGGAGTTAAAAAGATCAATAAATATCCAACTCCAGTGGTACAGACGAGGCCACCGATCAATCCTTCCCATGTTTTATTTGGGCTGACTTTAGGAATGACTTTATACTTGCCAAATAGTTTGCCCCAAGTAAATTGCAATACATCATTGATTTCTGTCAGAAATACCAAAAATAAGAGGAGTTCACGACCATCTATATTCACTCCATCAATGGGAGGTAGGGACAAAAGATAAGCCATATGGCTCAATCCAAAAACGGTGAGCATCAAACTCCAATGTAAAATAGACATAGACTTGGTGATGCCGTCGGTATTTCCTTTGAGCACGAGTCGCATTGGAAGTAGTAGAAACATCACAACTGGAATAAAGATGATAAATGCTCCATACCAGCCAATGTAAGCTAAATAATATTGGATTGGAATAGACAGTATTGCCCAAAATATTGCTCTTCTGTCCGATTGTCGGAAACCAAGCATGGAATATAATTCTCGAAATGCGACAAAGGATAAAAATGCAATTGCGATGTACGATATTTTAGTGTTGAAAATAATGGCCCCAATAACTATGGTTGCCATGATCCACCATGATTTAGTTCTATCTTTTAACTCCTTAAGCTTTGCATTGGGTTTTAGCAATCCCATAAAGAAAAATAAAAGGGAGGCAAAAGTCAGAATACCAAAAATCAATGCTACTACGATGAGTAAATCATTGTTGTCGATGAATTTTAAATGGAATATCTCTTTCATACGGCTTTCAGTGATTTATTGATTCGGATAAATGTGCTGAGGAGAAGTAATACGATTACTATAGAAAAAATCCATACAGTGTAGGCTTGAAAGTCCACTGCAAAATATGAAAGAATTCCGTATAGACCCATGATAAATGCTCGATCGCTTTTACCCATAGGACCTTCATATCTGCGTTCTCCTGAAATCACCTTTCCTAATAGTCCAGCAAATTCGTTGATGATACTGAGACAGATAAATGCGATAACGAGATAAATGATAGGTTGTTCGAATAGGAGTAAGGGAAAAAAAATGAATATATCTGAGATCACATCGCCCAATTCATTCAACAATTCTCCTTTTTTTGTCTGCTGATTATAATTCCGAGCCATCATTCCATCCATGGCATTTAACCCCATCCGAATCAATAGTCCAATGGGTAAGCTTAAAAATAAAATTCGATTGGACTCCGCATTCCAAAAAGCAATGCCAATCAACAAGGAAAGAAATATCGACGACCACGTAATTTGATTGGCAGTAATTCCGATTTTATAGAGCCGATCCAATAGGGGAGACAATAGCTTTTGAAATGCTGGTTTTAATTTATAGATGGATATCATAGTGAGCGATGTTGCTTTCAGGTGAATGTATGCAATCTAGGTATTAATTACCGATGAACTTCACAAGTTAAATTCATTTATCTACTTCATGCGTTTCGTTATTTACTTCGATTCCATTGGGAATGGTAACGAAACTACCTATAGAATTAGTCCAAATGTATTTTTCTGTACGCTCAAACTACTCCATTTTTAGATGAAACTGCCTTTGATGTCTACCTACGAAATCCACGTCAATCCATTTATATCTAATGATTTCTTAAAAATAGATGGGACTAGTGCGTTTCTTATCCTGTTTGATTGTATTTCGCAAAAAAGATAGAACACCGATATAAATAGCTTAAGTAAAAGTCAATTTTCCCCTTCAGGTACGTTTTCAATTTGGATGAATAGTGTAGTCCATCTGCAATGAAAAAAATATAAACGTGGTGGAATTATGGAATCATCAATTTATTTCAAATTTTTCAATTAGCTTTTGGGTTGCTGCATCATCTTTTTGGATGGATCGATAGAGAGTGTTAGACAACAATTCTGCAATGGGTTCAATGATTTCTGGATTTGCCAGTTTATTTTTAACACAGCCGCTAAAAATGGGAGCGTCTAGTTTGATGTTAATCATACACAAAAGCCCTTCACGAATACCTTTTTCTGATATTCTGTAGGCATGAACAAGTTCATTTGCCTGGAAGTATTGCATCACTCCATAGGTCAATCCATTTAATACACCTTCTAGATGACTGCCATGCTCAGGTGTGATTTCATTGTTGACAAACGTCCGAATAAATCCTTGATCTACGCTATATAGTCTAAATGCAAAGGAAACGTCCAGTTCAAAATCATTGATTTTTTCCACTATGTGATGTTTGAAATAACATGTTCCAAGACCATTTAATATTTCAATTTCCAGGCGATCACTTAAGCCATTTTTAAAATGATAACTATTTGTGTTTGTAGTATCATCTAGTTTTTCTGTAATTGCAAAATGGATGGTTGGATTGAGATAACAAAATTCCCTTAATTCGTAGGACAGATAATTGGCGTTCCATTTGAAATTGGATCCCCATATCGTTTTGTCCAAGACAAAGGAAATGGAGAGTGCTGTGCAATGAATGCGTTCTGATGCTATCTTTTCTTCTGAAAATCCCTTTCGAAAATGTTGAGTCAATTGAGTTGCGGTAGTAAACTTTATTTGCATGGTTTCGGACAAAGCATTAAGTGTGGCTAAGGCAATAGAATCAATGCGATTGTCCAAATTCATCACTCCAATGTCTTTACGAATGGGAGCAGTCATATTTTTAAAAAGGATGGATCCTTTGTTGTCCTCTTCGAACGTTAATTCTATGCATTTAGCTTCAGAAGTATAAGATACATAGGTGATAAGTGTTTTTAATGTATTTGCGAATCCTTTTTGATTCACTTTTCCAAGGTACATTGCAGGCCTTTTGTATACGGCTTCATGCCATGATAAACTCTTCATTTCTATATTTTTTTAGTTTGTATGTGATTTTTCTATTCGTAATGGGCTTAAGAGGAAACAAAAAGAATAAGGATTTATCCCTTAATGTAAGGTTCATTAAACACACTCTGGAAGGTGATTTTCTCTGGTAAATCTGCATTACCAAATCCATTTTTTTCGGCTACTTTAAATTGTACACTGAAGTCTCCTGCTACTTGGCAATTAAGTGTGTTTAGTTGGTGAATATTGAAATATCCATCATCGGGGTCAATTAATTCGTATACCCAACCATCATTTTCAAAATTGATTGTCTGTCTAAAGGAAGCAAAGGCGCCCAAATAAAGCGTGCGCTCTTCATGGACGATATAATTGCCTTCTGCAACAGGTAAAAATGAAAAGCCCAAATCATTGACTAAAGATTGGTCTCCTTGTCTAAATGTGAAAATTAGTTGCTCATTGATGGTATCATGAAAAAAGGCAGTTTCTACAGCATATGGCCTTCCATTTAGACTGACAATGGACTGACCCAATTCCACTTGTGCAGGAAAGTCAACATTGAATTCTTCCGAATCTCTGCACCCTAATCCTATGAGAAGGGTGAATAAACAGATAAAGAATGGATAGTACGTTTTTAGCATAAATTTAATGAGTGTAAAATGGAATATTCGTGAAATATTATTGTGGTGCTAAAATACAAAATTTTCTCGTCAAATTATCATTTTTTGGGATGGTTTTTATATAAGTGAATGAGATTTAAAATATTGAAATACAGTATTTTGTATAGTTTTGTGTGGAATGATGAATGAGTTAAATGACGTGTTGATTTTCGGTGAAATTTGAAGGTGTTTTGCCTCAATATACGATGAGAGATAGATTTTCCAGTTGTCTAACAATCGTGAATCTCTTCAAGTGTATGGTAGTGTTTTATTTCATTGTTGACATCAACATTAATATACTTACTTGATTGGTTAAGTAATGCCTTTACCAGTAGATTTTGGTGTGTTGGAGGTACAGCACGTTGAATTAGTTGGAATAGATGGTTTTTATTTAATAACTGAAAGACGCATTGCCTATCCTCTTGTATTGATATCATTCCAAAATCTTTGATTTCCATCTCTAGGAGTAGTAGACCAAGATCTTGTTCATTGGATAGAAAAGAGGCCATTTCTTGTATTGTATTCCATTCAGGAAATTCTTCTTCTGTTGCCCACCCATATTTTTTATAATTGGTTGCACCAATTTTTACTGATACTATTTTAAGACTAGGGTCAAGTACTGTGCAAACATCTTTTCATGAAAAAGGGCTAATGAATAGTTCAAATACCGCATCTCTTTTTAAATATCTATATACTTTGGTCAACGTGTTTAGTTTTAAACTATAATATTATTGGTTCCAATCCGATTTGGTCACACCATACCAATTGTGCGGCATTCCGTCATATTGTATCACTTCTATCCTTTTCATACCTACTTTTTCAAGGACCTTATTCGAGCCGATATTTTCAACATGAGCTCCGGCATAGATGCTGTCTAATTTTAAATCTTGAAACCCATATTTTAATGCAATCATTGATGTTTCTGTAGCTATGCCTCGCCCCCAAAACTTTCGTTTTAAACGATACCCTAAGTCATAATAGTCCATGTCGTTTCTAACTTCCGTTTCAAATTTTAATCCGGACCAACCAATAAATTCATTGGTGTTTTTATCTATGACCGCCCATCGTCCTAAACCATTGTTGGAGTATTGATCTTGTATGTATTTCACAATAGATGCAGCATCTTGAGTGGTTTGAATGGGTCTATTTCCCAAATACTTATGGACTTCTATATCCGAATCCAACTCGAATATTCCTTGGATATCCTTTTCTTCTACATTTCTTATGATTAATCGATCTGTTTCTAAATAAAATTGCATTGTTTGTTGTATTAACTCCTATTATAACGTTTAGTGGTCTAAATCTGAATGTACAAATTAAGTAAAGTCTTCAATTCTGGAGCGTAAGATTTCATTAAAAATAGCACCGTAGATCAAATTATTCTTGGTTTTGATTGATTTTTCAAGAATACGTTCTTTATGTTTGAATACTTAATAAATTTTTGAAAGATCTATACCTTCTGGAATTCCTTGAGGGAATCTGGCAAATTTATGCAGTTGTTCATAGGAAACATCTTCAGGGTATTTCATCTGGTAGGTAGCTGAGGCAGCACCATTGCCCACTGGAACTGTAACCAATAAATTAGCGGGTAAGGTTATGACCGCAAAGACTCCATGTCCAAGCGTTATTAAATTAACAGCCGCAGCCCATGAACTTATACCACGTGGATCATTGCTGGTGGTAGAGATCAAAACTTTTGCACCTAACAATGCACTTTTAGGAATGGTAGTTAATGTACGGTTATTCAACCGTTGTGGTAAGACGACCACGCCCGTAGAGTTGACTTCAATGATTTCACCTTTTAATCTGTAGCTGTCTTCTAGCTCTACTTTGAGAGTGAGTCCCTTGACCTGATTTTTAAAATCTTCAGGAGAAGATAAATATTTTGGAGCACTACAGGCTCCAAGGATTATTACTAGTAGGAGGAATAGAATACTCTTTTTCATATGCATCAGTTTATTGTACTCTTGAGTACTTTGAATTCCAAAATGTTGATTCCATTTCGTGTTCCATCTCTTTAAATTCAATGGCCATTTCTTTCCAAGAGTCTGAATCGTTGAACAAGAGTTTGTTGAGTTTTTCAGTATCTTTTCCTTCCAACCAACTTTTTCTCATCCATTCCAAATAATACCCTTTACTAGAAAGGAAAATTTCATGTTCTTTATTTTCTTCAAGTTCAGGAAGATCAAACTTAAATTTATACTCATTCCCTGGAAAGGAGACGATATACGCTTTGTCATCCGTAAGAATTTGATCTACCGGATATTCAACACCATCTATCACTTCTATAGCAGATGGAAAAATAATCGTTGGACTAGCCTTTTTATCTATTAAGTGAAGACCTACATAGTCCAAACGCCACAACCCCCTGGTCATTTCAATTTTTACTTTGACTTTATTGTTCTCTTTTGTTTTATTCGGAATTCGAGACAAAATTAAGTTTTTAGCGATTGGCCCTTTCTCTTTTAATTCATCTAAGTAGTTCCATTTCCCTCTACGTTCATCCCAGTAAGACAACTTGATTTTACCGAATTTGCTGAGATGATTTTCTACCACTTTTCTAGTCAAGTAGCTGGTTTCCATTCTAGCTACAAAATCAGAGACTTCATTGCCCATGTAGGAAAGTGCAGAATAGAATAGAAATGTAGTCAGTTGAGTTTGGCGATAATTTAATGCAAGACCTAAGTCCCCGTCTGGTAAATTATCAAATTCAACGATGATTTCCTCTTGTGCAAACAAATCAGTAGAGTCAGTAGTAGAAAAATATTCATGATCATCCAGATGCAGGATGTCACTTTTAATGGATTGGTTATTTACTTCAGCTTTTGTAGGATTAAACTTGCGGCTGGAGGTATAATAGGTGTTATTTTGATCCACAAAAACTGTTTCATCTTTGTTTTTTGGGACTGCTTCGATGTATAATTCATTGACCATGTGAGATTCTAGGGCTTCGTTTTTCATGGTTAAGAAAAACTCAGAGGAAGCAGTACTGTATTGCAGCGGGTCCAGGTCTTTTTCCTCAAAGCAAGGAGAAGTTGAACTCGAAAACCCTTCTGCATTAGAATAGTGAAAAGAACTGTTTTCATCGACATAAAACGTAGGGCATGAGCCAAAACAGGCTTTGGGGTTGGCTAAGCATACTGCAGCAATAAGAACATCCGCACCAGTTAATATAGTTAGTGCAGCAACACGTGCTCCGTCTTTGGATTGTAATGGCGTTAAATCATTTGTTTCTATAATAGCAATATCATCAATAGCAAATACCAAATCGCCTTTATATTTAGGTTGTCTATTGAAATCATATAATTTTCCATTCCCAACAATCGAATCTTTTTTTTCATTGAGTTTCCAGGTGTCCAACATACTTACATCCCCATTTTTAAAATGCATTTTTAGAAATGGTGTTTTTACTAAATCACTGTGGATGATCTCGTTGGCATTCGAATAGGATTGTCTAAATGAATGATTGACATAACTGGTACATGAAAATACAATCCACGAAATAATACAGATAAAAACAGAAAAGAAGAGTGCTCTTTTAGAAATCATATTTAGTATTTTGATTTACACCAGAGAATTTCCCTTGCAAAAAATACTTATACCGAAGGTGTACTCCTTGGTATACAATGGGCTACTAATGCATTGCTCTAAAGGTAGTAAATTTTACTTAGTTACTTTTTTTAAGTTTTTATTTACACGTTGAACACTCATCTTTACTTCATTTGTCATTCCACAACTTTTAAGCTTAGTTGGTATGGGTCGATTCCAAGAATCAATCTATTAGTAAACAATGTTTATGCTTCATTCTTAGATCAAATTTAAAGGGTAAGTAGTAAACCTTAAATCCTACATTTTGCTTGTTTTCTATACCTGGAATCCACTTGGGCAAGTCTGCCAGGATAATATCAGCTTGATGTCCATATTTAGGTCTACCCTTGCTATGTGCATTGGAATGAATCATTCCGTTATTTTCAACTTCACCTTCTTTCGTAATGGTTATTTTGTAAACAACTTGAGGAATTTCCTTGGGATTGTGGGACAGCAGACTGTCTGGAATGTTGCAGTAGATGTAATTCAATAGCGCTTTTTCACCTCCTTTATATTCTGGATGACGATCTCCCAGTCCTGCTGCGTACAGGCTGTCGAGTTTAGAAGTAATAATGGTTATCACGTCAGGACCATATTTTTCTTTCAATTTTTGATGTATGATTTGATTATAGCAAACACCTTCCTCACTAATGATATCTCCACCCCCTTTTATTTTTAATGGATAGGTTTCTCGCATGATGCGCATCCAAGTATTAAATCGTGGGCTGGGTCTTCCATAAAAGTAATACCCCAAATCCTGTTCCCGGATATCTTTTTGAGCATCTAGTTCTCCTTTTTTACAAAGAATTTGTTGCGTTATTTGAATGGATTGAGATGGTGATTCTTTTGTTTTTGGTTGTTGTGCTGGAAGTTGGGAACACACCAAGAGTACGAACAGAACGGCAAGTACCTTTAGATTAATTTTGTTCAGCCTCATTGATATATTTATTCTCAAAGATGTAAATGCGGCTTAGTTTGGTGTTTGAACTTACGTTTTATGGAGGTCATATTTCTTAGATGCCTCTTTGTATACATAGCTGTTTGTAATATTTAATAAAGGTATGTCAGTAATTTTTATTTTTTCGCAAAGCAAAATAGGAGTAGAAAGAACGGCATCCAAAGACATCAATTCAACAGGTGTGATTTCCTTTGTGAATTCTATAACCTCATCTTCGACGTTGTATTGAATAGCAGGGCAATTTTCTATTATTTGTGATAAAAGAGCAGGAGTATCACTTAAATGTTGAATGGGTCCTTTTAGAAGCTTATCTCTATTCAGTTCATAGATTATGTAATAGGAGTCATCAAAAATAGCATAATAATAACAGTCAAATTTTGTTTTGACGATTCGATGCTTGTCGGAATCTCTATCATCATCAAAGTAATAAAAGTCATCGGGGTCGGAATAATACGATAAGTCCTCATGTTCTTTCCATAACGCAGGATTTCGTTTGATTTTAAAGAGGTAATCCACTTCCTTTTCTAACTCTATACAGGTGAAGAATGAAAAATCTAATTCAAGTAATATTGCTTTAACTTGGGCGGAAGTTAATTTGCTTAAATACTTCTCTGGATCTTTCATGAAAAGGGAATTTCTTGGAGGATAAATTTCATCTAAATTTACATCCAATGCTTTTGCAACTAACGCAGCCAAGTTATCTGATTTTACATAGGAATCTCCATTTAAACTATAGTTGTAATTCCGTTGATACCGATTACGTAAAAATGCGCTGGATAAAAAAAAGACATGATTGAAGTGATCCACTTTTTCCATAGCTTCTTCTTTCGTATCGTAGATGCCGATTAAATCATGGTGTCCATCGTAATTGTAGGTATCATCATCAAAGACCCAACCTTTTTGTCTAATAATGTACTTTTTCATATGAATTCATTTATCTGTTTGCATGATGCTGGTAATCCAGTTACGCCGTTATTCATCCAATCCGAATAGTTCATTTTTTCGAAAACTGCAGAAGGGGAAATCGAATAGTCTTTCAATGCTATGGGTCGGTTGAAAATTTTTGGAAGCACTACATGCAAAAACCAGGAATTGTGGGTTAAAAGCAGAGATTTCATTTCACCAGTTAATCCAAGAGGAGATAATACCAATTCTGTTTCTTTGGGTGTGAAGTTGTATTCCGTATGTATCGTATTAATTTTTATTTTTTCATCGTCTGTGATCTCTTCCATCTGATCCACAAAATCAGACAACGTTGGTATGAATTTATGGTGGTAATCGGGTAGCACATGATCTTGTTCACATACATCTTTCACATTGATGACTTTATGATCACTATTCGTCATACTATGCCCAAAAATGGGAATAATGATTCTTCGAATTCCCCAGAGATTATGAAAAATACGATGTCTATGGTCGCTACACATTTCTTTGGTTGCATCCATAAAAGAGTGAATAGGGTAGTAGTCGTCTATACTACCTCCTCGTTTACTTACAGATAATTGAGCGTGTTTATACGCATTCATTGCACTCGAATTGATTCATTTAAAAAAGGGAATGTGCTGTGTTCATTCACCCTCTAACGCTACGAATATATACATTCCGTTGAAAGAAGTAGTTATTTGCAATTTCTTACAGCGTTTCAATATCTACTCAAACTCCACTTTAAATGGTTTAGGGAGTATGCTTTTACCCTCTGCATCTACAATGTTGATGTCAAAAGATTTCCCATAAAATTCTAAAAATTGAAGATTTATATTTGCTCGATGCATACTGCTGTAGTTATTTCTACCTGAGGTAAAATCTGATTCAGGCATCAATTTAAATTCTACGATGCCCTCTTTTAATGTTTCTTTATTTACGAAGGCCGTCGTAAACGTATTGTGTTTGGTAGTGTAAGCGTATCCCAAATTTAAACAAGGTTCATTGAACTCAATTTGCATAATAGAAATTTTAGGAGCTTCTAGGATATCGAATGTAGATTTTTCTCTTTTTTCCACTTGACTGCAGTTCTCATTTGACGAAGTACTATGCGGTTGGGGTGTGTTTTCAGCTTGAGCAGTGTGTTGTTTGACCACGCTACGCGCACTGGAAATGGGAAATCTCTTGCCTCCTTTTTTACAACCCGTCAGGGCAGGACTCCCAATACAGATGAGGAGTAATAAAATGTAAATTAATGGAGAAATGGTTGGTGTCTTTTTATAGAAAGAATGAGTCGGCATGATGCAGTATTTGGTTTAATTTATCTGGATGGATTAAAGATAGAAATTATTTGTGATTTGATTGTTTGTCAAGCATAGGAATCAGTTCTGGCCCTTAATTGATTGTTAGATATTAACGTCTTATTTAGTTTCCATTTTTGTGTTTCAAATGATCTCATACAACTTATATTGCCCTGTCTTCCCCTTAAGGCTGGTTTCAAAGACATTATAATTGGGGTACAGATTCTTAACTTCATGGTAGGCCGCTTCGGAAAGTAAGACGTTCGTATTAAATTCCTTATTGGCAAATTCAATCCGACTGGCATAGTTTACATTATCACCAATCACTGCCAGTTTTTTCATTTCGCCAGTATCAAATGGTCCTACAATAACATCTCCATAATGGACACCTGCTCGAATCCCAAATGAGGTGTTGAAGTTTTCTTGAAGGTAGACATTAAATTCAATCAAACTACTATTCATTTCTTCGATCGCTTTTAGTGCCAATAGAACAGAGTTTTGTTTTGGGTTATCCAATCCGAATATGGCTAATATGCCATCTCCAGCCACATCACTGATGAATCCTTCATTTTTTTGAATGGTTGTATTCATAATGCGGTAATACCGATTTAAGACATGTACAATATCGTACGGTGGAAACTTTTCAGCGAAGGAGGTATAATTTACAATGTCTGTAAAAACGATGGTCAATCGTTGTTGGCTTCCCAGAGCGGAATTGGAATTCTCCGAAAATTGTTGGGAAATAATGTCCAAATCTAGCTTGTCAGAAACCATCCTACGGATTGAGACATTCCCAATTAATTTGGTTTGACAAGCCAGGCGAATTTCAGGTGGAAATTTTAGCTTTTCGGCCATTTCACGTTCTGCATCATTGGGAGGACTACAATGCGCCAGACCTTCCATTATGCTTACTCTGCAGGTCGAACATTTGCCCTGGCCCCCACATGCATGTGCGTGATTTATGTGTGCAGCTAAGGTGGCTTCCAGTAACGTGCTGTCTGGATTACAGGGAACCTGAGTTTGTTCTTTAAAAAGATGGATGGTATGTGTACGGTGAGTTGGCATTCCGATTTTTAATAAATATAAGTGTAAAATTTAGAATTCATAGAATCTGTATCAAATGTAAAAATTCTGTTTTGAAATGGTGTCGGGTCTACTATTTCTTCACAAGGGATTTTGTGTTGAAAAGTTCTTTGCCAGCATTGAATCGTAAATATAGTTTATTCTCCCTCTATTCCTATGTCACAGTTAATTGTGTAGGCCCTTTCCAACAATTCAAGCAGGACTTGAAAAAACCTCATGGCGACAGCTTTTGAAATTTGTTTTCTCTTGTCATGCACTGAGGGTTTTGTCAATGGAAAACTGTCTTCAATACGATACATCTGTTGGGTAATCCTTTGCGCCAACTCCCTGTTTTTATTCCATCCAATTCCACCTCCTGAATAGCCATCAATTTTAATTGCTAATTCTTCTTCTACTCTTTCGAAAAAATCTTGAAATTCAAATAGGCATAAATCATTTCCACCTATAATTAGATCAATATTTATAGGTGCTTTTAAAATGGAAAATCGTTGAGCCATTGATATGAATTATTGTTTGTATCCAAACGAACTTGAAAAGGTCAATGTGTTGGGTGTGGGATTGATATCGTATGCACTAAAAATAAAAGAACAAGGAATATACAAGACTTGAACTTGTATCCCTGATTTGTGGGGTCAGTATGTTTCCGATTACACCAATATTCCTTGCGTTTCTTATATGTATCATTCAAAAGTAACAGAAAATATCTAACTATTTATTCGATACATTTGTTTCTATGAGTTAAATA
This sequence comes from Saprospiraceae bacterium, assembly GCA_029212405.1. GTDB lineage: Bacteria > Bacteroidota > Bacteroidia > Chitinophagales > Saprospiraceae > CAJXUU01. The sequence continues at coordinate 41,206 of JARGNR010000013.1, forward strand.
GCGAGGAATACACAAGACTTGAACTTGTATTGCTAGGTAGCATCCTAGAGTGTTTCCGATTACACTAATATTCCTCACATTTCTTTATCAAATAAATAGCTTAATAAACATTAAATCAAATTTTGTTTCGCGTTACTAAAGAACAAGGAATATACAAGACTTGAACTTGTAGCATCAGCCTGGAGAGCCGCTATGTTTCCGATTACACCAATACCCCTTGCATATTTTTACCAGTTATCGATGTTGTAATTTTTCAGTAATTTACCTGCAATGTCTACATTATTTACAATTTTTTCATAAATCGGATGCAAAATTCTTGAAGCTCCATCCACGGGGTCCAATGGAGGAATGATTCCTTTTTCAAATTGTTGCTTCCGTAATTTTTCTGTGGCTCCAGTAGATATCCAGCCCACATCTACGCTATTCATATAAATACCATCATTCAACAAATCTTTATATGAGGTGAGTGTAAGCATATTTAATGCGGCCTTGGTCATATTGGTATGGGGATGGAACATCGTTTTTTTTGCATAACTAAATTGCCCTTCAGAAGAAGTGACATTGATGATAAATCGATGATCAAATTCAGATACTTTGAATAATGGGGCCAATTCTTTAATCAGTAAATACGGCGAGATTTGATTGATCAGATTCACTTCTAATAATTCCACTAAATCAATCTCTTCTAGTTTTGAATACCAACTGGTTTTATCTCTTTCATCGATCGGTTGTCCAAAACGATTCAACTCTTCATAAAGAACCATTTCCCTATTATTATTGGGTTCATATTGGGCATGTGTAGTATTCAGAAGACACATTTTACTTTCAATAGAATGGGCCAACTTTTTTTCCGACGAGATCAGTTTATTGGTATAGGTATCATCGTATTTAATGGTCTGGGCGGCATTATTTACGAGAATGTCCAATTTGGAGTGTTGTTGTCCATAATGGTCAATAAATCGTTCTACATCCTTGAGAATTCTTAAATCTAAGCCATAGATCAGTAGCCGATCCTTCCATTGTTCAAAGTCTTTTTCTTTTTTTAATTCATGATAGGCGAGTGCCGGAAAACGAGTAGTAATGGTAAGATTGGCATTGCATCTAAGAAATTTTAAAGCGGTCGCATATCCTACCTTCACTCTTCCTCCGGTAAGAATAACATTTCGATTGGATAGATCCACTTTTTTAGATCTATATGCAAAATTTAGCTCTGCACATGATGGACAAAGTCGGTGATAAAAGGAGTGTATTTTAGTATACATTTGCAAACAGGAATAACACTTAATGGGATGGTTGGCCTCTGTATAAGTGTTTATCAAATGGTCTGATTCGTTACCGTAAAACGTTTGTTTGTGCAAGGCGTTTTTTGCTATGACGGAGGATTTAACCACCTCAGTATTGCTTTTTTCTTGTTTATTGGAATCAATCAATTGTTTTTTAGCCTTTTTAGCAACCTTTGTAATCAGAGTGCCAAATAATTGATTGTTGGGGTTTGCAAGAGGATCACCTTTTAGTGTTTGAAGTACATGAATACATGCTTCCCATTCCTCTTTCGAAAATCCGTATGTATCATGAAATGAGTTCATTCTAGTTTAATTTTGAGTAATTGATAATCAGAAGATTGGTGTCAATATACAGGAAAAATAGTTACTACTTAAAGATTTACTTTCTTCCATTTAAAGTCTTCAAGTTGATGATATTGCTTTGAAAATAGAATTTTTAATTCCTTAGTATCCTCAATTGGAATCAACTTATCAGCATACCTATCATTACTCCAACCTAATGGATACGTTTCGCAAAATTTCATCCGAAGATCATTTTCGCTTCCATTCCACTTAAACCAATTAAAGATGAGAGGAATATAATGTAGGGGTCGAATCAATATCTCAATTCGTATTGTTGGAATGTTCAACTCTCCAATACCATAGCTATCTATTATTTCTCCATTTTGAATGCGGATTATTCCTCCTGGCCCTCCTACAAAGTCAGGGCAACTGGCCAAGATGGTAAAACACACATCCTGATGGGTTTGGGAAATCTCTTTAATGACCCAGTAAGGAGCAGCTTTTCTTCTTTCATAATGGTAAAATAGATTTTTGCCATCATTCACAAAAACAGATGGAGGACCGTAGGCATCCTTTTCTTTAATCTGTTTAGAGATTTGAATTGCCTGTTTGGTGTCTTGGCAATGCTCTGCTAGAATTACGATTTCAGTGTCCCATCCCATCCTACTATTTTTCTAGAATTGAGTTAAAATCTATGCTTTTGACCGTCCATTTTTTGTCTTCATGATTTCCACTCGCGAACAACAAGTAGTTGTGATCCGAGGAAACGAATGGATTGCCTTGGCCATTTGTGTTTATGTCCTTTCCCAGGTTTTTTGGTCTTGTCCATTGGTTGTTTTCATCCTTATATGAAATGTGCAAATCAAGTTGTTCACCTATTGATGCAAACAATAGAAATCGTCCATTAGGATCTATGAATGGAGTACATCTTCCGATTGGAGATTCTTGATTTTGGAATACTTTTTCAGGGCCGCCAATTCCATCTTTTCCTAATTGACAGTAATAAATATCCATTTGGCTGTAGTCCAATCCACTGGCATGAAAGTAGAGTTCGCCTGAAGCAGATACTGTAGGATGGGAGACCAGTTTATTTTGCATAGTTGGTATGTCTACAAACTGGGGTTCGGTCCAGATATTGTCTTTTCGTTCTGATTTCCAAATGTGCCAAGTGTGAGGGACGCCCTCGATTCCTACTGGACGAGTCGATGCAAAATAAATGGTTTGACCATCGGAAGAGAAAGACATTCCATGCTCGTCATATTTTGTGTCAAAAAATGCTTTTTTAGGAGATGTCCAAGCATTATTTACACGTTGAATGACCCAAACTTCAAATTGGGTAAAGTCTTTATTGGATAAGGTATAATAATAGGCATCAAGACTCGGAGTAAAGACACCTCGATGGATGATTTTATTTTCTGGAGTTAATTCAGGTTTGAAGTCCATGGGTAGTTGATGTTGAAAGACACTAGTAAGAGTTGAATATACATTGAGTGCTGGTGTGGAGTGTGTGTTATTTGAACTAAGAAAGGTGGTTAAAAAAAGGAGTATCGTTCTCATGGCTTGGGGTACTTAGTATTGTTTGAAAGTTAAGATTGATCTTTCTGTAAAGCATAAATTAATGCAATAGATGGTATAAATTTATGAAGGATCAGAATCAGGAAATTTAGTTATTGTTTCTTCTTGCCGTTCACGTATTCGAATGAGATTCCCATTGCTGATTTCTCTACTTTCGGTCCAATTTCCATCTGTGTCATAGGTGTACTCAAACTGAATTTGGTTACTATCACTGAGTTGTATGGAGGTAATTAATCCTTTTGTATTATAAAGCTGTCTGAATCGCAATGTTGTAGTTGAACTTGGTTTTCCATCTATAATTCTATTACTGCAAGAGTATTCTGATTTTTGTTTTAATTGACCATTTTCATGGTACTCATAGTGTGTTTCTTGGTGGAACTTAGCCTGCACAATATCTAAAAATTGACCAGAAAAATCGATGTATTGAATCGGTTGAGCGGTGGAAATTTCATTGGTCTTTTTAAGCGCTTCATAATAGACCGCAACTTGTTCTAAACTTTCAAATGCACATGGGATGGTATCAAATTCCAGCTCTCGGAGGATGGATAATCCACGGAATATTTTTACGGTTATATTTTCATCCACATCCGTAGAATATTTCTCATATTGGATTTCAATTCGCGCATATATGGCCTGCTTTGCATCAATAATCTTGCTATGATAAATTTGTACATCTTCAGTTTCTTCAAAATAAGATACTCCATTTTGATCTTGCTTAAATTGACGATACGCTCCACTAGATGTATTGTGAAATCGGTTTAATTGACCATTTGAAAAATATTCATAGTGGTCTTTGGATTTCAACTTGGAGTCTTTGTCGTACCAAGTAGTTTCTTGGATTTTACCATTTATTTTTTTCGACTCGGAATATTTTCTTTTTGTTCCATATTCATCCATTTTAAAATGCACTTCATACGTTTTCATTCCAGATTCGAGGACGTAAGAGATGGATTGAAGGACTTTAAAGTTGTCTTTTATTAAATAGGTTTTTGAAGTAGTTTTTTTCATGAATACGGTGTTTGCCTATTTATATAATCTGGAAAAATGTGAATTTCGTAAAAATCTCTAATTAGACACTATTTGATTGCTCAAAAAAATGTAATCTTCACCAAGTTTAAAATTGGATAGATGATCTATACAAAAAATAGAATCTTCAAGGTTGATAAAAGAAAGGCGATAATTCCAATTTTTAAGACTAAATGAGTTGAAATCTTTATTAATGTGGCAATAAGATATAGACGTACTGCTATAGCAATTAAATCGTAGGTCAGAATAGGCATGCTCGGAACGCCTCCATAACCAACCGCATAACCTCCTTTATAGGTGTATAATTTGAGTAGCCAAAATGTTGTTTCAGCAATGATAAATGCAAGCTGTATCGATTTGTTTTTCACCAAAAATGCAAATAGAACTACGAGAAAGGAAACGGCTGATAAAGTGATAGAAGTAAGTTTTGCATTGGGGTTGAGTAGTGAATCTAACCCAATTATACATCCATAAGCTGTGGTCGTGTCAAAAGTAGTGAAATAGCCAATTAGTATTAAGATCAACAAACCAATAAACGTCATTTTTTCATCAACTTCTATTTTCAAAAAGAAGTACCTCATTGCATTATTAAGTAGATAGCCCATGGCTACAATAAATAGAGTTGATACAAGTAAAGAATACAAATTTTAAAAGTTTTATTAGTTAATACGAGTGGCGGAAATGTATTGTCATTTTCATAATCGTGATTTAGTACAAGTCTTCCATGATCTTTTCAATTTGATCGGCTGAAAGTGCTTGGCTTTTAAATTTCAACACAAATTCTTTGGCTGCGCTCATCGTTTCAGGATAGGATGCGTAGGTGGATAAATCGGGATGAACGATGTGTTGAAAGTAGAAACCGTGGTCGATTAAAAATTCAATTGTCTTCCATTTTGCAAGTGCTGATTTTTTTGGTGGTCTAAATCTATGGTTCATAGGACTCATCATTACACCACAATCTGGACATTTTGCATTTCGAATATACGTAAAATCGGTACCCTGATTAAATGCTTTTTTACAAGGAAAGCATACATTTTTATATCCCATTATTATCTATTTTTTGGTTTATCACTCCTCTAAATGCTCCCACAAATATTCATCATCTATCGACTTCATCGCTGAAATATCATAGGAGATGTCAGTAACATGTTGAGTAATATACAATTGAATTTTAGAATTTACTTGAGATTCTATTTGATCCAGTACATTTCTCAGGAATAGATATTCGATTTTTCTTTTCAGTAGGGTGATTCTGGAATCATATTTTGAATTTTCATCCTCTGCGTCCAATCCATAAAAGGAGATGAGTTTATTATCGATATTCGATTCATCTTTGAAGTCTTGATGAATACTATAATTTTTATATCCCAACAATACATAATTCAATTCTAGCGGGTCATAAATAGAAAGAATATAGTGTTTTGGATTGGAATTATAGGGAATGAATTCTTTGTTCCTACCTTCTATTGCATCTAGAAATGCTATGGCATAAAGAGAGATATATTTGTTTAAATAGTGTACATTTATGTGAGATATGAGGGCTTCTTCATTCATTGAATTCAGGTTTATGACGCTACATCTGTGTTATAATTGGTTGAAGAATATCCGCCTTGCTTATGGTATAATTCAATGCAGGATACTCAAAGTCTAAGCTTTTGTTTTCTTGCCCTCTCAACCTGAAAAATTCTTTTTGTTGCTCCTCATTTGCTAGGGTTAAAACATTTCCACTAGGTAGAAAAGGTTGATTTTCTGTAAATTGAAGATAAGTCTTGGACTGTCGGAACGTAATGCCTAACCACCGATTGTCACGTTCGCCAGCTTTATGATTTGGACCAGATTCCAATACGATTTTGTGTTGGTACTTTGTATTAATTGAAAATGAAAATAGAATAACAGAGTTGTTTTCCAAGGTGAATTCAAACGTTTCGTCCGATGTTTTACTTCTAACTTTTAGTTTTCTCTTTTGCTTTTCGGCCAATTCATCGGGTCGTTCATAACAAGAGAATAAAGCAATCCAGGAATCATTGGCTAAATCCAGACTTTGATCCGAGTGGAATCCCATTTTGAAGTAGGATCGTTCATAAATCTCAATCAAGGCATTATTAAAATTCAATGTCGGAATCGATTCTTCAGATTCTTGACTCCACCGCTTTTTTATGTTGTCTATAATGCTGTGATGGATTGCTGAAAACGAATACGCCGGTTGAGTGTATGGAGTGGTTGTTCGTACTAAGGGGATACCTTTTTCACTCAAGGCCACTAAGTGATTTCCCTTTCTTCCCTTATTCAACTCTTCCATAGTTGCAGAATGCGATAATGTCTCAAATACATTCCCTTCCTTTGAAAGATCAAGCTGAACAAAATTAAAATTTTTCATCGGTCTGTATATTGGTCAATAGATAGGTTTTTGGTAGTCGCCTTCATTCATGCTGAAATGCACTTTACCGTAGGTAATATGCTCGACCGTTTTGTTTTCTTCATAATAGGAATGCCTTAATTCAGTCATGTGATCTACTGTCATTTTTTCCAATGGGATCCATTCCTCGTTTTCTTTAATATACGTTTGACCATTCATATATCTGGCTTCTGTTTTAGAACTTCGGACCACATACCCCATACGAACGGGTATTCGATCTATATTCAACATCGAAGGCCGCGTTTCATGCGTGTACAATCTATTGGTCGATAAGGGTATGATGAACACCGAATTGGGATACAGTGTAACGCTAAATTCTTTTTTCAAACTTGCATCTTGAACAGAACTTTTAAGTTTGAAATACAATCGAGTCAATCCCGTTACTTCCTTATAACACCAGTCAAATCTGTCCTTTTTGGAAGGAGTAAGGTGTTGGAATTGTTCTGAATTGTAAAAGGTGCAAAATGCAATCAGGCCGTTGTCCAACATGTCTTTGGTTTTGTCGGAGTGGGCCTTGATTTTTGCTTTGGTCTCCTTTGGATTGGGTCCTTCCTTCTTTTTGTTCTGGTAGATCTGAGCCAATACATGGTTCAAAGCGGTAGGTTTTTCAAAAACAAGGGAAGCTACTTCATTGAGTTTAGTAATAATTGTACGATCTGTGGTTCTATAATTATCTGTTGGCCCGGTCAAATTACTGGAGCATCGTAACAATCTGAAGTGCAGGATTTCATTTTTTGGATCTGTAGTCGTTCGTCGAATATCCGTAAGATAGATTCCTTTCCGAAGGGCTTTTCCTTGTTTGTTGGACTCGGTTAAATTTTGAAACTGATGTTCTTCTTCTATGCGTTTGAAATAGTCTGTATTATCAAATAACTGGCGAAAATATACCCCTGCATTGTGAATGAGTATTGGAACTTGACCCAGAGCTATCAGTGAATTCGAGGCATTTAGGATTGATGCATAGTTTTGGGAGAGCTCTTTTATGATGAAGGCATTGTACGGTAGTTTTGATTGAATCATAGAAATATCTCCGCACAAATACAGTGTTTTATCCTTTATAATTTGATCTTCAGATAATCCATGGATAACCGATCCGCAAAAATTATCGATGAGATATTGGAGTTCTTTTGATGGCTGGTGATCTGGTGGAAATAAAACAACGAGGAGATTCTTTGATTTTGATATTTTATTTTCTTTGAGCATGTAGTTTGTGTTTGAATTGGCAGCGTATTGCGTTGATCATAAGCGTGTATAGATTTATAACGTATGAACTAACGTAAGTATAGTGAAAGTTTCATTTATGTGCCATCGATTTCAACAAAAAAAGCAAGTATATATAAGAGGAATAGAAATAGTTATATAGGTTTTGCAATATTGAATCCGTAAGTGTGCAAAAAAGTGTATCATGATTTTCTATTCAATTTCTTTATCCTTCAACTGTTTTACCTTTTTCTGCTCTATCTCCCATTTCCTTTGTTTATACAATGTCCATATTCCATAAAATAATAGAACAAACCCCAAGAGGGCAAACAGTATATCCAAGGCAAAATGAGATTTTACGTAAGGAATATATTTATCCAATCTAATCAATATTTGACTGAGAAATATTAAAAAGATTGCGTTAACTTTTATACCACTGACTTGCCATTTTTCAGGAATATTAATGAGACTGTTTTTGAAGGCATAGAGATAAACTCCATAAAATATAGAACAAGAACCAACAATGAATGAAAAAGTGGGAGGAACGTATTTTCCTTCATTATCCCAAACTCCAAATAGGAGTAGGAGAAGACCGATAAGAATATATGTGTAGGAGAACTTCATTAAATTGGGTTGAATTTTTATTCCAAGTATCCAAAAGTAAGGTTTATCATCAAGAAAAAAGACACATTACTCCAAAACGACTACCTCCTTATTTATTCTATTATTTTGCAAAATTCTTCAAAATCTTTTTTGAAAGTGGTGTCATCAAACCACTGATTCGAAGACCTATAATATTCTTGAATACTATCGGCCAATTTTTTATATTCTTCTACTGAGCCTCTGTTGCTATCATCCCTGTTTGGAGTCAATTCTTCTAATTTCAGATACTGCCATGCGGTAGCTGGGATTCTAGGGTCGGATAGACTGGAAATCATCAATTTGCGCATTTCAGTGGGTTCGTGTGAGTACGGGTTTGGAGGGTTAGGAATAAAGCCGATATCATCCAAATACAGCGTTGTACCTACATGTTTTCCTCCGGATATTATTCCAGTTGTAATGGGGTCATTTGAAATTAGCACTCTAAAACCTACAGGTTTATTTGGATTGGTCATTCTTGATAGAACCGATTCATCCGTGAGGGATAAAGCATCCCTATCGATTGGGTCAACATATGAAGAGAAAAATTCCGAAGATAAATTAGTTTCGGTAAGGTGTTTGGCCCATGTTTTGTCACCAGCTCTAGGTCCTCCAAAGGTACAAAGTTTAATGTGTTTCCAAGGCCAATTTTGCATAGAATCTGGCATCGCTTTTCCTGTACCATTTGGCCCGTATTCGCTACCGATGAGTACCGAACTCACAAAGTGCTGCGCTAAGGCACCCCCTAGACTATGGCCAGAAACAAATATATTATCGGGATTTCGGTTGGGTGATAGAGTGGCTACTTTTTCAAAACATCGAAACAATTGAGGATACACAGATTCCATACTTTTTACAAATCCTCTATTTACTTTGCCTATCGTACTGATGGGACTGCCTCCTTCAGAAGGACCAATTCGATCAAAGCACATATCTGTAATCCAATCCGGACTTCCACTGGCATTCTTGTCACTCAATGCATCAAAAAAAGCTCTGGCAACGGATCCACTTCTACTGCCTCGAAAGACAACATGAAGATCAAACGAATCGCTGTTTTCTTTGTATCGCATCATAACAAATCCCATCAAGCTTTGTGATGCAGGTTGGCCTGGTTCCCCTCTATCGCCTGTACCTCCTTCAAATACAAGTATGACATCTTGAGCATTGGGGTTGGAATCTATTTGTTGCGGTATAATTTGATCCAATACAACTTTATCTGCTGGTGCATTGGTCTTTCGATAAGCCACAAATACATCTTTGATTTGTTTGGTGATTGCGTCGGGTGTCATGTACTTTACCCATCTTTCCTGCGGCATACAAAGTGCATGACTCCAAGGATGAAGGAGGTCGTATCTGTAAATGATAGGATCATGATTTGGGTTGTTTTCAAAGCCACCCAAAACTCCTGGACCTCTATAACTGTCTAAACCTGTTTGATTTGTTACTTGTTCCTTTCCTTTTTTCTTTGCCCAATTTTCAATATCCACCATGCTATTTTTTCGATCCCAGATCAGATTGTTTAAATCTTCATAATAGGGGTCAAAAGGCCATGTCAAAGATTGGGCATACAATTGATAGGATAAGATACATAAGTCGAGATGAAAGACAATTGGATGATAAGGAAAACCATTTAAGTTTTGAGACAACACTTTTTGTGCCGCTCTTGAAGGTGAGCTACTCATGTTTGATTTTTAAGAATTTATGTACTTCTACTTGTTAATCCTTAGAAATCGTACACAAACAGTATTGTAGGAATCAACAATTTCTGTTGTTGAAAACAAGTGAGGTAGATCGGTTAAAGGTAGGAAAATTAAATTTTATTTTGGTGGATAGATGTTCTTGTGGAGGTAGGTACTTTGGACTTCAAATAATTATGGTATTTTTCGAGTTCAAGTTTAAAATGGATTTTTGAAGGTTTCGGAGATTCTTTTTAATTCAGTAATAAAATGAGATGAACAAATACCGGTATCTTATAATCCTTAGCGTTTTCATAGTATTTGTTGGTATCCTGCTTTATTTGGACCCAGTTCCGCAAGATTTAAATTATCATGATTTTGCAGATCAACGCTATCAATTTGGTGTTCCTAATTTTTGGGACGTGATGAGTAATGTACCCATGTTTTTTCTGGGCTCTTACGGTTTGTATTTAAGCCTACGAAATTTTTCATTACGACCGGATATAGTGGCCAAATTAATTCCTTTGATTTTGTGTCTTGGAATATTTACAGCTTGTTTTGGTTCCATGTATTACCATTGGGCACCCGATAACAATACCTTGGTATGGGATCGACTGCCTATGACCTTGATGTTTATGCCCATCTTTTCATTGCTGCTATATGATTTTGTGGGGAAGAGGGTAGGACAATATGCTTTCTGGATTCTGGTACCATTTGGAGTGTTTTCCATATACTATTGGCAATATACAGAGAGCATTGGACAAGGAGATTTACGCTTTTATGTTTTTGTACAATTCTTTCCAATGGTGATCGCGCCATTTATCTTATGGTTATTCCCTAAGAAAACCACCTATGTGAAATATATTGTCTACATATTGGCGTGGTATGTGGTTGCCAAACTCTGCGAACAGTATGATGATGCTATTTTTGATGCATTGGGATTTTGGAGTGGTCATACCATCAAACACTTGGTTGGAGCAATAAGTCTATATTATATTTTGAAATTGATTGTAGCTTGGGAGAAGACTTTAATCCAGCCTTCATCAGCATCAATTGAGCAATAAATCATTGGATAGTTGAATCAAAGAATTTATTCATTTTAGTATTCAAAGATGTCATTTACCTCTACTCAGAATACACGGGTATTTTGAAAAGTAATTATTTTTTTTACTTTTGCATCATAAATGAAAAATAGAAACAACATATTAATCTTGACTTTCGGTGCTACTAGCGTATTGCTAGCAAGGGCAGTCTATTAGTATGTTCATAAAATAGATAGTAAAAGCCCTTGCATTCAGTTGTAAGGGCTTTTTTTATGGAGTTATTTGACCTGATCATCGAATCAACTCTGAATTAAACCAATGAATCATGAAAAACAAGTAAACCTACAAGACGTGCCATAATTAAGTATAGCATTTAGGCGAATCAAGATTGTGCAAATAAAATCTGAATGGGTATCCGTTTGGACTAGGATACTATTGCCTTTATGGATCACCCAAAAGAGAAGAATAAACCATTTTTATTTATTAATTATTAAATTTTTATCATGAAAAAGAGATTATGTATTATTGGATTGGAACAGGAATTAGCGGCTCAAATTAAAAAGAGCTATTTCGGACCAGTTATTTATCATGTTTGTATACCAAAGTTTATTGTCAATAAGGGTATTTTATACATTGAGAAATCAAATGGTGTAGGTTTTTTGCCGGTGGATATAGTACTATTTCATGGTATTTATGAAAATGATTTGGATTTTATCACTGCCTTAACGATATGGAAGGGCGCTTGCTTTCCGAATCCCTATGCAATGATGAATTGTCGATTGAAGTTGCCATGTTTGGCACGGGCACTGCGTGTGAGTAAGTACAACAGTATACGAGGCATGGTCAGTCCAGAAACAACGTTTAGGGTGGATCGGGACACGGTGGCGAAATGGGGCAATTGGCATTGTGGTGAAAACAAACATCGTTTTGATTCGAATTGGACCAGTACGGAAGCTTCTGTTTTAGAACCGTTTTTTGAAGGAAAAGCAGTACGTATAGTTTCTATCGGAGATCAGCATCTACAAATCAATTTGGACGGTAATGATTGGTTAAAGTCCATTCATCATCCGGATGCAGAGATTACGGATATCGATTCTGAATTATTGGAAGATACATTGAACTTGAAGCGCTCTTTTGGAATGGAAATGATTGCCAATGATTACATTATCGGGGTAGACGGACAAAACCATTTATTGGAGGTAAATCATATTCCGAATGTGACCCGATTTGAACGACTTCAAACTATTTATTTAGAAGAAGTCAAACGCTGGTTGGATGATCAGTAGTGGTGAATTTATTTTATATTGGAACTTAGGTGAATAATGCAAATCATCTGAGTTCCAATTTTAAGTAAAATGAGAACGACCAAACTTAATTATCTCTCCTTAATAAAATCCACGGCAAAGGGTTCATACGCCTTTTTTACTTTAATACTGCCAGACATTTGTTGACAATTTAAAAGTAAGGTCAAGCTGCCAGTAGTATTCCCAGATATGAAGGTGATTTTATTATTTATTACACGAACCTTGCCAGTAATATTATATGCGCTTACGTACCCAATAACCTCAAAAGTATTTCCTTCTTGGTTGAGAAATCTAAGATAATATAAACCATTTCTTCTTTTAATATATTTGGTATTGTCCAGATTACATTTTAAATCAGCGGTTTCAACTGGAGTAGGGGTAGAAGTCGGTTTGTTAGTTTCGTTTTTGTTTTCACTTTCAAGCTTTTCGATTTTTTTCTCAAGCAGTTTTACTTTAGTTTTAGTGGCTATTATCTCATGTTCAAGAGCATTTATTTTTTCAGTGAGTTTGGCATCAGGTGGTGAAGTACAGCTGAAAATTAGCAATGTAACTATTAGTAGTAAAATGGTATTTCCGAGTTTATCAGGCTTCATTATTATATATTTGGCATTAATAGATGAGTGTGTTTTAAAACAATATTAGAAAAATAAATTCCAGGCATTTTCAGCAAATTCAGCCTTGAAACCATAACCCGCAATAAGGAAAAAACCAATTATTCCAATTGAAGCAATTGCGTAATAAAAAATAGATTTGTTCCAATCTTTAAATGATAGATATAAAATTGCCAAGTAGGCCAAACAAAAAATAATAGAAAAGGTCCACATTTGTCCACCATCCAAGTCTAAATTTAGACTAGAATGTAATGCATACATAGAGAGCATTCCTGGTGAAAATGCAAATATTATTGCGATAAAAAATAAGATTATAACGAAGAGTCCAGCAATACTATCTCCGTTTTGGTTGTTTGAATTGGGCATGTTGAATAGTTTAAATAAATAAGAGTAGAACTAGATTGAAAGGTATCTGAACACTTCATCAATCATAATGAGAAGTTTTGTTCAAATGATTTATTAAATCCTAACAATTTTCCTGTCTAAAATAACCAATTTAGAGCTAACTTAAATGCTATTGGTACATCTGATTTATAGATGAGGCTATATTCTTTTTAAACCCTAATTATTTCTTTCTAAAGCAACTCTTACAATTGAGGATGTACGATTTTGATAGTTACATAGGACAGTGTCTTTCATGTGGATTTGTAATAAGTGAGCTATTCTTAGATATGAAAAAGGAGTCAAAACAATCCAATTTAAGTAAGAAGTCTTCCTTATTTTTTGAAATACTCTACAGCTTCCAACACAAACCAATCCAGTCCGATAATCACAGCAAAGATTATCATCCAATACCATAATAGAATGGCGGAGTATGACCTCAGTAGTATAATAAACTGATCCTATAATTTTCTTCCTTTTATTCCCGTGGCACATCCAAAAAAGTAGTTGACATATTCAACCTGAAATCCCTGATTTTCAAATATGTGTTTTACTTGTTTAGAGTTTTGGTAGATTTCAGTATAAACACCCAACATCTTGTAGGTTTCTGGATTGCCCAGAAATAACTTTCCCAACAATGGAATACTCTTTTTTAAGTACAACATATAAAGTGTTTTCAAAAGTGTATTTGAAGGAACTGAAACATCGATCAATGAAAATCTTCCATTGGGTTTCAAAATGCGTTCTATCTCTTTTGCCAGAGCTTTCAATTGATCTTCATTAAAAGTTTTCAATCCAAATCCTGAGCACACCCCATCTGCACAATGGTCAGGAATACTATTTTTAAAAACATTCTCTTTTAGTATTTCAATACCTTGATCAGGGTAGGCCGTCTTCTTATGATGTGCTCTTTTGATCATCTCACCAGAAAAATCCAGGGCGATGAGTTGTTCAATTGATCTTTCTTCTTTTAGAATGTATCTCCAGCATTCCCCCATTCCTGTCATAAGATCAACAATAGTTTCTCCTTGTTGTATAGATAGCGCTTCTACACATTGACGACGCCACCGTTCACTGAAGCCGAAAGAAGTAATGTAATTCATCTTCGAATAGGAGGCACTCATTTTATCAAACAAGTCTTTGACAAACTGAGATTCGTAAATATGATTCTGTTTATTTTCCTTGTTGTTGTCTCTATAAATATTCCTTTGCATTCGTTATTTCTGTAAGCTTAGGTGATTCGGGTGCTTTATTTTTTTCCACCCAAACTGGAAATTGATAATAGGTTACTTCAGGAGCTAGAGAATTAGAGAAATCAATTAGTGCACATGCGTGATTGTACCATTCATGACTTTGAAACAACCAATCTACGGTTGTGGTATCCACTTTGATAATTGGAGATTGGTAACTGACACTTTTATCTGGATTATTCACTTCATATGGACCTTCACCCAAAAATTCTTCGAATCCACTATTGCCAACAAGACGTCCTTTAGATAGTCCATGTACTCCATCAGTAAATATGCCCAGCGAATGTTCATGTCCCCAAAACCAAGCGGCTATGTCTTCGAAAAATGGACAAAATAGGTCATGCAGATGGTCATTCAAATAGGGACTTCCGCCAAATTTTTTAGCATTAATCAATGCATTGACAGAAAACAATTGGTGATGAGAAAGTAATATTGTTTTTCCATCAAAATGTTCCAACTTATTTCTATGCCACTCTTTTTCGGATTCTTGAAGATCGGGACCAATTGTAGGCATTGGGGTGGGGAGCGAATTAAATCCTGTATCCATTCCCAAGAATTGCCATTTATCATCCGCTGTTCTTAAACAAAAATAACTTGCTTCTTGATACGTAGACTCGGGTTGACCAGATTGGTTATTGACATCTAATACATGCTTATAAAATCCTTGTCCACCTGACATGTATTCATGATTTCCAGGAATGGAGAAAAGAGGAACACTCTTACCTACTTTATTGAACACATCTAGAAATACATCCAATATCTCAGTTTTGCATTCATGTTCCGTTCCAGAATAATAGACATCTCCTACATGGATAATACAGTCTGGTTGCAATGTGGTCATAATATGTTCCAAAAATGCTATTGCATCAGGCAAGCCTGTGCCATAATCCCCTAAAATAACCACTTTGGCATCTGGGGATAATTTATAATCAATGACGCCATACGCTTCATTGCCTTTTCCCGCAATTTTCCAATCCTTGTATTGCTGATGTTTTGTACTGCCTCGAAATCCATGATTGATATAATAGTTAATAATGGCAACCAACCAAAATTCATAGGTATAATCGCTTACTGGAAATCCAATGATGGATAATGGAGTTCTCTTTTTAAGTTCATCTAAACGTACCTCTATGGCATCAAAAATCTTATCCTTCAACAATGAATTGGCGTGATTGAAAAATAGTTTTGACAGAAATGCTTGAATCTTGGGATCCATGTCAATGTCTGTAGGTTTTATTTTGTCCAGTATTTTTGAATCAAAAGCCTTCACATCCTTTTTTTCATTATGCGCATGGATATGCAGGTTTGCGCCCAACTTCATAGGATGAAATTTTACCTTGTCACCATTATAGTTGAGGGTTTTACCATCATGCTCGGGCAAATTGTAAATGGTCTTTTGTACCGCTGATTGCCAAAGGGAATGAGGTATGCTGCTAGTTCGGATGAATGGTTTGAGAGGGGTCATAGTGGTTTTTTAATGGTTTGGTAAATGAATTGAAGTTTGTTTAAATGTATTTTTTTAGTGTTGTGTATTAGAGGATTTTCTTTCATTCCAACGCTTATTTTTAGATATTATCGTTAAAAAAAAGATTCCTCAATTATAGGAGTAAAATATAAAGATATAAATAACACCCAAAACATATGCATGCAAGTAAGTAAGAGGAAGGGAGTACAGGCCATAGTAAGAGCTATAAATCCCCTAATCCTTCAGAAAATTCAGTACCAATTTCAATTCTCATAATCAATTTTGGAAATCAACCGCTTTTCTTAGCACCCCACCACTCATACTTTCCATGCGTTGGTTGAGCAGCTTTTACTAGTCTTAATTCTGCTTCGGTCATAGGCCTCCCTGCATCAAATTTGAATAGTTGATTGGTACTTTCATACCCTCCTGCTCCATTGTATAGCCCATGCAAAGGTGGTTCACCAATTAAAAGTCGATCCATAGATCCGGTCCCAACTGTTAGCGCGTTGGGATCTCCAGTCTGATCAAAATAGATCCAATAGTTGTTTTCAAATCCAGAAAGTAATTTGTAGCTGGTATCTTTTCCACCTGGTTGTTCCTTTTTTGCATAAAATTGATCGCCAAATATATTTTTTGTCCAAACTAAAGAAGGATTGGATTTTACTGCAAAGGAACAAGTACCATCCGAATTAAAGATCAAACAAAACATCTTGTAGTCCTCAGGTACAATTCTATCATCGGTACATCTGAGTTGTGCGTTTTCATGAAGATCTGCAAAAATAAATTCCTTGTTCGTGACTTCTGTAATGATATACCATCGATTATCTGTCAGTTCTAATGGTTGATTGGAGCAATGCAACAATGCCATCATTGTTCTTACAACCCAATTTGGAGCTTTTTGAATGGTATTCTGGAGGAAAAAGGTGACTAAAGGTTCTTTCAGTGGCGCTTTCCCTAAACTAGATAAAAGGGGCTGGGAATATGCCGCAATTAAATGAAATACAATACCAATTGAGGTGTGCGCATTATCTTTCCAATAATCAATATCTTTTGCTGTAATTGTAGCAGCTGCTAGTGCTTTTCCAGATCTAGATTCTTTCCAATTGTCTTTTGGCTCATCTACTAAACCTTCAAAATAGCCATGAAAATTAACTCCCCAAGACATAGCTGGCCAGACATCAACAGCGGTATAGTTATCTGCATGCATGGGTTGAGTGAGATCGGTTAGAAAGTGCAAACTGAGTCCCAAATTATACCCAAAGGCACGTAAATCTTCTTTTGTTCGTTGAGTACCCATTCTGACAATTCTTCTGCCGTAATGCACAGCCAGATTAAAATATCGTTGCCCTTCAGTCATGGCATTGACATTTTCCAATAGATGTTCTGGGATAGGATTTGATTCACGCACTTTTAAACGTTGCCGAATGACAGCGATCACTAGATTCCAAGTCTTCTCCAGATAGTTCTTTTTGCTAATTGGGTTATAAAAATGAGTTCTATACGAGGGGGGAACCAAGGGTGCCCAGCGATCTGTATATTTTTCATCATAATCTGCATCGTGAATGCCTTGAAAAACCATACCTGCATTAAAAGGATATTTTTTGGATTGTGGAATATCTCTCCAAATTTTTAAAAACTGCCTTACTTCTTCTCGGCCATTTTGATTCGCAGTCAATAAGGCGATCGATTTATGTAAGATCCCCTCATGAGATCGATCATCCCAATATACATCCTTAGTGTGTTTTACCTTATCCTCTTGGATGCCAGGACCACAGCACCCATGATGATGGTGGGGTTGAGTGGATTTATGCACAGGAATCTCTACCATCTCAAAAATTTCGGAGGGTCCTATTTCATTTGAATCAAACGAGATATACCCATTGGGACTTTCTTTTAAATAATGGTTTCCATCGGGAACCTGTAATGCTATTTTACGCGCATCTGCTTGTTTCAGGAATTTAAATTCTTGATGGTCTCCTTTTTCCTCAATGGCATAAATGAGCTTCGTTCCATCATCTACCGCTGTTAGATAATATTCAGATCCAGCATCTTGAAGAATCCAGTTGCCTGATGTCAATTCTCGAAACTTCAGCACAACTGGATTTGGGGAAGTCTTGATTTTAAATTTAAGTGGTCTTGTAGAGGTAGTTCCGTGTTCGCCATCGGTCGTTAATTCGAAACTCAAGTAATTTCCAGAAGAAGCTTTTAATGCAATGAAATTCATAGGTTGGGTTTTAGAGGGTTAATAGATGAATAATGTTCATAAAATACAAAAATGGATTCGAATCCTTTTTAATCTATACTATGAGTGATCTTAAAAAAATGGAAATTGGGACAATACTTAACCGTCATAAGTTACGATAAAATAAAACACCCCGCAGCTTTAATTTGAAATTAATCCGGCTTGGGTTTATATCCCTTTTTTGGTACAAATGACTGATGACCTTTCTTGGATTAAACCATAGAAATACTACTTTTTGTAGGGTAATAAAACAACTAGATTGATATCCCGTTGTGGTGACATCAATTCCTATAGTTTATGTGTGGTTGATGACCTTAAATGTTTGACTTGGGCTACATTCTATTTTCTCTCCATTGTTTTCAGCCGATGTTTGACATAATGTATAAACGGCTGAAGTTCTTGTCTGTAGGTATACCTTTTCTGAACTTGGCCTTGTTCAATCCAACATGATTCAGCATATCCCCAACTGAATTTGTCAAACAAATGCACTTGGATTTTAGGCGATACATAATCACTGTCAATAAAATAATGTACAATATCATTGACGTGCATTTCTACCGACAACTCTCCAATAAGGTTGAAGGCTACTGAGTACGAATACCCACTCCAAAAGGCAAAACCCGTGACCAAACCTTTGCTTAGTTCTGTGAAATTAATGCGCGTATCCACTTGAATAAATTCAAATTGAATTCCTTTTTCTTCCAAGGATTTACCTATTCCTTTAAAGAATGCTTGTCTGTTGGCTGATTTACTCAAATCGGATGTCTAGTGATTTAGAATTGGTGTATTGTATAGGAATAACGAATCAAATTCGGAATTGTAGGAGCAATTGACTATTCAAATATCTTGTCTTAGGATGTTATAGTAAACAGTAAAAATTATTTGTTTTCCAACTCAACGATTACCTCATTTTTGCGATTAATGATTTCATACGGTGGATTATACCCAAGAAAGTAAAATCGATTGGTATAGGTAATTCCTTGTTCGTCCAGCGCTTCCGAAAGTTTTTTTCTGTATTGTGCTATCTTTTCATCATTGGCCCACCCTCCAAATGATATCGCTGCTACGGTCTTAACTGGCATTTCTCGAAATTCTATATCGGAAGTATTGGGAGTAGGTAGGGACGCCTTGTCGTACTTTTTAGGGACCATAAACATCATGGTCATAGAATCCCCTAAAGACATGGCGACAGGTGAAGTCATGGCAATTTTTTCATTTCGATCATTTCCACCAAAAATATATCCAGCCAAAACCGAAAACCCTTTACTGGAGGAATCTTTGTAGTTGGAAGAATTGAGTTTTACAGAAGTAAATAAACTAGCTTCGTACGTACGAATTTGAAATGCATCATAGGATTTCACAACTTCATAAGGATAGGTTTCAATATTTTTTTGACTTCTCATAGCAAAGAGTTGTACGATTATAAAAATCGATAGAAGTACGACAATGACAATAATCAGAATTTTCATAAATCAATAGATGGTTCTTGGGTAATGAACATGATCAATTCTGCTATAGTTGCTTAATCTAGATATTTTTTGATTTGAAGAGTGCTCAATTATGAAAGATGGTAGGGGATGAAGCTTCTTTTGTGTAACCACCACGACGTTACTTTTCCCCGTATTGAGCCATATACATTTCTATTTGAGTGTCTAGATTACGTATATCTTTTTTAGATAAAATAAAGGCATCTAGATTCGGGTCTCCCATTTCTTGTTTTCGATATTCAGGAAGATCTTTTTTGAATAACAAATAGACTATGGTATCAACAATTCTTTCTTTTATCCCATGAGGTAAGTTGTATTTTTGTACAATGGATTCTTCGATGCCCATATGCACAATTTCATGAATTATAGTATTCACTGGGTTGTCATAGTTTTTAAACTCTCCATTTTGATTGGTGAAAAGAGTAATGATCCCTTGGTCAGCATCATAACTTCCACCTGTGCCATAGAATGTAAATAAGATAGTAAAGGCATCAAATTTTTTGAAGTCCCACTTGCAATGTTGCGTAAAATCGTAGAGTTGTTCTATATAGTTATGAATGGAGAGCTGTTGTTCTCTCACATTATTAAATCCATTTCTATAGTCTTTTTTTGTGTAAAATGTTGTCTCCAATAAAGTATAGATCGCTCCAAAGTCATCATTCCCAAATTTATTATTTTTTGATTTTGAGATTAATGATTGAATTGAGGGATGATTGGGCAACTTTATAGAATATCCTTGCTTTTCAAGAAATTCAATATCATTAATTGTTCTCCAAATAGATGTTGCCTCCTGCTGGATAGATGGTTTTTTGATGCGAATGCTACTCATCTTTTTTTGAGCAGAACATGGAGCTTGACTCAAAAGCCCAAAGATTAATAGAATATAGTGTATGAATTTCATTTCCTATTCTATGGCCTCAAATTATATCTGTGATTCATGTTTTACCCAATCAACTTCCATAAACCATTCTCCCGTCATGGGAGAGTCAGTGATTTTGGCATAATTTAAAATAGCAAACATCGGTTCTGGATAATTGTCTCCTTCGCCAACATTTCGATATACTTCTGTTCCATCCAATCGATAGACTAGATCACTTCCTTCCCATTCTACTGAGTACTCATGGTATTCGTTAAGTGTTGCATCTATATTAGTTCGATAATTCTCCCAATCTCCTTTATCGCACTCATTCAAACTCTTGATTGCACCCGTAGTAAATTCATCTTTGAGGTGATCTCCATGATGTTCGAAAATATCAATTTCACCAGACCCCGTCAATGGCCAACAAACATTTTCATTTTCTTCTTGAACAGGAGGTTCATTGTTTTGAGCGCCGAGCAACCACCAAGCAGGAAACTGACTTGCTTCTCCATTACTACTTAGTCGTAATCGAGCGGTCCATTTTCCTTTGATAAATTCTTTTCGATTTTTAGAGCAGATTCTACCCGCAGCATATGCTGTAGGTGGATGTTGTTTACCATGTTTGTCGAAGTTGTCACAAGGCCGTACTTCACCCGTATTGACCACCTTTAACTTTATGGCGCCGTTGCTCACTTCTCTTGTGCCAAATTGATTGTCAGGTACATAACAATGATTCTCGTTGTTGACCCAAATACGTTGATCTTGCCAGTTTTCTGCGTTGAAGGTGTCAAAATTGTCTAAAAAATCAACTTTCCATTTTGCTGTAGTTGCTGTAGCAGGTTCTGAAGCTGGTTCTTTCGGAACAGACTTTTCTTTACAACTGATAAATGAGATGCAAAAAACTAGAAGAGCGAGGAGTGAAATGTGTTTCATATTCAAAATGTGTTGGTGATATCATTCCTATCACAAGAGGAAATTGATATTAGATTTTAGTATGCGAATAGAAATCAAGATACTTCAAGTTTTTATAAGATACGATACGAAAATCAGATTTTAATGATAAAATTTCGAAGTAGAATTGTTACCATATGGAGTGATGGATGATGGAGAATTGACGACTTCTTTAGAAAGATGCCATCAAACTATTAATCCAAAGCTATTTTTAATAAACGATCTATACTTATAAATCCAGCATTCGTGATGGACTTGTAGGAGCCAATATTCTCTTTTTCACACGAACAAATAGGTGTTCTTCCAGATTCAATGGCAATCATTTTGGCTTTGTATAGTAAGTAAGATCCATATCCTTGTTTGCGGAATGAAGGAGCGACCAACATGCCAATATCAGAAACGGAGCTATTGGTCATGCTCTTTCTCACTTCACATGCACCAATCATCTCTTCTTTGTTTTTAAAATAATAGACTTCCCCTTTATGGACATGATTCCTAAGATATCCATTCAGCCATTCTATCGGGGCACCAATACTGGCATGATAAAAATCTACCACCATATTTAGTTCATCCATCTCAGCCTGATGAAGCCTCCCTGCTTTTTCGGTCATATTCACCTTCATCGTATTTCTAAACAAATAGGTATGAGGTGAAGTCGTTCGGGAATCATCCAATGCCAAGGATAAAAAAGTAGGATTATTGGTACCTACAATTGCAGTGTGTATGGCATACTTAGCAATGAATTCATTGAAGATTGTTGCTCCATAGGATACGGCAGAGGGCGTGAGGTAGAACTGGATCAATTGATGGCTGGCATCCAGACAAGCATAGCCAACTAAAGCACCCTCCGTCTTAATACCATAATAAGTAGCTTGATCCCTAAATGATTCCCACATTCCATCTTGAGCGCTGGTGAGCGATGCCATCCATCCGTTTTTGAGGACTTGGATTTCTTGAGAAGAAGGATTGAGGTCGAAACGAATCGTAGGGGTCATAATATCAGTTAAGTTAGTTTAGACCGCAAAATTAACCCGTACGAACTATTCGATGCAATTGTATTGATAAATCATCTTAAAATGAAGACCAATACTCAAATAAATTGGATATGCTCTATTTGGAAAACATTCCAGTTAAATATCCACAATCAGTTTATTCTTTTTTGCTCTCGAAACACAAAGGCACATCTTTTTATGTTCCATTTTTTCTTCTTCATTGAGTACCGCATCCCTATGGTCCACCTCCCCTTCAATTACGTTTGTGATGCAGGTTCCGCAGGTGCCTTGAAGGCAAGAGTACGGCACTTTTATATTGTTGAGATGCAATGCATCGATGATGGTTTCATCTTCTTTTACAACAATTGACTTTTTACTTTTATTGAGTATTAATTCAAATTTATGAGGAGTGGAGAGGTTGGAGTTGTCTCTTGAAAAAACTTCTTGTAAAATGTGATCGTTTTTCCATCCCAAATCAATGGCACGCTGCTTTACAAATGAATTATATCCAGATGGCCCACAGACATAAATCAATGTATCTTCATCGGGATGTGCTAAAATACGGTTGATATCCATGGTTGATTTTCCTTCTTTATCCACGTGGATTTCTACATTCGGTGCAAAGGTCCAGTTGGTCAATGCATATTGAAATGGTACTTCTTCTTTTGATTTTACGCATACATGAAGCTCGAAAAACTTTTCAATTTCGGTCAATCGATGCGCCATAGAGAGTAGGGGAGTAATGCCAATTCCACCGGCAAATAGAATGTATTTTTTTACATTTTCATACAATACAAAATTATTTTTTGGAGGCGTAATTTCTAACTGTTGACCCACTGAAATGTGCTCGTGCATTTCTTTTGACCCTCCTTTTCCATTCGGATCCAATTTAACAGCAATTTGATACTTGTTTTTTTCATAGGTTGGATTAACACAAGAATAGGCTCTTATCTTACCACTCGGGAGTTGCACTTTTATATGTGATCCTGCAGAAAATTCTGGCAATGGGTCTTCATTTTCCACCGCTTCAAAAACAAATGATTTTATGTTCTTTGCCACATTTTCGATGGCGACTACTTTGACCTTCAATTTTTCTTTTACGGTAGAATCTGAATCCTGCATTATCTTTTCTTTATAGTGGGGATCGGGCATGGAAAAGACGTTTTTTTCGGGGATGTTTTTTTTCTTGAAGGCCCCATTGGCCAAATCCCACACTTTGAAATACTTATACCAAGGGATATGAGGTAGAAAATGATGCATGGCATGATGGGATTGACCATAAAGAGACCAGAGAAAATAGTTGCTTCCCGTGAGAGTGAATGTAGTTTTAAAAGGTTTGTCGTTCCACTTTATTCCTTCTGGGTGCGGGTTATGTGCAAAAGTCAAGGCGGTATATGCTATAGCCAATCGATTAGGAATGAAAAACAGGATTAAATATCCATACCAAAACGGACTTAAAAACCAAGCAATGTGAAAAAGTGTATTTCCAACAATCATAGAGAGCACATTGAATCGAGTTTTCACGGGCGTTCTTTTCCAAACTTTGAATAAAAGCCAATGCGCCCAGACAAAATCTGGAAACAACAAGGAGATATAGCCCCATGGAAAATAGTGGGTGGGAATAGCGACCAATGGCTCATCGGGATCCAAATCCTTATCACCGACATATCTATGATGGGCCAGGTGCAAATAACGATAGCCGACAGCATTCGAAAGTGGGAAGAGTAGGAAACCTGAAATGGTCCCTAAAACATCATTTAATAGATTATTGGAAGAAACGGCTCGGTGGGTAGAATCATGTAAAGGAGTGAAAGCAGTATAAAAAGCAAAAACCATAATGGGATATACAATCCACAAGGAAACGCCTCCATAAGCAATCATCCAAATACCTCCAAATACTCCTCCATAGGCGATTAAAATGAGTGCCAGCTGATGGATGGAAAAGACAGGGACAAAAGATACTTCTCGATAATCGGGGTCATTTACAACCTGATGAATGATTTCTCGGACTTCTAAATTATTGGATGTAATACTCATAGTTCTTGAATGTGTTGCCCAAAATTGAAACAAATAAATTGTAATTCTTAGACGGTAGCGTTCAGAACTTATTCAGCAGAGTTGGAATGGATGTCATTGATCAATTTTGCCACATCAAAAAGATAGGTATGCAGCCAGTCATAATCATAGGAGGTATGGGTGATTTTGAGCAGGAAGTTTTCGCTAATCAAGGCAAGAATTTTGGTTGCTAAAAACGTTCGATTCTCCAACATCAGAAAAGACTTCCACTTCTCGACAATGGCTGTTTCGAATAATGAGTAGACAGATTCAAAACATTGGGCATAAAGAGGGTTTTGTCGATTGATCCGAAGTTGTTTGTGAAAAAAAATATCTATTTTATAGTCCAAAAAAATCTCTACCATTCCAGGAATGATGGTTTCGCAGTTATTGATTTTAAGCGCAAAATCCTCGGCTCTACTCAAATGATAGTGTAATAGCGCTTCTACATATCCTTTCCAGTCTCCGAAATAATGATAAAAGGAAGATTTATTTTTTCCAATGGACCGTCCAATAGATTCCACATTGACTTTAGTGAAGCCATGTTCCGCTATCATTTGATACCCTATTTCTAGCCAAATCTGTTTGTTATTTGTTTTCATTTACTTCAAAAGTAATTCAAATTCCATTTATGCTTTATCTCGGTAACGGAATTTTCCAAACATTACGCACAGAATCTATTGCACCATCCATTTCATCTAAGACCACTCTATCCACAATGGCCACTCCCTGTTCTGCCATTTTTTCAAACGTATCGATCCCATTATTTGGGAAATTTTTTCGCGTCCGATGGATATTAAACCGATTGGAAAAAGTTCTCCCAAATGTCTTTTCTATTCCCTCTTTGCCCAGCATAAACCCCAATAGCCCACCCCAAGTGGCGGTAGGGTTATCTGAATCCCAACCCGTGAGCGTTCCGATTTTAATGGTTTCGATTAAGTCGCCTTCGCCATAAAATAGACTGACCAAACTAGCGGCAAAATTGATTCCTGCGGCAAAACACCCATTGCAATACAAATTTTTTGAGGTAAGGTCATAGCCATCTTTTTGATGGACTTGATAACGAATATAAATGGAATCTCGACTTTGTTCCCAAGGAATTCCAGATTGATATATTTTTTTTACAAAGGAATACATTTTGGCTGCATAAGTTGTATCGGGTAAAACCTGACTAGCACGGTCGGCCATCGTCAGAATTTGTTGTTTTGGAGATAAGGTTGTGTCCACCGAAGTAGACAAAGCATACATGCAAACATAAAATTTTGAGATGTATTCTGCATTGTGTCGGGCGGTGGTTTGAATTGGGAGGTGCGCCATTTTTAGTGCAATCTTGGGCCGAGCAGGAGCGAACAGTCCGAATACTTCAGTGGTCAATTGCGCGTCGATCATTTCGTAATGTTCATTGTGTTCAGGGCTGCCTGTATCTGGAGGAAGTAGGCCTTCTTGCATCAGATCAAAGGCTTTTTGATTGGATACCCAGAGGTAGTTTTCCTCTTCAGCTTTCATGTGTTTTAGCCATCCATCTCGAATTTGTTGTGGGGTCAGTTGGGTCGTTTGATGAGTGTAGAGCAGGTGTTGATACATATACTCAATATCGGTATCATCGTCGGCGCCCCAGATTTCATCGGGTCCCCGAAATACAAAATCGATGGTAGGGGATAGGTCACTCGGAATGCCTTCTGCCCAGATGCTGGGTTGATCGGGTTTTCCCCAATCTTGTCGAGTATAGAATTCTCCGGTTTTAATTTCACCGATATTGCCAATCTTATCCATTTCAGTGACGAGGCCTGTCCAGTTGGCGATGCATTGTCCCAGCCAAAAACCGTAAAGTTGATCGGTATACACATCCCGGGAAAGTATGATGGAGCTTTGTTGCGAGTAGATTTCAGGATTTTCAGTACCGCCTTTGTTATTTTTTTTTGACTGGCAAGAAAAGAAAATAAAGAGAGCGAAAAGAAGTGCCGGTTTGAATTTCATTGTACAATTGCCTGTTGGATTGCTAAAGTATCAATTATTGATAAAAACAATCTCATTTTGTTTCATTCCCTTCAGTTACGTACCTATTAACAAGGAAAATCCGAGGCTGCTAGATACATCAAAATTGACATTCCTCAGATGTGCCTATCTAATTTATGTTGAATAATAGAGCAATCATTTATTTATAAAATATTGAATTCCAAGCGTAGGAATCAAGGTGTTACCCAAGACCGTATTATCTGAATAGGTTATATTTTGTAATCGTGCATACTGAATTAGAAATTCGAAGGCTAATCTATTTTTAGAAGTAGGGTTAAGCAAATAATGCATGCCAGGTCCGACGTTGTAGGTAAATAAGGTGCCATTGAATTGAGGTGTATTGTCATAGGTTAATTTTCCAAAACCTAGCCCAGCCTCGATAAAAAAAGAGAACCTGTTTTCTTGCAAGTAAAATCTTGAGTAAAGACTAGCTCCGACGGATTTTGTGTCCTGAACTTTTCCAGCAAAAGGCAATATTCCAATGGTAAATTCTTCGGAAGGTGCATAACCGATATTAGCTCGTAAAGAGTATCCTGTGAGGGAAGAATTTCCTGGGTAAATAATAGGGAGCCCTCCAATACCCATTTGAAAACCTCCTTTGGTGTTTTGTCCGTAGAGGGAAATTAGAAACAAGCAAAAAATAAAAAGAAGTAATGGTTTCTTCATGAATAAATTTTGTTTACTGATTTAAGTGATAAAGCCAACTTCTGATTCAAGGTATAATAAAATATAAACTTGAAAACCAATAAAATGTTGAGTCGTTTGTCTTATGAGAACTATAATGAAGTACGTAAGTTAATAGTTTCTACTCAGGATTAATTGAAAAGTGGCTAAAAGTTACCCTTGCTTGAAACCAAATAAAATATCTTTTAAATTCTCCTTCTTTAGTAAGATAATCATTGGTACATTCACATCCATCAAAACCAAAGAGGAATGAAAATAAACATGTATCAGATTGATGCCTTTACAGATGCACTTTTTGGAGGAAACCCTGCTGCTGTATGTCCTCTTGATAATTGGTTGAAAGACGAATTGCTCCAGAATATTGCAGTAGAAAACAATCTGTCGGAAACTGCATTTTTTGTACAATCAGCTGATAATCGATTTAGTTTGAGATGGTTTACTCCTGAAATAGAAATGGACTTATGCGGCCATGCTACATTAGCTTCTGCCTATGTGATTTTTGAGGAAATGAAATGTAAAGGAGATGAAATTCTTTTTGATACAAAGAGTGGAGTAGTTCGCGTGAAGAAAGTGGATGCATATTATGAATTGGATTTTCCATCACGACCGCCAATAGAATCTGATTTGCCTACATGTATCCGAGAGGGATTGTCTATTCAGCCGAAAGAAATTTGGAAGGCTCGAGATTATTTATTGGTTTACGATTCTGAAGATGACATAAAAAATATTGTACCCAATAGTGCAGTTTTAAACCAGATAAACATTGATCCTGGTGGAATCATTGTAACTGCAAAAGGAGATTCTGAGAATGTGGATTTTGTGTCTCGATTTTTTACACCCCAAGCCTCTATATTTGAAGATCCAGTGACTGGTTCGGCACATTGTTCTTTGATTCCATTTTGGGCGAACCGTTTAAACAAAACCAAGTTACGAGCATTGCAGATTTCTGAACGTCGAGGAGAATTGTTTTGTCAATTGAATGAGGACAGTGTATCGATCAGAGGAAAAGCTGTGAAATATCTGGAAGGTATTATTACTATATTTTGATCAATTGAACATAAAAATAGATTTTATTGGAACCGTTTTGAGATAAGATCCTTATACTTTCTACTGGAAATAATCATATGGTCATTAGCCATAGTAAGCATGTACGTATTGTTGTTTAAATATTTTGTATTGATAAGGTAGTTTTGGTTGATAATAAAAGAACGATGTACTCTTAAAAAATTAGAGGGTAGTTGTTGTTCTAATAAATTTAATGCTGCTCGATACAGTATTCTCTTGTTTTTAAGGTGCAACATCGCATAGATTTTACTAGCTTCAATGTATAGGATTTCATCCACATGTATTTTGTGTTCGAAGCCCTTTTCCTTAATAATAAATTCAGTTAAATGAGGGGAAAGGGTATTGTTATATTCTTGATACAGTACACTGAATTTTTGACTGAATTCTGCTTGTTGTCGAAGCTCAATTTCTTTTTTTACTCTATTTAGAACATCATAAAAACGGTCGTCCTCAAATGGTTTAAGTAGATAATCAAACGCTTCCAGTTCAAAGGCCTTAAGTGCATATTCGTCGTACGCTGTAGAAAAAACAATAATAGAGTTGGATGTTTTTAATTGAGAAGCCACCTCAAGACCACTAATTTCTGGCATGTTGATATCTAGGAAAATTAGGCTCGGGACTTGATGTTTTAAGAAATTAAGAACTTCTTTCCCATTTTTACATTCATGAATCACTTCAACATCCTCATCTTTGGAAAGGAGTCCTTTTATATGCCTTCTTGCATGGGGTTCGTCATCAACAACTAAAACAGATAAGCGCATGGTCAGTGTTTATGATTGATTCTTATAGTAACTTCAAAGGTGGATATATTTTTTTGGGTTTGAAGTGTATATCCTTCTCCAAATACTTGCTGTAATCTACTGTCCAAGTTTTGAAGTCCGATATTAGTAGAAACTGTTGAGCTAGAAGATGGTTTTGTGGGAATACTATTCGATAAGTTGATCACAAATTGGTCATCCTTTATATAAGCGGATAGTTGGATCGTTCCTTTTTCTTCGACCTGAGATATCCCATGTTTGAAGGCATTTTCGATTAATGGTTGTAACATCAATGTAGGGACCATGATTTCATTGGTAGCCTCTTCGATATTCAATATGATGGTTAATCGATCATGAAATCGCTCTTCTTCAATGTCAAGATAGTTTTTGAAATAATCGATTTCTTCTTGAAAGGTAATCAATTGCTTGGTTCGTTTGTCTAGTATTTTACGCAAGAGTTTTGTTACTTTAATCACCATAGATCTGGCTTTTTTATCATCGTATCCAATAAGGGTATTTAGGGTGTGTAGTGTGTTGAACAAAAAATGAGGATCCAATTGATTTCTTAAGGTTTCCAGTTGGGACAAGTGCAATTGGTTTTCCAAGGAAATGACTTTCAAATTCTGTTGGTGCAAGTGCTGGTTGGCAGTTATGGTTCTTAGTATTAAACCTATAATGAGAACGTCAAATAATCGGATCAGGATTGATTTGATTATGTAGGGCTCAAAATCAATGTAAGCTTCTGAAATATTCATTGAGGTGAAACCAATGAGAATGGCGTAATAAATACAGTTGGTAACTACCAGGTTGAGTAAAACGAGCAAGAGAACCGAAAGAATACGTTCTATAATTTGTAATGATGTGGATTTGATTTTTTCCAGAGGGATGAAAATCGCATTAATATAGTCTATGGACAATGCCCAAAACACATAAATAGAACCAAATAAAACAAAACGACGCACAAATACTCCCACACTAGATGTTTGCCCTGAAGTGCTTACTTGTACCATGACAGCTGCGCAAAAAAGTACTGTAACAAGATAAATGTACTTTTTGGGTATCCCCGTTTGATGTCGCTTCAAAATATTCATTCCATAAAAGTACCAAAATATACTCCAACATTCCCCCTATTGAAATGTCATTCAAATCTTTAAATGTCACTCACAACAATTTGCTTTCAATTGCCTGTTTTACAGCATAGTTTTGGATTCTAATCATAAAAATAAACAGAAATGAAAACATTAATTTTAGTATTATTTACTTGTGTATTCACAATCGGAAACATCTCTGGTCAATCGAAATATGCGTCACAAGAGACCAAAGCGGTAATTGAAAAAATGATCGATGCTCATGGAGGATATGATGAATGGAAAAAAATGAAAACGCTGAGCTTTACCAATTCCATGTACAGTGAATCTTTAGGATTTGTCCGTTTTTGGGTGGCTGATCAAACCATTGATATGCAAACCAGACGATCGTATCAGGATTGGCCTTTATTTGGTTCACAAATGACTCATGATGGAAAGGAAGTTTGGGCGACCAACTGGCGGATAGGAAATCCACCAAATCATCAGCATTCCGTATATTTCTATTATGTCAATTTACCATGGTTGACGCAAGATGCTTCCGTGGTTTTGGGTGAAGTGACAAAACAAAAACATCCCGCTTTTGCGAATGAAGTATATACGGTACAGATGAGTTTTACAGAATCGCCGACCATTGGGAAATCTGCTAAAGACACGTTTACATTGTTCATCGATGCAGAAACGTATTTATTGAATGGGTATGAATATACCGTTGGGTACGGACCATTATTGGACGTCCTGAAACTACCGAAAACAAAAGATTTATTTGGGCCAATGTTAAGAATAAATACCTATACAGGAGAAGTCAATGGCTTGAAGTTTCCAATGTTGATGACTACAAAAAGTCCAGATTTAACACAACAGTATGGAGACCATGCCATCTATAATTATACCATAAATGGAGAATTTGATGAAAAACGAATGGAAAAGCCTGAACATGCTGTAGTGGATATTTCTACGGACACGAGGCTTTAATTGAATGGATTAGAAATGCAATTAGGAGGCAATTGTTTTACTCGTATTGTAAAGCAGTTGCCTTATTCATCTATTAAAAGAAAATTATGAAAAAATACCATGTGTACGATATATTCATCGTGTTACTTGTTATAGTTGTATTTAGTTTTATTAAAATTCCATACTTAAACACGTTTTTAGCTTTCCTTATAATAATGGGTTACGCTTATGCAACTGAAGGACTTAAAAAATCATTGGGGTTTTCTAAGAAAAAAAATGTTCTAAAGCTATTGGGTACAGCGATGAGTTTAGCTGTAGTATTAGCAATAGTAAATTACTTTATTGTATTGACGATCATCGAAAGTATCGTTGACCAACCCTTACAATTAGGAATATTTGGGGGATTAAAAGGAAATGTCAATGTATACATTCAAAGTGTACTTATCGGATGTATTGTTGGTGGGTTATTTGAGGAAGTTATTTTTCGTGGATTTATGATTTCATCTTTTATACGAATGTTGGGCAAGAGATGGGGACCCATGTTAGGAATAGTTTTCTCATCGATTTTTT
This sequence comes from Saprospiraceae bacterium, assembly GCA_029212405.1. GTDB lineage: Bacteria > Bacteroidota > Bacteroidia > Chitinophagales > Saprospiraceae > CAJXUU01. The sequence goes on from JARGNR010000013.1 coordinate 73,075, forward strand.
TTGGTTACTTGCATGCCTATCAAGGACTAACCGGGCAAGTTTTAGTAGGTATTACTGGAGTAGCTTTAGGGGTGATTTATATATTGAGCAAAAGAGATTTGTGGTTGACGATATTTACGCATGCTTTTGCTAATATTATCAGTATGACCTTGTTGTTTTTTGGGCTATTTCCACAATAGGGAACACCTAGATATGCACTAGAGAGAATACATTCTCAAAGAGATAAGAAACATCTTTTGGATAAGTAGGAAGCGGGCTATGTTAGATTTTTTAAGATGCTTTGGTGCAAAAAAAATGTGGAGTGTGTATATTTGGAGGAATAAGATCAAGTAAACCAATGGAAATCTATGAATTTAAGTATGTAAAAACGTTTATTATCTGGATAGATATGGATATAAACGAGTAATTGGATGGGTGATGTTGGTTGGAGATCATTAAATGAGGAGTCAGATTTTATGAGTGGGAATGCGCTGTGGTCGCTAGCTTATTCAATCGATTTGTGTGTTGGAGTTGATGGTTTTGGCTTGAGGTATTGAAATTAATTTTAGGAGCTTCCATTGGGAGAATATACGACATAAGGTATACACGCCATAGAGGAAGTGGCGTGTATTGGGATGTTACTTACCATGATGAAATTCTAACACTTGTATGTGAGTCGAAATTGGTGTATGTTTACATCAAATTTAGTTAAAATGAATAGACAAAGTATAACATTTACAGATCCAAATGATAAATGGCTTAAATCGATGGTTGCAAGCAAAGAATACTCTAGTAAAAGTGAATTGGTAAATGATCTAATCCGTCAAGCAAGGAAACAGCAAATACAAATAGATTGGATAAATTCAAAATTAGCAGAAGCTGAAGAAAGTGGATTTACAGAACTGAGTAAATCAGAAATTTTGGAAGAATCCAAAAAGAGAATGAATGTTTAAGTACAAATTAAGTAATTCTGCAAAAGAAGATTTAATAAGAATACATCAATATGGAATATATAAATTTGGTTTAAAGCAAGCAGACAAATATTTCAACGAATTATTCAATTGTTTTGATAGAATAGTTGAAAATCCATACTATTTTGAGTCAATAGATCACATAAGAGAAGGCTATAGAAGATGTCCAAGTGGATCAGATACAATTTACTATAGGGTGAAGAATAAGGAAGTAGAGATTATGGCAATAGTTGGCAGACAAGACTTAAATAATAAATTAAAGTAAAATGAAACACGGTAAGTAACATTGTACAAGACAATATGCTCTCCCTATCGGTCAGCACATCGCTTGTACTCCCCGTTATTTAGAACAAAAAAAAATGAGAAAAGAACTGATTATTAATAAAGTATTCAACAAACTACTTTCGTTCAAAGTTAAAGAGCAAGGTGAAAGGTTTATTCTTTCAATTGCAATAATTAGTTATCCTTGAGTTTATCTAAGGCTTTGAGTTCTTCTGTTAGTAGCTCTACCGGACTACTACAAACAGGTATCTGTTAATCTTCCTTTTCAAAAGTTGGGCGAAATTAAGCAGTCCGCTTAATCGAAAAATTGAAGGTTTTGAGTCAGTATTTACGCACCATTGACCAAAAATGCCTAGATCAGGATTGAAAAGTAAAAAAAGTAAGACTCCGCAAAATTAGGGAAGAAAATTCGTGGAATTAATCACAAGAAAATCTACGCAAACCTATCAGAACAGCCCTCAGGGGTATCTTGACTCCCTGAGAAATAGGGAGTTACAAATTTTGCTTCCATCAACTAAATTCAACCTCTTATCTAAACAAAGATTAATTCATAAAATAAAGACTTTCCCCTTTTGATTTGGCAAATACTTTTCATTAAATTGGCATAATAATACTTTGCCAAAATATATCGTATGCGATGGCCAATGGAAGAATAATAAAGTATGGATAAAACGTTAGGAAAGGTATCAAGTGTGAGTGAGTCCCTCGTCGGAGCCAACCACCTCGATGGTCCAGTGATGAATGGAGAAATAGCCTACATCACCATCGAAGGAGGGAAACGACTCAAAGCCGAAGTGATCGAAGTAAAAGAAGGTGGAAAAGTCTTTTTGCAAGTATTTGAAGATACCTCATGGGTAAAAGTGGGCGATCCGATTGAATTTACAGGGCATCCCCTGACCGTAACTTTAGGTCCGGGTATTCTTGGAACCGTCACCGATGGATTGCAAAATCCACTTTATGAACTGGCGAAACAAGAGTGGTTTTTGGAACGAGGATTAGTCGTAGAACCCCTCGATACAGACGCACTATGGAAATTTACCCCGCAGGTGAAAAAAGGAGATCGGGTGACCGGTGGAACTGTCTTGGGGCATGTGCCTGAGAAATTATTTCAACACAAAATATTTGTCCCCTTTGATTTGTATGGGGAGTATACCATTGCCTCCATTGCTGATGCAGGAGAATACACCATCACAGATCCGATAGCCAGCATTGTAGATGCTGAAGGGAAGACCAGAAACCTCCAAATGGCCTTTAAATGGCCCGTAAAAAAGTCTATGCCTTTTCATATCCGATCCGTGCCGAGCAAGCCATTGCCCACAGGGATCAGGATTTTAGACTCCTTGTTTCCTATCGCCTATGGGGGGACGGCATGTAATCCCGGGCCTTTCGGAGCGGGAAAAACAGTACTGCAACACAGTTTGGCCAAATTCTCTCAGGCGGATGTGGTCATTGTAGCGGCCTGTGGCGAACGTGCCGGTGAAGCTGTGGAAGTTTTTAAGGATTTCCCAAAACTGGAAGATCCACGGACAGGCCATTCGCTCATGGATCGAACCTACATCGTCGGAAATACCTCCTCCATGCCCGTTGCTGCCAGAGAAGCTTCTGTATATATCGCTACCTGTGTGGGTGAATATTACCGCAAACAAGGATTGGATGTATTGATGCTGGCAGACTCGACCTCGCGTTGGGCTCAGGCATTGCGGGAGACGTCCGGACGAAAAGAAGAGATTCCAGGGCCGGAAGCATTCCCGATGTATATTTCCAGTCTTATCTCTGCATTCTACGACCGGGCCGGCGTCGAACAATTGCCGGATGGCAGCGTGGGTTCTTTCAGTATTATCGGGACCGTATCACCAGCCGGAGGTAATTTTGATGAACCCGTCACACAAGCTACCTTATTGAGTACCGGTTGCTTTTGGGGACTTTCGAGAGCGCTATCCGATGCCCGAAAATATCCTGCCATCGATCGACTCGACAGCAGTTCAAGCTACCCTTCTCTGCTTCGTCGGGAAGAGGTCAATGCACTTAAAGCATTGCTCAGGGAAGGGAAGTCCATTGCTTCAAACATCCTGCTTATGGGTGAAAAAGGCATAACCGATGAAACTTATATCCAATACCAAAAATCTGAATTGGTGGATGCAGTTTTCCTCCAGCAAAATAGTTTTCATGAAGTGGATGGGGTGACCAGTCCGGAACGACTGCGGATGATGTTTGATATGGTTTGGAATATTGTAGATGCTCCGGTAACCATCAAAGGAAAAACCGAAATACGATCGCATTTCAACTTCCTTCGGCAGGCTTTTATTGATTGGAATATGCTGCTTCCTGATGACGCAGGGTTTGAAAATCAAGAACATCAGGTGTTAAACTTAATTAAAAAAGGACAGCATGCTTAAAAGAACCTATGAACATATCGACAGTATCGGTAGGGCCATATTAAGTATTCGGGCCAAAGGTGTCCACAATAAGGAGATGGCAGAGGTGATCTACCCCAATGGGCAAAAAGCCCTGGCCCAGGTTATTGCCCTGGATGGAGAGAAAGTCACTTTACAATTATTCGGAGGCGGCTATGGTGTTTCTACCGATTGTAAAATCCGATTTATGGGAAAACCAATCGAAGTGGGATTTTCAGAGGAGATGCTGGGAAGGATCTATTCTGGGACAGGCCAGCCTATCGATGGTGGTCCTGAATTATTGGCGGATATGATTCGGGTGGCTGGTCCTTCTATCAATCCGGTAAAACGATTGATCCCAAAAGAAATGATTCGCACAGGGGTGCCAATGATCGATGTGTTCAATTCATTGGTGCGCTCGCAAAAGATACCCATCTTCGCCAAGGCGGGAGAACCCTACAATCGCTTGCTGGCCAATATTGCCACACAAACGGATGCAGATATTATCATCATCGGAGGCGTTGGGTTGAAGTTCGACGAGTTTCATTACTTCCGGGATCGTGTTGAGGAAGCTGGAAGCATGAATAAGACCATCATGTTCGTGCACACCCATAGAGACTCCATCGTCGAGGGATTGCTTGTTCCCGATCTGGCCCTGGCCGTGGGCGAAAAATTTGCATTGCAAGGGAAGAATGTATTTGTCCTTTTGTCAGACATGACCCAATGGTCCGATTACCTCAGACAAATTGCGAATGCTCAGGACCAAATCCCCGCCAACCAGGGGTATCCCGGTGATTTGTATTCTCAATTGGCCAATCGATATGAAAAAGCCGCTGATATTGATGGTGCAGGCAGTGTGACGATTCTAGGTGTGACGACCATGGATGATGTTACGCATCCAGTTCCCGATAATACAGGCTACATTACGGAAGGTCAATTCTTTATGAAGGATGGATATCTCGAACTTTTTGGATCGTTGAGTCGATTGAAACAACAGGTTAACAACCGTACACGGTCTGACCATAGAAGTATAATGAACGCCATGGCGCGCTTGTTTTCCGAAGCCGAAGAACGAGTCAAAGCGAAAAAATTTGGATCCGTAAAAGACGACTATTCGCTGCGATTGCTGAAGTATCGCGAGACCTTTCAACGCGAATTGATGGATCCTTTTCGATTTCTTGAACTGGAAGATGCCCTGGATTTATGTTGGGAAGTTTTGGCCCATCATTTCAAACCTGAGGAAGTCGGTCTGTCTTCAAAATTGATTCAGGAATACTGGCCTGAGGATAATGCTTTCAAAATTCTAAAAGTAGATACGCATGAGTGATAAGAGTTTAAATCAATTGATAGAGTCTATAAAAACTGAAGGAATAGCAGCCGCTGAGAAAAAGTCTGCGGAGATATTAGAAAAAGCTGAAAAAGAAGCTCAAGCAATCATTGAAGCTGCGGAAGAAAAAGGAGCCCAGATTATTTCCAACGCAGAAAAGCAAGCACAAGCCACCTCCGTAAAAGGAGAAGCGGCTTTTAGGCAGGCGGGCAGAGATTATAGCATTGCTATTAGAAATGACATATTGAAGCTTTATAGGGCCGCATTAGAAAATGAAGTGAAAAAAGCATTGGAACCCAATTTGGTAAAAACTGCAATTCTGGAAATTATTAAGAATGTCGGTAGTCAGGCTACTGTAAAGTTGAGCCCTTCTTTTACAAAGGAACTTGCGGATTATATCCATGAACAATTGAAAGGAGATGAGTTTGCAAAGATTGTGGAAGATCAATCGTTACACACAGGGTTTTCCATCTCGCACGCTGCGGAAGGTTGGGCCTATTCCATTACTCCTGAGGAGGTAACGTCAGCATTGAAATCGTATTTGAATCCACATTGGATAGCCATTCTGAATAAAGAAAACGAATGATATGATCGGTAGTGATTTGGAATATTTGATGAGCAGCTTACCGCACCTGTCCTTTCAGAATTCAGAGGAGGAGAAAAGAAGTACATTGGATGTACTGTATAGGTATGAGGGGGATGCTCAACGGCACATCAGTCCACTGGACATACTGGACAATGAAGCACGCAAAGTCCTTTCGGACAAAGCATTTGAGGATTTCCGACAAATCGATTTGAGTCGGATCCACCATTCCGTTTTTCAAAATCATTCCAGTCGGGTAGTCGCTGATTTTTCGAAATCAATGCTGCAGCATAAACAAGAATTAAGTGCATGGCGCGACCCGAATATTGAAAAGAAATCAAGTCGATCGGAATTGGTGTCCTACTTGAAAGATAAAAATCCACTGCAGAGAGAGGAATACCTTTTGGACCTTCAATGGCAGATACTGGACGACCTTTCGAGCGGTCATTTCACGGACTTTGATGCATTGGTTATCTATAAGCTCAAATTATCCCTATTGATTCGATGGTGGAGTTTTGATACGCGCAGGGGCTACGACAAATTTATTGAAATCACGACAACTCACTGATTATGGCAGACAAGATTTTGATGAATAAAAATACACTGGCTACGCTCAAGATAGAATTGGGAGAATACAAAGACGCCTTGCCGGTATTCGAAATGAAAGAACAGCAACTGAAATCAATCATTAATCAGATTGAGGAAAGTGTAGAAGCGCTCCAAAAAGATGTTGAAGAGACAAATAGTCAAGCAAAAGCATGGATGGCTGTCATGACCGACGAATCGGTGGAGATTGCTGATTGGATCCGTGTAAAAGATGTCATAACGGAAGAAAAGGAAATCGTTGGCGTAACGATAGATTCCTACATCGATATAACATTTGATCAAAAAGAGATGGACTACCTGGATACTCCGTTGTGGGTGGACGAGGCGATCGAGCTGATCAGGGATCAAAAGACAAAACAGACGATTCTTGACATTGAAGAAAAATCGCTGGAGCTTTTGAGGGAAGAACTGGCAGAGGCGAGAAGAATGAAAAATGCGCTGAAGGAAGTGTTCATCCCTGAAACCATACATACCATACGGAAAATCGAAATCTATCTTGGAGATGTCGAACGACTTGCCATTGGGTGTGCCAAATTGGTAAAGAAGAAAAAACAGCAAAAACAGGCAATGGCATGATCGTTAAAATGAAAGAAATAGCACTTTTTGCACCTTCCAGCACTATTGACAAGACGATAGATGAACTGGGGAAGCTGGGTGTTGTAGAAATTCGTGAAGTTCGATCATCTGGTGAAGAACACTTCAGGAGTTCTATGGAAGCCATTGAAAACACAGAAAAAGCCATTTCTGTTTTAAGAACGCATGCCGAAGCGCATAAAATTAATGCAGAAGACCTGACTCCCAATGTTGTGGATCCGATACGATTGATCAATCGATTGCTCATGTCCATTGATGTTAAAAAGAAATGTGTAGAAACGATAGAGGAGCTCAGCCAACAATTGAAGTGGTATGAAACATGGGGAGAAGATATGAATACCACTGACCTCAAAGACCTCAACGAAAAAGGGATATATGTGAGACTCTACCAACTGGAGCAATCTGATTTGGAAATGCTGCCCGAGAACCATTGCCTCATTCAATTTCCAAAATCGAAAGACAACTATCCGGTCGCCTTATTCACCCGGGATGCCAAATTGACCCTCGGTCACAAAGAGGATATCATGCCCAAACTTCGATTAAAGTCCATCCACGGGCAACTGAAAAGAAAGAAAAGACAATTGGAGCGGGTGCATGAATTTTTATCTAATCACCTACGTAATCTTCCGCTGCTGGAAGAGTATCTCGAGTACATACAAGATGGACTGAAATCTAAAAAAGCCCTGGAAGGTATGGGGAATATTGATGGGGCCGTCAACTATTTAAAAGGATTTATTCCCCACGATAAAAGTGAACTGATCAAAGAAAAGGCAAAAGAAAACAGCTGGGGGTATGAGATCAAGGACCCGGAAAACTATGAAGAGGTTCCGGTCTACATCAAGAATCCTTCATGGATAAACATCATCAATCCGGTGATGAAGTTTATTGACATCGTACCGGGGTATAAGGAAGTAGATGTATCAATCTATTTTTTAGTGGCCTTTGCCTTGTTTTTTGCCATGTTGGTAGGGGATGCAGGGTATGGAGCTATTTTTCTTCTGACTGCGATTCTTTTTAGAAAGAAAATTACTCCACAGTTGAGAATTTTGATTTATGTATTGAGCGGGTCAACGATAATCTGGGGCATATTAAGTGGTACCTATTTCGGGTCTGAATACATTGCTGCATTACCGGGTTTTAATGATCTGATCGTGCCGGAGATAGCCAGTTTTGGGGTAGATAATATATCCTTTATGATGCATCTCTCCTTTTTAATTGGTGCCATTCATCTGACGATTGCCCATGTAATACGAATTTTTCAGTATTCCAATTCGATCAAGTTGCTAAGCGAAGTGGGATGGATAGCATTGATCTGGGCTCTGTTTTTTGTAGCAGAAAAACTGGTACTCGGCAAAGAGATTCCGGAATGGAACAACTGGCTATTTTTAGGTGGGGCGATTTTGGTGATTTTCTTTTCACAGGCTGGTAAAACTTTGACAAGCAGCATCATGAGTTCTGTGGCAAATCTGCCCCTCAGTCTGATCAATGGCTTTTCAGATATCGTTTCATATGTCCGTCTTTTTGCAGTGGGAATGGCTACAGCAACCGTAGCTACCAGTTTTAATGGGATGATCATTCCGGCGGATGGTAATTTGTCCTTCTTGGGAATACTTATTGCCATCGTGGCACTTGCACTTGGACACGGACTTAATATTGTATTGGCACTCATGGCTGTGATGGTCCATGGCATTCGATTGAATATGTTGGAATTCTCAGGACACCTGGGCGTTCGATTTTCGGGGGAGGCGTATCATCCATTTTCCTTGCCTTCACTAAAAAATGGCAATAGCAATCATAAAAAAAAATAATAATTGACAACTAATAAAACGTACAGCATATGATATTAGCAGGAATAATAGCAGTCCTCGTTTCGGGATTAGGAGACATGGGTATGTCACTGAGCATAGCCTCGATTGGGTCCGCAATAGGTACCGGGGTGGCGGGAATGGCAGCCATCGGTGCCTGGAAAAAAATGATTATAAGTGGACAAAAGGCCGCTACGGCATTGCTGATTTTTGTAGGAGCACCCCTATCACAGGTTATTTATGGAATGATTCTTAAAAATGCAATTGCGGATGCCAATCTTCCTCCTGATTCTTACCTCTGGCAAATGCTAATCGGTCTGGGCGCCGGAGCAGCCATGGCAGGTTCTGCAATTTTTCAGGGAAAGACCGGTGCACGTGCTTGTGATGCTATTGCAGCTGGAGCCAATGATACCGCAAAATACATTATGATTATCGGTATTGTGGAGACTGTAGCTTTGTTTGTAATGATATTTACAATGACGGGGCTGCCGAGTGGTGGGTAGAATTTTTTTTCAAATTTTAAAACAATCTTCCTTTTACAAATTGGAGTTAGGTGCTTGCGTGGTCACAAATGCAGCGACATAGTTTCCTGCCTGCCATACTTATGTACTAAGATGTTGTCAAAGCCGAAGGATTAGACGCGGATTATGAATTAAATAATGTGAGAGCTATTACCAATACGTTTATAGAAATATTTGATCTGTATACTTTTATTGATAAAGCAAGGCAAATAAAGAAAATTGGTGATGCTATGAAGGAATCAATTCTCCATAAATACTTTTTAAGTGATGTGTCGGTTGATCTACTTGCCAAAGACTTAAGAAATGGATTAAAATAATCCTGGATCAAACGCATTGAACCTGTTAATTTTTCGAAACAGAACCGCCACAAATCAGAAAGTGAGAGGGGAAAGAATGTATAAAATGTCTCCGTCGGACTTTAACTTTTTAAACAAACTGATTCTATCAAAATAATATGCAAGTTGTCTCCATAGATTTAGCATAAAGTTTTAGCTTAGTTGTTCGATATGAAATTAACGCTTACCAATCAATCAATTAAAACATGATCAAACATCTATTCATTCTTACCTTAATCTCGACTTCTTTTTGTCTAAATGCCCAGTCATGGCAACATATGATAACTAATCCAAGTACTAATTTCTTCGAAATCCAGGAGGCCTTCAACGCTGAATGGGAAGGAAGAGAATATCAAAAAGGCTTTGGCTGGAAGCAATTCAAACGTTGGGAAAATTTTTGGAAAGATAGGGTCAACAAAGATGGTTCGTTTCCATCAAAAATTCAATTTGACAGGGCGTATAAGCAATTAGAACAAATTAAATCAAGAGCAGAAAATAGTACGCGATCGCTCGATTCTCCTTGGGAAGCGTTGGGTCCATTTAACTTGTCCAATGGGCAAGGACGGATAAATGTTGTTGAGGTAGATCCCACTGATCCGAATACGATTTATATAGGTGCACCTTCTGGGGGTCTATGGAAAACGACAGATGGCGGATCCAGTTGGAAACCATTAACGGATCACCTTCCGACCGTAACCGCATCTGGAGTAGCTATAAATCCTCAAAATCCGCAAACCTTACTTTTATCCACAGGTGACTTTAATCACTGGCACGCATACGGAACAGGAATATGGAGATCAGATGACGGCGGTGAGACATGGTCTCAATCTGAATTGGTATGGAATCCTTCGTCAGGATATGTGAGAGGTGGAAAGATCTCCTATCACCCGACAGATACGAATATTGTTTTATGTGCAACACACTCGGGTTTATATCGATCAAGCGATGGTGGAACGAATTGGGTTAGGGTTATTACTAATGATACGGAGGATTTTGAATTTAATCCAGGCAACCCTGATATAATATATGCAGTATCCAATACAACTGCTTATAAATCGACCGATGCAGGCGCTTCTTTTATTCCAATAACTTTGCAGCCTTCTGCAATAACTGAGGTGACCAGAATGCAAATCGCGGTGACCCCCGCAAATCCCGATGTAGTTTATTTTTTAGGCGGTGGTGAGGCAACTAAATGTTGGAAATCTTCTGACAATGGAGAGAGTTTTACCCCACAACATAATGGTTTTACTAATAATCCATTAACCGAACAAGTTTGGTATGACATGGCATTTGATGTTTCGCCAATAAATGAAGATGAACTTGTTGCGGGAGGAGTAAGAGTATTCCGTTCATCAAATTCTGGAACTTCTTATACTGAAATACAACCTGGAAATATGCACGTGGATATTCATTGGCTTAAATATTTTGGTGATGTTTTATATTGTGGTAATGATGGCGGTATTTATCGATCTTATAATTATGGGAATACCTGGGAGAATTTAAGTTTAGGTTTACAAATAACTCAATATTATGATTTTTCAAATTCTAAAATTGATGTATCTCAAATAAGTGCTGGTTCTCAAGATAACGGAACACATTTATTTAAAAATGGCAATTGGAGGCGATATTCTGGTGGAGATGGATTGCAAACAGAAATTGATTATACCAATCCCGATATTATTTATCATTCCTATCAAAATGGGGCAATGTTGAAGACGATTAATGGTGGCAGTACGCATTTCGGAATATTTGAAGATGCCACTGGTGAAAGTAATTGGGAAACACCCATACAAATTGATCCCAATAATCCTAACATTGTTTTCTTAGGTCGACAACAATTGTGGAAATCTATAGATGGGGGAATTTCATCCCAGCCGATCAGTGATTTTTTTGAAAGTCCCATAGATGTAATTGAAATTGCAAAGGCGGACAGTGATGTGATATATTTCGCAGAGGGAACTAGAATGTATAAGACTACAGATGGCGGAGCCAATTGGAATTTAACAAGCCAAAACCTGCCTCAATCGTTTTTCTCTTCCATTGAAATTCATCCTACCGACGTCAATAAAGTGTGGGTAACTTACAGTTCGTATAGTCCAGAAACAAATGTTTACTATTCGGAAGACGGGGGATCTACCTGGACGAATATATCTGGCAGCTTACCTGATTTTCCTTCACATCAAATCATTTACCAAGCAGATCATCCAGACAATTGTTTATATGTTGCGACTGAGGTAGGGGTGTTCTATAGAGACGATACCTATGACGACTGGATACCATTCATGACAGATTTACCCAATGTTTATGTTTCTGACATTGAAATTATCGAAGGGACAAACATTGTTAGAATAGCAACTTTTGGTCGTGGGGTTTGGGAAAACCAAGTTGTTAAGAGTATAGATTATCCGGCTTCTGCAGATTTCCTAGCGGCTGCTTCTGAGACATGCCCAGGAATTCCAATTCAATTTGAAAATAAATCTCAAAACTATGAAGATATCGTAGAATGGTACTTTGAAGGCGGAATACCAGAAACAAGTACGGATGAACACCCAATTGTAACTTTTCCCAATGACGGTGTTTATGATGTTCGATTAATTGTGGCCGATGATAATGGAATGGACACTCTGCTGCTAGAAGACTACATTACAGTTGTGGATTACATGGCAGATCTAGACTTATCAGAACCGTTTGATTCTGGTGAAGTGCCTTCAGATTGGAAAATTATTAGTGATGACAATAGTATAACTTGGGCCAGTGCTCCTTTCATCGGTGCATATGGTGAAAATACAGGATGTCTGACGGTCAATAATTACGCCTACAATGTAGATGGACAAAAAGATTATATCCAAATACCATCGGTGGACTTAAGTCAAACAACTCAGCCTACACTAGAATTTGATTTGGCATATACATACTATCAAAATGGCGGCCTTGTTTTTATTGATAGTCTTGCGGTCTATTATTCGCTTGATTGTGGTCAAACCTTAACTAAGTTTTGGCAAAGTGGTGGATTAGAATTAGCTACATCCGATCCATTGGCTAGTGAATTTTTTCCAGAAAACGATCAGTGGAAAACTATAGTGGTCGATTTATTACCATTAATAGAACACACCTCTATCAAATTTTATGTCGCCAATATTGGATATTATGGTAACAACATGTATATAGATAATATCAACATAAAAGCGGAGTCAACGCTTGTGGATCTAGATGGCGACGGTTTCAATTCGGACGAAGATTGTGATGACAACAATGCAGACATTAATCCAGATCAAGAAGAAGAACCTTACAATGGAATTGATGATGATTGTAATCCTGAAACGCTGGACGATGATTTGGACCAAGATGGGTTCTTACTCGAAGACGATTGTGATGACAACAATCCAGACATTAATCCAAATCAAGAAGAAGAACCTTACAATGGAATTGATGATGATTGTGATGCTGAAACGCTGGACGACGACTTGGATCAAGATGGGTTCTTACTCGAAGACGATTGTGATGACAACAATACAGACATTAATCCAGGTCAAGAAGAAGAACCTTACAACGGAATTGATGATGATTGTAATGCTGAAACACTGGACGACGATTTGGACCAAGATGGATTTTTACTTGTAGATGATTGTGACGATACAAATCCAGATATTAATCCTGATGCAGAAGAAATTCCTAATAATGATATTGATGAAGATTGTGACGGAATGGATTTAGCCACTTCCACACATGAAATTGCGAATTCGACCATAAATATTTACCCCAACCCAACAGTTGACATTGTATATATAGATGTGCTTGGGGAGTTGAATTATCAAATAAATCTTTACAGCCTTGAAGGAAAATTGATTATTTCTGAATTAAATTCAAATCATATACTGGTCGATGCTATACCTCAAGGAACGTACCTGCTTGAAATTAAAGACGTAAAAACAAGTCAAAAAATAGTAGAGAAAATCATCATTGGGAATTAGGGTCTGAGACTAAACCACTAAATGATCAGCAACAAATGGCATGGGTATGTAATCACCCATGCCATTTTTTATAGAGGTATATAGGCATTTGCAGGAGTAAGGAACTCAAGGTTATTTCAAAAAATATAAATGATATTTTAAAGGATAAAAATTATAGTTAAGAGGGTTATAAAAGAGAACTAAATGAAAAAGGGCGCTGCCTCGACTGGCTTTTGGGATGTGGGAGCGGCATTGCAGTGCTGCATTAGGCAGTCGTGATTCTTTTGTTTCGTTTTCTCATCTAGGAGAAAATGAAAGCCATTCGCGGCGAGCATGACATATAGTCTTATGATGTCAGCTAAAGAGTATGCTAGAGCATTAGCTTTTTTACAGGCTCTTATTCCAACAAGTGAAGATGAGTTCGACTTCATAGAAGTACAAGAAATCTATCATCAATATTTGACTGATCCAACTGGGTATAATCTAAATAACACGGATAGGAATACGATCTACAATGCTGGAAATAAGAGGCTAGAATTAGCTGGATTCGCTAGGAAGGTGTATCATCTACTGACTGGAGAAAGAATATTTTTAGATGTACCTATGTATGATGATCCTAGAGGTGCTACTCGTGAAGTAGAAGAAGCTGTAACAAAATTCAATATTTACCCTAATCCGAGCATACAGAATGCTGATCTTACGATTGAAGTAGATGCAGATTTCCTTTCGGAAATTAATCCTGTCTTTAAAGTGTATAATGCACAAGGCCAGCTATTGATAGCGAACACTCTTAGAAATAAGCAACAAACTGTGGTAATGCCTGACCTGTCAGGATTACTTTTCATTAGTATAGAAAGAGATGGCGCAGTACTCCATTCTCAGAAATTAATAAGATTGTAGAAAAAAATAGCCTTATCCAGTATATTCTGGATAGGGCTTTTAATACTTTTGTATATGAGACAATTAATTCTTTTAGCTTTTTTATTATTTCAATCTTCTATTTATTCTCAAGAAACTTTTTTTAAGGTTTTAGATTTTGAAGATTTTAAAAATGCTAGACAAATAGTACTATATGAAGATCGAATATTCATTCTTGTTACAGGAGTTTGTGATCAATTATATGAGTGCTCTTTGTATATGGAAATAGATGATCAAGGTGAGATACTTTGGCAGAAGAGACTGCCTTGGTTAGACGTTGCATCAAACTCGATGATTATCGAAAACGATACCATTTTCATAAGCGGAAATCATCCTAGTCAAGAAAAGTGGCTGTGGCATCAGATGTCTGTAGATGGTGGCGATTCTTTGGCTACTTATGAAGTATTTGAAGAGGGTAATATTTTTAACAGGATGTTTAACCTAGGACAGGCAAAATATGGTGATCAGTTTTGTATTTATGGGCCGGGGAATAGAGATGATAGAGAAACTAGTTTATTATATTTTGTTGACCAAAATGGCCAAGTTGACACGCTTGTTGAATTATTTAATACTGATATTGATTGTGACCCTTTTGAAGTCATCCCGGACAATGAAGGTAATCTTGTAGCTTTCATCCGCTATCGTGAAGAAGGGAAAAATAGACAACGAGTGGTATCCAAGATCAACTCGGATAAAGAACTCTTCTGGACCTATTTTTCAGAAGAGAATGCACAGCAAGATGCTATACCCAATGGAGCAATTCTAGAAGATGGCACGATTGTCTATAACTCTAGAGAGCAATTCAATAAGGCAGAAAAGTTAAGAGGTATAGGTCCTGACTCTACCATCGGATGGTGGTATGATCCTACGAATGTGACAGGTCAAACTAGAGAGTTCAATAAAATTCATACAATTCAGGATGGATCGATTATAGGATTGGGAATGTTTGGTAACCGTAATGTTGATCCCGCTATCTGGGAAGTTCCTTGGATTACGAAAATAGCTGATGACGAAAGCAAAATTTGGGAAAGAGCATACTACAGCTTTAAAGATGATGGAGAAGATACTCATTTTGGATGGTTTAACGATGCTGTTGAATTAAATGATGGTTCATTTATAGTGATTGGGCGTATAATACTTAATGCAAATAATTCAAAAACAACAGTTATAGCTCGACTAGATTCAGATGGCTGCCTAGAACCTGACTGTGGGGTGTTCAATGATGTGACAGAATTATTGACGAGTACACAGACTATCGAGAAAATAGAATTTGAGATATATCCCAACCCTGTGGAAGATAATTTCACTATCAAGATGGAGGGCACTCCAGAAAAGGTAGAGATTTTTAATTTGAGTGGGCAACTGATCAAGGAGGCTGAGTATACCAAAAGTATAGGTCTCGATGATATGCCGAAAGGTATTTACTTAGTAAAGATATTTATGGATGGGAAGATAGAAATAAAGGAAGTAGTGAAAAGCTAGCTGTTGACAATTCAAGGAGAAAATTAAATGGCAATTTCGAAAAAAGGACTAAGAAAAATTATTGTTGAAAATCGTGAATTCTACTGGAAATTCAATGGAAAGATTATTGTGTATTCAGAAGAGATAAAAAATTGCCACCTTATTGTCGACTTTGGCTGGTATGACATTTGGCTTTATGTAAATGTCAAGGAAAATCGACCACCTGATTTTGAACCCAAAAGTGTGACTCCAAAATTTGTCAGTGAATCAATTTCTTACGCTTTAAATCAAGGATGGGAAGAAGGAAAAGCTCTGTTGGAGTTCAGAAATGGAAACTATACTATTAAAAATTAAAAGCATTCTACAATACGGTATTTAGCAAATAAGACATTCAGTGGTTTACGAAAGTTCCGTGCTATTGACCCACACCGCCAAATCGTTGATTTGGCTTTTAAGAATGAATAAATTAAAAACAAAATACAACGTTTTGGCTGAGAGCAAACTTGAAAGTTTACTGCTTTATAATGCGCTACTTGCCATATACTAAATGTTATGGCTCATCAATAAAGTGAAAAACCACTGATCGATAATGATTTTTGAATCTTCAAATCAAGCGATGTAAGTGATGGCACCATTTTTCCGTCAAAAGCGTTATCTTAGTAACTAAATCGAGATATTATGTCTACTGTAGAACTGAAGAATAAAGTATTAGAAAGACTAGAAGAAGTTAATCAACCTCATCTTTTGGAAGAGATTTTAAATTTAATTGAGATTGAAACTAGAAGTGAAGAAGTATTTATAATCCCCGAAGAACATAAAGCCGATTTAGAAATCAGTTTGCAACAACTCAAGGAAGGTAAAACGGTGCCTAATGAAGAAGTAAATGAAAGAGTGCAGAAATGGCTTTACAGATAAATTGGACTGATAAAGCACTTGACCATTTAGGTAACATATTAAATTATTGGGAAGAAAGAAATGGCAGTAGAACATACTCGAACAAACTATACAGTATATTTCAAGAGGCGTTAGAAATTTTATCACGATATCCTGATTCTGGTCGTCAAACAAATAACTTGTTTCTTAAAAAGAAGAGTGTTAGAGATTATTTCATCTATTATACATTTGATGATTCCAGCTTAACGGTAATAGGTATAAGTTATATGGGCAGAGGACCAAAATATCTGAAATCCATGGAAGAATGAAAGACGAAGCCATAACATTGTGTGACCATGACAGACTTCCTTTGGTCGTCCGTCAGGTACACGAAACCGTTAGGATCTATGGCGGAGTTCTTTGATGAACGGAATCTGGAATAGTATTGGGGTGATAGAATTTGAATAGTTAGAAAAGAGGGAGATGCGGAAATAGCTAAAGGGAAAGTGTACGACTTGATGGACTGGCATGCGATCAAATAGAAGAGACAAATAGGGGAATGGGGTGCATTCGATTTTTTAAGATGTATGGGTAAAATAAATGTAGAGTGTGTATATTTAGGGGACAAGATCAAATAAGCCAATGGAAATCTACGATTTTAAGTATGTAAAAACGTTTATTATCTGGATAGATATGGATATAAACGGGTAATTGGAGGGGTGATTTGATAGGAGATCATTAAATGAGGAGTTGATTTTATGAGTAGGTATGAGCTGTGGTCGCAGGCTTATCCAATCGATTTGTGTATTGGAGATGATCGTTTTGGCTTGATGTATTGAAATTAATTTTATGAGCATCCATTGGGGGAATACACGACATAAGGGATACACGACATGGAGGAAGTGGCGTGTATTGGGATGTTGCCTGCAAGCAAAAAATGAAAAACGAAATCAATG
>JARGNR010000158.1 GCA_029212405.1 Saprospiraceae bacterium
CAAAGTGTATATGTTCATGCCGACTAACCGCCGCCACGCCACATACACGAATCGTTAACTGCAAGCGTCTGGTAAACAACCGAAATTATAATAAACATAAATGTGAAAAACCGGCAAATAATCCTTTTAACCACAATAATGTTGGTTTTCGTACTTATAATTCAACAAATATTTTTGTCAACTCTAGACCAATTGCTTGTAAATTTATTTTCAATAGGTTCAATAATACTTATTCTTGTTAGTCTAAATTTTCTTTTAAATAGGGTTGCCTTCATAAATAAAAATAAACCCTTAAATGAAATTCCCTACCTATTTACTCTAAGTAGTTTAGCACTGCTAATTTTAAGCGGAGCTTCAAAATTGTTTTTAGAGAATACAACAATAGATTTACAGATGAATGACACATATTTTGTGATTTCACGATTATATATAGTTTTTCTAATGTCATTAGTTATAAGAATCTGGGCAATGATTTATTATGCGACACCTAAAATAATAAACAGAAAGCTGAATCAACAATTAAGTAAAATTCACTTTTGGACGACATTCTACGGTGTGATATTTAGTCTAATCTCAATGCAATTGAAAGGAATTACATCAGTTCCAAGACGATATTATAGTTTTGACAATTTTGACTCTTTTGACAATTTTAGGTTATTAAATAGCTCAATAACAATATTCGCATTAATAATTTTGTCGAGTCAGTTAGTCTATTTTGTAAATCTTTTTTATAGTTTAGTAAAGGGACAAAAAGTGAAATATTAGATATAATGAATATTTTATGTAATCGAATTTACAAACCAAAATTTGCCAGCAGATAACACGGCACACAGACGTCATATCTCCCTTTGGTCGATACGCCGCTTGTACCATCCGCTACATACAATTATGATTCTCAAGAACCCACAAGTAATTGTTTTTTAACAAATTTCAAAAGATGAAACCAAATACTAATATAGAACATGATAAAATAATTGATGGATTTGCAGAGCTTTATCATCATAAAAAATACATTGAATTTCACTCGAATTGTGGAATTTGTTCAACAAAGATTTGCGTGACTCCGCGAACCCAAAAGTATGTACTAGAAGTCAAAGGTGTTCCAGTGAAAATGATGAAACGAGGTGCTTTGTTTTGTGAAAATTGTAGAAAACGAAGAGCAAGAATTAACTATCTTAAAAAAGGAAATAAATTTATTGAAGTTGAGAACGGTAAGGCAGAACTGAAGAGTCTTCGAGATGAGGAGTATAACTTAAAATGGAGTTCTGGAGGGAATGATAAAACTTATGATTGGCCATATTAATTGAAAAATTGTATACATCAATGCTGGCTGTTGGAAAACAAATGTTAAGAATTGTTCTCCAAAATGTACATCAATTTCTGTAACGTAGACCACATTCCAAAGGACAAATATCCTCAAGCATTGTAAGGGTGATCGA
Organism: Saprospiraceae bacterium; assembly: GCA_029212405.1. Classification (GTDB taxonomy): domain Bacteria; phylum Bacteroidota; class Bacteroidia; order Chitinophagales; family Saprospiraceae; genus CAJXUU01. Next base: position 1,440 of record JARGNR010000158.1, read on the forward strand.
ATTTACATTTCTTCATTGACTCTAATATAAATAAACCTATTACTGTTCACTATTCCAAATACCCAATACTAACACCTTTCCCTACTAATTTCTAGTAAATACAAAAACAGGCAAATTTTTATCTCCTCCTGGCGTAGCAGAATCAAAATTGATCGTCAAGTAAGTATGCGTAAATAGAAAATCGATCCCATCCAAGTTGACTATATTATCTTCTAATTGAAAAGTATATTCTCCATCTGGAAGGAGTCTATTAACTGCTTCTGTGCCAAAATTACTGACTAGGAGAACATTCCGATCATAATCGATTTTGATCTGGTGTTGATTGGGGATGATATCGTATGCTTTGCATGCACATTGGATAGCAGAAAGGCTGTAGTAATTATCAAGTTTTGGGTATATATCATCCGATTCATTACAAGCAGAAAAACAAACAATTGCAAATAGGATAACGAAGGATTGAAAATTCATTTGGTTTATTTTTTATAAAACGATTCTCTTATCCTAGTATTTCTTTAGAGATCATTTTGCACTAGTTCTAGAATGTAAATTGTGAATGGAAGTAATTATTGATAGAGAGGATCAGTTGGATCAAGTGGTAAACGCTTTGTTGTCTTTTGCTGAGGGCAATAAAATCGTTTTTCTAATTGGAGATCTAGGTGCAGGGAAGACTACATTTGTCAAACGATTATTGACGATGCTGGGCTCCGAAGAAGAAGCCTCTAGTCCTACTTATTCGCTGATAAATGAGTACGCTTTACCAAAAGGGAAACTCTTTCATATTGACTTGTATAGGCTGGAGGATACCTACGAAGCTCAAGAAATCGGCATTGAAGAATACTTGGATTCAGGACAGTATTGTTTTGTGGAATGGCCAGATATTATCGAACATTTAGTGGATCAAGCAGTAGTGGTTAAAATTGAAACATTAGAGGAGAATGCAAGGAAATTTGAAATAGCATTGTTAAATCCTTAATTATTCGCCAATACATGCTAGATTTACATTGAATCATCGATTCTAAATTATTCAATTCAGCTTATTCAAATAGAATATGGGAAATCCAACGAGCCCGGCTAGTTTTTCTAAATTTTTTACAGAAAGTCAATTTGAAACTCAAGAGGAACGTCTTGCAGTAGGGGAGCGATCAAAAAGTGTAACCATTGGCATTCCAAAAGAAAATCCAGAAATGGAAAATCGAGTGGCTTTGGTGCCCAATTCTATCCGAACTTTAATTGGGTTTGGGCATAAAGTGTTGGTTGAATCTGGAGCAGGTGTTCGATCTAGTTTTAGTGACCATGATTTTTCTGAAGCTGGAGCAATGATCACCCACAGTAAAGAAGAAGTGTTTAGATCGGATGTTGTTATAAAAATCGCCCCTGCCACCATAGAAGAAATAGGGTTGATGCACTATGACAAAATTATCATTTCACCACTTCAACTCCCTTCTCTGCAACAAGAATACTTCTTTCGATTGAAAGAAAAACGAATCACTGCCTTAGCCATGGAATATTTGCAATCCGAGGATGATTCTTTTCCTATTGTGCGAATAATGAGTGAGATGGCGGGCATCGTAGCCATCCAAACGGCCGCAGAATTCTTAACAAATACAGATGGTGGTAGAGGAGTATTACTTGGAGGAGTGAGTGGAGTGCCCCCTGCAAAAGTGGTCATTTTAGGAGCGGGTGTTGTTGGAGAGTTTGCAACAAAAGCGGCGATCAGCTTAGGAGCCTCTATTCGGATATTTGATAATGATATTTCTAAAATTATGCGAATTCAGTCCTCTGTAGGACGACAATTGCATACCTCGGCTATCAATCCTGTGTATTTAGGCTATCAATTGATGAGTGCAGATGTGGTCATTGGAGCGATGCATTCCAGGCATGGAAGGACGCCCATCATCGTTACAGAAGAAATGGTATCTAAGATGAAGGAAGGCGCTGTGATAATTGACGTAAGTATCGATCAAGGAGGATGCATTGAAACTTCTGAAATAACGACTCACAAAAACCCAACATTTACCAAACATGGAGTCATTCATTATTGTGTTCCCAATATTGCATCAAAAGTAAGCAGAACAGCATCTGTAGCTGTAAGCAATATAATCACTCCTTTACTTGTCAAAGTAGGCAACAATATCAATATTGATCAGTTATTGTATACAAGCGCTGGTATTCGAAACGGTTGTTATACCTATAAAGGATGCATTACAAATGAATATATCAGTAGAAGATTTGGATTGAAATATACCAGTTTGGACTTATTGTTAACCAGTAAACTGTAATATCTATTTGAAGACGACAGCAAAAATAATATCTGTACTTTTTCATCCTCTGTTTATCATTGGATATGTATTGGTTTTACTGCTGAGTATCAATCCATATCTATTTGTCATTCAAGATGAACAAGCGAAGTTTTTATTGATTTTTTCAGTGATCATGCTGACTATATTTTTTCCTTTGTTTTCAGTATTTATGATGAAAATGTTGGACTTGATTTCCTCTTTTGAAATGAAAGAAAAATCCGAAAGAATTGGCCCTCTCATTGTTACGGGTACATTTTATTTGTGGTTATTCATAAATATTAAAGACAACAGTAATATTCCAGCCGCATTCAGTTTTTTTGTATTAGGGTCTACTATTGCTCTTTTTATGTCCTTAATGCTGAATAGTTTTACTAAAATAAGTTTACACACCGTTGGCATGGGAGGATTATTGGCCGGCACGTTTTTTATCCGATATTTTTTCAGCTATGATAGCTTTTTCATTCACCTTCCTATTGGATCATTCAATTTGCATACCAATCTAGTATTGTTAATAGTGATCATTTTTGCAGGCGCAGTTGGTACCAGCCGCTTATTGCTTAAGGCACACAACACCATGGATGTTTATGGTGGCTATATTGTGGGTATATTTGCACAAATTATTGCTTTCCGTATAATGGTAGGGTAATATAATTTTAAATCACTTCATTATTCCTTCAGACACACGTTGTCTTCAATTTTAAAAGATGAAATTTTCTATTTTTTACTTTTTGATGGTGTTGGTAACACTTCCTTTTACTGCCTATTCTCAAACTTCAAATGCCTCGGATATGTCCAACTTGATTACTGAATTTGAAAGCAATGATAATGTCACTGCAACCTATAAGCAAACCATAGAATTTTACAAGCGTTTAAGCAATACCTTTCCTACTATTCAGTTGAGTGAATTTGGAATGACAGATAGCGGATTTCCCTTACATGAAGTCGTTATTTCAATTGATGGCGAATTTAATCCTGAAGCAATTAGAAGTCAAGGGAAAGCCATTTTATTTGTCAACAACGCCATTCATCCCGGCGAACCCTGTGGAGTCGACGCTTCTATGATGTTGGCTAGAGATTTGATGGAAAAGAAGACCTTAAAAGAATTGTTAGAAAAGACAACGATTGTCATTGTCCCTATTTACAATATTAGTGGAAGTCTGAACAGGGGCAGCCATTCAAGAGCCAATCAAAATGGTCCTGAAGCGTATGGTTTCAGAGGGAATGCACAAAACCTAGACCTGAATAGAGATTTTATCAAAGGAGATACAGAAAATGCGCGTTCATTTAATCGGCTTTTTACAAAGTGGAATCCAGATGTTTTGATCGATAATCATACTTCCAATGGGGCGGATTATCAATATGTCATTACCCTAATTCCTACTCAAAAAGATAAGATGGAGTCTGCTCTCTCCACATACATGACTTCCGTGATGTTGCCCGATTTATTCGGAAAGATGAAGGCAGGACGATATGAAATGACTCCCTATGTGTATGCTAGAAATACACCTGATGATGGGATTGCTGGTTTTTTGGATTATCCCAGGTATTCTTCTGGCTACGCAAATTTGCATAATTGCATCTCATTTATGCCTGAAACACACATGCTGAAACCATTCAAAGATAGAGTTTGGAGTACTTATGATTTTATGGTAGCCATGCTGGAGCATATTCAAGTTAATAAAGATGGACTACTAGAGGCAAGGAAAAAAGCAATGCAAAATAGTCGAGAAAAATCTGTCTTCAGCTTGGATTGGAAAATGGATATGGAACGAGTCGATACCTTATTGTTTAAGGGGTATGAAGCGAAGTATAAACCCAGTGAGGTGAGTGGTTTAGAACGGTTGTATTATGATAGAGCGTCCCCTTATGAAAAAGAAATTCCATTCTATAATTCCTACGTTTCGACATTGGATGTTAATAAGCCATATGCTTACATCATCCCTCGAGCATATAAGCAAATTGTTGACAGAATGAAAGAGAACGGGGTAGAGGTATTTAGGCTGGCAAACGACGATGTTAAAGAAGTAGAAATCTATAAAATAGTTGACTTTACGACGGGTAAAAGCCCATATGAAGGACATTATTTGCACAAGAACTTGCAAGTTGCAACCTCTATCGATAGGATACAATATCATAAAGGGGATTATATCATTTATACCAATCAAGAAATCAATAATTATATAGTACATACCTTAGAGCCACAAGCACCAGATTCTTGGTTTTCCTGGAATTATTTTGATGGAATATTAATGCAAAAAGAATATTTCTCTGCCTATGTATTTGAAGATTTAGCTGCTCAATTTTTAAAAGAAAATCCAGATGTAAGAGCATCGCTGGATAAGAAAAAAGCAGAGGATCAGAAGTTTGCAGAAAGCAGTTATGAACAATTGAAATTTGTTTATGAAAATTCACCTCATTACGAACCTACTCACAGAAGATATCCGATTGGAAGAATGCTAAAAAAATAGCGTTCATAAAAAAAATTTAAAATACTTTTTGGTACTAATTATCTCGTTTCCAATGTATTCCATCTTGTATTTTTTTTAGTGGTGAAATACAAAGAGGAAAAATACAATATGAACGCAACGAATTGCATTTTATATGGGTCTTTTTTGCGCAAAGCACATCGTTTTTGCTAATTTTGCGTGTCGATTAATTTTTAAAATACTTACGTGAGAAAATTTCTTCTTGTATATCTATTGAGTTGCATTGCTATGGTGTCAACTTTGGAGGGACAATGTTCGTTTCCTACGTATGACAGCTATGGATTAATCTGTGACGAAGCACGATTTTTATGCGGTTTCGAAATGGATGGATATCAAGGAAAACTTCTTTCGGAAAAATCACCTTTACCACAACCCGATCCTTTATGCGCAGGTACAGGAGAGGCAGATAACATACAGTGGTTTTCATTTGTAGCTAATGATTCAATTCTTGAAATTGTGATCCGATACAGTGATTGTACAGGCAATGTATTAGCTCCAGGATTGCAAGTGGGTATCTATGAAAATTGTGATTTAGCTTTCGATAATACTCCACTAGGGAGTTTATACTGTGAAGAGGGTCAAAATTATGGAGATATAGTTTTAAAACCAGATTCTTCAATGATTGAAATTGGCCAACTATACCTTTTGTTTGTGGATGGATATGCCGGTTCTGCTTGTGATTTTGAGATTGAAATTATTCAAGGTATTTGTACAGATGCCCCTGGACAAAGTCAACCATGTGAACAGGATTGCGGTGTGTTCGTACAGTTTCCAGATAATGCAAGTTGCACTGGGTTTACAGATGAGTTTAAATTTGTTCCTTCAAGTCAAATAATAGAAGATGTTTTTGGTTGCAATCCAGCAGTAGACAATACCCAATTGGACAGTATTATTTGCGTGGAATGGGAGATTATTCCCAATACCGGGTTTGAATTTGTTTCCACCTCCTTCGAATATTTTAATAGTGTAGGAATAGTTTCTACCTTGAATGTAAAGTGGACAGACCCTGGTACTTACACGATCAAACCTATTCTAAATATTAATCCGCTGTTTTCTACATGTCAGCAAATGTGTATCTGCTCTGATAATATAGCCTACACGATAGATATCTCTCAAAGTACCCTTACACAATTCCCAACCATAGAATTGTGCCCTGATGAATGCGGAGATTTTTGTGGACAAACTCAGTGTGGAACTGGTGATTTGTATTGTTATGATAGGGATCAATGTTTGATAGAAGTACAACCTTATGTACAGAAACCTGAAGTGTTCATTGATTTAGGTGAAAACTTCATTTGTTCTGGAGACTGCTTTGAATTTCAAAATACAAGTTATTGTATTGAAAATGACTATGAAATAACAGATACAGCTTTTTGTGATACGACCTACTTATTGCAGTTAAAGGAAATTGAGCTTTCAGTGCTGCTTGCTCAAGGAACAGATTTGATTAATTGCGATATACCAGAAGTCAACTTAGTGGGTAGTTGGAATACTAATTTTTCAGGAAATATTATTTCTGCTTGGATTTCAGAAGATGGAGATACCTTGACGTGGGGCACTAATTATTCTACATCAGATGCAGGGGATTACACTTTTGTAGCCTGGCCAGATGGTTATAGGATGTGTGAAGTTTCCTTTGTTCATGGAGTGACAAAAAACGTAGCAGTACCAAGTGCAAGTCTTACCTCTCCAATATTGGATTGTAATAATTCAGCGGTCACTATAGGATTAAGTTCTCAAGATGATCTGCTAAGTGCGGAATGGACTGGACCGAATGGATTTGTTTCCTCTGATTTTTCTCCAATTGTTGCAGAAGCAGGGAACTATGAACTAGTCTTAACAGCAATAAATGGATGTCAAATTTCTTTAGCAACAGAGGTCGAAGAGGATTTTGAAATACCTGAACTTGAAGTGACCTATGATAATTTGACTTGTTCTGAAAATATACCGGTTTCAATGTATTCATCTTCAGCGGATATTTTGTCACAAGTGTGGAAATTACCTGATGGTTCTTCCTCGAATGATGAAGTACTCGCTATCAATGGAGTTGGAAACTATTCTGTTGAAATCACGGCAGTTAATGGTTGTTCTGCTTCGTATGATTTTGAAGTAGTAGACCTTTCTTATGATCCTTCATTAAATCTAAATGAAGATAGAATCTGGAGGTGTAATGATACAGAAGTCGTATTGGATTTAGCATCGCATTTTGTTTCAGACTTAAAGTATGTATGGACGAGTTTAGAAGGTGGATTCATAGCCAATACAATCGATTTGACTATCACAAAACCTGGGGTATATATTCTGACCATTGAAGATGAATCCGTAGAATGTGTAGGTAGAGATACCGTAAGAATTATAGAAGATCCTAATCCATTTGTTGATGTAAATGTCAATACCTATTCACCAAGATGTACCAATGGGGTTGATGGAAAAATTGAAATTGATATACATCTAGGTGGTGAAGGACCGTATACCTATTCAATTGATGGAGTAGTTTATCCCAATTTGGATGAAATTGAATTTACAGCAGGGGTGTATGATTTAAATGTTGTAGACGCGTTTGGATGTGAAGTGTCCAAGCCAATTGAAATTATTGATGCACCGGATTTTAATGTATCGCTTGAAGAGACGCTAGAGATTAGATTTGGACAAAATAAAACTATTGGTTTTGAGACCACTTTGGAAGATAATGAAATTGGGTTGATTGAATGGACGAATGACTCTGGTGAGATATTAAGCTTTGATAGAGACTTAGATTTTAAGGGAGAAGAAATCGATTTCATAAACTTGAGAGTGGAAAATCTAAATGGATGTGAAATTGAAAAGAGGATTCTTGTTGATTTGAGTTATGAAGTAGATATATATTATCCCAATATTTTTAGTCCTGATAATGATGGCGAGAATGATTTGTTCATTTTGTACAATAACGGTTTTCCTGAAATGGCAGATGATCTTAAGATTTTTGATCGTTCAGGAGAATTAATTTATACATCCTCCCAGACACAATTTAATGACAAACAAGCAGGTTGGGATGGAACATTTAACGGGAGTCCTTGCCAACCCGGGGTATATGTATTTATTTTGGAATATACCTTGAGAAACGGAAGAGCTAAAACACTTTCAGGAACAGTCACTTTACTGAGATAAAAATAAAACGTATGGGATTGAATGCCATTTTAATTTTTAAGATTATTCATATTATTGGATTTGTAGCATGGTTTGCTGGTTTGTTTTATTTAGTAAGAATGTTTGTCTACCATACGGAAGCCTATGACTATGAGGAACCAAAACAAGGCATTCTTAGAAATCAATTCAATACCATGGAATGGAGGGTTTACCGAATCATCTGTAATCCAGCCATGATGATTACCTGGACATTCGGACTATTAATGATTTATGCATACGGTTACGAATGGTTTGCAAGTAGTCACTGGTTGCATGTCAAAATTGTCTTGTTGATATTAATGACGGTGTACCATGTGTATTGTAAATCACTGATCAAAAAATTGGAAAATGGGAAGACTGGATTTTCATCAACAAAATTCAGACTATTCAATGAAGTGCCTACATTGTTTTTAATTTTGATCACTTCCATGGCTGTATTTAAGAATTCAACCAACCCATTAATTTTAGGAGGTTCAATCGTAGGTATTGGTATTCTATTAGTCGTCATGACTAAATTGTATAAGCGGTCGAGGGAATCAGCGTCTTAGCCAAGTTATCAATAGCAGCTTGCCCTTCCACACGCAGCTATGCCTTTTAAAGTGCCAAGTATTTTTGTTTCGTCCCTATAGTAATATCGGTATTAAAACCTGTCTAGTAAGACAATATTGATTTAAAAATATTACTTCGCTTTAACGAAAATTTAAAATAAATAGGGATATTCCAAAGAAGCAATATCTCTTTATTTATGATAAACTGGGATGTTTT
>JARGNR010000159.1 GCA_029212405.1 Saprospiraceae bacterium
AAATCTCTCCAATCTTTCCAATCTCTCAAATCTTAACAAAACGACTCGTATACCAATCCCTTCCATCGCTAAATTTCATGAAATAAACTCCACTTTCCAATTGTGATACATCTATATTTTTACCTAAGTTATTCCACAGTGAAACCATCCTACCATTTGTATCCCAAATCGATACCTTGCTAATAATTGTCTCTGACCCAATATCTACCCTTAATGTATTCATTACAGGATTCGGAAATACCTCAACCTTCTTTTCCTTTGCTATCAACTCAGCAATTGAAGTCTCTGGAGTCCGAGCATAAATTATAGTTGGCGTATCTGACCCATCGATTTCTAGAGCGAGACTATCGGAAGTAGACATATAATCGGTCCGAATAAAACTTCTATAAGATCCACTACCCAAATCAATACTCCAAATTCCCCCAAAATATTCAGGTAAAAAGGAAACATAGGCGGCTTTGGAAAATATCATTGAATCTGCATTATAAATAGATGTCAGCACACTATCTGATGAAGTTGCAATTGGACTATACACAGTCAGCAGATATCCATTATTGCCCGATATAGGTTGACAAGGGGAACTGACAAATCCGCCACACGTAACTTTTGGACACCACTCACCTTCTAAATATGAAATTACTTCCGAAGTACTATTGAACGTAATTTGAGCATTGAGTTGGGCATATGAAAACACCGTAAAAAATAATACTATGAAATTTCTAAACATAATAGATTGGTTTAATAGTTAATAATACTTTTCTATTGCAAGAAATGGTACTCAATGAAAGAGAGAGTTCAAAAGATAGAATCGAACAATGGACGTAAAATTGGCTTATCAAATTTAATAAAAAATAAATATACAGCAAAACAGGAAGCCGCGCCAGCTTCATATACAAATCACAAAACCATTCTTAACAAATATTTAAAGTGAGATAATATAAAATTAAGTAGGGTAAATTCATTTCAAACGGTCTTCAGTCTGTATACGATTACAAAATGTTTTTCATGCACTAAAATTTACAACTATGAAAAAGTCATTCTTTTTATTTCTTGCTTTAGGATTCATCTTAGCCCTTCAATCTTGTACCAAAGAAGATGCCTTAGAAGCTCCTGACAATCTTGCTGCACCTTCCATACCTCCAACCGATGTTTTTACAATTCCTACACAGACTTTTGGTATCGCTGAAGATCAAACTATAGCTACGACCAGAAATGATAAATCCAACTGGGTTCATGCGGGCCTGAATGTGTTGGTTTGGAATACCGTAGTTTTTGTTAATACCGCTATTCCTATTGCTGCCTTTGGGCATTCTTTCAATTATGAATCTGAATTTATTGGTGATTTAACTTGGCAATGGAAATACGAGTACCAAGCTCCTCCTGCAAATGGCTCGACCAAATACGATGTCACACTCACAGGTCAATACATCAACAATTTAGAAGATGTAGCTTGGAAAATGGTGGTCCAAGAAGCTGGAACATCCAATGAAATTGTTTGGTACGAAGGGATAGTAAAAGCGAACCATTCGGAAGGTTCATTTACCGTAAATCGATATCCTCAAAATCCTGAACCATACGTAACTCTTTCTTTCAACAAAGATTTTGATAAAGATAATGTGACCATACGATTTACGAATGTTATTCCAAACGATCCTGGCAATGGAGACTTTATCGAATGGATGGCTGAACCTACTGGAGAATACGATCGGCATTACGATGTGTCTACCGATGGAAATTTAATTGAAATTGAAGCCAATGAGTTGGAAAAAAATGGGAGAGTCAAAGACCCAAAACATTTCGAAGACGAAGAATGGCATTGTTGGGATACCAATCAAAAAAATATAGATTGTTAATAATACAGATTAGTTAGTTTAAGTATAAAAGTGGGGCGATTCGTTCCACTTTTTTTTTGTGAAATTAAATTTTGGCAAGGTTCGGTGTAATTAGATTCCAAGCAATCGCTCTTCAATGACAGAGGGTAAAAGTGGTCTGAACTGGCTCAGCTAAATGGATGATATTTCTGCTTTAAAATCCAGGTAAAGCCTTAATTGTTTTGTTTCGATTTTGGATCAAAAGACTGAGAGATTTTTTATGTGACGAAAGTCATAATCAAAAATAATTGCAGAATCCTCCTACTTTATTCAAATGGATATTTCACCCCTATCTGACTTCTTATCTCATCACATATAGAAATCAAATTTAAACTATCTTGATGGGACCACTTTTCACTCTCTATCCTCCCCTCTTTAATGCATTGAAGACATTCTTCAATTTCATACGTAAACCCCTTGCCTTTTTTAGGCAAACTATAGGCTGTTAATTGATCACCCACCTCTACTTTGTAGCCCTCTGATTCATGCCATACTTTATCAATATAAATACTACCTCCCGTCCCATAAATTCGAGCAATCATATCCGACGGAGAACGAAAGCCACTCATTAAATTAGCAATTCCTTTTGGGTATTTTAAAATGGCGGACATTTGGATATCTGCTCCTGTTTCGTGTTTGTTGGCCACTGCTACGATTTGTTCTGGATATCCCAATAACATATAACTCAAAAACACTGGATATACACCAATATCCAACAGTGAACCACCTGCTAATTCCATATTTAGCATTCTACTTGCAGGATCAGCATCTCTAAAAAAAGAAAAATCAGCATTGACATAATTCACTTCACCGATCTCTTTATTCTGCACCCGTTGCAATACCGCTTCAAATGTAGGATTGAATCGCGTCCAGAATGCTTCCATTAAAAATACATGGTTGGCACGAGAAGCATCGATGAGTTGCTGAACCTGAATTTTGTTGATGGCAAGTGGCTTTTCACATAACACATGTTTTTTGTGGTTGAGTGCTTGTAATGCATATAGCATGTGCGAACTGTGAGGTGTAGCAATATAAATGATATCCACGTCTGAATTGTTGAACAACGCTTCATATGAGGAATGAAAGTTCTTAGCTCCATATTCCTTCCCGAACGCATTCGCTTTTTCTAATGATCGGGATGCCACCGCTACCAATTCACAATTCTCCACCATGGCCAAATCCTTAGCAAACTTGTTGGCTATTTTCCCTAACCCTAAAATGCCCCATTTCAACTTCATATATCTATTGTTTATCAATTCGAAGTCGTAATTTACAAGTCACCATCCATATTGACTAAAAAAGAAATCCTTATTTGAGATTAAAAATTTAAATACAACATTTATGTTACCTATACATTAAAACACAAGTTCCAAACATTGTATATCTTAGAACCTCGAACCTGACAAATCCATAACTATGAATAGAAGGCAATTTATTAAGACCTCTACCCTGCTCTCCTCCTCAATAGCCATGCCTACCATCCTACTTCCCTCCCAAAAGAAATCAATTGGTGTAGCATTGGTAGGACTTGGATACTACAGTACAGGCTTATTAGCTCCTGCTTTCGGGCTCACTCAGTATTGTCATTTGGCCGGTATTGTCACTGGTACACCCAACAAAGCAGTTTCCTGGCAAAAACAATATGGTATAAAAGATAACAACATCTACAATTATGAAAACATGCATGAAATGGCAGATAATCCTGACATTGATGTGGTGTATATTGTCACTCCTAATGCCCTCCATTTAAAATATGCAGCCATTGCGGCAAACGCAGGAAAACATGTTTGGTGTGAAAAACCACTTGAAATCAATGGAGCTCAAGGTCAAAAGCTGTTGAATGTTTGTGCGAAAAACAAAGTCCAACTCACTGTAGGCTATAGAATGCAACATGAAGCCAATACCCGAACTATTATGTCATGGTCAAAATCTAAACCGTATGGCAAAATAAAATTGCTCAATGCAGAAGCTGGATGGAATGCATCAGGTTACGAGGGATGGAAGTTAGAAAAGGAATTGGGTGGAGGTGCCATGTACGACATGGGTACCTATCCTCTCAATGCGGCTCGATATGTTACAGGAGAAGAACCTATTGCGGTAATTGCTTCACATTATACGGATAAACCAAATCGATTCAGTCAAGTCGATGAGACGACTACATTTAAATTAGAATTTCCGTCTGGAGCTATAGCTGATTGCACGACTACGTTAGCTAAATCAGTGAATAAGCTGCATGTCAATTGTCAAAATGGGTATTATGGATTAGAGCCATTTCAATCGTATAATGGAGTGCGTGGAAGTGCAAGTGATGGAGTTTTACTCAATACATATGTAGAAAATCAACAAGCGAAGCAAATGGATGACGATGCATTGGCTATTTTGAATAATACCTCCGTCATGGTACCCGGTGAAGATGGATTAAAAGACATGTTCATCATGGATGCCATTTTTGAAAGCGCATCGAAAGGAGGTAAAAGAATTCAACTTTAAATGATCCGGTCTTGCCCAGTATATAGATTAAAGCTATTGTTTCGTAAAAATCCTACCAAGCCCATCCCTTGCTCTTCAGCGAGTTGAACTGCTAATGAGGAAGGTGCTCCTATAGCTGCCATTAATGGAATACCTGCTTTACTTGCTTTTTGCACCAACTCGAAACTGGCTCGTCCACTCACCAAAACCATGCAGTCAGCTATTGGATATTTTTCATTGGCCCCGATTAATTTATCCATAGCATTGTGTCGTCCTACATCTTCTTTTACTAAGACGATATTCCCAGATGAATCTATTAAGGCACAGGCATGAATTCCACCAGTCTGAGAAAATTGTGCTTGTTGTTGTCGAAGTCTTTCAGGTAATTTATACAGATGTGCTTTATTGATGGTAAACTTGGAAGACCAGGGCAAATAAATGGTATCTGAATGTATACTTTCTATTGAAGCTTTTCCGCATACTCCGCAGCTGGAAGTAGTATAGAAATTTCGTTGCAATTTTTGAGCATCAAATTGAATACGATCCTGAAGCGTGACAAGAATGATATTATCCTCCAACTGATCTACCTGAACTATGTCAGATTGCGAAGCTATAATACTTTCTGTAAATAAAAATCCACGAGCTAAAAACTCATCTTCTCCTGGCGTTCGCATAGTTACTGCCAAACTCATTATCCGATGAATACCATGTTGAGTATGATATTTCACTCGAATCTCCAAAGGTTCTTCAATGGTTAAAACATCCTCGACGTCTTGATTCGAATCCGCGAGATGACGGGAAATTTTTTTATTGATTACAGATTTCACCCCATTAATTATTGGGCATTCGGATTTGGAAACAAATCAGATTCGTCCTCGTCCCTAGGTTTTAAGCATTGCCAATCTTTCTCGATCAAAACATACAAACGTTCATCCGAACCGTTATCCATTACCGCGTCAAATCCTTCTAAATCTGATTTGATCCACTCTTTTACATCCGAAGCAGCTAATTCAATTTTAATATGGTTCTTTTTAAGATCTATGCATAGAAACTCACTGTTGCCATTCTTCTTGGAGATCACAGAATATTTAAAAACCTGAGAACTTCCAAAAACGCATTTGCTGACTACCTTTCCCTTCTTTTTCAAGGTTTTCAAATCTGTAGCTGAAAGTCTAAATCGGATCGAGTTATCTTTAATTCTTATTTTCATTTGATTCTTTTTTTAGTTAATGATCTTTATGAAGTTCTTCTCCACAATACTTGCAATGTTCTGCATCCTCATCATGTCCTTCTTTACTGCAATATAGGCAGGTTCTATTGGTAAACCCTACTTTCTTGTCACCAGTTTTATTAATAACTTCTGCAGTGACTATACCTGTAGGAACAGCAATAATGGCATATCCAGCAATCATAATAAATGCAGCAATAAATTGGCCTAAAGGTGTATCTGGCGAAATATCTCCATACCCAACTGTAGTCAGTGTCACAATCGCCCAATAAATACTTCTAGGTATACTATCAAATTCTGAATTGTCACTGCCTTCTACCAAATACATTACTGACCCAAAAATACAGACCATAATCAATATAAAAACAACAAAGACCGATATCTTGGCTCTGCTTGCACGTAAAGCTGATATAATAATCTTACTCTCATCCAAAAAATTAGCCAACTTGAAAATTCTGAATACCCGCAGCAATCTCAATCCTCTGACCACCATCAAACTTTGTGAACCTGCAAAAAGAAATGTGAGATAGGTGGGGATAATGGACATCAAATCAATAATTCCAAAAAAGCTAGTCGCATACTTGATCGGTCTATACACTGAATACAATCGTAAAATATACTCTATGGTAAAGAATATCGTAAAAATCCACTCTACCGCCTTGAAAAATTTACCGTATTTGGCATCGTATGAAGGAACCGATTCGAGTACCACAACAACAACACTGGCCAAAATACATATCAACAAAATAATGTCAAAAGTTTTACCAGCTTTGGTCTCTGTACCAAAGATTACTTCATGAATCTTCTCTCTCGAAGAATGGAATTCCCTTTTTTTATGACTTGACATTAAGAATAAAAGTAATATATATTATTTAAATGTTTTCAATATATTGATAACATCCATCAATAGTTTTTTCCCATCTTCTGAAAAACCATCAAAGTTGCCATTTTTGCTTGCAATAACTGCCATCATGAAATTGTCCGCCATAATCTCATCTGGGTGAATAATGTATTGTGTATTGTCCTTAATCTGTTTGAAAAAATCTGCATTGTGTTCAATCGATAAAGACGATTCTCCCTTTGAGTTTAAACCAAGAGTAACTTCATTTTCAGCTATCTTAATCAATGGAAACAAATCAAATGACAAGTATGAAAAAAAGATAGGCATCGATGGCTCATATCTATCTTTCGTACTCAGAATTAAAGGCAAGGCTAACTGCTCTATCCCGCTCTCATTCTTCAATTTAATGGCATACTTTGTACTTACACCATCAGGGTTTGTTAATAACCTATCAGATATTTTTTTAGGCAATACCAATTCTTCTTCAAAGGGCACAAATCCTATGAGACCATACATTTGCTCTCGAAAATCAACATTATACCTACTGAGTATATGAAAAATCTCGTGCAACATGACCGGCATTTGAGCGTCAAGAGAAGGGGACAAGAAGATATTATCAGGTAATATTATGGCGTCTTCCCTGGTATAGTAGACATTCGGACCATAATGATTCGTTTTCGTTTTTATCAATTCAATACGCTCAGGCATTAAATTGGGATTTATGGCGTTTAATGCGGCCAAGGTAGAATCAAATACGACCTGCATAAATGCCTCTTCTTGCTCCGAAAAGTCTTGCATTTCACTTTTCAACAGTTCCTGGTACAATAGTTTGGATTCTCCTCCACTTGCTGGCATTTCTTGTTGCTTCAACTGAATAGACATATCTGCAATGGATAATGATTCAAAAAAACCGTCTGTTCTATCTTGATTGATCTGCTTTACTGCTTCCTCCTTATTCAAAAAAACAAGATAGTCTTTTGTAGAAGAGCTTTGTTCAATCGATTTATCCTGTTTCCCTGACTTACATTGTATGCATACGATGGATAGGAATAGGAATAAAATCAGGTTAAGAAATGTAAACCTCATAAAAATTTATTTTTTGTATCCTGGATGAAAACGCACCAAGGTATCTCTTAAAAATGAACGATCCAAATGTGTGTATATTTCTGTTGTTGTTATACTTTCATGACCCAACATATCTTGAACAGCACGCAAATCTGCTCCGCCTTCTACCAAATGCGTAGCAAAAGAATGTCGAAAGGTGTGTGGACTTACCGTTTTGTTGATTCCAGCCGCTTCCACAGCTTTCTTTATAATTAAAAAAACCATTACTCGACTCAACTTTCTTCCTCTTCGGTTTAAAAACACAAAATCCTCCTGGCCTTTTATTACAGGTACATGCACCCGATTATGTTGCAAATAAATATTAATAAAACGAATTGCTTCCCCTCCTATCGGTACAATTCTTTCCTTATCCCCCTTTCCAATTACTCTGACAAAACCTTCTTTTGGAAAATAATTACTAATCCTTAAGTTGATCAATTCACTTACTCTCACTCCACATGCGTACAAGGTTTCCAGAATCGCTCGATTGCGATGGCCCAATTCATGACTTAGGTCTACTGCTTCAAAAATGAGAATCAACTCTTCATAACTCAACACATCTGGAATCTTGCGCTTCAATTTGGGACCTTCCATCAATTCCGTTGGATCATGATCCATCACATCTTCCATCAATAAATATTTGTAAAAAGCTCTCACACCAGACAAAATCCGAGCTTGGGTATGCGCTCCAATTCCTATTTTATTGATATAGTGGACAAAATTTTCTAAGTCTTGAAGATCAATTTGTTCAGGTGACTTGTTCAAATTAGTAGTCTGTACAAAATGGTACAATTTATCTACATCATACTTGTACGCTTGAATAGAATGATCAGAAAGAGACCTCTCCAGCAACAAATACGCTTCAAAACCCTTTATATAAGAGGTCCAATTCATTTTGCAAAGATAGAAATGTTAGTGTATCAGATTGATTTATAAGCCTTCAAATAATTTTACTAAAGAAAAGTACTTTACAAAATTTAGTTTCGTTATTTAACTTTGAAGTCCGCATTCTATTATATTTGCGCCTTGTTTTGGCATTTGATTAACTTTTAAATTGAATAAACACCCCGTGAATAAGAGAAATTCATCCATCCGAAAGAAAGGTTTATTGTTCGATATTTTTGCATCAATTGGGATTGCAGCCATCATAATCATGGGTTACCAATTCTATGAATCAAATACCAGCACTGATTATTTGGATGATGAATCTGAAGCTGAACTCACACACAAAGAGCATAATATTGATTTTAAATATGGTTATCAAACTGCCAACCATCACTTTGAAAGCGGCACCATTCAATACAATCAATTTTTAGGGGATATTCTGACAAATAATGGAGTCAGTTATAGCACTATTGCTGAATTAGAGTCAAAAGCCAAAGAAATATTTGACGTCAGAGGTATAAAAGCAGGTAAGCGATATCATCTTATAAAAAAAGACAGTTGTCAAGATGCGGCACTTGCATTTGTCTATGAACCAGATCCACTTCGTTATGTAATTTATGATTTTCAAGATTCAGTCTCTATCAAAGTAGTCGATAAGAAATTTAATGTAGTCATAGAAAGTGCTTCAGGAGAAATCACTTCCTCATTATGGAAGTCAATGACCGATCAAAATATTAATCCTAGAGTTATAGACCTGATGGAAGATGCACTCGCATCCTCTGTATCTTTTTACCATACTCAAGTAGGAGATCGCTTCAAAGTAATCTACGAGCGAAAATACATCGATGGTGAGCCCGTTTCACTAGGTAAAATGATCGGAGCCTTCTATCAAAACAAACATGGAGAATACTACTCTGTATACTATGAAAATGACTTATATACTGGATTTTATGATATGGAAGGTCGCCCCAGTAAAAAAGCATTCTTAAAATCTCCAATTAAAGGAAGCGCGAGGATTTCATCCAGATTTAATCGTAGAAGACTCCACCCCATTAAAAAGAGACGAATTCCTCACCTTGGAACAGATTATGCTGCTGATTATGGTACCCCGATAATGGCTGTGGCGGATGGTGTAATTACAAAAGCAAGCTATACAAAAAACAATGGTCGTTTTGTGAAAATGAAGCACGACAAAACCTACGAAACCCAATATCTCCACATGCAACGCATTGCAAAAGGTATTCGACCTGGCGTAAATGTAAGTCAAGGCACAACTATAGGATATGTTGGATCTACTGGCCTAGCAACTGGACCTCATGTATGTTTCAGATTCTGGAAAAACAAAAAACAGATTGATCACCTCCGAGAAAACTTCCCTCCCGCTGAACCTATGCCTGAAGAAGAATTACCAGGATTTTATGCTCATAGAGACATCGTAAAAGCGCAGTTGGATAATATTCCTTTCCCGGGAGAAGAAAAACTTGTTCTTGAAGGACCTCTCCCTCAATTGTAGCAGTCGAAAGATTGGAAGGAATCCCGTCAGGAGGGACAGGCAGCGTTAGCGGCGTGGAGTTAGATTGGAGAGATTGGAAAGATTTAGACTGACTGATCTCGAAGAGTGGCGACGATAGTCGACAAAGGAAGGAACGCGTTAGCGGCGTGCAGGGAGATGGGAAAGATTGGAAAAGATTTGAAAGATTGGAAAGATTAAGACTGACTGATCTCGAAGAGTGGCGACGATAGTCGACAA
>JARGNR010000160.1 GCA_029212405.1 Saprospiraceae bacterium
CTCCCGCTCAGAAGTTTTGGATCAACAGATGGGTTGGGGCATTATTGATGCTCAATTATTAGTAGAAAATACAAAAATTCATAAAAATAAAGGACACATGAAATCCGATACAACTTCCAAAAAAAACAACAACAATAGTGGTAGCAACGATCACACAAACACGAACTCCGCTTCCAACAACAACTCTACATCTCCGTCAAACAACACCCCCTCAAGATACGCCTTACATGTGGCCTTGGACAATGTAAACCAACAGGTCTATAACAATGTATATGCCGATTTAGATGGGTGCATAAATGATAGTAAACTCTATCAATCGCTAACTGCAGGTTTTACTTCTCAGACCATCCTAAACGATGATGATGCAACCAGAGAGAACTTTAAATCTGAATTAAAAAAATTGGCTAAAAATGCCAAATCAGGAGACTTTGTTTTCATTTCATACGCGGGTCATGGGGGAACCATCCAGGACCACAACAACGATGAAGAAGATGGCGGAAATGACGAAACCCTAATTCTTTATGATGGCATTTGGATAGACGATGAAACCAAAGAACTTATTTATTCTTTCAAGGATGGGGTCAACATTTTATTTGTATCTGATTCTTGCCACAGTGGCACCAATACAAGAGGAAAACGAGGACTGAGTATTGATATTCCAGACAACCATTCTGAATCTGCTCGAAAGTACAGAGGAATAAAATCTGGATATATCCGTAAGGTATACCAAGAGAATAAAGACTTCTATGATAGAGAGTGGGCCAAACTCAAGAATATAGGCAGAGGCAAAAAGAACGATAGTCCCAAGGCGTCTGTGGTCTCCATTGCTGCCTGTCAAGATGACCAATTGGCAAATGAGATCAACAAAAATGGAGTATTTACATTAGCTTTCATGGAGGCGGTACAAAATAACCCTTCTATTGCTTTAGAAGATATTTTGGAGGAAGTAAGAGACGGGATAGAAACCCAATACATCTACGATCAAAACCCTGTATTTTCGAATTATGGAAATAACAACGATGCATTGAAGAAGATGTCATTTTCCGATTTATTTACAGGTGCTCGTGTGGAACAATCAGGGCCAATTTCAGATATAGATGAGGCAGAGCCAAAGAATAAATATGAACTGGTCTCTACGGGTTATTTATTGACGGAAACCGACGCTTTACCGATCACGGATTCAACATCCAATAAGGCAAGAGGGATAAATGACGATATTTCTTCCGCCTGGGATGCGGCATATTCAGCTTATTTTCAGTCGGACAAATCTGAATTTATCGAGCCCGATATCATCGCAGTTGATCATATCAATAAAGAACTGGAAAACAAAAGAGGCAATAAAAACCCTGATAAATATCTTCATACGTATCCCGCTCCAGAACTTACTGATCCTGATCGATTTTCATGGCATAAAGGAGATCTCTTCTCTCAGCTCGATCAAGCATTCCGCAATGCCTGTCCAGAATCCAATGCCAACAATCCAGCGGATAAAAGCTCCTACCCAATAATAGCGCATATCGACACTGGAATCTTAAGCAATCATCCCTCTCTTCCACTCCACTATGATGACACGTTGAGTAACAACTTCACCAATGCAGAGGACAAAGACAAGTGGTTTGCGTTTGCCGAACAACAGGGACACGGACATGCTACGGTTTCTATTTTAGCCGGACAAAGTTTTGAAACACAACTTCCTGACGGGGACACCATGCCCAGGTACTTTGGAGCTTTTCCATATGCTCAGGTGATTTCATTGAAGATAAGTGAGTCGGTTTTCATTACAAGGGCCAAAAATTTTGCCAAAGCCGTAGAATATGCCATTTCTCAAAATGTAGATGTCATTACAATGTCCATGGCAGGCGCGCCATCCAAAAGGATGTTAAATGCGATTAATAAAGCCTATGAAAAAGGAATTACCATCGTATCTGCGGGTGGAAACAGCTGGACAAAGTTTCCAAAAGTGCTTCTGCCTAAATCCATCATGTATCCCGCTCGCTTCAATCGAGTTATTGCTGCAGTAGGAACAACCTATTTAGACACCCCTTATCTTGTGAAAACACCTCCAAAAAGAGCAGAAGGAAGTCCACATATGCAATCCTGCTATGGCCCCGCTATAGCCATGGAAACAGCAATTGCGGCATACACCCCAAATATCACATGGCTGTCTCATAAGGACGCCCCCTACTATTCGAGATCAGGAGGCGGTACTTCCAGTGCTACTCCCCAAATTGCAGCTGCGGTGGCGTTGTTTTTACATAAAAACAGGGATTTCATCTCCAAGCATATAACCCAGCCTCAGGATCAATGGAAAAAAATAGAATTGGCTAGGAAAGCACTGTTTGAAACAGCTAAGAAGGATACGGGTTATGACAGCTATTATGGAAAAGGCATACTGCAGGCCAATGAAATGATGAATTTTGATGTCAATTTAAACGTATTAAACAGTTTAGAAAAGCATGATCCAGACTCGCTTGGTCGAACCGGAATAGATGATTTGTTTAAAATGTGGAAAAGAAGATCTAAATCTGGCAAGGACAGCCAAAAGTACAATGATCCCATATTAGAAGAAATGTTGGCATTGGAGATTGAGCAATTAATTGTTTCTCAAGAAGAATTTCAAGAATTTTCACTCAATGACGGAATTTCTGTCGATCTCGCTAATGCGATTTTGAAAAGTCCGAGATCAAGTAAATTCCTTAAGTCTATGATGGCTCGGAAAGGAAATAAATCATTAAGAGCTCAGCAATCCAATCAATCGTTTGTAAGACCTATTTACGATGTGGATTTAGATGATTCTTCTAGAGTAACTTATTGGTCAAATTCTCCTTACAATGTGACAAAGCGAGAGGTACCTAAAGCAAACAAAGAAGAAATAATCGAGTCGTTTGAAATTGATTTAGAAGATAATCAAAAGAACTTGAATAGAGGATTCCGTTCTTCACTCTCTTCCATAGAAATTGGTTTTTCCTACGATAAAAACAATGTAAATCCAATCCATTTAGTAGAAGTAGAATTATATGATGGAACAAAGAGATATAAATGGGTTTATGCCAATGAAATAAAGGACAAAAAGAAGCGGGGAAATGAATCATTAGAAGCGTTTGTCCCTTATGGTGAAAGTTATGTATCTCTATCTACTGTATCGAATAATTCGACTCGAGGATTAGGAAGTTGGTTGAAAAAACTGGGACAAAAAATCAAGAAAATCATTGTTAATGTAGTTAGAATAATCAAGGACGAACCAAAGAGTGGTTTAAAAGGGTTGATTTATCGTCAAATAACTGGAAGAGGCAAGTGGAGTCAATATGATGGTGGCACTCCAAAGATTAATACAACTAAAAAAACACTTCTGCTGATTCATGGAACTTGGTCACATACTGAAGCCTCTTTTGATGAATTGCTTAAAAATAATGCGTTTAAAAACAAACTTATTTCTGAAGGATATAATAGTTCTATATTAGGGTATGACATGTCCACATTAAAGGATAGTGTAACAGAAAATGCAGCAGAAATCAAAACAAAATTAGCTTCGCTTAAGCTAGACAATAACAAGTTGACTGTCATTGCTTTCAGCAGAGGATGTCTTGTTGCAAAAGAGGTATTTAAAGATCCAGCCAACACTCCTAAGATGGTATTTGCAGGAGGAACCATCAATGGAACTCCATTGGCCTATAAAGACAATATCCCTAAAGTATTGGATAAAATTACCAACCTATCTGTACTCGCTACCGGTGGAGTGGTCAGTGGTATTTTCAAATTAGTCAGTTTCCTCACAAAAAAATTATTAGACCTTCCAGGATTAAAAGATCAGGCCCCTAATAGTGCATTGATTATAAACCAAAGGGGATTTGTTTACGATGCAAAAAAACACATATTCATTGGTGCCAACTTTGAACCAACAGGTCTAATCAAAAAAACATTGGATACCAGATATGACGTAGAATTGTTTGCAGACCAACCCAATGATGGAGTGACTCCTGTAAGTTCTTCATTGAATTTGAAACCAGGAGAAGATGGCAGTGAGCTCCCTAACCTGTTGATTACCTCTGGAAACATCAACCACTTCAATTTATTTGATGATAATGATGCTATACAAAGAGTAATAAATCATGTTTAAAAGAGTAGCGTACCAATTATGAAGTAAAATCATATTCATGTCTTAAGCATTCTATGTATTGATCTAATATAGGGCAGGGAAATTTTGTGAAATCATGTAGATATGTGTATCGTTGTTTAAATCCGAAGAATTGTAAAGAAATCTAAATGGCTTGGTGTTGTATCAGGCCTTTAGTATTTACTTCACTGCTACACATCCAATCCCTCAAAAAACTTCCCCACCCCTCCAAACCCAAAAAGAGCCCCAGATTCCACTGAATCCAAGACTCTCCTTTTTTAGTTCCAATCGTCAATACGGCACCTAATTCACCCACACCATCGATACTCCCTACTACTCATTCGTGTAGACAAATTTCTCAAAATGTACACCGCCATCATTAAATTCCATTCTGAGGATGTACATGCCCGGCAGGATGTTATAATTGTTGAGATGTACCACGGTGCTTTTGTTTTCTTGTGAATAATTTCGAATCTTCAGGTTGCCAGCCATATCGATAATTTCGTACTGATAGGTTAATTCTATATCTCCATTGCAGCTGATTAAAAGAACTCCATCGGTGGGATTCGGATACAACTGGATGATATTCGTCCATTTGTTTTTAAGGCTCACTCTATTGGTGTAGATGTAGTTGTTGTCCAGATCCACCACTTTCAATCTGTAATAACTGTATTCAGACGTTTGAGGTGTTGGATCCGTAAACGAATAATACCGCTCTTTTACAGGACTCACTTTTCCAATACTGAAGAAATCTTTTCCGTTCAATGATTTTTCAACGTCTATATGGCTTTCATAGATGGAAGAGACTACATTCCATTCCAGAACATTCTTTCCATTCTTATGGCTCACGTTGAATCCTTCCAAGGATATGGGTAAAGGTTTGAAAACAGTAATTACCACCATGGTCGTATCTACCCACTGAGAGGTAACCGTATAGGTTTCATTTCTAGATTGACTGTCACATTCCCCTTTGTTGGGTGGAGTGGCAATACATCCAGAAACTACTCTGAATAGACCATAGTCTTTGCCCATAATCTGTTCTGAACAAGAGGTATGCACAACTATATTTTGGTAAATACAATTATCATCGTTGTCATCATCATCGTCACAGTCCCCTTCGTCGTCTTCCGGATAATAAAAGGTATAATTCCACTGGGTTTGGCCCGTATTCAAATGAGAACCATCCATCAAAAAGTAATCTCCATTTTGCAGATTGTCTACTTCTCCTACAAATTCCCATCCTTCACCTTTTTTCGAATTGACTTTCAGGTTTAATCCGTCTGGACCGCTATATCTGGCATTGACCGTCCATATTTTGCCATCATCTTCACCACAATACACATTGTTTGTACAAATGTCATTTATAATCATTGCATAATAGAAGGTATCATTGCCATAAAAACCAGCATCGGGTGTATAGGCAAAATTACAGTTGGCAAGTTTCTCCAATGTTCCATTAGAACAAGGTGCGCAAATGAAGGATTGACAAGGATCAAACATGTTCATATCGTTGGTAAAGACTTGAAGTTCCATAGTTGTATTTTCATCCATGGTGTACCGGTCTATACACAAGTCAAATTTGGTTCCGCATTCTGTATCCATTGTGAAGGCGTTGGGGTCTTCGCAAGTGGTTTGTCCTATCATTCCATAGGAGGAAATCATGAAAATGAAAAGGATGTATAAATTTTTCATCATTACGGTTTTGTTAATTAATAGTTCATTCAATTACAAAATTAAATCAGGTGGATAGGGATATCAAGGATATGTGTCAGGAGCCCTGCTGACGTAGATTAGTTAGGTAGTTTACAATTCAAAGAGGTTATGTAAAAATTTGACATAACTCTTCGTTAGTAATGGGGTATTTGTTGTTTTAGGCTTACAACCACAGATATTGAGCAATGATTCTAACATTGACTGAATGTCTCTATTTTATGGAAAGTTTGATCCAATGATTCCCAATAACCTTGCTGACGCCATTTATAGTATACATAAAAAAAATGCTTCTCTTTTAATCAATTGTGGTCTTTTCCTTACCATACATTTAACGAGGAAAAAGATGTCCTTTTTGGACTCCATGTACAAAGCGTCGTCTAACGATATTTTTACCTCTCAAATACTAGCTCCATACTATATGGATGATCACTTTTGCATGACGATCATTCAATCATTGCACGACTTCAAATTCCTGGAAGGCGAAAACAGCGTTTCAACTCAATTGTGTAAAGGAAAATAGATGGCCGTATAAACCACACACGCACTGAAAGAAACCGTTCACTCAGTCTGACCTATACCCAAAACGATGTGCGCTTATTTTTGCTTAAAATATCAGCGAATGAAACAACTATTTGTAATTGTATTCCTAGTGCCCTTCCTTTCTGGTTCGGCACAAAAGGTAGGAATAAACATGACCAATCCTGAATATACCTTGGACGTCCGTTCGACGAGCAATTCTGATGCGTCACAACTTAATATTTCTTCACTAGACAATTCCAAGTTCCTTCGATTTTGGAGTGGAAGTGATGCGTTTCCAGATCCTTCTGTAAGTTGGGTTCCGGGAAAAAGCTTTCTCTTTGCATCCTTTGATGATACTACATTTGATTTTACCGAATATATGCGAATTAGCCCTTCCGGTGATGTAGGAATCGGAATTACCAATCCAGAAGCCAGACTTGATCTCAAAGGAGGAGACTGGAACCTTGATGCAGGAAATGCTGGAGATGTACGGATTGGCAACAATGGTCATAATCTCAGAATTGGAGTGGCAACGGGAGGCGGTGGAGCAGGAATCTCGAGAATATATTCCTCGTCCTCCTTAATTCTCGGCAGTTCGGACGAAGCTCAAATGCAAATAGATACGGAGGGAGAAACCGGATTTGGGACAAACAACCCCAATCAAAAAGTACACATCAATGGGAAACTGAAAATCGGAGATGATGCCAAAGCGCCCACAGAAGGAACCATTCGTTTCAACTCGACCAATAATCGTTTTGAAGGGTATAACGGATCAAAATGGATCAACTTGGGAGGCTCAAGTCCCTATGGAGTGCAGGGCACGTTTAATCTTCCCAATTCCAGTTTTTCAGTCAACGTAGATGGAGCAATTTCTTTTTTTAAAGCGGTAGAGGGCAAGGTTTTAATCAAAAGTTCTGAGACAATTATAACAGGATATGATACGTCCTTTCCTCCCAATCCAACTTACACAAAGTTTATCTATATCAATCTTTTTGAATTATACAACAGTGGTTCCTGGGTCAATTCATTTTCAATAACGGAATCAGGGCCAGATATTTTTTTTAATTATGCCGATGATCTAGCACTGTCCAATGATCGAATATTGATTGCGAACGCCAACGGTAAAGAAGTAATTGAATATACGTATAATGGAGCCTCAAACAGCTGGGTATATTCCAATACGTTTGAATCACCAGACTCCGGTCTTCAAGATTATTTTGGCCGTTCAATAGCCATACACAATGGAATGACAATAATTGGCGCTCCAGCTTATGGTGGGTTTCCTGGTACTGCTTATGGGCCGGGGAAAGCATATATTTATAACTCTAGCGATAATTTGGAAGCCACACTAGCAGGAGCAGGAGCTACATTAGGGGACCAATTTGGATGGAGTGTAGATCTCACGACAAATAGAGCCATTGTCGGTGCACCAGGTAAAGAATTTGGAAGCATTCAAAATGCGGGTACGGCAACCATTTTTAATAAATTTAGTGGAAACTGGTCTTCCAACAGTGTCTGGGAGGACGACACTCCTGAGACGAATGAAAATTATGGGTACAGTGTAACCATAGAAGATGGAGATTATTTTTATGTAAGAGAAAATAATGGCATTGACGCCTTTTTAGTAGAAAATGGATTTTGGACCTTGAAAGAAACCATTCAAAGCCAAGATACGGGGTACTCTATAAGCTATGCTAGATATAAGGATGCAGATAAAATGGCCTTTTATCAAAACTCCTCTGATGCTGATAAAATTCCAAACATTGTCGTTCAGGAACGAGATGCCAATAATATATTCACTCCAATTTCTACGCTTATTACGGGGAGTAGCGCAATAAGTGACTTCTCAATTTTAAACAATAAAATCTATGTCTTAGGAAAAGACAAAAAAGTATATATTTTCAATTATTAGAAAGAGGGCGTATTTATCTCTTTCGCTAAGAAGAGTAAATATTATACCATCTGGACCAGTTTACATCTATTCCACTTTTTTTTTCATTTTCAACATTATTCATAGTCTACCGTCCGATTTTTAAATTTCACACCCTGAATTATTTCAACTATTTCAACCAAAGGTCATTCTCTAAGTGAAAAATGGTAGAGGTTACCCATTCATGCATAAACATGGCCTCAAAATAGGGTCTAAAATACAACCTCATCTTTTACATAAAATATCTACAGATTCTAGTTGGAATGATATCTACTCTCTCCTTACAACCTTTATTACTTTAATCCAATTCTATGGACCACAAGTCTAGATAAACCACCCACCAACCATTTACACATTGAGAATGGTTGTTTGCTCATTCCCTCCTACTAGGTGTTTAACAATTCATTTATTTTGAATTCAATATGCAATGAAGTGATAATTCAATGGTTATTTTCAGGAATTTTCCTGTCATGCCCATTTATTATTTTCAATCCATTGTGGTATCTTAA
Source organism: Saprospiraceae bacterium (assembly GCA_029212405.1). Taxonomy (GTDB): domain Bacteria; phylum Bacteroidota; class Bacteroidia; order Chitinophagales; family Saprospiraceae; genus CAJXUU01. The sequence continues at coordinate 8,786 of JARGNR010000160.1, forward strand.
GGGATTTTACCCTATTAATTAACTTAAAACACCAACCATGTTGACCCCCTACCCCCTTTGGAGCAAAATAAAATCATTCCAAATCCATTTGATTCTTTTGGCTGGAATACTCTTCATTTCTTTCCAAAGCTCATTTGCAAATTCAACACCTGCGATAGAACCATCTGTCGAAAATATTGATCCGATTGCTATTTGTCAAGATTTTTCCACAGTTTTGGACTTTTCTGGCACAAAAGCTATTTCCCCATTTAATGTAAATGGAGGCTCATTTGACCCCGATGGGAATATAGTAGACTTCAGTTTGGACAAAGATTTCTTTACCTGCGATGACCTCGGGGTAAATGTAGTGACCCTCACCGTCGAAGACAATGATGGGAATACAGCTACTTGTACAGCAAATGTCACCATCTCATTTCCTCAGCAGACTCTTGCTTGTTTTAGTCAACTAAATCTTTCTCTTGGCATTGATGGCACAGCCACTTTAGAACCAGAAGATCTCCTTGCCAATCCTGTATTTGACCCTTGCAACCTAATCACTGTAAGTCCTTCTTTCTTTACTTGTGACGACATTGGACTTCATACGGTAATCCTAGAAGATGGAACAGGCAATTCCTGTTGGTCAACCGTATTAGTAGAAGACAAGACTCCACCCTCATTTATTTATCCTGAAGATGTCACCTTACAATGCGGCGATAGTTCAGACCCATCTATTACTGGCGAACCTATTATTATTGACAATTGTGGACAATTCGGAACTTCTTATAACGATCAGATATTCAATTTACCTGGAAACAATATCAAAATCTTAAGAGAGTGGACCATTTTAGATTGGCTGACTGGAGATGTAGAAACATATGTGCAAATTATACAAACAACAGACAATACTTCTCCGACTGCGATTTGTATTTCACAAGTTAATGTTTCTTTAGATCAATTTGGCCAAGCAGTGATTTTGCCAGAATACATTGATGGAGGCTCTTATGATGATTGCGGAGATGTTAGTTTAGAAGTCTCTCCTTCCAACTTCAATTGTTCAAATATCGGAGATACAACCATTGTATTTTTAACGGTTACGGACGAAAGTGGCAACACCAATCAATGCTGGACAACTGTTTTTGTAGAGGATAAACTAGGGCCTACAGCTGTATGTATCGCGGAACTGTACTTGAGTCTGAGCGCTGATGGAACAGGCACGATAGCTCCGGAGGAAGTTGATGCGGGTTCATTTGATAATTGTGGCCCAGTTACCTTAGAATTGAGTCAAACTGAATTTGATTGTAGTGATATCGGGGATTCTATTGTTG